>CAVPAE010000006.1:0-966777 GCA_963701455.1 uncultured Gammaproteobacteria bacterium
CCTGATCACCTGGGGTATCATCAAGATGGTCATCGGTATCCGCGTCAGCGAGGAAGAGGAATACGAGGGTGTCGATATCGGAGAGTGTGGGCTGGAAGCCTATCCGGAGTTCGTCGGATCGAAAGGTTCCGGCATCTAGTCCCGGCAGTCTCACAACCGGCAATGAACGGGCGCTTCGGCGCCCGTTTTTTTGCCTGCAGCGATCGCCGAAATATGAAATCGCGGTCAGTACCCAAAAAACGGGCATAAAAAGACCGCTCCTACGATGGGTTGCCGGGTACCTGTAGGAGCGGTCTTCTGACCGCGATATGTTTTCGAATGACCAACAACACCAACAGCTTATTAGATGGATATGCGGTTGTAGCCGGCAGGTCACTGGAATTAAGCCGGGAATGCAGGATAGACCCAGGCAGATGCACTAATCCAATGCACCCTTTGGTATCATGCGTATCCCGTAACAGCTGATTCCGAACAAGCGGAGGAAAACAATGAAACTTATCACGGCAATTATAAAACCCTTCAAGCTGGACGACGTGCGCGAGGCCCTGTCAGAGATTGGCGTCCAGGGCATCACCGTCACGGAGGTGAAGGGCTTCGGCCGCCAGAAGGGCCACACCGAGCTTTACCGCGGCGCGGAGTACGTGGTCGACTTCCTGCCCAAGGTCAAGCTGGAAATCGGTGTTGCCGCGGACAAGGTCGAGCAGGTCATCGACGCCATCTCGGGTGCGGCCAACACCGGCAAGATCGGCGATGGCAAGATTTTTGTTTCCAACCTGGAGCAGACCATCCGCATCCGCACCGGCGAAACCGGCCCGGACGCACTCTGAACAAACCCGAAAACAAAAGGGACACAAGGGGAGAAAAACCAATGAGTCTTCCTGCTTCAAAAGGGTGCCGGGCACTGCTGGCCGGCGTGCTGCTTGGCCTGCTGCCGTCACTGGCGGGTGCCGATGAACTGAATGTCGGGGACACCGCATGGATCCTGACAGCCACGGTACTGGTGCTGTTCATGACCATCCCGGGGCTGGCGATGTTCTACGCCGGCCTGGTACGCAGCAAGAACGTGCTGTCCGTGCTGATGCAATGCTTTGCCATCACCTGCGTCGTGTCGCTGCTGTGGCTGGTGTTCGTCTACGGGCTGGCCTTCGGTGACGGCGGCGGCATGAACAAGTGGATCGGCGGCTTCGACCAGTTGATGCTGGCAAACGTGACCCGCGACAGCATGGTCGGCAGTATTCCGGAAACCGTGTTTTCCATGTTCCAGCTGACCTTCGCCATCATCACCCCGGCGCTGATCGTGGGCGCCTTCGCCGAACGCATGAAATTCTCCGCCATGCTGTGGTTCTCGGCACTCTGGCTGGTCCTGGTTTATGCGCCGGTCACCCACTGGGTCTGGGGCGGCGGCTGGCTGCAGGAAATGGGCCTGCTGGATTTCGCCGGCGGCACCGTGGTGCATGTCAACGCCGGTGCGGCGGCGCTGGTCGCAGCGCTGGTGCTGGGGCCGCGCAAGGGCTTCCCCGGAACCGCCATGCCTCCGCATAACCTGACCATGACCGTGGCCGGTGCCGCGATGCTATGGGTGGGCTGGTTCGGTTTCAACGCCGGCAGTGCGCTGGCGGCCAACGGGGACGCCGGCATGGCCATGCTGGTAACGCACATCAGTGCCGCGGCCGGTTCACTCGCGTGGATGACAATGGAATGGGTGCGTCATGGCAAGCCCAGCGTGCTGGGTATCGTGACCGGCATGGTGGCCGGGCTGGGCACCATCACCCCGGCCTCCGGCTTCGTCGGTCCCGCCGGCGCGCTGATCATCGGCCTGAGCGCGGGCGTGATCTGCTACCTCGCGACCAGCCTGTTCAAGCGTGTCCTGCATGTCGACGACTCGCTCGACGTGTTCCCGGTGCACGGTGTCGGCGGCATTATCGGCACGCTGTTTGCCGGTGTCTTCGTCGGGACCCTGGGCGGCGCGGGGCTTGCCGAGGGCATGAGCATGGGTGGCCAGGTGTGGGTGCAGTTTGTCGGTGTGATCGCGACCTTCGCGTACTGTGCCGTTATCTCCTGGGTGCTGCTGAAGATCATCGATGCCGTCATTGGTCTGCGTGTTACCCTGGATGAAGAGACGGAGGGTCTCGATCTCGTGCTGCACGACGAGACGGGTTATAACATCTAGACCTGCATTACGAGGCTGTTTGAAAACGGGCGCCACGGCGCCCGTTTTTTTGCCTGCAGCGATGCGGGTATGTCACGAAGGAAAATGGGGACAGACCACGTTTTTATTTCCCCCTTCGGCGGATGTCCTGTCAGCCGCTGAAGATAAAAACGTGGTCTGTCCCCATTTTCTCACAGCCCCTTGTGGCTGCCGTCGCAGAACGGCTGGTCGGCGCTGTGCTTGCAGCCGCACAGCCAGACTTTGGTTGTTTCGGTTATCTCCAGTTTCACCGGGGAAAAATCGCTGCCCTGGTGGGAGCCGTCACAGAACGGCTGGTTTTTGGATTTGCCGCAGGCGCACCACCAGTAGGTTCCCGGTTCCAGTTCCTGTGCATACGGCGCTTTTTGTGCAATGGTTGGTTCTGACATCATGGTCCCCTGTAAGTGGTTTGAATTCACTGGCGCTCTACCCGGGTGCAGTATAGCGAAATCCGCGCTACGGACGGTGCGCCTGTCCGGATATTGCCGGATACCGTTTCACTTCATGCGGTCGACCTGTTATATACGATGTGGCATGACAGCCACCCTGACACCACAAACACCGGACCCCGTGACTCAACAGCCATTCCTGCTGCAACTCGACAAGCTGCAACGACCCGCCATCGGCCCGGTGTCACTGGACGTGGCCGCCGGCGAATGCATCTGCGTTTCCGGTCCCTCGGGCGCGGGCAAGTCGCAACTGCTGCGCGCCATCGCCGATCTCGATCCCCATGCCGGCGAGGTGCGCCTGTCCGGCATGTCGCTGGAAAGCATCGAGCCACCCGAATGGCGCCGCCAGGTCGGGTTGCTGCCCCCGGAAAGCAGCTGGTGGCTGCCGCGCGTTGCCGACCACTTTCACAATGGCGTACCACTGCCGCTGGCAGAGGTAGGGCTGGATGATGCCATCCTCGAACAGCCGGTGGCGCGCCTGTCGAGCGGGGAGAAACAACGGCTGGCGCTGCTGCGCCTGCTGGCCAACCAGCCGCGCGTGCTGCTGCTCGATGAGCCGACAGCCAACCTGGACCCGGAAAATACCCGGCTTGTGGAAGCCATGATCGCGGCCTACCGCGAAGCATACAGGGCCGCCGTTATCTGGGTGAGTCATGACCGGCAACAGGCCGCGCGCGTTTGCGACCGGCATTACGCTACCGTGGCCGGCACCCTGCAACTGCAGGCGCCGGAGTCGCCGGCATGATCGTCCTGAGCGTCCTCGACCTGGCCATCGCCGCGACGCTGGTGCTGCTGCTCGCGCTGTTGTCGCTGCGCATGCATCCCGATCTCGGGCGCCAGCTGGTCATCGCCGCGCTGCGCACGGCAATCCAGCTGTCGCTCATCGGCCTGGTGCTGAAGGTGCTGTTCGATAACGCCAGCCTGCTGTGGGTGACGCTGATGGCCGGCGTCATGCTGCTGATCGCCGGCCGGGAAGTGATGGTGCGCCAGGAGCGCCGCTTCCGCGGCTGGTGGGGCTACGCGGTCGGGACCTTCTCCATGTTCGTGTCCTCGTTCGTGGTGACGATCTTCGCGCTGACCGTGATCCTCGGCGACGACCCCTGGTATACGCCGCAATACGCCATCCCGCTGCTCGGCATGCTGCTGGGCAACACCATGAACGGCATCTCGATTGCCATGGACCGCCTGACCCAGACGGCCTGGGAACAGGCGAAAACCATCGAGGCGCGCCTGATGCTGGGGGAACGCGCCGACGCGGCGATCGCGGACATTCGCCGCCAGGCGATCCGCAGCGGCATGATTCCCATCATCAACGCCATGGCCGCCGCCGGCGTCATCAGCCTGCCCGGCATGATGACGGGCCAGATCCTGGCCGGTGCTGCGCCGCTGGATGCGGTGAAGTACCAGATACTGATCATGTTCCTGATCGCGGCCGGCACCGGGTTCGGGACGCTGGCGGCGGTCGCCGTCGGGTCGCGGCACCTGTTCGATGCGCGCCAGCGCCTGTGTCTGGACCGGCTGCGCTGACGCACGTATCTTTACGGGATGCACCTGATGAGACTCGCACTGACGTTGTTTACCCTGCTGTTGCTGGCGTGGCTGCCGGCCACCGCGGAAATCTACAAGTGCACCGATGGCAGCGGCACCGTGCAATATGGTGACGCGCCCTGCGCGGGAACTTCCAGAATTATCGTCCCGGCCGCCGCACCCGACGTCGATGCGCATGTTGCCGAGCGCCGGCAGCGGGCTGACAAGCTGCTGCGGGCCTACGATGAGGAGCACGCCGAGGATGCGCGTGAACAGGCCGAGGCCGAGGCGGCATTACAGAATCGCCGCCAGCAATGCAGCAAGGCCAGGGACTGGCTGGCACGGGTAAGCAGGGCAAGCACCCTCTATAGGGTGGCGGATGATGGCAGTCACGTGAACCTTGACGATGCCGAGCATGCAGCGGTCCTGGCAAAAGCGGAGGCGGACGTCGCGCGCTGGTGCGATTGATACCGTTGGTTCCCGACGCCAAACCTGCGACCGACCTGGCGCCGTCTTGTAGGAGCACCCTAAAGGGCATAAATACCCCAGTGGGCACAAGCGCTTTGCAGGCGCGAATCGCGGCTGCAAGCCGCTCCTACGGTATGGGTAAATGCAATGATCCAGGTGCCTTGAAACCTGTAAATGGCCACGGAATCCACGGAAGAACACGGAAGAATAAATGACCATAGCAATAATAATTCCGTGTTCTTCCGTGGATTCCGTGGCCATTCATGATTATAAATAAGAGACGCCGCTACTGAGTAGCGCCATTGGAATTTTCCCCCGCTGATTGTTACGCGCCATTCAATCCAGCGCATGTTTGAAGAATTCCGGCGGCGTCAGTGCGGCGTGGTGGATGTCCGCGTTGTAGTAGCTGGTCGGGAAATGCCGGTTGCGCGCGTCTGCCTCCCGGAAGCGCCCCGCGAGTTCCTGCTTGCCGGCGAGGGTTGCCGTCCACCAGCCGGAGGGATAGCTGGGCTGCGGAAAGAACAGCGTCGTCACATCCCGGAAGCCGGCGGCGCCCATGGCCTTGCGCAGCGGGTTGATGATATCCATGTGATACAGCGGTGACTCGCTCTGCTGCACCAGCAGGCCGTCAGCGCCGAGCACCCGCAGGCAGTCGCGGTAGAAGGCTTCCGTGAACAGGCCCTCGGCGTGTCCCACCGGGTCGGTGCAGTCGACGATGATCACGTCGGCGCTGCCGGGGTCGGCGTGGCTCATCCACTGCAGACCGTCCTCGTAGAGGAACACGGCGCGCGGGTCGTTATTGGAGACGCACAGCTCGGGAAAGAATTCCTCGGCCAGTCGCGTGACGCCCGAGTCGATCTCCACCTGCAGCGCCCGCGTGACCCGGCCGTGCTTCAGGACCTCGCGCAGGCAGCCGCAATCGCCGCCGCCGATGATCACCACCTGTTCGGGCGAAGGGTGCGAGTACAGGGCCGGATGCACCAGCATCTCGTGGTAGATGAAATGGTCGCGCGCGGTCAGCATCACGCAGCCGTCGATCACCAGGAGATTGCCAAAGGCCTCGGTGGCGTAGACCTCGATGCGCTGGAAGTCGGTCTGCTCGTCATGCAGCTTCTCGCGCACCCGCAGCGAGAAGGCCGAGCCGCCCTCGCGGCTGGCTTCGGTAAACCAGTTGTCCCTGCCCGTCACGGCTGCCCCCCCTTGCAGTGAATGGCCCGACCATACAAGAAGTTGCCGGCAGCGGACAATAACCGGCAATGACTACTTGTACCCCCGGGCAACACTCTTTATCGTTGCCTGCCATGGACTGGGACATCGAAAAAACCCGCGAGCAGTACAATATCGCCGGCTGGAGTGCCGGCTATTTCGACGTGAGCGAGGAAGGCCACCTGGTCGCGCGGCCGGCCGGCGTCCCGGGAGCGGCGAGCGTGGACCTGTACGAGCTGGCGCACAAGGCGCGCGAGGCCGGGCTCTCCTGGCCGGTGCTGGTGCGCTTCACCGATATCCTGCACCAGCAGGTTGATCGCCAGTGCCGCGCCTTCCGGGCGGCCATGAAAGAGACCGGCTACGAGGGGCGTTACACCGCCGTCTATCCGATCAAGGTCAACCAGCAGCAGCACGTGGTGGATGCCATTGTGCGTCATGGCGGGACCCGCGTCGGCCTGGAGGCAGGCAGCAAGCCGGAACTGATGGCGGTCATCGGCATCATGAACCCCGGCGGCATTATCGTCTGCAACGGCTACAAGGACGCGGAATACATTCGGCTGGCGCTGATCGCGCAGCGTCTCGGCCACCAGGTGACCATCGTCATCGAGAAGCTTTCCGAGCTGGAACTGATCAAGGCGGCAGCCAGCGCCATGAACATCCGGCCGCGGCTCGGCGTGCGCGTGCGCTTGTCCGCCGAGACCAGCGGCAAATGGCAGAACACCGGCGGTGATCGCTCCAAGTTCGGCCTGACTGCCGCCGGCATGCTGATCCTTCTGGACCGCCTGCAGGAGGCCGGCATGACGGACTGCCTGCGGATGCTGCACTGTCATCCCGGGTCACAGATCGCCGGGATCGAGAATTTTCGGACGGCACTGCAGGAAGTGGCCCGTACCTGGGCGGAGTTGCGCCAGGCAGGCGTGCCGCTGGACAGTGTCGATGCCGGCGGCGGACTGGGTGTCGACTACGAAGGCACTGCCTCGCTGAGCAGCTGCTCCATGAACTACGATGTCGCCAGCTATGCCCGCATGCTGGTAGGGGTGTTTGCCGATATCTGCCGAGAACAGGACCTGCCGACGCCGGACCTGCTCACCGAGTCGGGGCGCGCGCTGACGGCGCACCATGCGGTGCTGATCACCAACGTCATCGACACCGAGCAGGTGCTGGTCGACACGGAGCATGACCGGGGGCCCGCTGTTGAACCGGTGGCAAAGCTGCAGGACTGCCTGCAGCGCTGTCTGCAGGGCTGCGAAGCCGGCAACGCCATCGAAAGCTACCGCGAGGCGACCGGAATTTTGCCTGAACTGCGCGTGCAGTACATCAAGGGGCAGGTGAACCTGGCGCAGCGCGCCCATGGTGAATCGGTGTATTTCGAGCTGTGCCACAGGGTGCAGGAGTTGCTGCAAGAGCTGGCCGAGCCGCCGGCCGAGTTCGATGAAATCAACCGCAAGCTGGCGGACAAGTATTACTGCAACCTGTCGATTTTCCAGTCGCTGCCGGATGTATGGGGCATCGACCAGGTGTTTCCGATCATGCCGCTGCAGCAGCTCGACGTGTGTCCGGACCGGCGCGCCATCCTGCATGACCTTACCTGCGACTCCGACGGCCAGGTCGAGTACTACGTCGACAGTGCCGGCGTCGAGACCAGCCTGCCGGTGCATGGCGTGCGCGCCGGCGAGCACTACCTGCTGGGGTTTTTCCTGGTGGGTGCCTACCAGGAAATCCTCGGCGACATGCACAACCTGTTCGGCGATACCGACGCCGTCAATGTCGAGCTGTCCGCCGACGGCAGCTACCGCCTGGTCGATGCGCGCCACGGCGATACCGTCGATGAACTGCTGCGCTATGTCGAGTTCGAGCCGAAACGGCTGATGGCGCGTTACCGCGAGAAGATCACCGCAGCCGGCCTCACCGGCCTGGAGCGCACGACCTGCCTGCAGGCGCTGGAAGGCGGCCTCAGCGGCACGACGTACCTGGAAGAGGAGTAGATATCGCGGTCAGAAGACCGCTCCTACAAATAACAGATGCACCTGTAGGAGCGGTCTTCTGACCGCGATCACAAGCTCACCTGATCGCACCCGGCGCAAATTCGCGGTAAGGTTACCTTCATCGAATCCGCGCATTTGAACAATAACAATGCGACCTGAGCTGGAGGAACTGCAATGAAAACCGGTGTGATCGGCCTTGGCGCCATGGGCGCCCCCATGGCGCGCAACCTGCACAGGACCGGCTACCTTGCCGCGGTGTGGAACCGTACCATGGAAAAATCCCGGCAACTGGCGGACGAACTGGATGTGCCCGTCGCGGTCGAACCGGCGGCGCTGGCGCAAAACTGTGATCTCGTCATCCTGTCGGTCTCGGCAGATGCCGACGTGCTGGAAGTGATCGAGACCATGCTGCCCGGTGTACATGCCGGCACGGTGGTCGTGGACACCTCCACCATCAGCCGCGACACTGCGCGCGAGGCCGCCGCCCGGCTGCGGAAAGCGAAGGCCGAATTTCTCGACGCGCCGGTCTCGGGCGGCATGGAAGGTGCGCGCAACGGCACCCTCGCGATGATGGTCGGCGGTGATGCCGAAGTCCTGCGCCAGGTCAGGCCGGTGCTGGACAGCATCGCCGGGCGCATCGAGCACATGGGGCCGGTCGGGGCAGGGCAGGCGACCAAGGCGGTCAACCAGGTCATGGCGGCCGGCATCAACCAGGCCGTGAGCGAGGCGCTGGCATTTGCCGCGGCGCTGGAACTACCACTGGACAAGGTGATAGACGTGGTTGGCTCGGGCGCGGCGGGCAACTGGTTCCTCGCGCATCGCGGCCCCACCATGACGCGCGGCAACTACGAACCCGGTTTCCGCGTCGCCCTGCACCACAAGGACCTCGCCATCTGCCAGCAGATGGCCGCGCAGTTTGGTGTGGCATTGCCCGTGGTCGAGATGACCCTGATCCACTACCGGCGCCTGATGGAGGACGGTCTCGGCGACCTGGACATCTCAGCGCTGCATCATGAAAAGCAGGGGCTGTTCACAAGCGACGGCAAGCACCCGAAGCGGCCCTAGCCTGCATCCAGCGGACTGCGCACACCGCGGCCGCCGCGGTTGAGTACGTGTGTGTAGATCTGGGTTGTCCTGACATCCTTGTGGCCGAGCAGTTCCTGCACAGTGCGGATGTCGTATCCATTCTCGATGAGGTGGGTCGCGAAACTGTGGCGCAACGTGTGCACGCCGACACGCTTGGTGATCCCAAGCCTACGCGTTGCCTCCCTTATTGACCTGCTAACATTGGTGTCAAACCAGTGATTCCGCCTGACCTGCCCGCTGTACGGGTCGACGCTGCGGCGTGTTGCCGGGAAGACATATTGCCAGCGCCACTCTCTGCCTGCATGGGGGTATTTTCGTGACAGTGCGAAGGGCAGTGCTGTTTCGCCATAGCCTTCCTCCAGGTCAAGGTTATGGATTTTGCGTGCCTTGTCGAGTTGCTGGTGCAATGGTTCGGCCAGTGACACAGGCAGCATGGTTACCCGGTCCTTGTCGCCTTTTCCGGATCGCACGCAAATCTGCCGGTAATCAAAATCAATGTCCTGAACCCGTAGCCGCAGGCACTCCATCTTCCTCATACCGGTACCGTATAGTAGACGCGTTATCAGCCCATTGGTGCCGGGTATGTCTGACAATAGCTGGTGTGTTTCATCCCGCGTGAGAATGACAGGAAGATGGCGCGGGCGCTTGGCCCTGACGACTTCGTCAAGCCATTCAAGCTTGCGGTCCAGAACCTTCTGGTACAGAAACAGTATTGCCGAAAGTGCCTGGTTTTGCGTTGATGCAGCTACCTTTCGGTTGACTGCAAGATCTGAGAGAAAGGCGGAGATCTCTGTTTCTCCCATATCATCAGGATGACGCTTGTTATGGAAAAGGATGAATCTGCGAATCCAGTGAATATATGCCTGTTCTGTGCGCAGGCTGTAGTGGCGAATTCGAATTGCAGCGCGAACTTTTTCAAGTAGTGGTGACTTCGACATACTGGCCTCCTTGCCAGATTTGTTTTTTCATTTAGGCCGTGCTATATGAACCTAACCCGTTGATTCAGGGATGGTCAACTTTTAATAATGACCTAAAAGTCGTAAGACAAATCTGACTTTTAGGCCTTCTAATAGTAGTTGAACTAAACCGCTTCGCGGTAGCTGCTATCTCTTCCGGTCTTTCCGGCAAACGGTAAGGTGCGTGTCCACACTCAGAGATGACCACTGTTGGTCATTTCTGAGGAGAAGGACGATGACACCGTTACGGCAAAAGATGATGGATGCCATGCAGGTGCGTGGCTTTTCAGTTCGGACCCACGAGAGTTATCTCGCTGCAGTAAGCGACCTTGCACGCTATTTCCATCGCCCGCCAGATCAGCTCAACGTTGATGAGCTGCAGGCGTATTTTCTGTATCTGGTCAAGGAGCGCGGATTATCCGGAGCCAGTTGCCGGCTCTACCTGAACGGTATCCGGTTTTTGTATCTTCAGGTGCTGAACTGGAGCAGCTTCGATATACAGTTGCAGGTACCGAAGGCCGCGCAGCGGATTCCGGAGCTGTTAACCCGCGCGGAAGTGGGACAGATTCTGTCGGCGTGTCGCAATCCCAAGCACCGGATGCTGCTGATGACCTGTTATGGCTGTGGGCTACGGGTCAGTGAACTGGTAGCCCTGAAGGTGCGGGATATTGACAGTGAACGCCAGCTGTTGCGGATTGAGCAGGGCAAGGGTGCGAAGGACCGGCAGGTGATTTTATCAGCGTCACTGCTGGAGAAGCTGCGGGGCTACTGGCGGCAATACCGACCCGCGTTGTGGTTGTTTCCACGTCGCGATACGAGTGTTGCGCTGGGTATTTCCACGCCCCAGCGGGTGTTTGCCCGCGCCAAGCGGTGTGCTGGCATCGACAAGGTGGGCGGTATCCACAGCCTGCGCCATGCCTATGCCACCCACCAGCTGGAGGCGGGTCTGCCGGTGCACCAGTTGCAACGGCTGCTGGGGCACCAGAACATTCACTCCACGCTGCGCTATGTGCACTGGGTGCCCGGGTATCAGGCAGGCCAGGCGTGCACCGACCTGATCGGTGCGCTGGAGGTGGATCATGAGCGCCACTGATCTGCAATCCGTCCTGGGGAGCTTTCTGGGCCGGGAGCAGCGGCTCAGTCCCCGGCAATGGCAGGTGTGCAGCCACATCCGGGCTTGCCGCACTGCCGCCCTGGGTGGTCTTCAGCTGCATTGCGATCACTGTGACTACGATGTGCCCCAGTACCATGCCTGCCGGGATCGGCATTGTCCGCGTTGCCAGCAACGTGCCTCACGGCGCTGGTGCGAGCAACAACAGGCTGCCGTGTTACCGGTGAGCTACTACCACCTGGTCTTCACGTTACCGCATACGCTGAACCCGTGGGTGCAGTTACATCCACAGGTCATTTATGGTCTGTTGTTCCAGAGTGTCTGGGCGACGCTCAAGACCTTTGCCGCCGATCCCAGGCGCCTTGGTGGTGAACTGGGCATGACAGCAGTGCTGCATACCTGGGGCCAGAACCTGAGCCAGCACGTTCACCTGCATTGCCTGATCCCCGGTGGTGTACTGAACCCGGCAGGTCAGTGGCAGCAAGCCAAGGGCAATTACCTGTTCCCGGTACGTGCCTTGTCCCGGCATGTTCGAGGACGCATGGTCAGCGCCTTGCGCGCGGCCTCTCGACAAGGTGAATTGCACCGCATCACCCGGCCCGGCGACATAGATAACACACTGGATACCCTGATGCAGGCCGAGTGGGTGGTGTACAGCAAGGCCTGTGTATCTCACACAGAGAGTGTGGTGGCCTACCTGGCGCGCTACAGTCACCGCATTGCCATCAGTGACCGGCGCATCCTGGGGCTGGAAGGCGATCAGGTCGTCTTTCGCTACAAGGACTACCGGGATCACGATAAGTCGAAGGTGATGCGGTTGTCGAGCGTGGAGTTTATCCGGCGATTCTTGCTGCATGTACTGCCCAAAGGCTTCATGCGTCTACGGCATTACGGTTTTCTGGCAAACCGGTGCCGGGTGGAAAAGCTCAAGCAGATCCGGGGCGTGCTGGCGCAGGGTGGCGAGCCCCCGGCAGCCTCAGCAGACGTGACACCCGACGCGTCCTTTGCCGGTTACCCGTGTCCGAAGTGCCACCAGGGCATGGTTCACGTGGCCTACCCACTGGCACCGATGCGTTGGGAAGGAGGATGATCTGAACAGCGCTGACATGTGACAAGCGGTGCAAGCCGAAACGGGCGGCACGCCGCCCGGGGTGGCGTGCGGTCTGTACACTGAAAACAGCAATAATCGACGCGGTAAATGGAGGCTAAAGTCATGAGTTAAAGGATACGGAGCAGTGCCCTGGCAACATCGCGTGCCTGCTCCAACCTGGCAGACTTCGACAAGTCCGGCTTCGACGAATACAATCCCCTCTATATAAAGACTACCCGCCGTTGGTGGCGGCTTAGTCCAACAGACATTTATCCGTCATGCTGTGCACAACGGATAAATGCTTATACGTTATATGCCAAAGGCAAATCATGGAATACGATGACAAAATAAGAAGCAAAATGGGTTTAGCCGTTTGCCTCAGGGATATGGGCGATGGCAAAAGTCGTATATTCATGGACGATGTAAAATCAGACCAACAAGAATTACCAATCAATTGGAAGCACGATTACTTCTATACCTTTACCCCGGAATTCAATAACGATGCAATTGATGAAATGCAATTAACCGATGAGGAATTCCAAAAAATTGGGGCAGCAGTAGTTGCAAGGCTGCTTGCTCTAAATGGGAGGGTAAAATGAAGTTGGCATATAACAAGTCAGCCCAGTCCGACGCGCTGACGCGCGCGGCTGGCTTCAGTCGTTATATGCAATAAATAATGAAGAGATTTAGAATCACAATTACACAAGAGCTGGAGTTGCCTGATGAGTGCTCTGTAGTAGAAGCTGCGGGAGGCAGGCTTATTAAGTGTGGAAGCTTGTATTTCAATCCAGAAATTGAGTACATGCAATCAGATCAATTTTCTAAAAAAGAAATGCGCTTCGTGGAATTAGATGAAGAAACGGCAGAGATGATATTTGGAGCACTGGTTTCAGAAAAAGAAGAAATTAGTGAAATATGAGTCAGCATATAACAAGCCGTCCGAGCCGACGCGGGAAAGTATTGTGGCGCTTCGCGGTGAGTGTTTAAGCCGCGCGGCTCGACTCAAACGTTAGCTGTAATAATTACTGGAAATATATTTATGAAAGAAATCAGCAAATATGGAAATAAAGCGATTACCTTTATCGAGGACATCGGCCTAATAATAATTGCTATTGCGACTGTAATTGCAGTCGGAATTGAAGTTTTCTCAATGATAGAAGCAAAAACGGTCACATTAGCTGACTTGCTGCTTCTTTTCATATATCTCGAAGTACTGGCGATGGTTGCCATGTATCTTGAGTCTGGAAAGTTGCCTGTCCGAATGCCTCTATATATTGCAATTGTTGCATTGGCTCGATACTTAATTTTAGATATGAAGAGTATGGATAACTGGCGTATGTTGGGTATTTCTGGCGCTATATTATTAATAGCAATAGCGGTTCTCATCCACAGATATGGGCATACAAAGTTTCCATATAATCAGGATAATAACAGCTAACAAAGCGCTGGTTCGGACGCTCCTTACGTCGCGCCGCACAGCTTAAACGTTAGAGGGCTGAATATAACGTCTTGACGTTATAGCGACATAGTGCTATATATTACCCCATGTGCAGTGATCCCAAACGAGCAACCGTATATTTTGATCCAGCGCTTCACCGCGCACTCCGGGTCAAAGCAGCAGAGACTGAGCGATCCATATCGGACCTGGTCAATGAGGCTGTGCAATTAAGCCTTGTTGAGGATGCCGAGGACCTTGCTGCTTTCGAAGACAGGGTGAACGAGCCCAGCTTGCCGTATGAAGATGTCGTTAAAGATCTGAAACGACGTGGAAAAATATAAGGTATCGATTAAGCGTTCTGCGGTGAAAGAAATTGAAGCCATACCGCAAAAGAAAGAACGGCAACGCATAATCCGTCGCATTGGCCAACTGGCTAATGATCCACGCCCCCCAGGTTCAAAGAAGCTATCCGGTCATGATAAATATCGGATACGCCAAGGTTCTTATCGTATTGTATACAGCATCGAAGGTAATGAGCTTGTCGTCGTTGTAGTGAAGGTGGGTCATCGGAAGGATGTTTACCGTGGCGCCCTCTAACAACTCAGCCCAGTCCGACGCGCTGACGCGCGCTGCTGGCTTCAGCCGTTATATGCCTTAGGTTTGACATGGTACCATATAGTGGTACTATCACATGATGAAGCGCAAGCATCAGAAAACGCTAGAGCTAATCTACAAACGGCCAACTAGCGGTAATATCCCATGGAAAGATATTGAGTCTCTGTTCAAGGCGCTGGGTGCGGATGTGTCTGAAAGAGCAGGGTCCAGAGTTGCCGTAGTGCTTTTCAGCGAAGTTCGAGCATTTCACAGACCGCACCCATCACCGAATACTGACAAAGGAGCGATTGCCAGTATTCGCAATTGGTTAGAGTTATATGAGGTGAAGCCGTGAATATAATGGAAGTCGATGGTTACAAGGCAAAGATTGAATACGACCCTGAACTTGATCAATTTCGAGGAGAAATTCTTGGGCTGAATGGGAGCGCAGATTTTTATGGTAAAAGCCCAGCAAGTCTTCGAAAGGAGTTCAAGAATTCGCTAAAGGTATATTTGGAGGTTTGTGAAGAGAAGGGTATACCCCCAACGAAAGAATATTCAGGTAAGTTTAATCTCAGGATTCCACCCAGGCTACATAGTGAAATTGCGGCGCGAGCGACGGCCGCAGGTAAAAGCATCAATCAGTGGGTGTCCGAAATACTCAAGCGATCAACACATGAGTGAATCGGCATATAACCAATCGCTCATGCCGACGCTGGAGAGTTTTGCGGCACTTCGTGGTTCTGCCCGTGGTAGCGCGGCTTGGCTCAAGCGTTATGTGTCTTAACACAAAGAGGTAATGAGTTATGAGTACAGCTAAAGAAGATGTAAGAGGACTTCTAGATAAACTTCCTGATGATTGTTCACTAGAGGATGTCCAATATCATCTGTATATTGTCGAAAAAATTCACAGAGGAATTGAGCGCGCTGAGACGGAGGGGGTAGTCAGCCAGGATGATGCAGAAAGGATGCTTAATAAATGGACCTCGAAGTAAAGTGGTCTCCTGAGGCAATAGAGGATCTCGAATCCATCGCAGAATTTATTGCTAGAGATTCTGAGTATTATGCCCGGGCTGTTGTTACGGAAATACTATCGATATCTAGAAATATCCGTGATTTTCCTTTAATAGGTCGTGTTGTACCAGAAATTGGAGACGAGGTCATAAGGGAGCGGTTTATTTATAGTTATCGCTTAGTGTATCGGGTTGAACCTGAGCAGATATTAATTGTGGCAGTAATACACGGCAAACGGCTACTAGAAAATGCCCCAGAGCGATTTGATAACGACACATAACAAATGCCTCCAGATCGACGCGGCAAAGCCGCGCGACTGAGGCGAGACGTTAGATTTCAATTTTTACTTCTAGGGGCTAGAATAAAATTTGGGGAGGAGGATTTCATGGCAACAGTAAAAGACGAACTTACAAAACTTATTCAGAATCAACCAGATGATAGCTCATATGACGAGATCTTACGGGAGTTGGCATTTAATTTAAT
The DNA here is from genome assembly GCA_963701455.1 of uncultured Gammaproteobacteria bacterium. Taxonomy (GTDB): domain Bacteria; phylum Pseudomonadota; class Gammaproteobacteria; order UBA9214; family UBA9214; genus UBA9214. Next base: position 15,596 of record CAVPAE010000006.1, read on the forward strand.
GGTCCAACGGGGCTTGGCGGATTCGGATAAAGGGAGAACTATTTCCAGCGAAGAAATGGGGCGCCGTATCCGATCATGGCAGAAATAAGATGGACTGAGGAGTCGGCTCAGTGGCTCCAAGATATCTTTGAGTACATTTCAGTAGACAGTCCAGATGCGGCTGAAAAAGTCATATCATCTATATTCGAAAAATCACAGGTGTTAATTGAACACCCTGAAATTGGGCATAAATACCAAACAGTGTCTGGCCGAAATGTGCGCATTCTTCTCTGCGGCCATTATCGAAGAACCTACCTTATAAAAGAGTCAGGGAAGATAGATATCCTCGGTATCTTTCATGGCTCGCTTGATATTGACCGTTACCTGATCTAGCGAGATGAAATCTAACAAATCATTCGAGTACACCCCTTCGGGCCGGACGCGCTAACGCGCGCCGCTTCATTCAAACGTTATGCCTAGTGTGCAGCATTAGAATCTACCGAGACACGCATACGCGAATTATTAAAGTTTAATTAAATCATTGAACATGTCGCGCTTGGTCGCTTTATTGCTGGCTTACTTGTTTCTGGCACTCGCCATTGTTGGTGTTTTTCTTCCTGGACTACCAACAGTTCCCTTTTTGCTATTAACGGCCTGGTTTTCTGCAAAGGGCTCAGATCGTTTGCACCGCTGGCTGTATGCGCACCCGCATCTTGGCAAACTCCTGATTGACTGGGAGAACCATGGGGGAATTTCACGATCCAGCAAAGTGATTGCGCTTCTAATGCTTACAGTAAGTTGGGTGGTCATGTATCAGCGTATTGATAATATGTGGGTTTTGGCAGGCATGACTATTTTTCTTATTTCAATCATGGCGTATCTTATCAGTCGGCCTGAACCACATTGAGGCTGGTTTGGATTTTCTATTTGTAGTAAGGGCATAACAAATTGCTGCAGTTCGTTACAGCCCTACGGGCTTCCACCGGACGGGCTAAAGCTGCGCTTCATCCCACCGCTGAGCAAGGTGTTAGAGCCCAAAGCAGGCATCTAGTAACGCTTGACGATAATAACGCGACGCGTTATGTTCCATCCCTATGATCAAGACCTTTCGAGACAAAGATCCAGAACGGATTTTCAAACGTGAGCGGGCCAAGCGATTTTCGATGCAAATACAGAAACTTGCTCAACGCAAACTTGATCTCCTTGACGGTGCAGATGCGATTGAAGATCTTCGGATTCCCCCGGGAAACCGATTAGAGAAGCTTTCTGGAAACAGGCAGGGTCAATACATTATCAGGGTGAACGATCAGTGGCGAATCTGTTTCTGCTGGAAGTCTGGACATGCTACTGACGTTGAAATCGTCGACTATCATTAGGTGAATACCATGAGCAATAAATTATTACCTCCGATTCATCCTGGCGAGATTCTTTTAGAGGAGTTCTTGAAGCCGATAGGTGTTAGCCAATATCGCTTGGCCAAGGCCATTAGTGTGCCTGCACGTCGAATCAATGAAATTGTGCACGGTAAACGGGCGATTACCGCAGATACAGCATTGCGTCTTTCACGATACTTCGGCATGACAGACCGGTTTTGGCTGAACCTGCAGACAAGGTATGACCTTGAGGTAGAGAAAGACCGGTTAGGAACACGACTTGAAGAAGAAGTTGAATCGTTGAAGGAAGCCAGTTAATTGGGCTCTAACCATTCACTCCAATCGACGCTTAGGCATATGAACATGACTGCACAGTCATCAATATTTCGACAGTTGACAAGGTGGCTAGTGCTGACCGCATTTATCATAGTGGCATTGCTCTATCTGAATAGCGCCATTTACAGTGCTTGGGTGTCAGGAGGGCCGCCAAACCCATATCCCATAGGGTGGTCTCGCCGAGCTATAGGACATCTTTGTTTTGCATTGGCAGCAGTCTCTTTCGGACTGGGCCTGTTCAAGGGTATCCAAACTTTCCCAAGCGCGACTAAAGGATCTGCCGCATTTATTGTGCTCGGGGCACTGCTGATCATTAGTCCGTATATTTGGCGCTTTGAATTAAGCGATAGTTGCTTGGATCGAGGAGGGAGCTGGAATCGTGAAACACTCCAGTGCTCCGATGAATAGCTATATGCCTAACAAGTCAGCCCAGCCCGACGCGCTGACGCGCGCCGCTCAATTCAGACGTTGTTAGGCTAAAGAAGAGGGATGAAGAAGCTTTTATTTGTTTGTAGCGAGAACAGGCTAAGGAGTCCCACAGCAGAGACGGTATTTTCAGAATACCCTGGAGTTGAAGCAATAGGGGCTGGTACTAATAGTGATGCTGCTACCCCTGTGTCGGTGGACCTAATTGAGTGGGCTGATGTTGTTCTCGTTATGGAGAAGTCACATCGGAACAAAATATCGAAAAAGTTTAAGGAACAATTGAAGGGTAAAAAGCTGGCGGTTCTGGATATTCCGGATGTTTATGAATATTTGGATCCCGAATTAGTAAAGCTCTTGAAAGCGAAGGTTCCGAAGTATGTGCGAGTATAGCCTTATAACAAATCGTCCGAGTCCGACGCGGGGTGGTTTTGCGGCGCTTCGCGGTTCTGCCCGTGGCCGCGCGGCTCAACTCAAACGTTATAAACACAGGCGCAGATTCGTGATGCGGTTAAACTACTCCACCATACTGCTGGCAGCAGCATTTTCGGTAGTTTTAAATGCACAGGCCGATGTTCATAAGCAGATTGTTGGTGCTACTGAGGTGATTCATATTGAAGAGGCAAATTTGAGTTTTATAGCTCGCGTTGATACTGGCGCTAAAACATCCAGCATTCATGCCAAAAAAATCAAGGTTGATCCATCTGATAATCCTAAAGGCAAACCTATTTCGTTTTACCTTGTGAATAAGAAAGGTCAATCTAAAATAATTGAAACGCAGATAGCTTCTGTTGCAACGATTAAAACTTCAGAGGGATCGGAACGTCGGTATAAAGTCCTATTGACACTAAAATGGAAGAACTCGAAAAAGAGTATTCTTGTAAGCCTTAATGATCGTGAAAAAATGGAGTACGGTCTTTTATTAGGAAGAAACTGGTTGCATAAGGATTTTCTTGTTGATGTTGACAGAAATAATGAAGACTAGATTGTTGGCATCCCTCATGCGCTGAATCGCACACTGTAGAAAAATATAATCTGACAATTTTAATGGAGGAGTCTTTAAAGTGCTGCGAGTAATGGGAAAGAAACGAACAGCAATGCTCATAACAAGCGCATGCAGCCGGACTTCGGCAGGCTAACGCTTACCTCAGCTGCTGATGCGAGGCGTTAGATCTCATGGCAGAGAAACTAGATCTCATTGTTACTCCTGAGGCCAGAACGAGAATCGAGGAGTTTATTGCTACTTCTGACCTCCCGGGATGTATGGTGGGTCTGCTACAAACTACGGATGGTAGATGGAGTATTGGTGGTTACGATAAAGCGCAAGTTGCTACTCTTAAGCGTATGTATGAAAAGGATGGATTTGGCCTTATCTACGAAGTAGACGGGTTGGAGCAAGATCAATTGCTACTGACAATAAAAACTTTTCATTAAACATTAATGAGTTTGGGGCAAAAAGTTGATTGATATTGACTGCATAACAAGGCGCTCGTGCCGTTGCCGGAACGTATTACGTTGCTTGCGTGGTTCACATGGATGGTGGCGCGGCACAGCTTAAACGTCAGGTTGCAATCGTGCTGAAAACATTAGTCGATTTATGCCGTATCTACGTAGTATTTGTGGCGGCCCCGGGATTTCTATTCGGTCAGCTCTTTTCCGGACAATTTGCCTTCGATGCGACGCTTGCAGGGGTAAGTGGGGTAGTCGTTGGGGTTGGTTCTCGGCGGAGTCAAAGGCCGCGAGTCAAGCGTGCGAGTCAAGTTGATAGTCGCCTTCACTGCATTGGCTTTAATCGGTGCAGGGCTGGACGCGTACGATTACCATGCACACATGGATATCCCCGGAAACTATTACGCATGGTTCATGACAGGGCCGTATTGCGCCTGCCTGATTTTGATCGCCTTGGCGGCAATAAAAGAGCGCCGCCTGACAACACAATGGAGACCGACGCTTGACCGCAACTCTCTTGGCTTCCGCTTCGGTCGTCGCCGTCAAGCGTGGCTCATTGTGGCATGTGGCGTTATGCGTTAAGCGCATGATCTGTTCCAAAAGAAAATATTAATGACTACTCTCGTGCTCGGTGCAAGCGGTGCGACAGGCAAGCTGCTTGTGGAGCAGCTGTTGGAGCGTGGGGAGCCGGTGAAAGTAATTGTACGAAGGAACAGCAATCTACCTGTAGCGTTCGATACGCATGAAAACTTGTCGATAATTCGCGCAAGCCTTCTTGACCTTGGCGATGCCGAGATAGCTCGGATCGTCAAAGGATGTAACGCAGTTGCTTCATGCCTGGGTCACAATATGACCTTCAAGGGTATGTACGGTAATCCCCGCAGGCTTGTAACGGACTCTGCTCGCCGAGTATGCAATGCCATCAAGGCAAACAAACCGGAAATGCCGGTAAAGTTTGTGCTCATGAACACGGCTGGTAATAGTAACCGAGACCTGGCAGAGCGTATTTCTTTTGGTCAAAAGTGTGTGATCTGGCTACTGCGCCTGTTGCTTCCCCCTCATGTGGATAACGAGAGAGCTGCAGATTATCTGCGTACCGGGATTGGTCAGAATGATAATGAAATTGAATGGGTGGCGGTGCGTCCGGATGGATTGGTCGACGAAGACAAGGTGACTGAGTACGAGGAATATCCTTCACCAGTTCGTAGTGCCATATTTTATGCGGGCTCTACAAGTCGAATTAATGTGGCTCATTTTATGGCTGAACTAATTACAAACAAAGGCGTGTGGATAAAATGGAAAGGAAAAATGCCAGTGATCTATAACAGGGTATGAACAATTTCGAATATTATTGCGTTTAACGCAAAACCGGTGCGTGCTTTCGGGCCAACCAACCGCCACGCATTTTGTTGGCCGCTGATGCGGCACGTTGCGCAACTATGCACTATCCAGGGCGCTTTTTCATGAAGAAAATATGACTGAAGAAGAACGGGGTATGAAGCTGTCACTGGAAGGTGACGACTTGTTGAGAGTCCAGCCGGCTGGCGTTTTGATAATGAATATTACCGAGTCGATAGAATCATGCAATTCACTGAAATCATATCTGTAGCCGGCTATGCTATCGAGGCAGTCGGTGTGCTTGTCGTCGTGGCGGGTCGTGCATATCCTCCGTCGGTTTTATGCGCACTTTTCGGGAGCTTCCCGGGGGCGTGGCCTACAGGAACTACCGGAGACAACTGGGCCGTTCGATCATTCTGGGACTGGAATTTCTGATTGCCGGCGATATCATCCGCACCGTTGTTGTGGCGGACACACTGGAGAATGTTGCCATCCTGGGATTGATCATATTGATTCGTTCTTTTCTCAGCGTGACGCTGCACCTTGAAGTTGAGGGTCGATGGCCATGGCAATCAGAGAAGCGCGATGCAAGCCAGGCGTGATCCCTTGATTGCGTGTCCGTAAAATAATGATGAATAACCCTGCATGAAGCCACGCATCAGCATGATTACCCTGGGTGTCCGCGATCTCGATGCGGCGGTCAGGTTCTATGAAGAAGGGCTTGGCTTTCCCCGAATGGAGTCCCCGCCGGACGTGGCCTTTTTCACGCTGAATGGCAGCTGGCTGGGTTTATACGGTCGCGAGGCATTGGCCGCGGATGCGACGGTTGCAGCTGACGGCAGCGGCTTCGAGTCTTTTGCGCTTGCGCACAATGTTGAATCCGAAGCTCAGGTGAATGAGGTTATCAAGCAGGCCGTTGCGGCCGGTGCAACCCTGGTGAAGCAGCCCGGGAAAGTCTTCTGGGGCGGATACAGTGGCTACTTCAAGGACCCGGATGGCCACCTCTGGGAGGTGGCGCACAATCCGTTTTTCTGGATCGGGCCGCGTGATGAGGGTGCATGTTGAGCTATCCAGAAACCTCAAACTGCATGGACAGCCGGGGCAGCCAGTGACCCGCCTTGGCAACAGCCTGCGTGCCTGGAATACGGATGCATTCGCAGGCATCCTGAAGGCTGACCTCCTGGGCCTGGGTGCCGGTGTGTTGCCGCTGCATGAAGCAGCTGCCGGGGGATGCGTCGATGAAGGCGATGTCGAGATCACGGTGCTGGGCGCCAGTGAATCCGCTGCTGAAATTCATGTCAATGTCGGTGTATTCTTTGCGGAAATTCTCGCGGGCTGCAGTTGTGGTGACGAGCCGTCGTCGAGCAATACCTATTGCGAGCTGCGGGTAAGTATCGATAAAGTGACCGGGCTGGCGCGGTTCGCGATCATTCAGGACTGAATACCCGAATCTGGCTGGGGCAGCTGCGGTCATAGTCACTGGCCTTAGGGGGGCATGTGTGCATGGAGAAGGATGCGGCAACGGAAACCACGCTGAAGACGCTGCTGGAGCGCAAGCTGGAAACGATGTTTTCCGATGATTTCACCCGGCGCAGGGTGCGCAAGATTCTGCAGGACTACGGCAGGGAGGCGCATGAGCGCGAACCGGAGCGGGTGCGTCTGGCCATCCTGAAACTGGCCGGCGCCGAGTTGCGGTCGGTCGAGAAATATACCGGCTATGCCCGCGAGGATTGCCGCAATATTCTTGCCTGGGCCGAGTATCCCCGGCAGGCGCAGCAATGGGTGATGCCCGATGTCGATGAAAAGCAAAAAATGATTGAAGCGGACCTGGCGGAGTATGAAGGCTGGTTGCATGACAACTGACACTGACGGCCTGAAACGCCTCGGGGAAATCGTCATCAGCGCGGCGCGTGAAGAACTGCTGCCGCGTTTCGCCAGGGTAAAGCGTGGCCGCAAGGCGGACGGCAGCGTAATTACCGAGGCGGACCTCGTGATGCAGCAGCGTATCGCGGGGGAGCTGCAAAAGCACTGGCCGGATAGCGTATTTCTCGGCGAGGAAATGTCCGCCGCGGAGCAGGAGGACCTGCTGCGCATGGACAAACCGCTCTGGTGTCTCGACCCGCTCGACGGCACCAGTAACTTCGCGGCCGGGATTCCCTACTTTTCGGTGTCGCTGGCCTTGCTGGAACAGGGCCGGGTCATGGCGGGCATCGTCTATGACCCGGTGCGCGATGAATGCTTCACCGCCCTGCATGGCAAGGGTGCAAGCCTGAACGGCGCGACACTGACCGCTGTGCGTGCCGGGTTGCCGCTGCAGCAGGCAACCGCGCTGATCGATTTCAAACGCCTGCCACGCGAACTTGCGGTCCGCCTGGTGACCGAAATTCCCTATGCATCGCAGCGCAGCTTTGGCTCCGTGGCGCTGGACTGGTGCTGGATCGCGGCCGGTCGCTGCCATGTCTACCTGCATGGCAGGCAGAATATCTGGGACTACGCGGCAGGTCATCTCGTCATGCAGGAAGCGGGTGGGCATTCCATGACCCTGTCTGGCGAAACGGTATTTATCAATGCACTGCAGCCACGCTCGGCGGTGGCAGCGCTGGACGCTGACCTGTTTGGCGAGTGGAGCCGCTGGCTGGGTATTGTGTAATTCCAGTCATTGCAAATATCCTCACTGCTGTTCCGTTAACCCGGCAGTTGCATAAATTTCGGTCTGATAATCCATTTCACCACGTGATTTACAGGAAGCAATGACTATTTCGTCCTGTTTCTGGAATTCACCGCTGGTGAGCTTCTGGTACAGTCTTGTAGGAGCACCCTAAAGGCGGGCATAAAAGGGTTGGGGTGAGAGGATAAAATCGGATAACTACTTGATTCTATATTCACTCATCCTCGGCAACTGCTCCTGCGTCGCCTGAAGCGCCTGCTTTTGGTGCCCTAACTCCTGCATGGCCCAGGCCAGTTCCTCGACCGGTTCCCGGTCTCACCTTCTCCCTGCAGTCGTGGCCTTCTCCCGGCGGGTTCTGCGCTACAATGCGCCTGCCTGATTATGCAGGCCGTGGCCTGCGTGCCATGGCCGGGAGGATCGAATGCGCTACATGATGCTGTTGCCGTTGCTGCTGGCCGTGGGCCTGGTGCAGGGCGCGCAACCGGACGAAACCGGAACCTGGTTACCGCAAAAACTCACGGCGCAGGACCTGCTGTATGCCTGCGCCGCCAGTTCGCTGACCAGCAAGGGACGCGAGCAGCAACGCTACTGCCGGGGATTTATCAGCGGCGTGGAAGAAACCATCCGCTATTACGGCACGGGTGACTCCGCCGTGGCGGCCTTTTGTTTCCCGCAGGGTATGACCGCGCGGAAATACGGGGATGTCTTCATCAAGTACGCCTCGCGCAAGGGCATCGATACCGGCAGGCCGGCGGTCGTCGTCGTGCGCGAGGCCTTCGAGGATGCCTTTTCCTGCGACACGCAATAGGGGACGGCAGGCCCCCGCTGGTTGCATCACCGGCAGTTTGTGCTTTGCAACGGACGTCGGTAACTCAGCGTACTACTCGGAACACTGCAGTATGACCGGAGAAGCAAATGTTTGAATGGCTGGCAAGCCCGGAGGCATGGATCGCGCTGGGCACCCTGACGGCGCTGGAAATCGTCCTGGGCATAGACAATATCATCTTCATCTCGATACTGGTTGGCCGCCTGCCCGAGCGGCAGCGCAATTTCGCCCGGCGACTGGGGCTGGGGCTGGCGATGCTGGCGCGGCTGGGGCTGCTGTTTTCCATTGCCTGGGTGATGGGCCTGACCGAACCCTGGTTCAGCGTACTGGATAACGCCATCTCGGGGCGCGATGTCATTCTCATCGGCGGCGGCCTGTTCCTGCTGGCCAAGTCCACGCACGAGATCCATGCCAGCCTGGAAGGCGCGACCGAGACCGAGCACAGCACGGCCGCGGTGACCCTGGGTTCAGTGCTGGTGCAGGTCGCCATCCTCGACATCGTGTTTTCGCTGGACTCCGTGATTACCGCGGTCGGACTGGTGGAGGAGGTTTCCATCATGGCGATCGCCATCATTCTCGCCGTGGGCGTAATGCTGTTTGCCGCCAAATCCATCGGTGATTTCGTGGACACGCATCCCACCATCAAGATGCTGGCGCTTGCCTTCCTGATTCTTGTCGGCGTTACCCTGATCGTGGAAGGCTTCGATGTGCATGTGCCCAAGGGTTATATCTATTTCGCCATGGCCTTCTCCGTTATGGTGGAGATGCTCAATATCCGCCTGCGTCGCAAGCGGCTGGCGCCGCAGCCGGTGAAGCTGCACAAGCCGCTGGGTGACTAGTCCAGGGCGGGTCATTGAGGTCAGGGATTCATGCCACATTTTCACGCGGTTGCAACATGCCGGTTGAGATGATGCAGGACCTGTTTGCCTATGGCACCCTGATGTGTGCCGATATCATGCGGGCGGTGAGCGGCAGCCCCGGGCTTGCGGGCAGCCGCGGCCTGCTGCGCGATCACTGCCGCCTGTGCGTGCGCGGTGAACACTACCCGGGCCTGGTGCCGCGCCCCGGTGCCAGCGTCGAGGGTATCGTCTACCATGCAGTTCCTGCGGACGCCTGGGCACGGCTGGACCGTTTCGAGGGGGACATGTACCAGCGGGCCAGCGTCGCCGTGGAACTGGCCGATGCAACAATCCGCCGGGTCCAGACCTATCTCATTCGCCCCGAACTGAGCGGTAGCCTGGAGGACAGGGTGTGGGAGCTGGAGGAATTTCTGCGCCACGGCAAGGCGGAGTTCGAAAGCGCCTATACGGGCTATGCCACCATCGAGGACGTACCCGGGACAGCATGATTTGCCGTGTGCCGCTAACAACCAACGGGTAGCAAGGACGATTCCATGAAGACGGGAAGACGCAAGCGCCTGGCACGCTTCATTCACGATGTCCTGCTGCACACGCCGTTCATCCGCATGCTGGTCCTGCTGGTGGTGCTGTGGCTGGTCTTCGCCGCCGCCCTTTACCAGGTTGAGCACACCGTGGCGGGCGCCACAATCACGACCTATGGCGAGGCGCTGTACTGGGGTGTGGCGGCATTTTCCACGGCCGGCATCGCCGATACGCCGCAGTCCGGTACCGCCCGGTTGATCGGCGGCATCTGGATCGTGCTGGGTTCCGTGCTGTTCTTCGGTGCCATCGTTGCCACCATCACCACCTACTTCATGCGTCCGATGCAGCGTCCGGGGAAGCGCATCATCGACACCATCGAGTACAACCTGGAACAGCTGAACGACCTCACCCTGGAAGAACTCGACCTGTTGAAAGAAACCGTGGATACGCTCATCCTGCACGTGGAACACCTGAAGCAGACCCGTCACCGGGAACGGTGATGGCGGGCGCATGAAAACGGTGCAAGGCCCTGGCTGCGTGAATTGACCAAACCCGGACCGGTAACATGCAATCGATATCCCTGATCCTGTTGTCGCTCGGCGGTATCCTGCTGGTCGGCCTGTTCACCGACCTGCTGGGGCAGCGGACGCTGCTGCCGCGCGTAACGCTGTTGCTGTTATTCGGCCTGCTGCTGGGCCGCGAGGGACTGGACCTGGTCCCGGCGGTTATCAGCAACCAGTTCGAGATCATCGCCGACATCGCGCTGGTCATGGTGGGATTCCTGCTGGGCGGCCGTCTTACGGCAGAGAACCTGCGGAATTCGGCCGGGCAGATTCTGTGGATCTCCATTACCGCCGCGGTCGGGACCAGCCTGCTGGTATTCGCCGGGCTGGTGCTGGCCGGGATGCCCGTCGAAATCGCACTGCTGCTGGGTTGTATCGCGGCGGCCACGGCGCCGGCCGCAACGGTGGACACGGTTCTTTCCTCCGGCTGCGAGGGACCTTTCGCGGATTCACTGCTGGCCATCGTGGCGCTCGACGACGCCTGGGGCCTGATCCTGTTCAGTCTGAGCATCGCGGTGGTGACCTCCATGCAGGGGGTGGCGGGTGCGGGCGATGTCCTGCAACTGGCGCTGCATGATATCGGAGGCGCGGTGCTGCTTGGCGTGGCGATCGGTCTGCCGGCCGCATTCCTCACCGGCAGGATCCGGCCGGGCGAGCCCATGCTGACCGAGGCACTGGGACTGGTCTTCATCTGCGGCGGGGCGGCGATTGCGTTGCAGGTGTCGTTCCTGATCGCCGCCATGGTGATGGGCGCGGTGGTGGCGAACCTGGCGCGGCACCACGAGTATCCCTTTCACGCCATAGAAGGCGTCGAGTGGCCTTTCATGGCGCTGTTCTTCGTACTCGCCGGCGCCTCGCTGGAAATCCATGCCCTGCTGGACATCGGGTTGCTGGCCCTGGTTTATATCGTCTGCCGCACTGCGGGAAAGATCTTCGGTGCCTGGGCCGGCGGGAGCCTGGGCGGTGCGGGACTGCATACCCGCTGCTGGATGGGGCTGGCGTTGTTGCCTCAGGCCGGTGCCGCCATCGGCATGGCCCTGGTCGCGGCCAACCGCTTTCCTGAATTCCGCCAGGTGCTGCTGCCCGTGGTGATCAGTTCGACGATCTTCTTCGAACTTGTCGGCCCGGTGCTAACCCGGCTGGCCCTGCAGCGGGCACGCCCCGTTTCATGAAAGGCAAGACCGGCAAGCCGGGAAAGACCGGGGCAGGCGTGCTGCCCTTCGCGCTGTACGCGGGCCAGGTCCGGTTCCTGTTGCACAAGACCTTCAGCGGCCGGCGGGCCGGCCTGCTGGTGGATTTCGGCGGCGGCGCACGGGCGGGTGAAACCGCCTTCGAGACCGCGGCGCGCGAGTTCGTCGAGGAAACCGAGGGGCTGTTCCTCGCCCCGGATATCCGCCAGGCCGCCCTTGTCGGCGGTGAGTACCAAAGGCAGCTGCAGGACATGCAGGCACTGCTTGCGCGGACCCGTGATACACACGCGGAATGGTGGTGCCGCAGGCGCGTGCCACCCGGTAAACCGGCAAGGGACTGGCGCACTTTCTTCGTCGAGATTGCCTACCGGGATGTCGCCGGGATGAATGCGGCCTGGGCGGCCGATGCCGGACGGCGCTTCAAAAAGCGCCGGGAATTGCTCTGGGTCCCGGCGGGGCAGCTGCTGGAGATCTTTGCCCGCCAGCCGGAACAACTCTGGAAGCGGGTGCGTGAACTGGAAGGCGCGCCGGACGTTATTGTTGCGATCAGGCAGGCGCGGGAAGGCCGTCTGCCGGCTGGCTGAGCCGCGCTGGCGCGTTATACTGGCGGCAACACGGGAGTGAATAATGACAGTGAAAAAGACCACGGGCAGTGACAAGCTTGATGCAGTGGTTGCCGCGGCCCGGCGTAGCCAGGACGCGCGCGAGCAGGGTTATCGCGAGCAGGCACTGAAACTGTATCCCTGGGTGTGCGGGCGCTGCATGCGCGAGTTCACGCGTGCCAACCTGCACGAACTGACCGTGCACCACCGCGACCACAACCACGACAACAACCCGTCGGACGGCAGCAACTGGGAACTGTTGTGCCTGTACTGTCACGATAACGAGCATGCCCGCTACCTCGACGGGGAAGCCACCGCGAGCCCCGCCGACGCCGGCAGCAGTGGGCCCCAGGTGACGCACAAGGGACTGGCGGGGCTGGAATCGCTGCTGAAGAAGAAGCCGTGACACGTATCATGCTGACCCGCTCGAAGCACCATCACGGAGCGCGGCGTGACACTTGACCAGATGCTGCTGTTCGGCCTGCTGCTGGTTGTGTTCAGCATGCTGGTGTGGGGCAGACTGCGCTATGACCTGGTTGCGTTCATGGCCCTGGTGGCGGCGCTGCTGCTTGGACTGGTGCCGAAGTCACTGGCATTTTCCGGCTTTGGCCACCCGGCGACCATCATCATTGCCCTGGTGCTGATCATCAGCAAGGGGCTGTCAAATTCCGGCGCAGTCGAGTTGCTTGCAAGGCAGGTCAGCCGCCTGGCGACATCCTTGCAGACCCACATCGCCGCCATGGCGGGTATCGCCGCCGCGCTGTCCGCCGTGATGAACAACGTCGCTGCGCTGGCGCTGCTGATGCCGGTGGACATGCAGGCGGCCGCGAAGGCGAAGCGCAGTGCTGCGCTGACGCTCATGCCATTGTCATTTGCCTCGATCCTCGGCGGCATGATCACGCTGATCGGTACACCGCCCAACATCATCATTGCCGAGTTCCGCCAGCAGGCCCTGGGCGAGCGCTTCGGCATGTTCGATTTCAGCCCGGTGGGGCTGGTGTGCGCCGTCGCCGGTGTGTTGTTCGTCGCCACCGTTGGCTGGCGGCTACTGCCGGCAGAGCGCAGGCAGTCAGATTGCAGCGCATGTCTGCTGGATGTCAGCGGTTATGTTGCGGAGTTGCACGTCAACGAAGACTCTCCAGCGGTAGGCCAGCAGGTGCGTGATCTGGACGCCATCGCGGATGAAAACGACGTGACGATCGCGGGCCTGATTCGCCAGGGCAAGCGCCTTCCCGGGCAGGCGCGTCTCGTGGATATCCGTGCCGGGGATGTGCTGGTGGTTGACGCCGTGCCGGAGGCCATGGAAAAGTTCGTCGGTGCACTGAAACTCGACTTTGAGCACAGGGGCAAGGACACCGGGCCGCTGGGTAGCGATGACATGTCACTGGCGGAAGTCGTGGTGCCTGGCGGGGCGCGCATCGAGGGTCGCTCGATGCACTCGTTGCGGTTGCAGTACCGTTTCGGCGTCACCCTGCTGGGGGTGTCGCGCAACGGGCGGGAATTCCGCGAGCGGGTAAGAAACCTGCAAATACGGGCGGGGGACGTGCTGCTGCTCTACGGGCCCAACGAGGTGCTGGGGGAAATCAGCGGCTGGCTGGGTACCCTGCCGCTGGGCGGTCCGGGGGTCGAACTGGTGCAGCGGCACAAGGCGTGGCCGGCGGTTGCGGTATTCGCTGCCGCCATTGCCCTTGCCAGCTTCGGCGTTTTGTACCTGCCGGTGGCGCTGGCGGCCGTGGTGGTCGCATTCGTGCTGCTGAATATCGTGCCGGCCCGCCAGGTGTACGAGTCGATCGAGTGGCCGGTGATCGTCCTGCTGGGTTCCATGATTCCCATCGGTGCTGCGCTGGAGTCCACCGGCGGTACGGCGCTGATCGCCGCGGGGATTACCTCGCTGGCGGAGGGTTACGCGCCGGTGTATGTGCTGCTGCTGTTGATGGTGCTGACCATGACGCTGTCCGACGTGATGAACAATACCGCAACCGCCGTCATCGCAGCACCGATCGCGCTGGAAATTGCCACCCACCTGCAGGTGAGTCCTGATCCCTTCCTGATGACGGTAGCGGTGGCGTCATCGTGTGCTTTCCTGACGCCCATCGGCCACAAGAACAACACCCTGATCATGGGGCCGGGCGGCTACCGTTTCGGTGACTACTGGCGCATGGGGCTGCCGCTGGAAATTCTTGTCATCCTGGTGTCGATTCCCATGATCCTGTGGGTGTGGCCGTTGTAAGCCGCCCGGGTGGCATGGCGGCGCTCAGCCGGCGTCAGCCAGCAGTGGCCGGAAGTAGGCGGCCGCGAAACTCACTGCATCAGGCAGTTCATACAGATCGATGTTGTCGCTGTCCTGCTGTTGCCAGCGCTGTGCGGTTTCCGCGTCGGCGAGATACACCATCTCCATGCACAGGCTCTGGGCCGCGCAGCCCGAGGTCCCCTGCCAGTGGATGCCGACATGGACATCGCCCGGCTTGGCGGACAGCAGCTCCGTGCCCTGCATGTGAATCTCGACAGGTGTGTCCGTGACGTGGCAGCGGGAGTCGATGCGCGTGGCGGTTGCGAACATGGGCGCGATCGCCAGCGCATCCAGTGCGCACATGGCATGGACCGTGTGCCCGTTGACGAGCACCGCATGCACGCGCTCCTCGGCGGTGAAAGGATAGGCGCCCGCAATGTGCCGGCGGTCCGGGGTCAGCACGACCAGGTCGTCGTCAGCAAGGCGCGCCAGTGCCGCATCCACATCGTCATTACCGAGCTGTTGCGCGACCTCGTCACGCGACAGCGGACCACCCGCAGTGGCGAAATGCCTGAGGATGGCGATGTGCAGGTTCCGCAGTTGCGGTTCCAGCTGTGACTGTCTTGCCTTGAGCGGCAGCAGACTGTTCAGTTTGTCGAGTGCGGTAGTGAGGTCCACGATGGCTCCTTTGGCGGGTTGTGACCGTCTGGCTGGTGGGGCTAAGTGGCTATTATAGTTGCCGCGCTCTGGATTGCATGTATCCGGCCGGTTTATGCAAGGGCGCTGCAAACGCTGCATGAATGTGCTATTAGACCAGCAGGGGTGAGGGGGGAGTGCGCGCCCGGCGAGGCGCGTGTCGCAGGAGGAGACGCTTATGCTGAATTACGAATTATTGCCCGAACGAAAGATATTGATAGTCGAGCCGCAGGCGGCGCTGGAAGCGGCGGATTTCGAGCGCCTGGTGCAGGCCGTGGATCCGTTCATCGAGAGCTCGGGCGGACTGAACGGCCTGATGATCTATTCGGACTCGTTTCCGGGATGGGATGATTTCCACGCGCTGGTCTCGCACATCCGCTTCATCAGCAACCATCACCAGGCGATTCGCAGGGTGGCCTTTGTCACCGACAGTACGGTCCTGACGCTGCTGCCGCGGATCGCCAGCCACTTCGTGGCGGCGGAGGTGCGGCATTTCCACCATGCAGACCGGGAGACTGCCCTGGACTGGCTGGCGGGGGAGCCGGATGCTGTATAACGGCATTCTCCACTAACCAATAATCAACAAGGAACAGCCAATGAAAGTCGCGTATATATTTTCCAGCCAGGGTCACACGGTTTCCTACAAGCTGGGCAAGATGATCCTGCCGCAGCTCGAGGAGGACCGGCACGGCGTACAGGTGGTCGGGATGTTTTTTTTCGAGGACAACAACTACGTGCTGGTCAAGGGTGACCCGCTGGGCGAGCGCCTCGCGAAAGTCGCCGCCGGGCAGAATATCCTGCTGATGGGTTGCGACCAGTGCTGTTATGAACGCGAGATCGACGGCAAGCTGGTGGAGGGTGCCGTCATCGGCTGTTTTCCCAACCTGTATGCCGCCCTGGCCGGCAACATGCCGGACCAGGTGATTACCCTGTAACGTAGAAAGACGGGCCGGGCTGCATGGACGCAGCCCGGCCAGGTGTTGCCAGAAGATCCGGGTTGTCTACAGCGACTGCCAGGTTCAACCGGCGCCCTTCCTTAACGACGCACTAAAATTTCCAGCATCGCCTCGATCTTGGCCATGCGCGCTTCGATCATGTCCAGGCGTTGTACCACCTGACGGTCGTCATCCTGGCCTCCCTTGCCGTGTCGACCACCGCCTTGCATCATGCCACCTTTGCCATGCTGACCACCGCCGCGCATCATGCTACCCGGGCCTTTGCCGTGCTGGCCACCACCGTGCATCATGCCTTTGCCTGGCATCAATTGGGGTGTTCCGGGATTTTCAGTTGTGGAGGCTTCGGTGTCAGGGGCAACTGTTTCCGCCGGATTTACCGAAGCGGCTTGCTCTTCGTCCAGAGCTGATGCTGAACCGGCCATGGAAAACAGGATTGCTATTACCAGGATTGAACGCTTCATTGAACTCACCTTTTTTACTGCAGTTGTAATTCGACCAGTAATGACTGGAGCCGATATGGATTTAGTGAGCATAACCCGCGCATTTTGCGCGAATCAATCAGAAGGACACCTGCAGGGTGGCTCTCTTGTACCGGATCTACTATAGCTGCCCAGGTGGATTCATGGTCAGGCTGGATCACGGTCTATCCCGGCAGCCTGAGACCAGGCATTCTTTGCGGATGCCTGCTTTCGCCGTGCAGTTGTTGTTGAAAGAACTTGTCTGAACGATGGGGACGGGTCGACTGCGGCCTGGTAAATACTGGTATGGAGCTAGTCAGAGTTCCCTTGGCCGACAAGACTAACAATGTCGAATTGCCGGATGACATCAGGGTGTTAATTACAGGTCATACTCATTGCCGGGCTCGAAGCTGGTGTATTTCGTCTCCCACTGTACTCCCGTTATAGGTTCGTCAACCTTTGGTGGGTCGCCGTTCAAGTGACTCTTGGGCATTCGCGGCGTGGTTGGGTGGTGTTCAGGACTCCCTGCCAACCACCTGCTCTTTGGGGATCCGGTCTGCGATAGCGCCACCCAGCTGCTCCAGACCAGCATAGCCCTCCAGGCGTATACCCCGGTTATTCCTCAATTTCAGCTGAATGTGCTCAACCTGTCCTTTCCTGCGATAAAAAGTCAGTGCAACAATTTCTTTGGTATCCAGCACGGATTTCTCCGTTCCGGTAAAAAAGGAGACTTTATCGCCGTTAATTTCAATCCGGTGATCTGCAACCCGGCGCAGGTAACGGCGATAGTGGTAGTAATTGACAAGATTACCAACGACCATAACGATAATAACGGACCAGAAAAACAGATCATTGTAGATTTCCGGATATTGATATTGTCCGGCGGCGATAACGGCAGCCAGGACCAGGCTGAACAGTGCGCCCAGGAAAACATTTTTTTTGCGGGTTTGCAGCGACGTTTCGCTGATAGCGTAGGGCATGGAATATTCCGGTGGTTTCATCGGTTAATAGCCGGGCACTGATCGAAAACAGTACAGGAAGCATAACCCACGCATCTTGAGAGAATCCATCCGGAAAATGATTGGCGCACGCTTTTCCCTGCCTGTATGCAACACTTGCCGGGAATGTGCCGGTCCAGCTGATCACTCTGTGGCGCAAAAAAAGGCCGGGCTGCATGCACACAGCCCGGCCCACTACTGCCAGAGATTTCCGGTTACCGGCGGCGGCTGCCCCGCTCGACCGGCGCATCGATGATGGCATCGACCTCTTCCTGGGTGAGGTACTGCGCCTCGTACACGATGCCCAGGTTCTCGATCTGGCCGACGTAGGCGCGCAGGTGATTGCGCGAACCGCTCATCAGGTTTTCATAGAGCTGCTTGATATCGTCATTGTCGGTGGCATCAATCGCCTCCTGCAGGTCGATCATGTCAATCTCTTCAATGGCTGCACCGACATACAGCGCGGCCTGTGATGATGCGGAGCCCTGCGCAACCAGGGTGGTGTACAGGCTGGCCAGGTACGGGTCCACGAATACCCCGACGGTGTCATCCACCACCGGGTCGGGCACCCGGTACTTTTCGAGCATGTCTTCAACGCTGGTGGTGTGCGTTTCCTCGGAGGCGGCGATGTTGTCGAACACCGGCAGGGACCAGGTTTGATACAGCGTGATATAGACATCCCGCGCCAGCTTTTCCTCCTCGCGCATGTAGACGAGGTTTTCGGTTTCGGTGGCATCCAGGGTGGATGTATCCTGTGACGACTGCCGGTTCATGCCGCCGCCAAAGTTGCCGGCCGTGGCCGGCACGGAAGCTGCGAGCACCGTTGTTGCGAATACTGCTGTTGCCAGTTTCCCAGTGATGTTCATGATGATTGCCCCTCTCTAGTTGTGTGTCGGTTCATGTATTCCAGAAACTGCACCGGCGGCCTTTGTCCTGACGGGTGGCCGCCCGGTTTGTACGCTGTTCAGTGACGGCCACCTCCACCGCCACCGCCGGAGCCACCGGAACGACCGCCACCGCCCGGGCCACTACCGAAACCACCGCCACCCTGGCGGGATTCATAACCCTGTCCGTAGCGGGAGCCGGATTCCGTTCCCGGGTAGGTACGGGTCCTTGTCTGTTCCCGCGTCCGCGTCTGCACCTTGTTCCTGTCGGCGTCACCCGTGTAGCTGCCATCGGCGGCGCCCTGCATGCTCCAGATCCGGTTGCGCTGGTCCAGTTCGTTGCGCGTGCCAGTACCCGGTGCCTGCAGGCGGGTCTGTTCCTGCGTCCGGGTGGCGGTTGCGGCCGCGCTGTCGTCCGCTGCCTGTGCGATATTGCTGCCCGCAAGGATTGCGGCGGCCATGCCCAGATAGATGAATGTTTTTGTTTGCATGGAAGCTGTCTCCGCTTGTCTGTTGAAAATCCGGTGTTGGTTCGTTTTCTGATGAGTACAGGCTACAGACGAGATGTTTCCATGGAATTTCCGCGCCGCATTAATTTGTTACAAAATGTTTCGGGGTGTGGCAGTGACTGAAACAGATGCTCTCTGGTAGGCTTCCCGGCATGACTCAAGCGCCAAACCGCATCCTGATCGTGGATGATGATCCCGCCCTGCTGGAATTGCTGGAGCGTTATCTGGGTGAGCAGGGCTTTATTGTTGCCGGTGTGGGCGACGGGGATGCGATGGACCGCTATCTGGCCGAATCGCCGGTCGACCTGATCATTCTGGACCTGATGCTGCCCGGCGAGGACGGCCTGAGTATCGCCAAGCGCCTGCGTGCCTCGGGCAAGATCCCGATCCTGATGCTGTCCGCGCGCGGTGATGACGTCGACCGGATCGTCGGTCTGGAGGTCGGCGCCGATGACTATCTCGCCAAGCCATTCAACCCGCGGGAACTGCTGGCGCGGTTGCGTGCGATCCTGCGGCGGGGCCAGCATGAAGCGCCGGTCGAGACTGCGGCCGAGTCGGCTGAAGTCCATAGCTTCGGGGACTTCAGCCTGGATACGGCAAGCCGCACGCTGACACGTGCCGGTGAGCAGGTGGCGCTGACCAGCGGCGAGTACGCCCTGTTGCAGATATTCGTCGAACACCCGAACCGGGTGCTGTCCCGCGATGCACTGGTGGAGCGGTTGGTGGGTTACGAGCGTTCGCCCTTTGATCGCAGTATCGATGTGCGGGTGACGCGGCTGCGGCGCAAGATCGAGGTGGATCCCTCGGCACCGGTCTATATCCAGACGGTCTGGGGTGAGGGCTACCGCTTTTCCCCCGGGTCGGGGGACTGACGCCATGCGCCAGCCGCACACCCTGTTTGCCAGGACCGGCAGCACCCTGACCCTTGCCATGCTGGTGTTCCTGGCACTCTCGGTGGCGGTGGTGTTCCATTACATCCTGACGCCGGTATCGAAACGCGCGGCCGATGACCTTGCCACGCTGATGCTGCTGGCGGCGCAGACCTGGGTGGAACTGCCGCCCGAGACGCGCCCGGATTTCGAGCGTGAACTGCTGGAACAGTACGACCTGAAACTCACCCTGGCGGAAGACAGCCTGCCCCACACGGACAACCTGCTGCCCTACCTGCGCTACCTGGAGGATTCACTGACACGGCGCCTCGGCGAACCGGTTCCGATCCGGACCGGTCCGCCCGATACTACGAAATGGTTTTGTGTCGACATCCCGATGGGTGCGCGCCATATCCGGGTCAGTTTTCCGCATGCCCGCATCGGTGCGCGGCCGCCGACTGCTGCCCTGCTGGTGGCCGTCGCCGGTGCGCTGGTGATCCTGTTCACTTCGCTGCTGCTGGTGCGGCGCCTGACCCGACCGCTGGCGCGGCTGGCAACCGCGGCCGGTCAGATCGGCCGGGGGGATGCCTTCGTGCCTGTGCCGGAAACCGGACCGCGGGAGCTTGCCGTCCTGGCGCAGCGTTTCAATCGCATGGCTGCGGAGATCTCGGCGCTGCTGACCAACCGGACGACACTGTTTGCCGGCATCTCGCATGACCTGCGCACCCCGATTACCCGGATGCAGCTGGCGCTGGAAATGCTGCCCGCCGCGACCGATCCGGAACTGGTTGGCCGGCTGCGCCAGGACCTGGACGAGATGAATCGCCTGATCACTGACACCCTGGAGCTGGCGCGCGGCCTGGAGCCGCATGCGGCCGAGGTCGTGGACCTGCGTGAATTTATAGACGGCATCGTGACCGACTTCAGGCGGGGGAATGCAACTGTAGAGTGGTCACCGGAAGCCTGCTGTTATTGTCCGGTGGATACGCTGGCGCTGCAACGGGTGCTGACGAACCTGCTCGACAATGCGGTGCGCTACAGCGGCAACCAGCCGGTCGAGGTGCGCTGTCATTGCGAGACAGCCGCCGCTGTTATCCAGGTGCTGGATCGCGGCCCCGGTATTCCGGAACCGGAGCGTGACAAGGTCTTCCAGCCCTTTCACCGCCTGGAAGGTTCACGCAGCCGGCGTACCGGCGGCAGCGGCCTCGGACTTGCCATTGCCCGGCAGCTCTGCGATGTCCACGGCTGGGATATCCGTCTGTTGCCGCGCACGGGTGGTGGTACCGAGGCGCGCCTGCGCATCCCGCTGCAATCGGGCGTCGCGTAGCCGGCCAGCCTCACCGCTGCGACGCAGGGGTGAGGCTGTGTAGCGTTTATGCCTTGTCGAATACCAGCTTGATCTGGTCGACCACATCAGCGCAGGCTTTCGCGCAGGCCTTGCACTCGATGTGTTCCTCGTGCTTGCGGCATTCCTTTTCGCAGTCCTCGCAGACCCGGGCGCAAATGGTGGCATAGTCGCTGACATAGCTGGAGTTGGCCGCCAGCAGGTAGCTGAAGGCTCCGCAGACCGCCCGCATTTCGTGGACCTTGGCGGCGCAGTCCGCCAGTTGCAGATCGCCTTCCTGAAATGAGACCAGGCAATGCGCGATGCAGCGCTCGCCCTTGTCGACGCAGGCATTGGTCGCATCGAGCATGTCGGGCTGCTGTGTGCTGTGCTTGCTGTGGTCGTGCCCCGGCATGGCGGCCATTGCCGGGGCTGCGGCGGCAATGGTTGCGGCTGCGCCCAGTCCCAGCAGCAGCTCCCGCCGGCTGAGCCCCGGCAGTGAATTCAGGTCCGGTTGTGAAGATGAGTTTTTGTTTTGCATGTTGATACGCTCCTCTCTGGTTGAGCACCCGGTATCGGTACCGGGTTCTGTGCCTGGAAAACACTGATTAATTCATCTCATCATTCGGCGTATGCCGGAACCGTACGGCATCTGGATCCGGGTACGCTGACATGCCTGCATCGCCTAAGGCGCCTACTTTTGGTGTTCTACCGTCTGCGTGGCCCAGTCCAGCCTCTCGACCGGTCCCGGTCTCACCTTCTCCATGCAGACGTGCGCTACGCCCGGAATGACGCATATATCAGAATATCCCTAGTTCTTGATTTTTATAACCCGGCTTTCTATACCCTGTTTCGACAACCGGCTGCGGGCGTTGTTCAGGCTGCCGGTATCGCCGAACGGGCCGACGCGCACCCGGTGGTAGGTGTCCTTGTTGTCGATGGTGACTGTCTGGATGCTGGTTTCCAGGCCGAGCAGTGCGAGTTCGGCCTTGAAACGCTCGGCCTGTTCGCCGTTGCGAAAGGAACCAACCTGCAGCAGGTAGGTTTCCGCCGGCGTGGCCGTCGTCGCGGGCCTGGCGGGCTCGGGCTGTGCAGCCGGCATGCTGGCGGCGGCCGGGTGTTGTAGCGGTGGTGGCGCGGGCGGTGGTGCGACTTCCTCGTCCGGCACGATCACTTCCATCTCCGGCAGCAGGGTGTAGAAATCAAAACGCGGCTTGGGCGGAGAGGGCGGTGTCTGCGGCGTCTCTTCGACGACGTCCGGTTCTGTTGCCGCAGCGGTATCCGGGTGGGTCTCCTCGACCGGGGGCAGCAGGCTTTCCTGGAAGAAGGCGGGCGGCTCCGGTGGCGTCTGCATCTTGATGAACACCAGGAAGGCGACGAACAGCCCGACCAGCAGGCCGGAGATGACACCGAGCCACGGTGGCAGCTTGCTGTGCCGTTTCCTGCGGGTTGCCCTGTGCTTGTAGTCGCGCGGCATTACATGCTGTCCGGTGCCGATACACCCAGCAATGCCAGGCCGTTTGCAATGACCTGCCGGGTCGCCTCGATCAGGTTGAGGCGTGCGTTGCGCAGCCGCTCATCGGCAACGATGAAAGGATGTGCGTTGTAGTAGGTATGAAAGGCATTCGCCGTTTCCCGCAGGTAATGGGTCAGGTGGTGCGGTTCGTGGTTGACGGCCGCCGCCTCCAGCACCTCGGGATAGCGCGACAGGGCAAGTATCAGTTCCTGCTCGTGGGTCTCGCCCAGGGCGTCCAGTGCGTCATTTCCCGCAGCCTGGTCCCATTGCAGCTGCTTTTCCTGCAGCTGCCGGAATACGCTCATGACCCGGGCGTGCGCATACTGCACGTAGTACACCGGGTTGTCGTTTGACTGCGACTTGGCCAGGTCGAGATCGAAGTCCATGTGCTGCTCGCACTTGCGCATGACGTAGAAGTAGCGTGCTGCATCCTTGCCGACTTCCTTGCGCAGCTGCCGCAGGGTGACAAATTCACCGGAGCGGGTCGACATCTGCATCTTCTCGCCGCCGCGGTAGAGTACCGCGAACTGCACCAGCAGGACGTCCAGCTTGCCGGGGTCATCTCCCAGGGCCTGCAGTGCGGCCTTGACGCGCGGGACATAGCCGTGGTGATCCGCGCCCCAGATATCGATGACGCGTGCGAAACCGCGTTCCAGCTTGTCCATGTGGTAGGCGATGTCGGATGCAAAGTAGGTCGCCTGGCCGTTGTCGCGCACCAGCACGCGGTCTTTTTCGTCGCCGTAATCGGTGGAGCGGAACCACAGGGCGCCGTCCTGTTCGTAGACATGTTCGGTATGCCGCAGGCGCTCGATGGCGCGGTTGACGGCGCCGCTCTCGACCAGGCTGCGTTCCGAGTACCACTCCTCGTAGTTGACGCCGAACAGCGCAAGGTCGTCGCGGATGTCGTCGAGGATGGTATTCAGTCCCAGTTCGAAAACGAAGCGATAGCGGTTGTCGCCCAGCAGCTGCCGGCTGCGCGCGATCAGCGCATCGATGTATTCTTCCTTGTCGCCACCGGCGGGTGCATCCGGCGGCAGGTCGGCAAACACTTCGGCGGCCGTGTGATGGTAGCCGTCGCCATGCTCCCGGCGCAGGGTGGCGGCGATGTCCTGCACGTAATCACCCTGGTAGCCGTTGGCGGGGAAATCGAATTCCTCGCCGCCCAGCTCGAGGTAGCGCAGCCACACCGAGGTGGCCAGGATGTCCATCTGCCGGCCGGAGTCGTTGACGTAGTATTCGCGGTGCACGTCGTAGCCCACCGCCTCCAGCAGGTCGGCGACCGCGGCACCGTAGGCGGCCCCCCGGCCGTGGCCGACATGCAGCGGACCGGTGGGGTTGGCGGAGACGAACTCGACCTGCACGCGCTGTCCCTTGCCGAGGCTGCTGCGGCCGTAATTGCCGCCCTGTGTCAGGATGTCAGCGATCACCCCGTGCCAGGCGTCCGCGCCAAGGTGAAAATTGATGAAGCCGGGGCCGGCGATGTCTATGCGGGTGACGCGGGTATCGGTTTCCAGGGCGGCGACGATGCGCTCCGCCAGGTCGCGCGGTTTGCAGCGCGCTGCCTTTGCCAGCGTCATTGCGAGGTTGCTGGCAAAGTCGCCGTGCGTCCGGTCGCGGGTGCGCTCCACCATGATATCCGCGGTGAGGTCTGCAGGCAGGGTGCCGTCGGCCTGCAGTTGCTGCACGGCGGCGGCGAGTCTGGTTACGAGCTGGTCTTTCAATACAGGACCCTGAGGTTCCGGCCATTCCGGAGTGAAGCGGCTATTATCCCGGCCGACCGCCATCTTGCAACCGTAGACATGCTTTGTGCCAGCAATCAGTAGGTGTCGACGGGGTCGACATCAATCGACCAGCGCACCCGGCGACTGTCCCGGTCCTGCTCCAGCTGCAGTGCCAGCTGCTCCAGCAGCAGCTGCAGCCTGCCCCGCTGCGGGGACTGCAGCAGCAACTGTGCCCGGTAACGCCCGCCGCGGCGTTCCATCGTGGCCGGTACCGGCCCCCAGACTTCGACGCCGGCAAGGCCGATGCCTGCCAGCGTCTGGTGCGCCTGCTCCAGGAACTGCATGGCGGTGCCGGCCGTGCTGGCCTCGGCACGCAACAGCGCGATGGCCGTCAGCGGCGGCAGTACAGCCGCCTTGCGTTCCGCCAGCGCGGCGCGGGCAAACGCCGGGTAGCCCTGGCCGGCAAGCAGCTGCAGCAGCGGGTGGTCCGGGTGCCGGGTCTGGATGACCACCGTGCCCGGCCGGTCGTGGCGCCCGGCACGCCCCGCGACCTGCACGATCAGCTGGGCCATGCGTTCACTGGCGCGAAAGTCGGTGCTGAACAGGCCGTGGTCTGCATCCAGGATGCCGACCAGTGTGACGTTCGGGAAATGGTGGCCCTTGGCCAGCATCTGGGTTCCGAGCAGCAGCCGGCCCTCTCCGGACTTCGCCCGCCCCAGCAGTCGCTTGAGTTCGCCCTTGCGGCGGGTGGTGTCCCGGTCAATACGCAGGCATTCGACGCCCGGGAAGTGTTCCGCCAGCGCCTGTTCCACCCGCTCGGTGCCCTGGCCCATGGGATGCAGCTCGCTGCCACCGCAGGTCGGGCAGACCGTGTCGACGGGGCGCTGGCTGCCGCAGTGGTGGCAGTGCAGCCGGTTGTCCTGCTGGTGCCAGGTCATGCGGGCGTCGCAGCGGCGGCACTCGGCCACCCAGTCGCAGCCGTAGCACATCAGGGTCGGCGCAAAGCCGCGCCGGTTGAGGAACAGCAGTACCTGTCCGTCGGCATCCAGATGCTGCTGTATCCGGCGCATGAGCGGCGCAGAGAGGCCGTCTTCCAGCGGCTGATCACGGATGTTGAGAATCTCGAAGTCCGGCAGGCGGGCGCTGCCGGTACGTTCCGGCAGCTCCAGTTGTTGGTAGCGCTGCTGCTCCACGTTGTACAGGCTTTCCAGCGAGGGAGTGGCGGAACCGAGGATGACCGGTATGTCGAGGTGCCGGGCGCGCCAGACCGCCAGGTCGCGGGCCGAGTAGCGAAACCCGTCCTGCTGTTTCAGTGAGGCATCGTGCTCCTCGTCGACGATCAGCAGGCCGGGTTGCAGCAGGGGCGTGAAGATGGCCGAGCGGGTTCCGATCACGATGGGCGCGGCGCCGCTGCGCGCCTGTTGCCAGGCCGCGAGTCGTTCGCGGTCGCCCAGGCCGGAGTGCAGGACGGCCAGCGGTACCCCGAGGCGGCGCCGGAAACGCTCGACCAGCTGCGGTGTCAGCCCGATTTCCGGGACCAGCACCAGGGTCTGCTCGCCGCGCGCCAGCACGGCTTCGATGAGCGTCAGGTAGACCTCGGTCTTGCCGCTGCCGGTGACGCCTTCCAGCAGGAAGCTGTTGAAGTGGCCAAGCTGCTTGAGCACGGTTTCGCAGGCCTGCTGCTGCGCCGGGTTGAGTTGATGGCCGGGCTCGCGGCTGGTGCTGTGCGGTGCTTCGGTCTGCAGGCTGCAGCGTTCGATCCAGCCCTTGTCACACAGGGTCTGCAGGACGCTGGCAGGTGCGTCCAGGTGTTCGCGGGCAAGCCCTGCGGGATGTGCCTGCAGCAGGGAGAGGACCGCTGCCTGGCGGGCGGCGCGCGCCAGCGTCTGCAGGTCGACTGCCTCGCCTGCCGGCGTCAGCCGCCAGACGCTTGCAACGGGGACCTCGGGTGGCTGGCCCTGGCGCAGCAACACCGGCAGTGCAGCTGCCAGCGCTTCGCCGATGGGGTAGTGATAGTAGGCACTGGCCCATTGCACCATGGCCAGAACATCCGCCGTGATGACCGGTTCAGTGTCGAGAACTGTCTGTGCCTGCCTGAGTTTCCGGGTCGCTACCGGACTGTCATCGCAGGTTTCCAGCAGCAGGCCGATGACGGCGCGGCGCCCGAACGGGATTCGTACGCGGATGCCGGGCTGCAGTGTACTCGTGTCGATTCCCGCCGGTGCCAGGTAATCAAAACACCGGTACAGCGGCGAGGGAACGGCGATGCGGAGGATGGGTTTTTTCAAGCGGGTGAGCGTTGCGGTCTGGCGGTTGGAATCAAGGTGCGTTTAGCTTTCATGGTTGAGGGTTATTCTCACCAAACGAAGCTAACTCCTTCATCTGATTAGGGGGTGGTTGTTATCCACAAAACCTGTGGATAAGTCTGTGGATGGTTTGGGGTAAAGCATGCCAAAGCCCTATTTTTGCAGTGTTGGTGTTAAATTGTTCAATTTCTATCCACAGAAAATTATCTATATAAAACAATAAACTAAAGTTAATTATAAGTTTCTTATATACGCATACCGGTTATTTGTTGTTTAAAAACATCATCCGGGCCCGGCTGTGAATAAGCGCTTTCGTTTTGGGCCATTCCGGTGCGTACGTGCTGCTGGTGGGAACACAAAAAAAACCGGTTTTTTCCTGTTCTGCCCGGGCGCTCTGTCGCGTG
The DNA here is from genome assembly GCA_963701455.1 of uncultured Gammaproteobacteria bacterium. Lineage (GTDB taxonomy): Bacteria > Pseudomonadota > Gammaproteobacteria > UBA9214 > UBA9214 > UBA9214. Next base: position 42,596 of record CAVPAE010000006.1, read on the forward strand.
CCGGCACAGGCGGCTAATCATAGCATCTGCCGGTCCCGGCCATGGCCGCATGCTTGCGATTGCAGGGTGCCACCCGAAGGCTCCGGCTGTGCAACGGCCTGGAAAATGGCTTGCGGGAATTGCGAGGGTCACGCGCCGGGGCATGCATCGCCGGGCCTGGCCGTGGCTGCCAGCGCCAGTCATTGCAGGGCGGTTACAACCGGGGCGCGCCTGCGGCAACCCCGCAGGCACGCCCCGGTTTTTCAGAGTTCCTTGATTGCCTGGATCAGTTCGCCGGCCATGGCCTGGCCGTCGCCGTAGAGCATGCGGGTGTTGTCGGCGAAGAACAGTGCATTCTCGACGCCCGAGAAGCCCTTGCCCTGGCCGCGCTTGATCACGATGACATTGTGCGCCTTGTCGGCATCCAGGATGGGCATGCCGTAGATCGGACTTTCCGGGTTGGTGCGGGCAGACGGGTTGACCACGTCGTTGGCGCCGATCACCAGGACGACATCCGTCTGCGGGAAGGCCGCGTTGATTTCTTCGAGGTCATACAGCAGGTCATAGGGCACGTTGGCTTCGGCCAGCAGCACATTCATGTGGCCCGGCATGCGGCCGGCCACGGGATGAATGGCGAACTTCACGTCGACGTCGCGCTTGCGAGCAGTTCAGTCAGTTCCCAGATCTTGTGCTGTGCCTGGGCGACGGCCATGCCGTAGCCGGGGATGATGATGACGCGCTCGGCGTAGGCCATCATGATACCGGCATCGGCGGCGTCGATAGGCTTCATACTGCCCTCTACGGCAGCCTCCTCACCCCCGCTGGAGCCGAAGGAACTGAACAGCACGTTGCCGATGGAGCGGTTCATGGCCCTGGCCATCAGCTGGGTCAGCAGGGTACCGGCCGAGCCGACCACGGTGCCGGCGATGATCATGGCGGCGTTGTTGAGCACGAACCCCTCGAAGGCGACCGCAAGGCCGGTCAGGGCATTGAACAGGGAAATCACCACCGGCATGTCGGCGCCGCCGATGGGCAGTGCCATGAGGAAGCCGTAGGCCAGTGCGACGGCGAAGAACGCCAGGATCACGAGACCGGCCGCTTCGGGCTTGAATATCAGCACCGCCGCGAGTCCCACTGCCACGATGAATACGGCCAGGTTGAAATACTGCTGGCCGGCAAAGCGCATGGGACGGCGGATCAGCCCCTGCAGCTTGGCGAAGGCGATCAGCGAGCCGGAGAACGACACCGAGCCGATCAGGGCGCCCAGCACGGCCAGGGTCAGGAAGGTCTGGGAATGGAGGTCACCCTTCAGCAGTTCCACGGCGGCAATGGCGCCGGCCGCACCGCCGCCCATACCGTTATAGAGGGCGATCATCTGCGGCATGTCGGTCATGGCGACCTTCTTGCCGGACCAGAAGGCCGCGACGCCGCCGACGAAAATGGCGGCCGTCATCAGCACGTAGTTTTCCATGCCCGGGTAGAAGAACGTGATCAGGGTGGCGACCAGCATGCCGGCGCCGGCCCAGATAATGCCGCCGCGCGCGGTGACCGGCGAGCTCATCCGCTTGAGGCCGAGAATGAACAGCACGGCCGCGACGAAGTAACTGATTTCGATTATGTTGTCCATCAGTTCTTCCCCTTGCTGCTCTTGAACATTTCCAGCATGCGTTCCGTCACCACGTAGCCACCGACGGCATTGCCGGCGGCCAGGGCAACACCGATAAAGCCGATGACCTGTTCCAGCGGCGTATGCGCGTGGCCCATGGCCACCATGGCGCCGACCAGCACGATGCCGTGTACGAAGTTGGAGCCCGACATCAGCGGGGTGTGCAGAATGACCGGCACCCGGCTGATGACCTCGTAGCCCGTGAATGCGGACAGCATGAAGATATACAGTGCGGTCATGCCTTCAATCATGATTGCTCTCCTTCCACCAGTTCGCGGGTCGGGGCGTGGCGAATCTCGCCGTTATGGGTGAGGGCGCTGTCGGCGATCACCTCGTCTTCCCAGTCCGGCGCCAGTTCGCCGTCCGTGATCATCGGGGTCAGGAAGTTCAGCAGGTTCTTGGCATACATCTCGCTGGCGTGAACCGCCAGCATGCTGGGCACGTTGAGCGGGCCGTAGATAATGATGTTGTTGTGCTCGACCTGCTCGCCGGGCTGCGTCAGTTCACAGTTGCCGCCACCCTCGGCCGCCAGATCGATGATGACGGAGCCGGGCTTCATGCCGTCGACCATCGAGGCGGGGATGATGCGGGGCGAGGCCCGGCCGGGAATGGCGGCCGTGGTGATGACGACATCCGCGGCCGCGATGTGCCTGGCGAGGATTTCCTGCTGCTGCTGTTTCTCCTCGGCCGTGAGTTCGCGGGCATAGCCGCCGCTGCCTTCCGCGGCCACGCTGGTGTCGATGAATTTCGCGCCCAGCGATTCCACCTGTTCCTTGGTGGCGCTGCGCACGTCATAGCCTTCCACCATGGCGCCGAGGCGCCGGCAGGTGGCGATGGCCTGCAGGCCGGCGACGCCGGCGCCGATGATGACCGCCTTCGCCGGGCGGATGGTGCCGGCCGCCGTGGTCAGCATGGGGAAGAAGCGTCCGGAGAGGCTGGCAGCCATCAGTGCGGCCTTGTAACCGGCGACCGCGGCCTGCGATGACAGCGCATCCATGCTCTGGGCGCGCGAGATGCGCGGTATCAGCTCCATGGCATAACTGGTGATGTTGCCTTCCTTGAGGCGTTTCACCCGGTCCGGGTACTTGTGGGCCTGCATGAAGCTGATGATGCTGCAGCCGGGACGCAGTTGGCCGATGGCTGCATCGTCCGGCGGCTGTACGCCGAGGATGACATCGCACTCCGCGTACAGGCTGGCGGCGTCACTGACAATGCGGGTGTCCTTGTAGGCGGCGTCCGGGTAATGGGCGGCGCTGCCTGCGCCGGTCTCCAGCAGGACCTCCACGCCGAGCTTGGCCAGCCGCTGTGCAACATCGGGCACCAGGGCAACCCGTCGTTCTCCGGGCGTGGTTTCTTTGGGGGCTCCCACGCGAATCGGCATGGTTTGTCTCCTGGGTTGAAAGGTTTAAGTCGGGCAGGTTTCGTCTGGTCGTCACATTGTTCAGGCAGAATCACGCATGGCGTTCAGGCCCCGCGCTGCAGAGGGCGCAATAGTAGCGGATTCCGGACAGGGATTGAATAACTGCTTGCCGTGCTGCTGTGCCATGATGGTGCATTCTTGCGCCAAATGGATTTACATTCGCTGCCGGATTTGAGATAAAAGCGACACCTCGACGAGGAGGTTGCGGTGTACGATCTGACTCAACAGGTTCTGCGTACGGATGCTTCCGGTATGCCCCTTGAGTGGGTGGGGTATAAAGAAGCCGTGCGCCTGTATCACCTCGAGCAGGTAGCCTATACCTGCGGCACCCTGCTGTATTGCATTCATGGCGGCATCTGCGCCTGCACCGGGCGGCGCAGCAGCATCGAGGTCAATTCCATTATTGCCACCTACGGGCGCAACCATGCGCTCACCAAACTGCGCGACCGCTACGTGCCGCCACTCAACAACCCGGCCCTGTTCCGGCGGGACTCGCATCTGTGCCTGTATTGCGGTGAGGCCTTCCCCGAACCGGAACTGTCGCGCGACCACGTGACGCCGGTCATACAGGGCGGGCAGGATGTCTGGAGCAACGTCGTCACGGCCTGCCGGCGCTGCAACAATCACAAGGCCGGCCATACGCCGGAACAGGCGGGCATGGAACTGCTGGCGGTGCCTTTCGTGCCGACGCATGCGGAGTACATTTACCTGCAGGGTCGCGGGGTGCTGGCTGACCAGATGGAATTCCTGCGTGCCCACTTTCCACGCAGCAGCCCGTTGCACGAGCGTCTGGCGACGCGGCGCCAGCGGGTAGCCTGCGACTGACAGCAGCGTGGCAGCCGGAGCGCGTGGCGTTTACCTGATCGACGCCAGCATCTATATCTTTCGGGCCTGGTATTCCGTGCCGGATACCCTGTACAACCAGGACGGCATGCCGATCAACGCGCTGCATGGTTTCGCCGGTTTTCTCGGCAGTTTTCTCGAACAGGCCGAACCCGACCACGTGGCCGTGGTTTTCGACGAGAGCCTTGTCAGTTCGTTCCGCAACAGCATCTATCCCGACTACAAGGCAAACCGGGAGGACCCGCCCGTTGAGTTATTACAGCAGTTCGCAGCCTGCCGGCAGCTGGTCGGACATCTCGGGCTGGCGCATTACGCCAGTGACACCTGTGAGGCCGACGATCTCATCGGGACGCTGGCAGCCAGGCTGCGCCGCCCGGACGTGCCGATCGTGATCCTCTCGGCGGACAAGGATCTGGCACAACTGCTCGAACCTGGCGACCTGTTCTGGGATTTCGCGCGCAACCGGCGTTTCCGCCACGCCGACATTCCGGGCTGGCTGGGGGTCGAGGCGGGACAGGTCGCTGACTGGCTCGCACTCACGGGTGACAGCGTCGACAACATCCCCGGCATCCCGGGTATCGGCGCGAAGACCGCGGCTGCCCTGCTGGCGCATTTCGGTACGCTGGCCGAAATCTACAACCAGCTTGAGTCCGTGGCCGAACTGCCGCTGCGTGGCGCCGCGCGCATCCAGCGCCTGTTGCAGGAACATCGCGACACTGCCATGCTGGCAAGGCAGCTCACCGGTATTGCGGTTGACCCGGACATGGCGGTGAGCCTGAAAGATCTCGGCAGGCGCAGGGTAGACGCGGACGACGTCAGTGCCGCGTGTGAAAAACTCGGGCTGGGGCGCATGACGCAGGCGCGGCTTGCCAGGCTTGCCGGCTGAATGATTCGCGAGTGTCAGCAGGTTCCGCTATGTCCTTGTGGGAAACAATCGGTGAGGATATCGAGGCGACGACAGGTCGCCGGGCCGCGCTGCGGCAGCAGGAAAGTGTTGGCGGCGGCTGTATCAACCAGGCGCTGCGCGTGGAGTATGCTGACAGCAGCTACCTGGTCAAGTTGAGCAGTGCTGCACAGGCCGGGATGTTCGCCGCCGAGGCGCTGGGCTTGCGGGAATTGCAGCAATGCAGTGAACTGCGGATACCGGAACCGGTTTGCTGGGGCGATGACGGTCAGTCGTCCTACCTGGTTATGGAATACCTGGATCTGGGCGGTCGCGGTGATGCTGCGGCGCTGGCCGCGGGGCTGGCCAGCATGCACCGGATAACCCGGCCGGAGTTCGGCTGGGTGCGTGACAATACCATCGGTTCAACCCCGCAGATCAATACACCGGCAAGTGACTGGGTCGATTTCTGGCGCGACAGGCGGCTGCAGTTCCAGCTCGAACTGGCAGTGCGCAACGGCGCCGGCAGCAGCCTGCAGGCGCGCGGTGAGCGCTTGCTGGCGGAATTCCCGCAGTTGTTCGGCGGCTACACCCCGGCCGCTTCCCTGCTGCATGGCGACCTCTGGGGCGGCAACCAGGCATTCACCCGCAGCGGTGAGCCGGCAATCTACGATCCGGCGGTCTACTACGGTGACCGCGAGGCCGATATCGCCATGACGGAACTGTTTGGCGGCTTTGGCCGGGACTTCTATGCCGCCTACCGCGAGCATTACCCGCTGGATGCGGGCTATGCCGTGCGCAAGCGGCTCTATAACCTGTACCACGTCCTCAACCACTTCAACATGTTCGGCGGTGGCTACCTGTCACAGGCGCAGGGCATGCTGGATTCCCTGTTGAGTGAGTTGTCCGCATGAACGGGGCGCAGTCAAAATCAGCCACCCTGCTGGTGCACTGTCCCGACCAGCCGGGAATCGTGGTCGCGATCACCGACTTCATCTTCCGCAACGCGGGAAACATCCTCTTCCTGGACCAGCACGTCGACCGCGAGCAGCAGGCATTTTTCCTGCGGGTTGAATGGGACCTGGAACATTTCGCCATCGAGACCGGGGACATCGGCAGCGAGTTTGCGGGGCAGGTGGGCGACCGCTTTGGAATGCGCTGGCAGCTGTATTTTTCAGACGAAGTGCCACGCATGGCGGTGTTCGTGTCGAAGCTGCCGCATTGTTTCCACGATATCCTGGCGCGCTACGAGTCGGGTGAATGGCGGGTGGAAATCCCGCTGATCATCAGTAATCACCCGGATCTGCGTGAGCCTGCCGAACGTCTCGGTATCGATTTCCACCATCTGCCGGTGACTCCGGAAAACCGGCGCGAGCAGGAAGACAGGCAGCTGGCCTTGCTGCGGCAGTACGAGATCGACTTTGTGGTGCTGGCGCGTTACATGCAGATCCTCGGGGAGCGCTTTATCGAGCAGTACCCGGAAAGGATCATCAATATTCACCATTCCTTCCTGCCGGCCTTTCCGGGCAGTCGCCCGTACCATTCAGCCCACGAGCGCGGCGTGAAAATCATCGGTGCCACCAGCCACTATGTCACGGCCGAACTGGATGCCGGGCCGATTATCGAACAGGACGTTGTGCACGTGAGTCACAAGGACTCGGTGCAGGACATGGTTCGCGTGGGGCTGGACCTGGAAAAGATCGTGCTGGCCCGGGCCGTCTGGCACCAGCTGCATCGTGACGTTCTGGTCTACCGGAATCGCACGGTCATCTTCGCCTGAGTCGGGTGCGAGGATCCGCGCCATGACCTGCGCTGTGCAGATCATGGCGCGGGAAACAGGCCGCCGTTAGCGTGCGGCCTACAACGACAGGTCAAAGAATATTTTTGTAGTCACTGCGGCAACAGTTGCCGCTATCTGTGCGGACTGTTCTAGAAGAAAGTCATGTAGCCCCAGGCAAGGCTCAGCGTGATCGCGATGCCGATCAGGCCCAGCAGCACGGTGCTGCCATGGTTCTTGCGCCAGCCCCTGAAAACCCAGTAGCTCTGCAGGCCGGTGAAGCCGGCGGCAATACCGGTTACCACGATCATGTCCTTGTTGGGCAGGTCCATCGGTAACACGAAGATGATAAAAAATACGAAGGCGACACCCAGGGGTGTCAGGGAAAAAATCCAGTCTTCAATTTCCTTCTGGTCCCTGCTGGTGCGTAACAATCTGCTCAGTTTGCTGCTTGCTTCCATTTGACGATCTCCATCGGCATTGAGAAAAGGCGTAGCCACCCTAGCAAGCCCACAGCATCAAAAATTTGATCTGCGTCAATCCTGACATATTCAGTTCAGCAGCCACCTGGGGCCCGCGGGGAGCGGCAGGTTTGTGTGGCGAACAGCTGGTGTTATTTCCGGGCGCGCTACGTTTTAACTCGCTGAATCCAATGGTTCATTTCATTTCGTCAAGATGCTGGCGCTGCGGTATGCGCAGTGCTGTTTTATCTGCATATAGAAAACTGTGATAGCTGCTGCCGGCCCGGATAACCACTGGTTATCCGGGTAATTCTTGACAGAAACACTCGGGTATTCTAAGCCTAAACCATAGCTTGAGTGACGCGGGCCAGACTTCTACCGGTTTCCGGGAGGTGGTGATGAAACGACGACTCTATTTTCTGATGCCCGACACCCTGCATGCCAGAGAACTGGTGCAGGAACTGGAACAGCATGGTATCGATCGCAGGCACATCCATGCCATTGCCGGCGAGGGCGCTGATCCCGGTGACCTGCCGCAGGCAACCTCGCAGCAGCGCGGTGATGTGGCGGCACTTATCGAGAAGGTTCTCTGGCTGGGGAACCTGATTGTTTTCTTCCTGGCTCTGTTACTGCTGATCGTCATGGCGCTGTCGCAGTCAGGCTGGCTCTGGCTGCTGCTGCCGGCCGGCATCATGGTGGCTTCCTTCCTGGCGGGGCTCGGATTCACCTCGCGGGTGCCGAACGTGCACCTGGACGAGTTTCGCGATGCGCTGCGGCATGCCGAGGTTCTGTTGCTGGTCGATGTGCCGGTAGGCCAGGTTGCCCGCGTCGAGGAGCTGGTGCACCGACACCATCCTGCAGCTGCAGTCGGCGGCGTCGGCTGGAGTATCGCGGACCTGCCTGTCTGAACGGGACCACGCCCGGGCATATGGGGTGTGGCGCTGGAATATACGCAAGAGGCTAGCGGGCATTTACATGATCTGACCGGGCGACACGGTCTGTCGCATTCAAGGGAGATTGACATGCATACAGAAACACACGGAATTCGTTTCGAGGATCTCAACTGGGTTGCGACTACACCCTTGCAGCGCGACAGGGAACCGAGTCATATGCTGCATCAGCCCGATCATCTGATCGGTACCATCGATCCCATGACCGGACATGATATCGGTGAACTGGCGGGCCATCCGTCGGTAGTCGATGGCAAGCTGACGGTGTATTTCGAGTCAGAGGCGACTCGTGAAGCCTTTCTGAAAATGCCGCTGAACCATCCCTCTGGCAAGGTGCCCGGCGCCGGTGGTGCGATGGATGACAGAGGCGGCTAGCCTTTCCTGTTAAGAAGGTTGGCCTGCCTATTGGTGGTAGGGGCGGCTGAGTTCGTGTACGGCCTGCACCAGCACGGCGGTATGTTCGGGATCCACGTCAGGCGTGATGCCGTGTCCGAGGTTAAAGACGTGGCCGGCACCTGCACCGAAAGCCGCCAGCACATCGGCAACCTTGTCACGAATGACGGCGGGCGGGGCATACAGTACCGCCGGGTCCAGGTTGCCCTGCAGCGCAACCCGGTCGCCGACACGGCGGCGCGCAGCGGCCAGGTCGGTTGACCAGTCGATGCCAAGGGCGTCCGCCCCGGTATCGGCCATGTCTTCCAGCCACTGGCAGCCTCCCTTGGTGAAGAGGATCACCGGCACCCGCCGTCCCTCGGCTTCCCGGGTCAGTCCGGCAACGATCTTCCGCATGTATTGCAGGGAAAAGTCGCGATAGTCAGCCGGCGTCAGCACTCCGCCCCAGGTATCAAAAATCATCACGGCCTGGGCGCCGGCGGCGATCTGGGCATTCAGGTATACGATCACCGAGTCTGCGAGTGTGTCCAGCAGGGCATGCAGCAGTTCCGGTGCGCCGTAGAGCATACCCTTGCTGCGTGAAAAGGTTTTCGTGGAGCCGCCCTCGACCATGTAGGTCGCAAGTGTCCACGGACTGCCGGAAAAACCGATCAGGGGTATGCGGTTGTCGAGTTCGCGGCGAATCAGCCTGACGGCATCCATGACGTAACGCAGTTCGGTTTCCGGGTCGGGGACGCCCAGCGCATCGATGTCAGCCCGGGTGCGTACGGGCGACTTGAAGCGCGGCCCTTCGCCTTCCTCGAAATACAGGCCAAGTCCCATGGCATCCGGAATGGTGAGGATATCCGAGAACAGGATCGCGGCGTCCAGCGGAAAGCGGTCGACGGGCTGCAGGGTAACTTCACAGGCAAGTTCGGGGTTGGTGCATAGTGACATGAAGCTGCCGGCCTGTTTGCGAACCCGCATGTATTCCGGCAGATAGCGCCCGGCCTGGCGCATCAGCCAGACGGGAGTGGTGTCTACCGGTTCGCGCAGCAGGGCGCGGAGGAAGCTGTCGTTTTGTATTGGCTGCATGGTTGTTGGGGTTCCCCGGTTTGGCAGTGGTTGTTTGTTGTTTGCTGATTATAGGGTTATTTGGGGGTTGTGCCCTAACGGGTGGGGTGCTTTTTGTTACTTGATCAGCGTAACGCTGCAGTTTCCACTGATTGCATGTGATTTCACGCCGGGTTTCGCCCTGACGGCGAGGTACTTTTCTTTGCTCCGCCAAAGAAAAGTACCCAAAAGAAAGGCGGACCCGGAGGCTTGCCCGCTGCGCGGGTTCCCTGCGCTTCTCGCCATTTTGGGCGCTCGCCGAACTCGCAGGATTTGCCGCGCCTTCGGCTAGCAAATCCAGCTCAAACAGGGCGGCTCGCTCAATCCCAAAATGGCTGCGATGCTCGGCTGCGCCAGACGGGCTCCAACCCCGCTGGTTGTATTGTAGGAGCGCTCTTCTGAGCGCGATCCTGTCCCGTCATCCCGGCGAAGGCCGGGATCCAGTAGTGCCTGGCAAGGACAACGGATTCAGGCATACCACCCCGAAACCCCGTCTGGCGCAGCCGAGCATCGCAGGGAAAACCGGGGGAAGCTCGCGCCTGTCTGAGCGTAATCGAGCGGAGCGAGATCGCGAGTTGCGCGAGCGCCGGTTTTACCGAGAAGCGCAGGGTAACTCCGCGGCATGCAAGCGCAGAGTTATGCACCGGGACCGCCTTTCTCTTTGGGTACTTTCTCTTGGGCAAGCAAGAGAAAGTACCTCGCCGTCAGGGCGAAATCCGAATTCAAATTCCACTCAGGCGTGGAAATAAATGTCTACTCTTGCAGACGCCAGCATAAAAATATCAGCGCGGCAAATCCGAACTGCCCATCAAAAACTCATCGACTGCTCGTGCACACTGCCGCCCTTCACGAATCGCCCAGACAACCAGCGACTGGCCACGGCGCATGTCGCCGGCGGAAAACACCTTGTCTATCGAGGTCCGGTAGTGCTCGGTATCGGCCTGCACGTTGCCGCGCGGGTCAAGGTCTACACCCAGTTCCTGCAGCATCCCCTCGTGGACAGGATGCACGAAGCCCATCGCCAGCAGCACCAGGTCGGCCTTGAGCTGGAATTCGCTGCCCGGAATTTCTTCCATTTGCCACTGGCCATTGTCAGCCCGTTTCCAGTCGACCCGGACGCAATTTATCGCGGTGACCTTGCCGTTCTCGCCCTCGATGGACCGGGTGGAAACCGACCAGTCACGAATGGCACCTTCTTCCTGGGAACTGGAGGTGCGCATCTTGTTGGGCCAGTTGGGCCAGGTCAGCGACTTGTCTTCCTTTTCCGGCGGGCGCGGCAGGATCTCCAGCTGGGTCACCGAGAGGGCGCCCTGGCGGAATGAGGTGCCGATGCAGTCCGATCCGGTATCGCCGCCGCCGATGACGACCACATGCTTGCCCTGTGCGCTCAGCGCGACTTCTTCGGGTATGACATCACCGGCGTTGCGCTTGTTTTGCTGCGGCAGGAAGGTCATCGCGAAGTGCACGCCATCCAGTTCGCGCCCGGGGACTTCCAGGTCACGCGAATGTTCCGAGCCGCCGGTCAGCACGACCGCGTCGAACTTGCCCAGCAACTGGCGGGCAGGCAGGGTAACGCCGACGTGGGCCTCGGTATGAAACGTCACACCCTCAGCCTGCATCTGGGCAATGCGGCGGTCGATGATATGTTTCTCCATCTTGAAGTCGGGGATGCCGTAGCGCAGCAGGCCGCCGATGCGGTCCTGTTTCTCGAATAATTCAACGCTGTGGCCGGCGCGTGCCAGCTGTTGTGCGCAGGCGAGACCTGCGGGTCCCGAGCCGATGACGGCGACCTGCTTGCCGGTCCGGTGCGCGGGAATCTGCGGTTCGATCCAGCCCTGTTCCCAGCCCTTGTCCACGATGGCGCACTCGATGGTCTTGATGGTGACCGGGTTGTCATCGATATTGAGCGTGCACGCCGCCTCGCAGGGTGCCGGGCAGATGCGCCCGGTAAACTCGGGAAAATTGTTGGTCGAGTGCAGGACCGTCAGCGCTTCCTGCCAGTTGCCGTGGTAGACGAGGTCATTCCAGTCCGGAATGATGTTGTTGACCGGGCATCCCTGGTGGCAAAAGGGGATGCCGCAATCCATGCAGCGCGCACCCTGCTGGCTGAGTTCGCTGTCCGGCAACGGGATGACAAACTCGCGATAATGCTGAACGCGGTCGCTGGCCGGGGCATAACTACGGTCAAGCCGCTCGTACTCGATGAATCCTGTTGGCTTGCCCATGCCTAGCGTCCTCCCGTGGCGGATTGCGTGGCCGAGGTTTGCGCGGCCTGCATTTCCTGCAGCGCGCGCCGGTAGTCGACCGGCATGACCTTGACGAATCTGGGCAGGTAATCGTTCCAGTTGTCCAGAATGTCGCGGCCACGCGTACTGTTGGTGTAGTGCACGTGTCTTGCGATGAGACGCCGCAGGCGCCAGGCATCATGGCGTGTCATGTCGTGGTGGACATCCACCCTGCCGTGGGTCTCGAGGTCGCCTCCCTGGTGGTCCAGATTTTCCAGGGCATCGTCCTCGGCAGGGATGGGTTCGAGTTCCACCATGGCGAGGTTGCAGCGCTGTTCAAAATCACCCTGTTCGTCCAGCACGTAGGCGATGCCGCCACTCATGCCGGCGGCGAAATTGCGGCCGGACTCGCCGAGCACCACCACGATACCGCCGGTCATGTATTCACAACCATGATCACCGACGCCCTCAACCACCGCGGTTGCGCCGGAATTGCGTACCGCAAACCGTTCACCGGCGACGCCGCGGAAGTAGCATTCACCGCTGATGGCGCCGTAAAGCACGGTGTTGCCGACGATAATGTTTTCTTCCGGCACGATCGGGGTTTCCGCTGGCGGGTAGACGACGATCCGGCCGCCACTGAGCCCCTTGCCCACGTAGTCGTTGCCTTCACCGATAAGTTCCATGCAAATGCCGTGGGCGAGGAAGGCACCGAAACTCTGACCGGCGGTGCCGCGCAGGGTGATACAGATGGTGTCTTCCGGCAGGCCGGCATGACCGTGGCGCCGCGCGACTTCACCTGACAGCATGGCGCCGACGGTACGGTTGGTGTTGCCGACCGGCAGCTCGATCCTGACCGGTTTTTTGTTTTCCAGGGCCTGTTGCGACAGGCGGATCAGCTCGTTATCCAGCGCCTTGTCGAGCCCGTGGTCCTGGGTCTCGGTGTGATAGATGCCCACGCCGGGTCCTGCCTCGGGCTTGTGCAGGATGCGGGAGAAGTCGAGGCCGCGCGCCTTCCAGTGGTCGATTGCCTTGCGCATGTTCAGATACTGCGACTGGCCGATCATGTCGTCGAACTTGCGGAACCCGAGCTTTGCCATCAGTTCGCGGATTTCCTCGGCGACGAAGAAGAAGTAGTTGACGACGTGTTCCGGCTTGCCGCTGAAGCGCTTGCGCAGTTCCGGGTCCTGCGTGGCAACGCCGACCGGGCAGGTGTTGAGATGGCACTTGCGCATCATGATGCAGCCCTCGACGATCAGCGGTGCGGTCGCAAAACCGAACTCGTCGGCACCCAGCAGGGCGCCGACTACCACGTCACGGCCGGTGCGCATACCGCCGTCGACCTGCACTGCGATCCGCGAGCGCAGGTTGTTCAGTACCAGGGTCTGGTGCGTCTCGGCGAGGCCGATTTCCCAGGGCGAGCCGGCATGCTTGATGGACGTCAGCGGGCTGGCCCCGGTGCCGCCGTCAAAGCCGGCAATGGTGACATGATCGGCATGGGCCTTGGACACGCCTGCGGCCACCGTGCCGACACCCACCTCGGAGACCAGCTTGACGCTGATGTCCGCCCGCGGGTTGGCATTTTTCAGGTCGTGGATCAGCTGCGCCAGGTCCTCGATGGAATAGATATCATGGTGCGGCGGCGGTGAGATCAGGCCAACACCCGGTGTGGAGTGGCGCACCTGGGCGATAGTCGCGTCCACCTTGTGGCCGGGCAACTGGCCGCCTTCACCGGGCTTGGCGCCCTGTGCCATCTTGATCTGGATGACGTCGGCATTGACCAGGTATTCCGTGGTTACGCCGAAGCGTCCCGAGGCGACCTGCTTGATGGCGGAACGCGCGGAATCGCCGTTCGGCATCGGCTTGAAGCGTTCGGCAAGCTCACCACCCTCGCCGGTGTTGGACTTGCCGCCGATACGGTTCATGGCGATGGCCAGTGTCGAGTGGGCTTCGTAGGAAATCGAGCCGAATGACATGGCGCCGGTCGAGAAGCGTTTGACGATTTCCTTTGCTGGCTCAACTTCGTCCAGGGGCACGGGGGTTGCAGCAAGGTTGAACTCGAACAGTCCACGCAGGTTCAGCAGGCGCTTGTTCTGGTTATTAACCAGTTGGGCGAATTCCCGGAAGGTCTTCGCGTCGTTGGCACGGGTGGCATGCTGCAGTCTGGAAATGGTGTCCGGCGTCCACATGTGGTCCTCGCCGCGCAGGCGGAAGGCATAATCGCCGCCGACATCCAGGCTGTTTCTGTAGATCGGTGCATCGCCATAGGCATCGCGATGCCAGCGCACCGCTTCTTCCGCGATTTCCGCCAGACCGATGCCCTCGATGGTGGTTGCGGTGCCGGTGAAGTAGGCATCGACGAATGCCGTGCTCAGGCCGACTGCATCAAAAATCTGTGCGCCGCAGTAGGACTGGTAGGTGGAAATGCCCATCTTCGACATCACCTTGAACAGGCCCTTGCCAACCGCCTTGATATAGCGCTTCTGGATTTCCTGCTCATCAAGTTTTTCGGGCAAGCGTTCGCGGATCGCGGCGAGCGTCTCAAACGCCAGGTAGGGGTTGATCGCCTCTGCGCCGTAACCGGCCAGGGTGGCGAACTGGTGTACCTCGCGTGCGGCCCCGGTCTCGACGACGAGGCCGGACTCCGTCCGCAGGCCGGTGCGCACCAGGTGGTGGTGAACGGCGGATGTCGCCAGCAGTGCGGGTATCGCGATGTTGTCGATATCGATATTGCGGTCGGACAGGATGAGGATGTTATAGCCCTTGCCGACGGCCTCTTCAGCCTTCTGGCACAGTGCTGCCAGTGCTGACTCCATCCCGGCTGCGCCGGCTGTTGCCGGGTAGCAGATGTCCAGCGTCATGGTGCGGAAGGCACCGTTGGTGTGCGCCTCGATATGGCGGATACGCTCGATGTCGGTATTGGTCAGGATCGGCTGCTCGATCTCCAGGCGCATGTGTTCCCCGGCGGATTCGTGCCCCAGCAGGTTGGGGCGCGGGCCGATCTGGGAAACCAGCGACATCACCAGTTCCTCGCGGATGGGATCGATCGGCGGGTTGGTCACCTGGGCGAAGTTCTGCTTGAAGTAATTCGCCAGCGGCTTGGACTTTGAGGAAAGCACCGCGACCGGGTTATCCGCGCCCATGGAGCCGATGGCTTCCTGGCCGGTTATGGCCATGGGGGTCATCAGAAACTTGATGTCTTCCTGGGTGTAGCCGAAGGCCTGCTGCCGGTTGAGCAGTGTGTCGTGGTCAGGTGTCATGGCGCTGACTTCGCCGGGCAGGCTTTTCAGGCGAATCTGGGTCTTGTCAAGCCAGTCCTGGTAGGGGCGCTGGTTGGCCAGTTGTTCCTTGAGCTCCGCATCGTCAATGATGCGCCCCTGCTCCATGTCGATGAGGAACATCTTGCCTGGCTGCAGGCGCCATTTCTTGACGATGCGCTCCTCCGGTATGTTCAGGACTCCCATTTCCGAGGCCATGACAACAAGGTCGTCATCGGTAATCAGGTAGCGCGCGGGGCGCAGGCCGTTGCGATCCAGCGTGGCGCCGATCTGGCGGCCGTCCGTGAATGCCACCGCGGCCGGTCCGTCCCAGGGTTCCATCAGCGCGGAGTGATACTCGTAGAAGGCGCGGCGTTTCGAGTCCATCAGCGGGTTGCCTGACCAGGCTTCGGGTATCAGCAGCATCATGGCATGCGCCATGGAGTAGCCGCCGCGGACCAGCAACTCCAGGGCATTGTCGAAACAGGCGGAGTCCGACTGGCCTTCAGCAATCAGCGGCCAGAGCTTTTGCAGGTCGTCACCGAGCAGTTCGGATGCCATGGAGTGACGCCTGGCGTTCATCCAGTTGATATTGCCGCGCAGGGTGTTGATTTCACCATTGTGCGCGATCATCCGGAACGGGTGTGCCAGGTCCCAGGAAGGGAAGGTGTTGGTGGAAAACCGCTGGTGCACCAATGCCAGCGCCGAAGTGAGACGCTTGTCATTCAGGTCCGCGTAATAACTGTTAACCTGATTGGCCAGCAGCATGCCCTTGTAGCAGAGGGTGCGGGCGGACAGGGACGGAACGTAGAAATGCTCGCTGTCTTCGAGACCGATATCACGGATGGTGTTGTCGACGCGTTTGCGGATGACAAGCAATTTACGTTCAAAGCTGTCTGTGTCGCTGCAATTACTGCCGCGCCCGATAAAGATCTGGCGTACAAATGGCTCCACCTTGCGGACGCTTTCTCCGAGTCCGGTATTATCAGTTGGTACATCACGCCAGCCCAGGACGCTCTGGCCCTCTTCAGCGATCGTTGCAGTGAGAAGCTTTTCGCAGTATTCGCGGGTCCCGGGATTGCGCGGTAGAAACAACATGCCGACTGCATAAGCGCCTTCGTCGGGGAGGGTAATGCCGAGGCTGGCACATTCCTCGCGCAGGAAAGTGTCCGGTATCTGCATCAGGATGCCGGCACCGTCGCCGGCCAGCGGGTCGGCCCCGACAGCGCCGCGATGTGTCAGGTTCTCCAGGATGCACAGGCCCTGCCGGATGATTTCATGGCTCTTGCGTCCCTTGAAGTTGGCGACAAACCCGACGCCACAGGCATCGTGTTCGTTGGCAGGGTCATACAGGCCTTGTCTCGGTGGCAGTGTTCCGTGCTTCATTGGAATAACTCTCTTTGTGATAGCACCTTGCCGGATTGGGTTGGCCGATCGGCAAGAAATACCATTAAAAACAGCGCTTTGAGGACGCGTGGACCGTGACGCGTGCGTGCCAGACGCCCGGTTCAGATACCCAAAAGGGCCGCACAGTATAGCGCCGCAGGGTCGCCTGTTCAATTTGCCGTGGTGGTGATTTTCCTTTTTGTTTTCAGGGGCATGCCATGGATGACTCGACGTCTATTCCGGAACGGCCTGCATGAATACCACCCGGTAACCGCGGCTGATTTGCTCATCGCGGACCTTTACCAGTGCTGCCTCGGCTGTCTCCCGGTCCGGATAGTGCTCCTTGCGCACGCGTCCCGCTGCGCCCTGGTAGCCCCATTCCCGGATCAGCGTCCAGCCATCGATCAGGTCTTCCTGCAGGTGGAGGTGATAATAACGGGGTGCCTTGTCTCCCTCCGGCGGAATTTGCATGTAAAGACGCATACGCTGTTCCAGGCCGGGTTTTACCTGGCCGGATTGAAGGTTCGATCGTATTCCGCGATGGCGTAGCGGTCAGTCATGCCGGCGATGTAATCGGCCACGGCGCGTGCCCGGCCATGCTGGCTGTCACTCTGTTCGAGCCGGCTGGTGTGCTCTCTGGCCTCATCCGGCATCAGGCGCGGGTCGCTGAAAAAGGCCTCGAACAGCGAGGTAATGGTGCGGATGGCCTTGGCGCTCATGCGGTGCACGCGATAGTGCCGGTACAGGTTGGTGCGCAGATAGGTTTTCAATTCGAGGTTTTTCTCGCGCATGGCGTCGCTGAAGGTGATCAGGGCTATACCGTGACTGCGGACTGCCTCGATATCCAGGGGCGCAGCCGCCTCCAGATTGGCGATACTGGTTTCAACCAGGTCAATGACCTGGCAGCCGATCAGGCGGCGCACGACTTCATGAATGGTCCGGCGCGGTGGCAGCCCGGGGTAGAGCTGGCGGACGATATCGTATTGTTCGCGAAACAGGGTGATGTCGGTCAGTGAGTCGACGCTGATCAGTCCGGAGCGCAGTCCGTCGTCGACATCGTGACTGTTGTAGGCGATCTCGTCCGCGAGGTTGGTCAGTTGCGCCTCCAGCGATGGCTGCGTCCGGTCAAGGAAACGCTGCCCGAGTGCCCCCAGCATCCCGGCGTTTTTCCGGGAGCAGTGCTTGATAATGCCTTCGCGGGTCTCGAATGTCAGGTTCAGGCCCGGAAACTCTGCATAGCGTTCTTCCAGTTCATCGACCACCCGCAGGGACTGCAGGTTGTGCTCGAATCCGCCATAGTCCTGCATGCAGCTATTCAGGGCGTCCTGCCCGGCATGGCCAAAGGGCGTATGCCCCAGGTCATGGGCGAGCGCGATTCCCTCTGTAAGGTCTTCATTCAGTCGCAAGGCGCGCGCGACGGAGCGTGCAATCTGCGCGACTTCGATGGAATGTGTCAGGCGGGTGCGGAACAGGTCGCCCTCGTGGTTGACGAAGACCTGGGTTTTGTATTCCAGGCGCCGGAACGCGGCCGAATGAATGACCCGGTCACGATCGCGCTGATACTCACTGCGGTAGGCCGGCTCGGGTTCCGGATACAGGCGGCCCTTTGATGAAGCAGGCATCGCGGCGTAGGGAGCCAGGGCTTGCGCGGCGGATGATGGCTGGGTAACGCTCATATACCGTCAGGCGGCGCCTGCCAGTGTTGCGATGAGCAGGTCCTGGTTGAAATCCCCCGTCACCAGCGCGTCTCCAATGTCTTTCAGCAGTACCAGGCGCAAGCCACCGTCCACGACCTTCTTGTCGATGGCCATCAGGTCCATGAACCTGTCGACATCGATTTCTGCAGGCGGGCTGGTTGGCAGTCCGGCCTGTCGCAACAGGGCAGCGGTGCGCTGTACGGCATCGGCTGACAGCCAGCCATGGCGTGCAGACAGGTCGGCGGCCATCAGCATGCCTGCAGCCACTGCCTCTCCATGCAGCCAGTTGCCATACCCCGTTCCTGTTTCGATAGCATGTCCAAAGGTGTGTCCCAGGTTGAGGAGGGCGCGCTGGCCGCTTTCCCGTTCATCAGCGGCAACGATCGCGGCCTTGAGCGCACAGGAGCGTTCAATTGCATATGCCAGCGCCTGCTTGTCGCGTGCCTTGAGTGCAGTCATGTTCTGTTCCAGCCAGGCAAAAAAACCGCTGTCCTTGATCAGTCCGTACTTGATGACTTCCGCCAGCCCGGCAGCCAGCTGCCGGTCATCCAGGGTGTCCAGCGTGTCCGTGTCGATCAGGACGCAATTCGGCTGGTGAAATGCACCGATCATGTTTTTGCCCAGCGGATGATTGACGCCGGTTTTACCGCCGACCGATGAGTCGACCTGTGCCAGCAGGGTGGTCGGAATCTGCACGAATGCAACGCCACGCTGGTAACTGGCGGCCGCGAACCCGGTGATATCGCCGACGACCCCTCCGCCGAGTGCAATCAGGGTGCAGCCCCTGTTGAACCGGTTCTCCAGCAGTGCGGTAAAGATGATATTCAGGGTATCCAGCGTCTTGTATTCCTCGCCATCAGGCAGGATCACGCTTTTGAGATTGAAGTCTGCAAGCATGCCGGTTACTGCATCCAGGTACAGTGGTGCAACGGTTGTATTGCTCACAACCATGACCTGGCGGCCGCGAATATGCTCTGTAAGCAGCGCCGGGTTGGTAAACAGCTGGCGACCTATCTTTATCGGGTAGCTGCGGTCACCGAGGTCAACGACAAGTGAATTCATAATCAGGCAATACCGGAAATAATTGGTTCGAGCATAGCGAAAAAACCTGCGGCAGGGCAAAACCCTGGCAAGTTATTGTAGTTGTTGAATGATCTGTCTGACGACATCACGTACCCGTTTGCCATCTGTCTCTATGATGACGTCGGCAATTTCCCGGTACAGCGGGTCGCGGATGGCCATTAATTCTTCAAGCCTCGCGCGTGGGTCCGCGGTTTGCAGCAGGGGCCGGTTTCGGTCGCGCCGGGTGCGCCTTAACTGCTGGTTTACGGATGCATGCAGATAGATAACCCGTCCCCGGGTACTCAGGTGGCGCCGGTTTTCAGGGTCCAGGATGGCGCCGCCGCCGGTGGCCAGGACGATACCGGGTATCCGGGTCAATTCCTCGATGACCGTTTGCTCGCGCTTGCGAAAGCCTGCCTCACCTTCAAGCTCGAAGATCAGCGGGATATCCACACCCGTGCGGGCCTCGATTTCATGGTCGCTGTCATGAAAGGCCATGTTGAGCCGTTTTGACAGCTGTCGTCCGATGGTGGATTTTCCGGCCCCCATGGGGCCGGTTAGAAACAAACTGCCCGGTATATTCATACCGGGCAGATATGCCAGAAGTAGCGGCTACTGGCAAGTGCTGCCAGTAGTGGCGACCTAGATGCGCACGTCTTCCTTGACGATCTTCGGTGTCACGAAGATGAGCAGTTCAGCCTTGTTATTGGTGCGGAGCGTATTCTTGAACATCCAGTCCACCAGCGGTAATTCGCCAAAGAAGGGTACCCGGTTTACGGTCTTCCGGTTTTCATGTTCGTAGACACCGCCCAGCACCAGGGTTTCACCATTGTCGACGAGGACCTGGGTGCCGATTTCGTTGGTGTCAATAGTCGGGATGCCGTCAGAGGTTTCTTCGCCCACGCTGTCCTTGTTCACGACCAGGTCCAGGAAAATCCTGTCATCCGGAGTGATCTGCGGAGTCACCTGCAGGCTCAGCACTGCCTTCTTGAACGAGGTGGAAGTTGCGCCGCTGGAGGTGCTCTCCTGGTATGGTATCTCGGTACCGGTCTCGATATAGGCCGCCTTCTGATTGGAAGTCAGCACCCTCGGGTTTGATATCACCTCGCCCTGTCCTTCCGCCTCCATGGCTGACAGTTGGAGGTCCAGCAGGAAATTGTCGCCGATCACCGCGAGGCCAATGCCACTTGTCGAGGGCACGGGCAGATCCACCAGCATGCCGCCTCCCTGGGTGCCTGATATCGCATAATCGTAGTCACCGCTGGAGCCTGTCTTGGCCATACCGAACTTGACACCGAGGTCCCGTGAGAAGTCGTTGTTTGCGATGACAATGCGGGATTCGATCAGCACCTGTCTTACCGGTATATCCAGGCGCGCAACCAGCTTGCGAATTTCGACCAGTTTGGCGGCAGTATCCTGTACCAGCAAGGTGTTGGTTCTCTCGTCGGTGGTAACCATGCCGCGCTCGGACAGCAGGGTGGTGTCAGAGCTCTTCAGCAGGGTGGCAATCACGTCCGCCTTGGCATAGTTGATCTGCATGAATTCAGAATAAAGCGGTTCCAGCTCCTCGATCTGCTTCTGCGACTCAAGCTCCAGCTTCTCGCGGGCGGCGATTTCCTCGCTGGGTGCGACCAGCATGACGTTGCCGGTCTGTCGCATGGCCAGGCCTTTGGTCTTGAGTATGATATCCAGCGCCTGGTCCCAGGGTACATTCTTCAGTCGCAGGGTCAGGCTGCCGCCGACGGTGTCACTGACAACGACATTGATGCCGGTGAAGTCCGCAATCAACTGCAGTACCGAACGCACCTCGATGTCCTGGAAGTTGAGTGAGAGACGCTCGCCGGAATAACCGAATTCATCCTTTTTCTTTTCTTCAACCTCTTCCCGGGTCAATGCCTTCACTTCGATCGTGAACTGGTTGTCAGACTGGTAGGCGATGTAGTCATACTCACCCATGGGCGTAATGACCATGTGGACATTGTTGCCCTTGGTATAGGTGTCGATTGTCTTGACCGGCGTGGCGAAATCCAGCACGTCCAGGCGGCGTTCGAGTTCCTGGGGGAGTTCTGTGCGGTAGAAATCAAGAACGATCTTGTCGCCTTCCTGCTGCATGTCAACAGGAATGGAAGGGTTGGACAGGCTGAC
This sequence comes from uncultured Gammaproteobacteria bacterium, assembly GCA_963701455.1. GTDB lineage: Bacteria > Pseudomonadota > Gammaproteobacteria > UBA9214 > UBA9214 > UBA9214. Next base: position 63,832 of record CAVPAE010000006.1, read on the forward strand.
GATAATGCGTCCCTGGCCGTCCTCGCCGCGACGGAAATCGATATTGTCGAGCCTGTCAGAGCTGCCGGCAGCACTGGAGACGGCTGCCTGAGCTGCTGACTGCTCACTGCCTGCACTCTGTACGGTAAGAATGACCTTGTTGCCTTCCGCATGCGCCTCGTAGGGGACCATGTCAATCAGGTTGATAACAACCCGGGTGCGCCCCTGCGCTTCTACCACAGTCATGCTGTCGGCCATTCCTATGCCGATGGCCTGGGAGCGTTCAGTCAATCCGTTGCTTGTGTCAGGGAAATCAAGTGCAATCCGCGCAGGGTTGTCAATGGTGAAGCTGAGCGGTGTGGGTGCAGTATTGCTCAGGGTGAGGATGATTTGTGCCTTGTTCCCCGGCAATGACGCGAAGTCGACAGCCTTGAGTGTGTTGCCTGCCGCCATGGCTGTCGAAAGCCCGCCAATGACCAGGGTGCTGCAGATCAACAGGTATCGCATCATGGTGCGGCTCCCTTGAATGATACGTTTGCTCAGTCGATGTTCGCTGGACTGCAAGTGGCTAGTAAGATTTCCGGTCATTGCTATCACCCTGTGGGATTATTCGCTTATGGCAATCGAGGCCTGGCGTTCCATCCAGCCCCCGATTCCATCGGGAACGATTTCCGTAAGTTCAACTTCAAATTCTGTCACGCGCGTGATTTTTCCGTGATTCTGTCCCGCATAGTTGCCAGGCTGAACGCGATGAATGGTGCCGTCGGTGTCATTAATAAGCGCCCAGTTCTCCTCGTTCTGCTCCAGGGTTCCAACCATCCGCAGACTATCAAGGGGGAATTCCTCAAGCGGTTCGGTGGGCCGGTCAAAATCTGGTTTGATACCGTTGTTTGTGACCTGGGTCGTCGCGGCCTGCGGGTGTGAAAACGTAGGTTCTGTAAACGGATCTCTCAGGTCGGCCGCCTGGTATGCAAAAGACTCATACGGCTTGAACTCGGGTAAGGGATCGATTCTCGAGGTTTGCTGGCTCTTGACTCGGGCAACATATTCTTCAAGGTCTGCGTTAGGGTCGGATGAGCATGCAACCAGACTACCCGTCAGTGTGGCCATGCAGCACCAGCGCAGAAACTGTTTGTTGAGTACATTCATTACGGCTGCGCCTCCTCGGTCCTTTCTTCAGTTTCGAGGTAGCGGTAGGTCTTCGCAGTCAGATCCATCGACAGCATACCGCCGGCACGACTGATATTGACATTGTGCAGTGTCACGATCCTGGGCAGTGCTGCGACACCGCTGACAAAATTTCCGAATTCATGATATTCACCGATGACGCGTATGCTGATCGGCAGCTCGGCATAGAATTCTCTGGGGTTTTCCGACTGAGGCTTGAAGAGTTCGAATTCCAGACCGCTGGCCAGGCCAGTTTGGGATACGTCAACCAGCAAGTCGGCAACTTCCGTCTTGTTGGGAAGCTGGCGCAGCATGGCGCCGAATGATTCGCGCATTTCTTCCAGCTGCTTTTCGTAGGCTTCAAGATTGGCAGCTTGCTGGGCCTTTGTTCTCGAAAATCACCCTTAAATCCACTTCCTGCTGCTCTACTTGCTTCAAGTTCAAGAAGCTGGTCCTTGGTATGAAACCAGTAGCCGAGAAAGATCACGCCACCCATCAGGAACAGGATGACAACGGCGCGTGCCGCGGCAGGCCAGCGGGCAACATCTGCCAGTTCGAGCTGGTCGAGTTCCAGGTTCATAGCGATTCCTCACTGGATTCTGCTTCGGCATCGATCTGTTTGGGCGCTCTCTGGTTGCCGCGCAAGGTGAAGTCGGCAATTCTGCGCCGATTGACCTCGGTTGTTTTGATGAGATTGAGGCGCGGGCCCGTAAACCATTCGGAAGTATCGATATTGCGCATGTAGTCAGAGACCCGGGCATTTGACTCGGCAATGCCGTTCATTGTCAGGCCCCTGTCTCTTTGCTGGAATTTGTTCAGATAGACACCTTCAGGCAGTGTTCTGACAAGTTCGTCGAGCAGGTGCACGCTTTCCGGACGGCTGCTCTGCAGTTCCTGAATCACGTTCATGCGGGCCAGCAGGTCCTGTCTTTCATCGCCTCGAGTTCCTGAATCCGACCGATGCGTTCATTGAGTATGGTGATTTCGTTTTGCAGGATACGCGTTACGCTGATTCTGGTCGTTGATCATTCCGTCGACATGAAGATGCGATAACAGCACGATCAGGCCTGCGATAACAACGCCGCCAACAGCCATGAGTGCCGAATTCCTGTTGTTTCTGCTTGCGCAGTTCTTCGCGCCAGGGGAGCAGGTTGATATGTGCCATGTCAGTCGAAGCTCCTCAGGGCCAGGCCGCAGGCAATCAGCAGCGCGGGTGCATCATTGCTGAGTGTCTGTGGTTTGACCCGCGCCGACAGCGACATGGATGCAAACGGGTTGGCGATGGTCGTTTCAACGCCCAGCTTTTCCTGGATCATTTCGTCCATGCCAGGAATGGAGGCGCTGCCGCCGGCAAGTACGATATGGTCGACCTTGCTGTGCGGGCTGGAAGAATAGAAGAACTGCAGTGAACGACTGGCCTGCTGTGTCATGGCTTCCTTGAAAGGCTCCAGCACATCAGTCAGGTAGTTTTCTGGCAGTCCGCCCTGGCGTTTCGCCATGCCGGCCTCTTCATAGGACAGGCCGTAGCGGCGCATGATTTCTTCCGTCAGCTGCTTGCCGCCAAAAACCGTATCACGCGTGTAGATGCTTTTCAGGTCGTGCATGACGTTCAGTGTGGTCATGGTGGCGCCGACGTCTATGACGGCGATGGTTTTTTCAACGCCCTGGTCCGGCAGCTGTTCGGTAAGCAGTGCAAATGCATTTTCACTGGCGAATGATTCAACATCCATAATCTGGGTGCTGAGCCCGCCGGTTTCGACAGCCGCGCTGCGCAGACTCGACATTTTCGCTGCGGCAGGCAGCCAGCAGAACATCTACGGTGTCAGGGTTTTTCTCGGAAGGACCGATGACTTCGAAGTCAAGGTTGACTTCTTCCAGCGGGTAGGGGACATACTGGTCAGCTTCAAGTTCGATCTGAGCTTTCCAGGTCGTCGTCGCTGAGGCCCGCGGGCATGGATATGATCTTGGTAATCGTGGAAGAACCGGCAACTGCAACTGCCGCGTGCCGGGTGCGCGTGCCGGATCGTTTGACGGCGCGACGTACTGCTTCTCCCACGGCGTCAACATCGGTAATATTCTTTTCTACGACGGAGTTGGGTGGCAGGGGCTCGACGGCGTAGCTTTCCACGCGATAGCGGGTGCCGCTACGACTCAGTTCAAGCAACTTCACCGCAGTGGAACTGATATCCAGACCGATTAGCGGTGGTTTCGTCCTTTTAAAGAGTTGCGCGAATGGCACAATATTTCCTTTTAGTTACCCAGTGTTGTACGACAAAGGTAGTTCGCCGCATTAGAGTGACATTGCCAACTGTTTGTCAACTAATGTGTAATGTTACTCAGATGTTTCGATACTGGTTATCGGACAAGGTGACATTTTTTTTAAGAAATAATTTTCTCTGTACCGCTTCTGCATTAATTTATGGCTTGACTTCATAGCCGTTCTTTGAAACTCGATCACAGGTTTAACACTGTATCCAATGATCTTACGTCACCTTGGCCGTTGTTTTTTTACCTGTTGCTGCTGGCGAGCATCGGCGTTGTCGTTGCGGCCGCGGTGCTATACGCAAAGATTGAACCGCAGCTGCCTTCGATCGAAGTCCTCAGGGATGTGCAGCTGCAGGAACCGCTGCGTGTCTATGCAAGTGACAGGCGCTGTTGGCCGAATTCGGTGAGAAACGCCGTAATCCGGTCAAGATAAGTCAAGTTCCTGACGTCATGGTGCAGGCGTTCCTGGCTGCCGAGGATGACCACTTCTTTGAGCATGCAGGCGTTGATTTCCAGGGGTTGCTGCGTGCTGCGGTTGAACTGGTTCGAACCGGCAAGAAAAGCCAGGGCGGCAGTACGATTACCATGCAGGTCGCGAGAAATTTCTTTCTCTCCAGTGAAAAGACCTATCTGGCGGAAACTGACCGAGATCCTGCTTTCCTACAAGATCGAGGGCTCGCTCAGCAAGGACGAGATCCTGGAGCTGTATCTCAACAAGATCTACCTGGGACAGCGTGCCTATGGCGTGGAAGCGGCGGCACAAGTGTATTACGGCATGAGTATCGCTGACCTGTCGGTTGCGAGGATGGCAATGATTGCGGCCCTGCCGAAAGCCCCTTCAAGAATCAATCCGATTAACAGCCCCCAGGCCGCGGTTGAGCGGAGAAACTATATTCTCGGACGAATGCATCAACTGGGCTACCTGGATACCGCAGCCTACGAGGCCGCTGTTGCGGAGCCTGACGGGGCGCGCCTGCACCGGGTGCAGGCAGAAGCCAGTGCCGCATATGTCGCCGAGATGGTGCGACATGAAATGGTCAACCGCTATGGCGACTCTGCCTATACCTCCGGTTATGAAGTGGTTACGACAATTGATGTGCCACGCCAGGTGGCTGCGACCCGGGCACTGCGCAAGGATTTGCTGGATTACAGCAAGCGGCATGGGTATCGGGGTGCGGAAGCCAGCGCCAACCTTGCTGACATCCCGGCAGAGGAAAGAGTCCGAATTATTGGCGGATTATGTGGCAGTTGGCGAACTGGAGCCTGCCCTCGTTACCCGTGTGGATGAAAAATCAATCGAGGTTTTGCTGAACAACAACGAAACCGTAACGATAGGCTGGGAGGGACTCTCCTGGGCTCGCCCCTACCGCAGCGTCAATAATCTCGGGCCGGCGCCAAAGCTGGCGGGCGATATCGTGGAACCAGGAGACATCGTGCGGATATCCGGATCTGAGGCTGGCTGGGAACTGTCCCAGATTCCTGTCGTTGAAGGCGCGCTGGTGTCACTGCGTCCAGCTGACGGGGCTATCCAGGCGCTGGTCGGGGGCTTCGACTTCAACCGCAGCAAATTCAACCGCGCGACCCAGGCAAAGCGTCAGCCCGGCTCGAGTTTCAAGCCTATAATTTATTCCGCCGCACTTGAAAAAGGATTTACCCCGGCCAGCATTATCAACGATGCCCCCGTCGTGTTCGACGATTCTGAGCTGGAATCGACCTGGCGTCCGGAAAACTACAGCGGGAAATTTTTCGGGCCGACGCGCCTGCGCGAGGCGCTTTACCGCTCCCGGAATCTAGTTTCAATCCGAATCCTGCGGGCTATCGGCGCCGGCTATGCCGCGAGCTATGCGGAGAATTTCGGATTTGTCGCCGAGGAGTCTGCCGCATGACCTTACCCTGGCGCTGGGCAGTGCCTCGGTAACGCCGCTGCAAATGGCGCGGGCCTATGCCGTGCTGGCAAATGGTGGCTATCTGATCGAGCCATATTTTATTCGCAGTATCTATAACGCGGCGGGTGAGGTGATTTCCACGGCGGATTCGCCGGTTGTCTGTGCGCATTGTCCCGAGGTCCTGGATGAAATAACCACCGGGGTACAGAAACAGGTCAATCTGGCGCCGCAGGTGCTGTCACCCCAGAATGTCTGGCTGATGACCTCCATGATGCGTGATGTAATCCAGCGCGGTACCGGTACCAAGGCGCGCGTCCTCGGGCGCGCGGACCTGGCTGGCAAAACGGGCACCACGAATGAGCAGATGGATGGCTGGTTTTCAGGTTTTAACCATGCGCTGGTGGCAACGGCATGGGTTGGGTTTGACAAGCTTGAACCGCTGGGGCGGGGTGAAACCGGTGGGCGCTCGGCATTGCCCATGTGGATCGATTACATGCGGGAGGCCCTGCAGGGTATCGAAGAGCTCATCCAGCAACCACCGGAGGGGCTGGTTACGGTGCGCATCGATCCGGTAACCGGTCTGTTGGCGCGCAGCGGCCAGCAGGACGCGATATTCGAGACATTCACGGAAGCTACAGTGCCGACCCGGACGAGTGATCCGGCTGCAACAGGCGGTCTTCCGGGAACTGGCGGGGCCGCAGCGGATCAGCTCTTTTAAAGTGCCTTAAGGTCGTTTCTGATACTGTCAACGGAAGCGATAAAACCGGCCAGTTCAGCTTCATCCAGGGGCAGTTCAAGCACCTTTTCGATGCCCTGGGAACCCAGGATTGCCGGGACACCGGCGGTAACGTTCTCCTGCCCGTATTCACCTTCCAGCACGCAGACACAGGGCAGCACCCGGCGGCGGTTTTTGCTGATGGAGTCAACCATGGTGGCGATGGCTGCTGCCGGAGCATTGTAGGCGCTGCTGATTTTCCTGAGGGCCAGGATCTCGGAACCGCCATGCCGGGTGCGGTGGGTGATGCGGTTGATGGTTTCCTGGTCCAGAATGGTTGTGGCTGGTACGCCGTTGATGGTGCTGAAGCGGGTGAGCGGAACCATGAAGTCGCCATGCCCGCCGATGACCATGGCGTGTATATCCTTGATTGAAAGCCCGGTTTCCTCTGCCATGAAACATGCCATCCTTGATGCATCCAGCACACCTGCCTGGCCGAATACACGCTGACGGCTCCAGCCGGTGCGCTTCCATGCATGCCATGTCAGTACATCCACGGGATTGGAAACCAGCAGCAGCATGCTGTCCGGGGCATAGGCAAGCACTTCGTCAACGATGGCATCGATAACGGCACGGTTCACATCGAGGACATCATTGCGTGACATGCCGGGCTTGCGCGGTGATCCCGCAGTGACGATGACAAGATCCGAACCCGTCAGCAGCGCCGGGTCACTACCTCCGATGACACGGGTGTCGAACTCGAAGTAGGATCCGGATTGCAGAATATCCAGGGCTGCCCCGGAAGCGGCGCCTTCCCGCACATCAAGCAGAACGACTTCCTGGCACATCCCCTGTTGTGCGAGAACCTGGGCGGTCGCTTCCCCCACTCGCCCCGCTCCGATTACGCTGATCTTGTTCATGTGATTATCCTTGATGATTTTCGCAGGTCGTTGGGGTGATTATATAGAGTGCGCCGCTTCACCAAAACCGGAGCCCTACTGTACGATCTTGATGAGTTGTGAAGCCGCGGGTTCACCGTCCGGGTAGGCATCGTTCAGCAACCGCAGCTGCATTTCAGGGTAGTTGCTGATTGACGATTCTGCCGCAAGGCTGGCATAACTCGCCCCCCTGGGAGCGCGAATAACTGCAATTTTTTTCTCGTTTGCGTAAGGGTCATCCGCGCTGGTAAGACTGCGAAAGCTGCGCGCGGTAGCCAGAATATCATCATCATAGCGTCTGGACTGATTCCTGTTCTTTGCGGCGGCTGCAAATATGTAGGCACTGGTGTCCCGGTAAATGACTACGTAGCGTACAGCACGGGTGCCAAAGGTCGTGTTGCTGTCCGCAATGGCAGTGTAGCCTTCAAGGTCGCCATTCACGAACGTTTTGCCCTGGCGCAGGTTTTTCAGCTGCATGCGCTGTTCCATGAACTGCTTGGGTGTGATGCGCTTGTTCAGTTCGGCGATCGACATCTGTATCAGCCCGTCATTGTTTCCCGATATTGCCAGGATTTTTCCCGTGTGATTCTCGATGCGCCAGCCTTTCGGGAAGGTCAGGGTAAAGTCCAGGGGTTTGTGATAGAAGCGGTTGTCCCGGATGATGCCCTCGCGCGCACTGTCGCCGAATGTCAGGCCGTCCAGGGTGCGCAGGAAGCTTTCGCGGTTGACGCGGCTGCTTGTGCCTGTCCTGAAGCGCTGCGCGGCATTGACGACTTCCTGGAAGCGCGCGTCGTTGTCGGGATGCGTGGAAAACAGGCCATGATAAACATTCGCCTCCCTGCCTTCTTTTTTTGCCGCCTGGGTTTCAAAGGCTTCCTGGTTTTTCAGGACGCCAACGACTTCCAGCATGGCATTGGGATCATAGCCGCTCCTGGCGAGGTATTCGGCGCCGAGCCGGTCCGCTTCCAGTTCATGGTCCCGACCGTAACCGCGCACGATGGCCGTGCCAGCCATGTTCGTCAGCGTGTCGGCACCCTGCACGCCGGTCGAGGCTGCAATGACGGCGCCGAGTATACCGGTTACGGCGGCAGTGCTTTGCTGCCGCACGCTGTGCCGTGCCGTAACATGCCCGATCTCGTGTCCAAGCACAGCGGCAAGTTCCGCCTCGGAGTTGAGGTACGCCAGCAGCCCGCGCGTGATATAGATATAACCGCCGGGCAGGGCAAAGGCATTGATCGCCGTACTGTCGACCACCGTGAAGCGATAGAACAGTTCCGGCCGGTGGCATTGACTCGCCAGTTCCTCGCCGACTTGCTGCACCAGTTGTTGCAGTTTCGGGTCTTCGTAGACCGGGGTGTCCTTGAGTATCTGTGCATTGGCCTGGCGCCCCAGTGCGATTTCCTGCTCTTCTGACATGAGCACGAAATCACTGTTGCCGGTGACCGGGTTGGTGGCGCATGCCGGAACCAGTGATACCGCAACAAGCAGGGCGGCGCAGCGAGCAAGGTATGTCAGTTGCACAGGCATCATGGCATTCAGGTCTTCGGGTTATTCGCCGACAGGCGCCAGTGCTGCCGGGTGGCGGACCCGGATGCCAAGCCCTTCCCGGTCAGGCTTGACCCAGCCCCGTAACTCTACCCTGCGGCCCGCCAGGTTATCCAGATAGTCCGGCTCAAAGTTGCCAAGGTCCTTGTTTGATATCCGGGCTTCCAGTATTCCCTCCAGCGCAACCCGCAGCTGGTAGCGGCTCCGCTGTATGCTTTCCACTTTTCCCTGCACGATGCGGAAGCCTCGGGTGTCGCGGGGCAGTGTGTCAGCTGCCTGCGCCTGATAGGCTGCAAGTTGCCAGAGACCGCGCATCGCGGAGCGTGCTTCGCGTTCGATCTGCCGGTAACAGTCCGCGGCAGTAGTGTTCGGCGGGACGACCAGGGTGGTTGCATGACCCTGCTGCAGCATGAGTATGGCCACATTCTTGCCGCTGCCGAGGAAGGCGTGGGCGAGCAGGCGTCCATAATGGTCCTGGCGTTCCTTGCCGTATTGCAGGGAAAGCGTGCCACCCCCGGCTTGCAGCGCGCCTTGCAGGCTTGCCCTTGCGGCTTCTGCATAGGGCTGGGTGAGGGTGTCGTGATGTCCCATTTCCGGCGTGTTGATTCCGATAAAGCGTACGCGCCGGCCATCACTCAGCTTGACTGTATCTCCGTCATAGACGTAGCTGACCTGCACCCGCTCATCGATTCGCGCAGGCTCACAGTCGTGGGGCAGGGCGCGGCTGTCGGCAGCGGCCGGCAGGAGCAGGGCGGCGAGCAGCAGACTGCGCAAAGCAAAAGGGGCGCCCGATTCGGACGCCCCTTTGGTGGTGCACTGCAACCGCATTTGCTGTGAAGATCAGCCCCTGCCGTAACGCCGGCGGAATTTGTCGACGCGGCCGCCGGCATCCACGATCTTCTGCTTCCCGGTATAGAACGGGTGGCATTGCGAGCACACCTCGATGGAAAGATCCTTGCCGACGGTAGAACGCGTCTCGAAGCTCGAACCGCAACTGCAGGTGACTGTTATGTCGTTGTATGCCGGATGTATTTCAGGTTTCATGTCAGCCTCGATAATAGGTAATTTCCTGCATTCACGGATGCCTGGCCCGGTGCCGTGAAAAGGTCGGCGATGATACGTGATTCCCGGGGTGGCGGCAAGTCAGCGCCTGAATGGCAGGATTGTCGCTGTGTGCTGCTGCGCGTCCGGCAGGCTGGCCGCGCCCTGTAAACATGCCAGCAGCCCGGCGTCACCGGCCAGTTTTTCCCAGAGCATGCGCTGCATGCGCAGGCAGGCGGCCAGCGGTGTTCGTGAGGTATTGCGAATCTGGTCCAGTTGCCACTGCAGGCAGCGCAGTCGCTGTTGTTTTCGCGGTGATGCCTGCGAAATGGCGTGTTCGATAACCTCTTTTCTTCTTGTTTCAAAGACTTGCGGGTTTTCTCGGGCGAGTGCCGCCCAGCTGTCAAAGTCAAAGGACGGATTGTGGCTGGCTGTAGACATGCTCCAACTCCTTAGTATGCCGATCCCGGCATGGCTTCTATTGTTCTGTGGAGTAGGGACATCCTAGCACAGCCAGCCGGCTGCGGCGCAGCCTGCACCCTGTCAGAAATGCAGAGTCTTGATGTAAATCAGCTGGATACCTGTATCCGGCCTGTGGATAAGGTTGTGGGTAACCTGGTGGATAAATTGTGGAGCCGGGGTGGATATCGGGTGGAAAGACAGCCGCGCCGTGGCAGTCCGGGAGTGGCGGCTATTGCGGAAAACGGAACGGCAGGCGGAAATGGCGGATCGGTATTTTCGGGCGTGAACTCAGTTCGCGGCGACTGTGCGATCCTTCGCCCAGGCTCGCAACCGGGCGACTTTTTCGGCCATGACTTGTGACAGTGGCCGGGTTTGCTGTATCTCGGTACGAATGTGTCCGGTATTCATCGGGGTCTGCTGTTCGCGTGCGAGGTAGGTGGCCGCGACTATCGCCTGCTCGATTTCCGCGCCGGAAAAGCCGTCGGTGAGATGCGCGAGTTCGGTTAAATCGAAGTCGAGTGGTTTGTGATCCCGTTTGCGCAGGTGGATTGCCAGGATCTCCGCGCGGGTGGCAGCGTCAGGCAGGTCCACGAAAAAGATTTCATCCAGCCGGCCCTTGCGGATCAATTCCGGCGGCAGGTGTTCAATGACGTTGGCGGTTGCCACGATAAAGACCCGCGCCGTGCGCTCCGACAGCCAGGTCAACAGGCTTCCCAGGATGCGTCGCGAGGTGCCGCTGTCGTAGTCGCCGGAGGCGATGGCCTTTTCGATTTCATCGATCCAGAGCACGCAGGGCGCCATGGCTTCCGCCGCCTGCAGGGCCTCGCGCAGGTTGCGCTCGGTTTCACCGAAAAACTTGTTGTACAGGGTTCCAAAATCCAGGCGCAGCAGCGGCAATTGCCACATGCCGGCGACGGCCTTGGCCGCAAGGCTTTTGCCGCCGCCCTGGACCCCGACCAGCAAAATGCCCCGCGGGGCGTCCCGCGTGTTGCCGGTATCCAGGAAGGCGTTGCGGCGCAAGCCGATCCAGCGCTTCAGTTTTTCCAGGCCGCCGACATCGGCGAAGTCGGTGGTGTTGAATTCGCAGGACAATGCACCATTGTTTTCCAGTAACTGGTAACGGGCGCGTGTGAGCCTGTCCAGGTCGGCGGCATTGATAGCGCCATCATCGTAGATAATGCTGCGTGCCAGCCGGCGGGCATCGACCGTTGTCAGGCCGCGCAGCTGGCTTACGACGAGGTCCAGCGTCTTGCGGTCGGTTCTGACCTTGCCGCCGTTATTGGCTGCCGACCAGTGATCGGCCTCCTCCCTGATGATCTCCTCGAGTTGCTGCGCGCCCGGCAGGGACAATGAAAATCTGGCGCTGAAACCCGCAAGCTCCGGCGGCAGTTCCAGTTCATGACTGACCAGCACCAGGGTATGTCCCAGTGACTGGTAGTCGAGGGCGATTTCCTTGATGAGGCGGACGTTGTAGTGATCTTCCAGGTACGGGTGAAAATCAAGCAGCAGGTAGATCGAGGCTGTGTCGGTCGCCTTGATCTGGCCAAGCGCCTGGCGCGCTTCGCTGGCATGGCGCTGGGGGGTAGCTGCATAGTCGATACGTTGCAGGCCGGTGGTAGCCGACCAGGACATGACCGGCATGGCGAGCTTGACCGCCAGCCGGGCAAACAGCCGTGCCACCCGCTTTTCCTCGCGGGTTTCAATCGTGATCAGGGGGACGCGGGACCGCAGCAACAGTTCCAGGTCATGCAAGTCATTCATCAGGACCGGTTATCCATGGTTGGTGCCATTCTGATGCTGCAGTTATCGTCAGTGGAAAAGGATGCATGAATCACCGGAGGCATGCTACACGCGGTTGAACTGCATGATACGGTCGAGCCGGATTTCAAGCGTTGCGCCATCCTGTCCCGTCACGAGCATGAATTCCGCACCGCTGCGGGTACGCAGGTCTGTCGGTGTGACAACGCCGATGTGCACGATGCCAGCGGGATCGCGCCAGCCTAGTCGCAGCCTGTCGCGGTGCATGATGGCCAGTTCATATTCGCTGTACAGGCCGCAGTCAATGGGTACGTAGTCGCCGGGTTCCATGGTTTCTCCAGTGCGCCTGTTGTTATAGCCCGGGAGGCAGCTGCTGCGGGCAGTGTTCAGTCATCATCACGCCGCACCGCCAGGGACAGTAACTCGCCGTCGCTGTCCGCTTCCAGTCTGAATTCAACGGGGCGGCAACAGACAGGGCAGTCCTCGATGTAATCCTGGCTGCCGCCGGAACAGTCCAGCATGGTCTCGAAGGGTTCGCCGCAGTACGGGCATTCAACCGAGGTCAGCATCAGCAGTCGGCTCCGGTACCCAGTATTGCAACAACTCGTTCAGGTAACGCTGACCCAGCGGGGTTGTTTGAATCCTGTCGCGGGCCTGCAGCAGCAGTCCCTGATCCATGGCGTGGTGTATGCCGGGTTCGATGCTGCCGGCAGGCAGTCCGGTAGCGGCCATGAACTCCGCGGTGCTGAAACCGTGATCCAGCCGCAGGGCATTCATCATGAACTCCAGCAGAACATCGTCCGGTTTGAGTTCGTGTCCTTGTCACGATGCGTTGTGCCGTGTGAGCGGTTTCGAGATAGTTGCGCGGATGCCTGACCTTGGCAACCCGGTAAATGCGCTGCGAGGCGGCATCGGTTATTTTCCCGTGGGCGCCTGCGCCGATCCCGAGGTAGTCGCCGAACTGCCAGTAGTTCAGGTTGTGCCGGCATTGCCGGCCATCGCGCGCATGGGCGGAGGTTTCGTAGCGGGTATACCCGGCCGCCTGCAACAGGGCGTATCCGGCCGCCTGCATCTCCCAGCGGGTTTCGTCATCCCCCCGTTCGGGCGGGTGGCGGTGAAACCAGGTGTTGGGCTCGATGGTGAGCTCATACCAGGAGAGGTGTTCGGGCGCCAGCGCCGCCGCGGTACGCAGGTCCATGATCGCCTGGGCGATGTCCTGGCCGGGCAGGCCGAACATCAGGTCGAGGTTGATGTTGTCAAAACCCGCCTGTCGTGCCGCCTCGATGGCGGCGAGCGCCTCGCTGTCATTATGGATGCGTCCGATATTTTCCAGCAGCCGTGGCTGAAAACTCTGGATGCCGAGCGACAGGCGATTGATGCCGGCCTCGCGAAAACCGGCGAAGCTTGCCTGGTCGACTGTCCCCGGATTGGCCTCCAGGGTGATTTCTGCGCCGGGTTTCAATGACAGGCGCGCGCGGATTTCTCCCAGCAGCCGCTCGAACGCCGCCGGTGACAGCAGGCTGGGCGTGCCTCCGCCGATGAAGACGGTTTCCACCGTGCGGCCCCAGACAGCAGGCAGCTCCTGTTCGAGGTCGGCAAGCAGCGCCGTGATGTAGGCCTGCTCCGGGATTGCCTCGCGCAGCGCATGCGAGTTGAAGTCACAGTACGGGCATTTGCGCACGCACCACGGCACGTGGATGTAGAGCGTCAGTGGCGGTGTGGCGGTGAAATTGAACATGCCTGGCTGAGAGTAGTGCCTGCCGGGGCCGGGTGCAAAGATGCCGGGGCAAGCCGGTGGTGACGGGCCACAGGTCGGCGACTTTCCCGCGGAGATCCCGGTTAATGCCTGTCAGGTGGTTGGCCGCAATGCGGCGACCAGTTGCCGCAGTGCCTGGCCGCGATGGCTGAGTGAATTCTTGACGTCGGCAGCCAGTTCGGCGGACGAGCAATCGTGTGTCGGCACATAGAACACCGGATCGTAGCCAAAGCCGTTATCGCCGCGCGGCTCGAACAGAATGCTGCCTTCCCAGGTGCCCTGGCAGATGACCGGTGTGGGATCGTCGGCGTGGCGCAGGTACACCATCAGGCACTGAAAGCGGGCGCTGCGTTCGGCCGCGGCAACACCCTGCAGTTGATCCAGGAGTTTTTCCAGGTTGTCCAGGTCGCTCGCGCCGGGTCCCGCGAAGCGTGCCGAGTAGATGCCCGGTGCCCCGTTGAGTGCATCCACCTCGATGCCGGAATCGTCCGCGATGGCGGGGAGGCCGGTATGGCGGGCTGCATTGCGTGCCTTGATAATGGCATTTTCGACAAAGCTCAGGCCGGTTTCCTCGGCATCCTCGACGCCGAATTCGCTCTGTGGGTGCGCATGCAGTCCGAGGTCCGCAAGCAGCCGGTTGATCTCGCGGACCTTGCCCGGGTTGCTGCTGGCAAGCACGATCTGTTTCATGGCATCGGGGTCCTGTTGCTTCGGTCAACCATGGCCGGCTATTGCTGCAGCGCAGCCTGCTGGCTGGCGAGGAGTTCCGTGATGCCTTTTTTCGCCAGTGCGAGCATGGCATTGAGTTCATCCTGGCTGAAGGGGTGGCCTTCCGCCGTGCCCTGCACCTCGATGAAGTCGCCCGTATCGCTCATAACCACGTTCATATCGGTTTCGGCATTGCAGTCTTCCGGGTAGTCGAGGTCGAGGACCGGGGTGCCCTGGTAAATCCCGACCGACACCGAGGCCACTCGCCCGGTGAGCGGGTTTTTCTGGATGGTCTTTTTGTCGAGCAGGGACTGGATGGCATCGGCGAGGGCGACGAAGCCTCCCGTGATGCTGGCCGTGCGGGTGCCGCCATCGGCCTGAATGACATCGCAGTCAATGGTGATGGACCGCTCGCCCAGTAACTTCATATCGGTCACTGCGCGCAGGGAACGCCCGATCAGGCGCTGGATTTCCATGGTGCGCCCGCCCTGCTTGCCGCGGGCTGCTTCCCGGCCCATGCGGCTGGTGGTCGAGCGTGGCAGCATGCCGTATTCCGCGGTGACCCAGCCTTCACCCTTGCCGCGCAGGAAACCCGGTATGCGCTCTTCCACTGTGGCGTTGCAGAGAACCCGGGTGTCGCCGAATTCCACCAGGACCGAGCCTTCGGCGTGCTTGGTATAGTTGCGGGTGATGCGGACATGGCGCATCTCGTCCGGGGCGCGGTTGCTGGGGCGCATAATCGGTTCCTGAATATGGGTGAGGCGCGGATTATAGCGCGAACACCGCCGGGCGCTATTCGTGGTGCGGCGAAAGTCGAGCCCTTGACCATGGCGCTCAAGATTGCGCTGGCTGCCAATGACGAGACGCGCTGGATAGCCGTTATGCCGGGTCCGCGGGTCGTGGTTGCACCGCACCCGTTGATGGACATGCGGTTGCTTGAGGTGCTGCAAGCCAGCCAGCGTGGATTCTCTTTGGTCTAATATAAGTCTTTGATCCTTGAATGATTGTAGCGTTTGTATTATGTTGGTGTGGCAAGCTTGCTCGCAAGGGGCAGAGTTGGGCAGGACGAGGACGCGATCCAGGCAAGGATACTGAATATGACGCCAATCGCGTTTTTCGATTTTGCCGCCAGCGTAGACTAAAGCTTGGGTAGCACCGGACGATGGAGTCCTTACTCATGTCCGGCAACAGATCCTGTTGTACCGGATCGTAAAAACGGAGATTCATACGATGCAAAAGTCGACCAGGAAACCGGTTTCATATCTGCTGGCTGCCACGCTTGCCCTTACCAGCATGGCATACGTTCCGGGAGCCTACGCAGCCAGCTACAGCTTCCATAATTCGGTCGAAGAAGAGCGCACTGGCGGCACCATGCTGGCGGATACTTTCATGGTCAGGCCGTTCATGCTCGTGGGTACTGTGCTTGGTCTGGCAACCTTCGTGGTCACCCTGCCATTCAGCGCACTCGGCGGCAACGTTGGCGAGGCCGGCAATACCCTGGTTGTGGAGCCCGCGAAATATACTTTCGTGCGCCCGCTGGGTGAACTCTAGACCACCCGGAACCGAATTTTCACCTACAAGCCACTGCGGCCGGAAACGGCCGCAGTGGCTTTTTTGTTTCCGACAATATCCTGTTAATGGCGCTGCCCAGGCTTTACCATGACGGGCCTGACAGCAGGCATGGAACCGGAGCGTTTGCATGATACGCAGCATGACAGCCTTTGCGAGGCGCGAGATGGATACCGAAACGGGATTACTGTCGTGGGAAATCCGCTCGCTTAACCACCGTTACCTTGAGCCAGGTCTGCGCCTGCCCGAGGAATTGCGTGCGGCTGAGGCCATTGTTCGTGAACGTCTCGGCAAGCGTCTCGCGCGGGGCAAGGTGGAATGCACCTGCCGTTACCGGCCGCTGGCGAGCGGATCGGTTCCTGTCGATGTGGATGCCGACAACCTGGCGCGCTTGCTGGCTGCCTGTGAAAAAGTGGCTGTTGAACTGCCTGCAGCCGTCCCCCTGAACCCGCTGGATATACTGCGCTGGCCTGGCGTGCTGCGGGAGGAGGTGGTCGATACCGAGCCGCTGGTAAGCAGTGCCCTGGCGCTGCTGGACCAGACTCTTGATGACCTGGTGGCAAGCCGCGAGCGGGAGGGCGAACAGATCGCCGGGCTGCTGCGGCAGCGCTGTGATGCCATGTCTGACCTGGTGGTGCGGGCGCGCGAGTTGCTCCCGGAGATACGCGCCGCCCTGCGTGCCCGGCTGGAGTCACGCCTGGCGGAACTGGATGTGCCAGCTGACCCGGGGCGCCTGGAGCAGGAACTGGTTCTGCAGCTGCAGAAGATCGATGTCGATGAGGAAATGGATCGCCTGCAGCACCATGTTGAGGAAGTGCGCCGGGTGCTGGAACGCAAGGAGCCTGTCGGGCGGCGGCTGGACTTCCTGATGCAGGAGTTGAATCGCGAGGCCAATACGCTGGGATCGAAGTCGGTTTCCAGTGATACAACCGGCATCTCGGTCGAACTGAAGGTCCTGATCGAGCAGATGCGGGAACAGGTACAGAATGTAGAATAGCCGGCCCGTCTCAACGGTCGCCACGGAGAAACAGAGGCATGACGATTACACCGACAGCAGGCAGCGGCACGCTGTACATCCTGTCCGCTCCCTCGGGTGCCGGCAAGTCCAGCCTGCTGCGTGCGCTGCTGGACGCCATGGGAGACAGCGTGGCGGTTTCGGTTTCGCATACCACGCGCAAACCGCGTCCGGGCGAGGTCAACGGCAGGGATTATCACTTTGTCGATCCGGAAACTTTCCAGGGCATGGTCAGGGACGGCGCCTTTCTGGAGCATGCCCGGGTCTTCGACAACCACTACGGCACCTCCCGCCAGGCTGTCGAGCAGCAACTGTCATCCGGTCAGGATGTGATCCTGGAAATCGACTGGCAGGGAGCCCGGGTGGTGCGCGAACAGATGCCGGAATCCACCGGTATCTTTATTCTGCCACCTTCTCGCGAGACCCTGCGCGAGCGCCTGCAGGGCCGTGGCCAGGATGATGCCACGGTGATCGAGCGTCGCATGCGCGACGCGATCAGCGAGATGTCGCATTACGCTGAATACGACTACCTTGTAATCAATGATGTATTTGAACAGGCCCTTGAGGACCTGGCTGCCATCCTGCGCAGCAGCCGGCTGCGACTTGCGCAGCAGTCACAGGGACAGGCCGGATTGCTGCGTACCCTGCTGGAATCGGCAGATTGATTCGGGTAGACTGCCGAGTCCGTTGCAACCGTAGTCCCAGCTTAACCGGAGAGATTCATGGCACGAGTCACAGTAGAAGATTGTCTCGACAAGGTCGATAACCGCTTTCATCTGGTGCTGGTTGCGACCAAGCGTGCCCGGCAACTGGCAAACGGGGTGCAGCCGCTGGTTCCCTGGGAAAACGACAAGCCCACCATCGTCGCCCTGCGCGAAATTGCCGATGGATTGATCGGTCCCGATATTCTCAACGAGTCACCCTTCCCCGAAATCGAGGTGGAGACCCAGACCGAGGATATTTCCATCCTCGCCGACGCCGTCGCCGCCCAGCCGGATACCACGCCGGATACCCCGCCGGAAGCCCCGCCGGAAGCCCCGGCAGAGTCCTGAACTACCCCCGGACCGGGTGTGCGGCCAGCTGAGCCCGGTTTCCGGTCGGCAGCCCTGCCACATGCCGGTCGCTGCGGCCAGCGCAGCTGCTGACCTGCGTGCCTGATTGCGGTTATAGTTTCCTCCCCGGAGAAGGAACAATGTTGCGGGCATACCCCGTGAGTCTGATATAGCCACATGACATCCAGGCAGGAAGAACTGAGCGAGGACGAATCGCGATTTCTGATCAGCGACTTGTGCGGAATGCTCGAGTCTTACCTGGAACCGGAGCAGGTGCAGGACGTCTATCGCGCCTACCTGTTCGGTGCTGAAGCCCACAACGGCCAGCATCGCATGTCCGGCGAGCCCTACATCTACCACCCCATCGCCGCGGCCCGCATCCTTGCCGAACTGCGCCTGGATCACAAGTCCATCATCGCGGCAATCCTGCATGATGTCATCGAGGATACACCGACCGCGAAGGAGCAGATCGCTACCGAGTTCGGCGCCGATGTTGCGGAACTGGTCGACGGCGTCAGCAAGCTGACCCAGATAGAATTTGAAAGCCACGCCGAGGCGCAGGCCGAGAATTTCCGCAAGATGATCCTCGCCATGGTGCGCGACATTCGCGTCATCCTGGTCAAGCTGGCGGACCGGCTGCACAACATGCGCACCCTCGGCGTCATGCGGCCCGAGAAGCGCCGCCGCATCGCGCGCGAGACCCTGGATATCTACGCCCCGATCGCCAACCGCCTGGGTATCAATGCAGTGCGCGTGGAACTGGAAGACCTGGGCTTCGCCGCCCTCTATCCGTTGCGTTACCGGGTGCTTGAGCAGGCCGTGAAGCGCGCCCGTGGTCATCGCAAGGAAGTACTCAGCAAGATCGAGACCGCGATCAAGCGCCGCATGCACCAGGAACAGCTTGATGCCCGTATTCTCAGCCGGGAAAAGCATCTCTACAGCCTGTATCGCAAGATCCGCGACAAGACCCTGTCTTTTGAAGAGATCTACGATGTTTATGCCTTCCGCGTCATCGTGGGCGAGGTCGATACCTGCTACCGCGTACTGGGCGTGATGCACAATCTGTTCAAGCCCGTACCGGGCAAGTTCAAGGACTATATCGCCATCCCCAAGGCGAACGGCTACCAGTCATTGCACACCATCCTGTTCGGACCCTTCGGCGTGCCGATCGAGGTACAGATCCGCACCGAGGAAATGGATCGTGTCGCCGAGGCCGGCGTGGCGGCCCACTGGGTCTACAAGAGTGGCGAGGAGAATCTCGACCAGATGCATTCCGGCGCACGCGAGTGGATGCGGGAACTGCTCGAAATGCAGAAGCGTGCCGGCAATTCCCTGGAGTTCCTGGAGAATGTGAAGATCGACCTGTTCCCGGACGCGGTCTACGTGTTCACACCCGCCGGTGAAATCATGAAGCTGCCGCACGGGGCAACCGTGGTGGACTTCGCCTATGCGGTGCATACCGACATCGGTAATACCTGCATCGCCGCCCGGGTGGACCGGCAGTTGGTGGCGTTGCGCACCCGCCTGCACAGCGGCCAGACGGTGGAAATCGTGAACGCGGAAGGGGCGCATCCAAGTCCGGCCTGGCTGGGCTTCGTGGTATCCGCCAAGGCGCGTTCCAATATCCGGCATTACCAGAAAAGTCTGAAGCGCGGGGAAGCTGCCGAACTCGGACGGCGCATGTTGAGCAGGGCGCTGGGCGTGTTTGATCAGGATGGCGAGGGCGTTGCGGAAGAGCGTATGCAGGCCCTGCTGCGGGAATATCACCTCGAAACAGAGGAAGACCTGCTGGTCGAAATCGGCATGGGGCGGCGGCCGCCGGTTCTGGTCGCGCGCGCCCTGATGATGACTGAAGACGGCGGCAGTAACACGAGTGGTGAGGTCAGGGCCATGCGTCCGCTGGTCATCAAGGGTACCGAGGGGATGGTAACCCGTTTCTCGAAGTGCTGCCGGCCGATTCCGGGTGATCCCGTGGTCGGTATCATCACCGCGGGGCGCGGCGTGATGATCCATACCCAGACCTGCAGGAACATAACGGAGCGCAAGTTTCCGTCAGACAATTTCCTGGATGTGCAGTGGGAACCCGGCATTGAGGGGGAGTTCCCGGTCGAGATCAGCGTCGTCGTGGAGGACCGCCGCGGCGTGCTGGCAACCGTCGCCACCGTAATCGGCGACGCGGAGTCCAACATCGAAAACGTCGGCATGGAAGAGCGTGATGGACTGACCAACGTTCTGCGGTTCCGTATAACCGTGCACAACCGCCAGCACCTCGCCAGCGTCATGCGGCGCGTGCGCAATATTTCCCCGGTGATTCGTATCAGCCGCACCAAGGGTTGATGCCTGCACCGCCCACCCGATTCACAGCAGGACAAGGAGCCGCCATGACACGAGAAATCATCCAGACCGACAGCGCGCCACAGGCCATCGGCACCTATTCCCAGGCCGTAAAAACGGGGACCACCGTTTACCTGTCGGGCCAGATACCGCTGCACCCTGACAGCATGGAACTGGTCGATGGCGACATGGCGGACCAGATCCGGCGCGTGTTCGACAACCTGGCCGCGGTGGCTGCAGCGGCGGGCGGATCGCTCGCCGACGTGGTGAAGCTGAATATCTTTCTGACCGACCTGTCCCACTTCGCCCTGGTCAACGAGATCATGGCGACCCGGTTTCAACCGCCGTACCCGGCGCGTGCCGCCGTGGGTGTCGCGTCACTGCCCAAGGGTGCGCAGGTGGAAATGGATGCTGTCATGGAACTGGGCGGCTGAGCGGAGGGTATGCAGCCGGGTGGCCGTGCAACACGGAGACTATCCGGCGCAGCGGCACCAGCAGGAAAATAAAGCTGGCGGCTGTCCGGCCACTCCGTAGGCTTGCAGAAGATTGCAGCATCTCCGGTGCGTCGCCGCGAATTGCCATCGACAGGCATGCCATTGAACCCGTCTGAAACAGTCGACAAGCTCGATACGCTGCCGGTCACGGTACTCAAGGGAGTCGGCACGCGGGTTGCCGCGCGCCTGGAGCGCCTGCGCATTCGCACGGTACAGGACGTGCTGTTTCATCTGCCGCTGCGCTACGAGGACCGCACCCGGGTGCTGCCCATGGGCTCATTGCGGCCCGGGGACCAGGCCGTGGTGGAGGGGGTGGTGGACCTGGCCGAGGTGCGCTTCGGCCGTCGGCGGACCCTGCTGGTACGAATCAGTGATGGCAGCGGTGCGCTGACGCTGCGGTTTTTCCATTTCAATGCGGCCCAGCAGGCGGCTTTTGAACGTGGCAGGGAAATTCGCTGTTATGGAGAGATACGCGGTGGCAGCGCCACCCCGGAAATGATCCATCCCGAATACCGGCTGCTGAACCCCGGTGACACGGCTGCTACCGAGGATCACCTGACGCCCGTCTACCCGGCCACGGAAGGCGTGCACCAGCTCACCCTGCGTGCCCTCACGGAGCAGGCGCTGCAGTATCTGGATGCGCCGGCGGGTGCACCCTGTCTGGTTGACTGGCTGCCCGCCGAACTGATGCGCGCCTGGAAAATGACCTCGCTGCCGGCCGCACTGCGTTATGTGCATCGCCCGCCGCCCGGCGCCCCGCTGGAATTGCTGGCGCAGGGCAGCCATCCTGCCCAGCAACGGCTTGCCTACGAAGAACTGCTGGCGCATCACCTCAGCCTGAGCCGGGTGAGGGAGCGGTTGCAGTCGCTCACGGCCCCGGTATTTGCCGGCCGGCAGGCGCTGCTCGAGCGCTTCATCGCTGCCCTGCCGTTTGCCATGACCGCTGCACAGGAGCGCGTCATCGGGGAGCTGCGGCATGACCTGGCCCGCGGGCATCCCATGGCGCGGCTGGTACAGGGGGATGTCGGTTCCGGCAAGACGGTGGTGGCGGCCTGCGCCGCCCTGATCGCCGTGCAGGCCGGCTACCAGGTGGCCCTGATGGCGCCGACGGAACTGCTGGCAGAACAGCATTACCGCAGTTTTTGCGCCTGGCTGGAACCGCTCGGTATCGCGGTTGTCTGGCACGCGGGCAAGGCCAGGGGCAAGCTGCGTGACGCTGCGTTGCAGGCCATCGGCAGCGGCACAGGGCAGGTGGCCGTGGGTACGCATGCGCTGTTCCAGGCGGAAGTCGAGTTCGCGCGGCTGGGGCTGGTTATCATCGATGAGCAGCACCGCTTCGGTGTGCATCAGCGACTGGCGCTGCGTGACAAGGGTCGCCTGCAGGCGCAGCGGCCGCACCAGCTGGTGATGACGGCAACGCCCATTCCCCGCACCCTGGCCATGACGGTTTATGCCGACCTCGATACCTCGATCATCGACGAACTGCCGCCGGGACGGCAGCCGGTCAAGACCATCGCCGTGAGCCAGGCAAGGCGCGACGAGGTCATGCAGTCGGTGCGCAATGCCTGTGCCGCCGGGCAGCAGGCTTACTGGGTCTGCACCCTGATCGAGGAGTCGGAAACGCTGCAGTGCCAGGCGGCCGAGAACACCGCGGCCTACCTCGCGGAGTGCCTGCCGGAATTGCGCACCGGGCTGGTCCACGGGCGTCTCAAGCCGGCGGAGAAAGAGGCGCGGATGGCCGCCTTCAAGGCCGGCGACATCGACCTGCTGGTCGCAACCACCGTCATCGAAGTGGGCGTGGATGTACCCAACGCCTCCCTGATGATTATCGAAAACCCGGAACGTCTCGGCCTTGCGCAGCTGCACCAGCTGCGCGGTCGCGTGGGGCGTGGCAGCCAGGCCAGCAGCTGCGTACTGCTCTACCAGGCGCCGCTGACGGAGACCGCGCGCACGCGTCTTGCGGTGTTGCGCGAAACCGGGGACGGCTTTGAAATTGCACGCCGCGACATGGAACTGCGCGGCCCCGGCGAGGTGCTGGGAACCCGGCAGACGGGTGAGATGCAGTTTCACATCGCCGACCTGCTGCGCGACGAGGGCTTGCTGGCCGCGGTGGAGCAGGGCGGGCGTGACCTGCTGTCGCATTACCCGGAACGTGTCACGCCACTGATCCGGCGCTGGCTGGGCGCGGCCGTGGATTACGGCGAAGTCTAGCAGTCAGCGTTTCTGCACTTGATCCAACTGCCAGTCAGCGGCCACAGCCGGGAACAAACACGGGCCGCCGGCGGAAAAATCGTGCGATAATCCCGCCGCCGCAAACCCGATGAAGGAATATCCCTGATTAACCTTGCCAGAAAAATGCAGGCAACCCGCTGGAAACCGCATCGTTGTTACCCGAGTACCGCAATGCCGCGGGAGCTGCGTGCCTGGCTGCTGGATACGGCCTCGCTGACCCTGCGCCTGCAGCAACTGTGTCCGGGCCGGTTTCGGGTGCGCGTGCTGTCGCAGGCATGGGGCAAGCCGTTCGAGCATGAAGCGCGCGTGCTGGGGATGAAGTCCGGCTCCCGTGCCCTGATTCGCCAGGTGCAACTGCTGTGCGGGGAACAGGCCTGGGTGTATGCGCGCACGGTGATGCCGGTCAGCTCGCTGTGCGGTCGCCTGCAGCGGCTTGCGCATCTCGGTACCCGTCCGCTGGGCGGCATGCTGTTTGCCGATCCCAATATGCAGCGGGGTGGCGTGGAACTGGCGCGTCTGGGGACTGGACAGCTTATGCATGCCGCGGCAACCTTTCACCTGACGCCGCCGCCGGCCGGGATATGGGGGCGGCGCACGGTGTTCCGGCTGGCAGGCAAGCCGCTGCTGGTCAGCGAGATCTTCCTGCCGGAATTCCCTGTGGCCAGCGTCGGCAGACCGTGGTCTACGGGCCGGTGATCGTCAGCGGTCGCGTTGCAATGGAAGAACCTGAAGGCGGATACGAACAGCCATGTCGTCAACACCCGTGAAGCGCTTGCGTGATTACATCAGCCTGATGCGGCTGGACAAGCCGATCGGCATTTTCCTGCTGCTGTGGCCCGCACTCTGGGCGCTGCTGGTGGCCAGCGAAGGGCAGCCGGACCCAAGGGTGCTGCTGATCTTCGTGCTGGGCGTGATCCTGATGCGGTCCGCTGGCTGTGTCATCAATGACTATGCCGACCGGGACATCGACTGCCATGTCTCGCGCACCCAGAATCGGCCATTGACCGCTGGCCGCGTCACCACCAAAGAGGCGCTGTTCCTGTTCGGCCTGCTGGCGCTTGGCGCCCTGTTGCTGGTGCTGCAGTTGAACCGGCTGACGATCCTGCTGTCCGGCGTCGGCGCATTCCTGGCGGTGAGTTATCCCTTCATGAAGCGGTTTACCTACCTGCCGCAGGTGTACCTGGGCGCTGCCTTCGGCTGGGCCGTGCCAATGGCCTTTGCCGCCGAGTTGAACACGGTTCCACCGATCGCCTGGCTGATGTTCCTTGCCACGGTGCTGTGGGCAACGGCCTACGACACCATGTACGCCATGGTCGACCGCATGGATGACATTGCCCTGGGTGTGAAATCGACCGCCATCCTGTTCGGTGAGTCGGATCGCCAGATTATCGGCCTGATCCAGGCCATGCTGCTGGTCTGCCTGCTGATGATCGGCTACCAGGCGGAACTGGGCTGGATCTATTACCTCGGCGTGTGCGCCGCCGCGGTGCTGGCGGCCTACCAGCAGTACCTGATCCGGTTTCGCGAACGTGAGGCCTGTTTCCACGCGTTCCTCAACAACAACTGGTTTGGTGCCGTGGTTTTTCTCGGGATCCTGCTGGACTACATGCTGCGTTGAGCCGTGTGCCTTGGGGCAGTCAGCGGCTGACCGTGCCCTGGCCGCCAGCGCGTGCAATCACCCAGACTTCCACGCGGGCCGCGCCGGCCCGTTTCAGCGTGCGCGCCAGTTCATTGCCGGTATGCCCCGTGGTCATCACGTCGTCGATTATGGCGACATGCAGGGCCTCCGGCGGGCGGCGCACGGCAAACGCATTGCGCAGGTTGAGCCGTCGGGCGTTGGGGCTCAGTAGTGACTGGGCCTGGGTATTGCGTTTGCGCCGGCACAGGCGGTAGTCGATCGCAATTCCCAGTTTGCGGCCAACATGCCGGGCGATTTCGGTGGCCTGGTTGAAACCGCGGCTGCGCAGCCGCGCCGGGTGCAGCGGGACCGGCAGCAGCAGTTCCGGTAAATCGCCGCTGCGTTCGGCCAGCCGCGCCGCCAGCAGTCCGGAGAGCAGGCGGCCGGTCGCGAGTTCCTCCGCGAACTTGAAACGCTTGATCAGATGATCAATCGGCGGACGGTAATGGAACAGGGCCGTTGTCCTGTCAAAGGCGGGTGGCTGCTTCTGGCAGTGGCCGCACAGGGCGTGCTGGTGGGAGGTGTGCAGGGGATGGGCGCACTGCCCGCAGGCACTCTGCAGCCAGGGCAGTTCGCACCGGCAGGACCGGCACAGGTCGGACTCGCCACGGGTCGCGCTGCCGCAGAGTCGGCAGTGGCCGGGAAACAGCAAACCCCGTAAAGCCTGTCGGTAGTTGTAAACCATGTGCTGGCACCCCGGTTGACAGGTTGCGGGATCATCGCCATAGTCGCAGCCCACACATACCTGTATCCGGTTGAATCTATGCAAGAACAAACTGCCTGTCTGTCGGAAGCGACTGATTCGGCTGTGCGCCATGACTGGTCGCGTGCCGAGGTTGAGAAGCTTTTCAGCCTGCCATTCAATGACTTGATATTCAGGGCGCAGACCGCGCACCGGGCGCATTTCGACCCGAATGCGGTACAGATCAGCACCCTGCTGAGCATCAAGACCGGGGGCTGCCCGGAAGACTGCAGCTACTGTCCGCAAAGCGTGCACCACGACACCGGGCTGGAACCCGAGTCGGTCATGGCCGTTGAGGACGTGGTCGCGGCGGCGCGCACTGCCAAACAGTCCGGTGCGACGCGCTTCTGCATGGGGGCCGCGTGGCGCAACCCGAAGGGCCGGAATTTCGAGCGGGTCCTGGAAATGGTGCAGCGGGTGCGAGCCGAGGGGCTTGAAACCTGCGCGACCCTGGGCATGCTGGACGAGTCGCAGGCACAGGCATTGCAGCAGGCCGGCCTCGACTACTACAACCACAACCTCGACACCTCGCCGGAGTTTTACGGCGAGATCATCACCACGCGCACCTACGATGACCGGCTGGAGACGCTGACCCATGTGCGCGAGGCCGGTATCAACGTCTGCTGCGGCGGCATCGTTGGCCTGGGGGAGACGCGTGCCGACCGGGTGTCGATGCTGTGTGAACTGGCGAACCTGCCGGAGCACCCGGGGAGTGTGCCGATCAATCAGCTCGTCAGGGTTGCAGGCACCCCGCTGGAGCAGCAGGCCGGCATCGACCCGCTGGAATTCGTGCGCACCATCGCGGTGGCGCGCATCCTGATGCCGCACTCCCATGTGCGCCTGTCGGCGGGACGCAGCGAAATGACCGATGAAATGCAGGCCCTGTGTTTCCTGGCCGGCGCCAATTCGATCTTCTACGGCGAGAAGCTGCTGACGACCGGGAACCCGGATACCGCGGGGGACGACGCCCTGTTTGAGAAACTGGGTCTGCACCCGGCGTAGTAGAAACAGGGGTCGGATCCCGTTTTTCCACCGGATTTTTCCAGTGCCCTGACAATGAGGAAACAGAAAAAGGGATCCGACCCCTTTTTGCTCTTTTTGCATGTCATGAAGAATTTATCCGCAGCATTGCAGGCGCGCAGGGACAACAGTCTGTATCGCAGCCGGCAGACGCTCGATGGGCCGCAGGGCGTAAACGTCAGCCTGGGCGGGCGCGACTACCTGTCGTTCTGCAGCAATGACTACCTGGGACTGGCCAATCACCCCGCTGTTGTCGCCGCCTTTCACCAGGGGCTGGACCGCTTCGGCGCCGGCAGCGGCGCGGCGCATCTGATTACCGGGCACAGCCGTGCACACCATGAACTGGAAGAGGCGCTGGCGGATTTCGTGCAGCGGCCGCGCGCCTTGCTGTTCTCCACCGGCTACATGGCCAACCTCGGGGTGCTGGCGGCACTGGCCGGGCGCGGTGACCAGGTTTTCGAGGACCGCGGCAACCATGCCTCGCTGCTGGATGGCGCGCGCCTCAGCGGGGCACGACTGCTGCGTTACCGGCATGCCGATGTCGCCGACCTGGCGCGGCGCCTGGAGTCTGCCTCCCGCGCCGGGCGCGTGGTCGCTACCGATGGTGTTTTCAGCATGGATGGCGACATCGCCCCCTTGCCGGCGCTGGCGCGGACGGCAGCGGCGCATGCCGCCTGGTTCATGGTGGACGATGCCCACGGCCTCGGTGTCATCGGGCCACAGGGGCGGGGCAGCGTGGCGGCTTGCGGTCTGGAAATGGAACAGGTGCCAATCCTAATGGGCACGCTCGGCAAGGCCTTCGGGACCTTTGGCGCCTTCGTGGCTGGTAGCGATGACCTGGTTGAAACGCTGATCCAGGAAGCACGTACCTGGATCTACACCACGGCGCCGCCGCCGGCGGTGGCGGTGGCGACACTCGCGGCATTACGTCTGGTCGAGTCGGAGGACTGGCGGCGTTCACATCTGCAGGCACTGGTGCGGCGCTTTCGCACCGGTGCGGCCCGGCTTGGGCTGGAGCTGTGCGATTCCACCACGCCGATTCAGCCGGTGTTTGCCGGGACACCAGAGGCTGCCCTGCGCTGGAGCGCGGCATTGCGCGAGGCGGGCATCCTGATTACCGCGATCCGCCCGCCCACCGTGCCGGCAGGCACGTCCCGGCTGCGGATCACCTTTTCCGCGGGTCATAGCGAGGCGCAGGTGGACCGGTTGCTGGATGCGCTGGAACAGACCCGGGCTGCCGGGAACGATGCGGGAGATGCCTGAATGGGTACAGATGTATTTTCAACTGTTTTCAGGGTGATCGACAGCCAGCCTGGCCAGCCTTGCTGAATAACCATCCAGTCCCGAATGGTGCTTGCTTGAGTGATATCGTGTTTAAAAATGATTGGCCACGGAATCCACGGAAGGACACGGAATGGCTTCCAGCCGGAGTTATTTCTTTCCGCGTTTTTCCGTGGATTCCGTGGCCATTTTATGTAAGTGACAGACGAATCAGCCCCCTTATTTGAGATGAGCAAACTGTTTACCCAAAGCAGCGGCAGCGGACCCGACCTCGTGCTGATCCATGGCTGGGGCCTGCATGGTGGCGTCTGGGACGGTTTCGTGCCGTTGCTGGAGCCGTATTTTCGCGTGCTGCGGGTGGACCTGCCCGGGCATGGCAGCAGTGACTGGTCCGATGCAATGACCCTGGATGACATGACTGCCGCGGTGCTTGCAGCGGCACCGGCGAATGCCGCCTGGCTGGGCTGGTCGCTGGGCGGGCTGATCGCACTGCGTGCCGCGCTGCAGGCGCCTGCCCGGGTGCGCGCCCTGCTGTTGCTGGCGAGCACGCCCTGTTTCGTGCGCCGCCCGGACTGGCAGTGCGCCATGTTGCCGGCATTGCTCGATACCTTCGCGACCGAGTTGCAGCAGGACTATCTGCGGACACTGAACCGTTTTCTCGCCCTGCAGGTGCGCGGCAGTGACAATAGCGGCGCGGTGCTGCGGATGCTGCGAGCCCAGCTGCTGGCGAAAGGAGAGCCGTCCCCAGCCGCGTTGCAGGCAGGCCTCGATATCCTGCGCAACACCGACCTGCGGGATGAGCTCGGCGCGCTGGACTGCCCGGCACTGGTCGTGGCCGGGGAGCGCGACACCCTGGTTCCGGTCGCCGCGGCCAGGGCAACGGCCGATCTCATGCCGACCGCCGGCGTCGAGGTGGTTGCCGGTGCCGGGCATGCCCCCTTCATCGCCAGGCCGGAGGCCGTCGCCGGCCTGGTGCAGGCCTTCCTGCAGCCGCAGGGTACAACCGGGGAAGCCCATGCCTGAAGACCGCGACTGGCTTGACAAGTCCCTGGCGCGGCGCGCCTTTGAGCGGGCTGCCGGGACTTACGATGCCTCCGCCGCCCTGCAGAATGAAGTCGGCAACCGGCTGGTGGAACGGCTGGACTTCATTCGCCTGCAGCCGCGGCGGATCCTTGACCTGGGCGCGGGTACCGGGGTGTTTACCCGGGTGCTGGACAGGCGTTATCGCAAGGCCGACGTCATCGCGCTCGATATCGCACCCGCCATGCTGCAGCAGGCCAGTGCGCGGGGCGGCTGGTGGCGCCGGCCGCGGTGCGTCTGCGGTGATGCCGAGGCGCTGCCCTTCGCCGACGCCAGTTTCGACTTCATCTTTTCCAACCTGATGCTGCAGTGGTGCGCCGATCTTCCGGCAACGCTGCTGGAATTGCGCCGCGTGCTGGCCCCGGGCGGCCTGTTGATGTTCACCACCCTGGGACCCGACACGCTGAGTGAATTGCGTGCCAGCTGGAGCGCCGTGGATGGCTACACCCACGTCAATCCGTTCATCGACATGCACGATGTGGGGGATGCCCTGCTGCAGGCGCGCTGGGCCGAGCCGGTCATGGACGCGGAACGCATCACCGTGACTTACCGGGACCTGGCCACCCTGATGCTCGACCTGAAGCACATCGGGGCTCACAACGTTACCCGGGGCCGCGCCCGCGGCCTGACCGGGAAACGTCGCTTCCAGGCATTTACCGCGGCCTACGAGCAGTTTCGCAGCGACGGGGTCCTCCCCTCGACCTACGAAGTGGTCTACGGTCACGCCTGGTCGCCGCAGCCAAATACCACCGCCGTTGAAGTGTCGCTGCCGCTACTCCGCAGGCAAACACCGGAGGGCCTGCCCGGCAATGACTAGCGGTTATTTCATCACCGGCACGGATACCGGTGTCGGCAAGACGGTCGTGACCCTCGGGTTGATGGCGCGGCTGCAGGCACAGGGGAAAACCGTCGCCGCCATGAAGCCGGTGGCCTCGGGTTGCGAGCGCACCGCCGCCGGCCTGGTGAATGACGATGCCAGCCAGCTGCTGCGGCAGTCCTCGGTGGCGCTGCCGTATGCGCTGGTCAATCCCTATGCCTTCGAGCCGCCCATCGCGCCGCATATCGCCGCGGCCCGGGCGGGTGTGTCGATCTCTATTGATGCGATTCGATCCGCCTGCGCCGAAATTGCCGGCAAGGCCGACTATGTGCTGGTCGAGGGAGTCGGCGGCTGGCAGGTGCCGCTGAACGCTGACGAAACACTGGCGGACCTGGCGCGGGCGCTCGACCTGGAAGTCATCCTGGTCGTCGGGATCCGCCTGGGTTGCCTGAACCATGCCCTGCTGACGGCGGAAGCCATCTCTGCCTGCGGCTGCGTCCCGGCCGGCTGGGTCGCGAACCGGCTGCCACCGGGTGCCGAATGTGCAGAAGAAAATATTAATGCATTGAAATCAAGGCTTTCATTTCAATTTCTGGGGGAAGTGCCAGCCATGGAGCCTGTCGAACCCGGCCGGGTGGCTGAATATCTGTCGTTGCCGCCCTGAGAAATTAACAGGAATCATTGACAAATGAGTCCTGATCTCAATTGAATCTTCCGCAGGGTGCAGATACAATGCGCGGACTTTTTTTCGGCAAAAAAAACCCGGCGTCGCGCAGAGTGCGCTGATAGCGGGGTGCCGGGCCAGCAGTTGCATGCGCGCTCTGTATCAGGGTGGCCAGGATCGACGGACCAACTAGAACAGTGGTGGAACTAGTCTGTGATCCTGGGGGAAAGGGCTGTCACTGGGTGATTCGTCCGAACCAGTCCCTGTCATGGCGCCAGGCGATCCAGGTATATGCGGCGATAGCCATCGTCTGCCTGGGTATAGGGATCGCCTATGCACTGCACGGTTTCTGGACCGTACTGCCATTTGCGGGTCTGGAAATACTGGTTCTGGGAGCAGCCTTTTACCTGTGTCTGACACGCAGCCAGATACGCGAGGTGGTTTCCGTGAACGCCAGTGTCGTCACTGTCGAAAAGGGCCGGAAAATACCGGAGGAGCGCTGGGAATGTCCCCGCGCCTGGGCGCGGGTCAGTCTTGAACCGCCGCAGTTTGCCTGGTACCCGAGCCGTCTTGCCATCGCCTATCAGGGGCGGCAGGTAGAGCTTGGAGCGTTCCTGAACGAAGAAGAACGGCGCGCCCTGGCTGCCGAGTTGCAGCAGGTCATCCACCGGGATGACTGGCAACAGGACTCGCAGGCACGGGACAACCCGGCGCCATAAGAATATTTTGCATTTCAACTAGAGTGTTAGGGAGATCGATGCATGTTCGCTATATCGCTTAGACGCGCGCTGTGCAGTCTGTGGGGCGCTGCCCTCCTGCTGGGTGCCGGTAATTCCTTCGCAGAATATCCGTTGAACCTGACGCCGGGGGTTACGGAAATCAGCCAAAAGGTCTATGACCTGCACATGCTGATTTTCTGGATCTGCGTTGTGGTCTGTCTCGGCGTATTCGCGGTGCTGATTTACTCCATCTTTACCCACCGCAAGTCCAAAGGTGCGGTGCCGGCAACCTTCCACGAGAGCACCACGGTCGAGATCATCTGGACCACCGTGCCGTTCCTGATCCTGGTTGGCATGGCGGTTCCGGCCACCACGACCCTGCTGGCACTGGAGGATACGCGTGATCCCGACATGTCCATCCAGATCACCGGTTACCAGTGGAAGTGGAAGTACGATTACCTGGATGAGGACATCAGTTTCTTCAGTGTCCTGACTACGCCGCGCGAGCAGATTGAGGGTACCGCTGAAAAGAGCGAGAACTACCTGCTGGAAGTGGATAATCCGATCGTCGTTCCCATCAACAAGAAAATCCGTTTCCTGATTACCTCCAATGACGTGATCCATTCCTGGTGGGTTCCCGCGCTGGGCTGGAAGCAGGACGCCGTACCGGGCTTCATCAACGATGCCTGGACCGAGCTGAGTGAACCGGGCACCTACCGCGGCAAGTGTGCCGAGCTGTGCGGCAAGGATCATGGCTTCATGCCGATCGTGCTGGTCGCCAAAACCGAGGAAGATTACCAGGCCTGGGTTGCCGATCAGAAGGGCGCTGCAGCCGCAGAGGCCGCTTCAGCTACCAAGACCTGGACCATGGACGAGCTGATGGCCAAGGGCGAGTCTGTCTACCAGACCAACTGCCTGGCCTGCCATCAGGCGGGCGGCGAGGGGATCCCGGCTGCCGGCTTCCCGGCCATCAAGGGCAGCGCGATTGCCACCGGTCCGGTCGCAGGACACCTCGATATCGTGATGAATGGCGGCAAGGTCAACCCTGCGATGGCGGCCTTTGGCCAGCAGTTGAGCGATGTTGACCTCGCAGCGGTCATCACCTACGAGCGCAACGCCTTCGGCAACGACACCGGTGACATGGTGCAGCCTGCAGACGTTGCGGCCGCGCGTTAAGGAATTCAGGAATTATTAGTGGAGGTATGAATTAGATGAGTACAGCAACCACACATGACGATCATCACGATCATCGCCCGTCCGGCCTGATGCGCTGGGTCACCACCACCAACCACAAGGACATCGGTACCCTGTACCTGTGGTTCGCCTTCATCATGCTGCTGATCGGTGGCGCCATGGCGATGGTGATCCGGGCCGAGCTGTTCCAGCCGGGCCTGCAGGTCGTTGACCCGCAGTTCTTCAACACCATGACGACCATGCATGGCCTGATCATGGTGTTCGGCGCCATCATGCCGGGCATGGTGGGGCTGGCCAACTGGCAGATCCCGCTGATGATCGGCGCGCCTGACATGGCGCTGCCGCGGATGAACAACTGGAGCTTCTGGATCCTGCCGTTCGCCGGCACCATGCTGCTCAGCACCCTGTTCATGGAAGGCGGCGGCCCGGCATTCGGCTGGACCTTCTACGCGCCGCTGTCCACGACCTTCGCGCCCGCCAGCACGGACTTCTTCATCTTCGCCGTCCACATGCTGGGTTTCTCCTCCATCATGGGCGCCATCAACATCATCGCCACCGTGCTCAACATGCGCGCCCCCGGCATGACCCTGATGAAGATGCCGCTGTTCGTGTGGACCTGGTTCATCACCGCGTTCCTGCTGATCGCCGTGATGCCGGTACTGGCCGGTGCCGTCACCATGATGCTGACCGACCGCAACTTCGGCACCAGCTTCTTCGATGCCGCCGGCGGCGGCGACCCGGTGCTGTTCCAGCACGTGTTCTGGTTCTTCGGGCATCCCGAGGTGTACATCATGATCCTGCCGGCCTTCGGCGTGATCTCGGAAATCATTCCGACCTTCGCCCGCAAGAGGCTGTTCGGCTACAGCTCCATGGTGTACGCAACCGCGTCCATCGCCTTCCTGTCTTTCATCGTGTACGCGCACCACATGTTCACCACGGGCATGCCGGTTGCCGGTGAGCTGTACTTTATGTACGCCACCGTCATGATTGCTGTGCCGACTGCGGTGAAGGTATTCAACTGGACCGCCACCATGTGGCGCGGCTCGATGACCTTTGAGCTCCCGATGCTGTGGGCGATTGCCTTCGTGTTCCTGTTCAGTCTGGGCGGATTTACCGGCCTGATGATGGGTATTGCCCCGGCCGACATGCAGTACCACGATACCTACTTCATCGTGGCGCACTTCCACTACGTGCTGGTGACCGGCGCACTGTTCGCCATCATTGCCGCAGCCTACTACTGGCTGCCGAAGTGGACCGGCCACATGGTCAACGAGGGACTGGGCAAGGTCCACTTCTGGTGGTCTGTGATCTCCGTGAACGTGCTGTTCTTCCCGCAGCATTTCATCGGCCTGGCCGGCATGCCGCGCCGTATTCCGGACTACTCGCTGCAGTTCGCTGACTGGAACATGATCTCCAGTATCGGTGGCTTCGCCTTCGGTCTGGCCCAGGTGTTCTTCGTATTCATCGTGATCAAGACCATCCGTGGTGGCGAGAAGGCCTCCGCTCAGGTCTGGGAAGGTGCCCACGGTCTGGAATGGACTGTTCCATCACCGGCCCCGTATCACACTTTCGAGACGGCACCGGAAGTCAAGTAAAACCGGGATGGCACGGGCTGCAATGCCCGTGCCGGCCCAGAACCTGACGAGCAGAACATGACCCGGGAAGAGCTGAAGCGCCGCACCACCCGCAAGATCCTGACCATCGTGGTCCTGGTGCTGCTGGTGATGGCAATTTATATCGGCAGCTTCTTCGTGGTCACCGGCTGACATGGAAGCCGGCGAACGCGCCACAGCCAACCGCCGCGTCGTCAAGCGCCTGCTGCTTGCCGCAGTCGCGATGTTCGGCTTCGGGTTTGCACTGGTACCCTTGTATGACGTGTTCTGCGATATTACCGGTATCAACGGCAAGACCGGGCGCATCGAGGCGGAGGCGGCACTCGGCCAGCAGGTGGACACGGAGCGCATGGTTACGGTCGAGTTCCTGTCTTCGGTGCGCAGTGACCTGGCGTGGGACTTCAAGCCTGCCGTCAAGCGTGTCAGGGTGCACCCGGGCGAGGTAACCGAAGTCCACTACGTGGCCAGGAACAGGACCGGGGAGACGGTTGCAGGACAGGCCGTACCCAGTCTCGCGCCGGGATTGGCGGCGAAGTATTTCAACAAGACGGAATGCTTCTGCTTTACCCGCCAGACCCTGGGGCCGAACGAAGAAAAACTCATGCCGCTGCGCTTCGTGGTGGATCCGGAGCTGCCGGAGGAAATCGGGACAGTATCCCTGTCCTATACTTTCTTCCAGGCGGAGTCAGGTGAACCCGCCGGCAAGCAGGCAGGCGTGATAGAAGAACTGCAGGATACAGCGGGTGCCGCCAGCGGCGCGCAGTTGTAGCAATAACGAATTTTTCAGTGAACATCTTGTACACAGAGGGAGTTATCAATGTCAGCATCTAAAGGGGGTTACTACCTGCCGGAACCCAGCTACTGGCCCATCGTCGGTTCAGTCGGCATGTTCCTGCTCTTGTTCGGCTTTGCCAGTTTCCTGCACGGCAGCAGCAGTCTGATGATGCTGGCCGGTGCCGTGATTGTCATCGTCATGCTGTTCGGCTGGTTCGGTACCGTCATCAACGAAAGCCTGGCGGGCAAATACAACGACCAGGTGGATACGTCATTCCGCATGGGCATGGGCTGGTTCATCTTCTCCGAGGTCATGTTCTTCGCAGCCTTCTTCGGGGCGCTGTTCTATGCCCGGATGTACTCCGTGCCCTGGCTTGGCGGTGCTGACAACAATGCCATGACCAACGAACTGCTGTGGTCCGGCTTCGAGGCCGTATGGCCGACCA
This sequence comes from uncultured Gammaproteobacteria bacterium, assembly GCA_963701455.1. Lineage (GTDB taxonomy): Bacteria > Pseudomonadota > Gammaproteobacteria > UBA9214 > UBA9214 > UBA9214. Next base: position 98,776 of record CAVPAE010000006.1, read on the forward strand.
ACGGCCCGGCTGGCGTGGGTGGTGAATACACCTCGATGGGTCCCTGGGGTATTCCCGCCATCAACACCCTGATCCTGCTTTCCAGTGGCGTGACCGTCACCTGGGCGCACTGGGGCCTGAAGAAGGGCGACCGCACCCAGCTGATCCTGGGGCTGATGGCCACCGTGGCCCTGGGCTTCCTGTTCCTTGGGCTGCAGGCCTATGAGTACAGCCATGCCTGGAATGAAATGAACCTGAAGCTCGGTACCGGCATCTATGGCACCACCTTCTACATGCTGACCGGCTTCCACGGCCTGCACGTGACACTGGGCGCGACCATGCTGCTGGTCATTCTGATTCGCAGCATGAAGGGCCACTTTACCAACGAACACCACTTCGCCTTCGAGGCGGTCGCCTGGTACTGGCATTTCGTTGACGTGGTCTGGCTGGGCCTGTTCGTCTTCGTCTACTGGCTGATCTAGACGCAAGGCCCTGTATACGAAGGGCGCTGCTTGCAGCGCCCTTTTTAATTGCCTGCCGGGATGTGCGGCTGCGTATCAATCGCGGTCAGTACCCAAAAAACGGGCATAAAAAGACCGCTCCTACACCAAAAGATGCTCCTGTAGGAGCGGTCTTCTGACCGCGATTATTTGAAGGTTGCGGTATTGCCGGTTAGCCGCCGACGCCGTGTGGTTGCAGCAGTCCGGTGGCGTAGCCGATCATCAGCAGAACGAACAGCAGGACCGACAGGCTGATACGCACGGTCAGCGCCCTGACAGTGCGGTCCGAGGCGCCCTTGTCCCTGATCAGGAAGAACAGGCCGCTGAACAGGCTCCCGATGATGGTGAGCAGGACAAGGATGACAAGGATTTTTGTATACATGGGTGGTGGCCGCGCAGGTGGACTTGATAATGGCAGGCAGTATAACAAAACGGTTGCCGGAATGAGGCTCGGGAAGTTTGAATTCAGCCCCGGCCTGTGGCCGACCCTGGTGACGCTGGTCCTGCTGCCGGGGTTGTTCGGGCTGGGACTGTGGCAACTGGAGCGGGCTGCCTGGAAACAGGGGTTGATTGATGCCCGTGAAGACGGTATTCAGCGGGGACCGGTCGAGCTTGAGTGGTTGCTCGAATCGGGTAAACCGGCTGCCCATCACCCGGTCGGCGCGCGCGGTCAGTATGACCTGGCACACCAGCTGTTGCTGGATAACCGGATTTACCAGGGGCATGCCGGCTACCACGTGCTGACGCCGCTGCGGCTTCCGGACGGTGAGTCGGTGGTGCTGGTGAACCGCGGCTGGGTTCCGACCGGTCTGGACCGGGCGGTGCTGCCGGCGCTGCCGGGACCCGCGGGTCCGGTGGCCCTGGAGGCGGTTACCAGCCTGCCGCCGGAAAATGTATTCAGGCTGGGTGAGGCCGAGGAAGGTCATGCCGGCTGGCCGAAAGTCGTGCAGGAGCCGGACCTGGCGCGGCTGGAGAAGATGCTGGGAACCCGGCTGCTGCCGGTGATCCTGTTGCTGGACGAGTCGGACGAGCACGGCTTTGTGCGCGAGTGGCAGCCCGTCTACACGGTGTCGCCGGACAAGCACCTCGCCTACGCCATGCAGTGGTTTACACTGGCACTGGTGCTGCTGCTGATTTATCTCGGCGTCAACAGCAAGCGAATTTCGGATAAATCTTTACGGGAAGACCATGCAAACAAGTAACTCTCGATCGCGTTCCGGCCGTATCCTTGCCGCCGCCCGGCAGCGGGGTTTTCTCACCTCGCGCCAGGCCCTGGTATTGCTGGGGCTGATTTTCCTGGCGCCGACCTTCGTCGCCTGGGTGATGCACAACAGTAGCGAGGAAGGCTGGCAGCCTGACGGGACGACCAACCGGGGCAACCTGGTGCATCCGGCAAGGCCGCTGGAGATGCCCGCTGACATGGCGAATGACGGAGTGTCCCTGCAGGATTACCTGCAGGGAAAGTGGACGTTGCTCTACATCAGCGATGCCGACTGTGGTGAAACCTGCCGCAGCAACCTCTACAAGATGCGCCAGGTGCGGGTGGCGCAGAATGAGAACATGAAGCGGGTGCAGACCCTGTTCCTGCTGAATGCCGACAGCATCCCGGATGAACTTGCCGGCTTCCTCGCGCAGGAACACAAGGACATGGCCGTGGTACTGCCATCTGCCACGCAGGCAGCCAGTATCGAGCCGCAGTTTCGCGTTGATGAGACCCCGGTGCGGCAGGCGCAGCGGGTCTATATTGTCGATCCATTGGGCAATCTCATGATGTACTATCAGCCGGATGCGGATGCCCGCGGCATGCTGAGGGATCTGCAGAAATTGCTGAAATACTCCAAGATCGGCTAGCCAATGACAAGTCTCGTAAAAAGCTATCTGGGCCTGTGCAAGCTCAAGGTCGTGGCGCTGATCGTGTTCACCGCCATGGTCGGGATGTTTCTCGCCACCACCCCGCCTGGCATGGTGCCGCTGGATGTGCTGTTCTTCGGCAACCTTGGCATTGGCATGGCGGCAGCCGCGGCGGCAGCCATCAATCACGTGCTGGATGCGCGCGAGGATGCCAAGATGACGCGCACCAGCGGCCGGCCGCTGCCGCAGGGAGAGATCAACGAGCGTAACGCGCTGTTGTTCGCCACCACCCTGGGCGCGCTGTCGATGCTGATCCTGGTGGTGCTGGTGAACGCGCTGACGGCCGTACTGACGTTTCTCTCGCTGGTCGGCTATGCCATTGTCTACACCATGTACCTGAAGCGCGCCACGCCGCAGAATATCGTCATTGGCGGTGCCGCCGGTGCCGCTCCGCCGATACTCGGCTGGACGGCCCTGACCGATTCGATCGACCCGCATGCGCTGCTGCTGTTCCTGATCATCTTCGTCTGGACGCCGCCGCACTTCTGGGCGCTGGCGATACACCGGCGCGAGGAATACGCCAAGGTCGACATCCCGATGCTGCCGGTTACGCACGGCGTGCCGTTCACGCAGCTGCAGATCCTGTTGTACACGCTGATGCTGATCGCGGTCAGCGTGCTGCCGTATGCCACCCACATGAGCGGCCCTTTCTACCTGCTTGGTGCACTGCTGCTGGGCGGCGGCTTCCTCTACTACGCCGTGCAGTTAATGAAGGGCAACGACGAAAAGATCGCCATGAAGACCTTTGGCTACTCCATCTGGTACCTGATGATCATCTTCGCCATCCTGCTGGTGGACCACTACCTGCCGCTGCTGGCGTGATGCTCATTTGTTTTCAGGGCGCATTGAGCGCGTCTGGAACCCCCGGTTGAGGAAATCCTGAATCTATCGTCACCCCGGCGAAAGCCGGGGTCCAGATTGTTGAGTTCTCGCTAAAAGAGAGGCAGCTTTGAAGGTGCCGGGGGGATGCGGGCGATAAACTCTGGTCCGGGCGACAGCAACAAAAACGGCCCCGCAGGGCCGTTGTTGTTACCTGTGTCAGCCGTTATCAGGCCAGCATGGTTTTCTTCAGCTTGTTGAGGGCATTCATTTCCAGCTGGCGGATGCGTTCGGCGGAGATATCGAAGCGGGCTGCCAGTTCATGCAGGGTGCGCTTGTCCTCGGTGAGCCAGCGTTCCTCCAGGATGATGCGGCTGCGCTCATCCAGCTGTTCGAGCGCCTCGATGAGATTGTCGCTATTGCGGTTGCTCCAGTCGTCCTGCTCCACGGTCAGTGCCGGATCGTTGGAAGCATCGGTCAGGTAGGCGGCCGGTGCAAAGGCGGGGCTGTCATCGTCGTCATCGCTGACCGCCGGGTCGAAACCCACGTCCTGACCACTAAGGCGGGATTCCATCTCCAGCACGGTTTCCGGTTTAACGCCCAGGTCCTCTGCAATGGCATTGACCTCTTCCCGGTTCATCCAGCCGAGGCGCTTTTTCCTGCTGCGCAGGTTGAAGAACAGCTTGCGTTGCGCCTTGGTGGTTGCCACCTTGACGATGCGCCAGTTGCGCAGGATGAACTCATGAATCTCGGCGCGTACCCAATGGACCGCGAACGACACGAGGCGCACGCCGACCGTGGGGTCGAAGCGCTTGACTGCCTTCATCAGGCCGATGTTGCCTTCCTGGATCAGGTCGCCCAGGGCCAGCCCGTAGCCGCTGTAACCGCGTGCGATGCGGACCACGAAGCGCAGATGCGACATCACCAGCTGCCGCGCGGCATCCAGGTCGCTGTCCTGCTGCAGACGCTCCGCCAGGCTGCGTTCCTCTTCCAGAGTCAGGACTGGAACGCTGAAGGCCGCATGGATGTACTGATCCAGGTTGCCGGTTGCCAGTGGTAATGCAAGTGTCTGATTTCTGGTTACTAATTCCTGTGTCATGAAGTTCTCTCTGGGTTGCTTGCCGTTCATATTAGCACTCGTTCAAGTAGAGTGCCAATTCCTGGAAAAGTTGCATGAAATCGGCGTCTTCGCAGCAGACTTGATCAGCTGCCATGGGGCGGCAGGGGAGATGTAAATCTGTTTTGTGCCCGGTTATGGCAATGAAATACCAATATAAACAATAAGATATATTTTATTTGGTGTTGCTTTCCGGCAGGACTCAACTCGGTTCTATCGCGTGCAGGTGGCGGCCAACCGCCAGCCAGGAACCCAGCAGGCCAAGCAACACGCCGGTTAGCACAAGCAGGCCGAGCAGCGCCAGTGGCAGCGTTTCCAGGATGAAGTCGCTCTGGTACAGGCCCACGAGTTGACCCACCGGGTCAGCCAGCAGCCAGAACCCGGCTTCCACCAGTAGCCATGCCAGCAATGCCCCGAATACCCCGTACCACGTACCGCTGTAGAGGAACGGCCGGCGCACGAAGGCATTGGTTGCGCCGATGAGCTTGGTGACGAGGATCTCCTCGCGCCGGTTCTGGATCTCCAGGCGGATGGTGTTGCCGATGACCAGCAGTGACTGCCAGCGCCAGCAGGGCGCTGATGATCAGGATGCCGCGGCGGGCGATATCCAGGATCGCGGCAAGCCGCTGCACCCACTGCAGGTCGAGTTGCGCCAGCTCGGTTTCGGGCAGGCCGCTCAGCCGTTCTCGCAGGGTACTGGCGACTGCCGGATCGGTCTGCTCCGCGGCCGGCGTGACGATGAGGACCACGGGCAGCGGGTTATCCTCCAGCAGGCCGAGGACATCGGCAAAACCGGAATGTTCGCTGAATTCCTGCAGGGCCTGCTGCGGCGTGACCAGCTGCACCGCGCCGATTTCCGGCCATGTCGCGAGGCTGTCTGCCAACTGCCGGGCAGCTGTCGCTGTCGATGTCCTGCTTCAGAAATACGGACAGGCTGTCCTGTCCGTCCCAGGAACCGCTGAGGCGGTGCAGGTTATCGAGCAGCAGGTACAGTCCCGATGGCATCGCCAGGGCGATCCCGATGACGGCTGCCGTCATCAGCGATGCCACCCCGTTGCGATACAGACGTCCCAGGCTGTCCAGCGCCACCTGGGCATGGCGCTGCAGAAAGGTGCGCGGAGACAGCAGCGCCGCAGGTTCTCGCGCCAGTGATGCTGGAACTGCCGCCGGTTTTGCCGGGATGCCGTTCATGCCGCATCGGCCCCGGGCTGCACCAGGCGGCCCTGCGCCAGTGACAGGACCGGGTAGTCCAGTTCGCCGATCAGCTGCAGGTCGTGGCTGGCAATCAGGACGCTGACCCCGACGTCGTTGAACAGGGCAGAACAGTGACATGATTTCGCGTGACAGCTCCGGATCCAGGTTGCCGGTCGGCTCATCCGCGAGCAGCAGCAGGGGCTTGTTGACGACGGCGCGGGCAATGCCCACGCGCTGCTGTTCGCCGCCGGACAGGGTGATCGGGTAGAGCCGTTCCTTGCTGCAGCAGGCCGACCTTGTCGAGTGCGGCCCGCACCCGGCGCCCGATTTCCTGGTGCCGGTAGCCGGCGATGATCAGCGGCAGGGCGACATTATCGAACACGGTGCGGTCAAACAGCAGGTGGTGGTCCTGGAAAATAAAGCCGATCTTGCGACGGATGTAGGGGATGCGCCGCTTGCTGATGCGCGTGACGTTCTCGTCCATCGAGAAACAGCTGGCCGCGCGTGGCGCGCTCGATCAGGGCGACCAGTTTCAGCAGGGTGCTTTTGCCGGCGCCGGAATGACCCGGTCAGAAAGGCCATGGCACCCTTTTCCATGTGAAAGCTGACGTTGCTCAGGGCCTCGTAGCCCGCCGGGGTAGCGCTTGCTGACGTTGTTGAATCGAATCATTGGTTTCAAGTTAGAAGTGAAAAGTGAGAAGTAAATAAAGTTAAAAGTGAAGAGTGAAAAGCGGGGAGTGTGCGATCAGCGCCTGCCAATGCCTCACTTCTCACTTCTTACTTCACTTGCATCTACCGAACAAGGCATCCACAAACTCCTTCGCATCAAATTCCCGAAGGTTTTCAATGCCTTCTCCGACGCCCACGAAGCGTATCGGGATATTCAGCTTTTTCGCGATGGCAAAGATGATGCCACCCTTGGCGGTGCCGTCCAGCTTGGTCAGGGTGATGCCGGTCAGGCCCGACGGCCTGGTTGAATTCCTGCGCCTGGTTGAGTGGCGTTCTGGCCGGTGCCGGCATCCACCACCAGCATGACTTCGTGGGGCGCGGCCGGGTCGAGCTTGCCCATGACGCGCTTGATCTTCTTCAGTTCTTCCATCAGGTTCGACTGGGTATGCAGGCGCCCGGCGGTATCCGCGATCAGGACATCGACAGCGCGTGCCTGTGCCGACTGCAGGGCATCGAAGATGACCGAGGCCGAGTCGGCGCCCTGCCGCTGGGCAGATCACCGGCACCTCGTTGCGTTCGCCCCAGGTCTGCAGTTGTTCGACCGCGGCTGCGCGGAAGGTGTCGCCGGCTGCCAGCATGACCTTCAGTCCCTGCTGCTGGAAGCGGTGCGCCAGCTTGCCGATGGTGGTGGTCTTGCCGGCGCCGTTGATGCCGACCATGAGCACCACGAACGGCCGCTGGCCTTCCGGGATGACCAGCGGCTGGCTGGCTGGGGCGAGGATGGCCTGCATGTGCTTGTGCAATGCAGCCATCAGGGCATCGGCATCGGCGAACTGGTTGAGCGCCACCTGCTCGGTGAGGCGGTCGATGATGTCGCGGGTGGCCTCGACGCCCATGTCCGCGACCAGTAGCGTGGTTTCGATTTCTTCCAGCAGGTCGTCATCGATCGCCTTGCTGCCCAGCACCAGGTCGACAACGCTTTCGGTCAGGGAATGGCGGGTACGGGACAGGCCGTCCCGCAGGCGGCGGAACAGGCCGGTCTTCTCCGGTTTGTCGGTCGCGGCCGAAGTCTTGTTTTTTCGGAAACCGAGCATGGAATCGATTGTCTCTGCAGGAATGGGAAATTTACAGCGGGATATCCTATCATCCCATACCCATCGGGGTTAACCATCGATAATTTCGGGAGCAACTGAATGCGAAGTTTGACAGCAGTCAGTCCTCTTGCTGGGCAGTCAGCTGGCGCTGGCAAGCGGTGCCGTGCATGAATACCAGCTGGACAACGGCCTGAAGCTGATCGTCAAGGAGGACCACCGCGCGCCGGTCGTTGTCTCCCAGGTGTGGTACAGGGTCGGCGCCAGCTACGAGCATGATGGCATCACCGGCGTATCGCACGTGCTGGAGCACATGATGTTCAAGGGCACGGATAAATACCCGGCGGGAGAGTTTTCCCGCATTATTTCCGAAAACGGTGGCAGCGAGAATGCCTTTACCAGCCAGGACTACACGGCCTATTTCCAGCGCCTGGAGAAGAGCCGCCTGCCGGTCAGCTTTGAACTGGAGGCTGACCGGATGCGCAACCTGCATCTGCTGGATGAGGAATTCCAGAAGGAAATCAAGGTGGTTATGGAAGAGCGCCGGTTGCGTACCGAGGACAAGCCGACGGGGCTGACCTACGAACAGTTCATGGCCAGTGCCTTTGTCAGCAGTTCCTCGCGCATCCCGACCATCGGCTGGATGAACGATCTGGAAAACATGCAGCTGGCCGACCTGCAGGCCTGGTACGAACGCTGGTATGCGCCCAACAACGCCGTGCTGGTCGTGGTCGGGGATGTCGAGCCGGAGGCGGTACTGAAACTGGCGCAACAGTATTTCGGGCCGCTGCAGCCGGAAACGATCGTGCCGCCCAAGCCGCGGGTCGAACCCCCGCAGCGGGGCAAGCGCAGCATCACGGTGCAGGGCGCCCGCCGAGGTGCCCTATCTCATCATGGGTTACCGGACCCCGGTGCTGAAGACCGCGGCCGAGGACTGGGAGCCTTATGCCCTGGAGGTGCTGGCCAGCATCCTTGACGGCGGCGACAGTTCCCGGCTGACGAAAGAACTGGTGCGCGGCAGTCAGATCGCGACCAGTGCCGGCGCCGGTTATGACCTGTACGAGCGCCAGCAGGGCCTGTTCCTGTTCGACGGCACCCCGGCCGGCGAACACAGCATCGACGAACTGCAGCAGGCATTGCAGCAGCAGGTCAAGCGTCTGCAGGACAAGCCGGTCGGGGCGGACGAACTGCAGCGTGTCAAGTCGAAGGTTATCGCAGATGCTGTCTACGAGCAGGATTCCACGTTTTACCAGGCCATGAAAATCGGGCAGCTAGAGGCTGCCGGTCTCGACTGGCGGCTGGCCGATGAGTACGTCGAGCGCATCAACGCGGTTACCGCCGAACAGGTGCAGGCGGTGGCCCGTAAATACCTGGTGGAAGAACACCTGACTGTCGCGCAGCTGGACCCGCTGCCGATGCAGACCGGCCAGGCTGCAGCGGCGGCCCTGCCGGGAGGTGGCCATGTACACTGAAAACGGAACAGGCGTTGTGCGATTCTGTATCCGGCTGCTGCTGGTGTGGCTGTTGCCGGTCGCTGCGGTGCAGGCCATGCCGGCAATCCAGCACTGGGTCACGGAGAACGGTGCCCGGGTCTATTTCGTGCCCGCACCGGAATTGCCGATGGTGGATGTCAACGTCACCTTCGCAGCTGGCGCTGCGCGCGATGCCGGCCATCCCGGCCTGGCCAGCCTGACCAGTACCCTGCTGGACAAGGGTGCGGCTGGGCTCAGTGCCGACGAGATCGCCGTGCGCGTGGAATCGCTCGGGGCACGGCTGAGCAGCGCTTCGGCGCGTGACATGGCTTCGGTGTCATTGCGCAGCCTGAGTGACAGTGCACATCTGCAGCCGGCGCTCGACCTGTTGCGGGATGTCGCCGGCAAGCCTGATTTCAACCAGGCGGATTTCGATCGGGAGCGCGAGCGGATGCTGGTCGCGCTGCGTCACGGCGAACAGTCGCCCTCGACGGTGGCGGAGTACACCTTTTTCAAAACGGTCTACGGCGAGCATCCCTATGCCTCCCGGCCGGAGGGTACCGAGGCCAGCCTGAAGGCGCTGACGGTCAAGCAGGTCAGGGAGTTCTACCGCCGTTACTACGTGGCGGCCAATGCCGTCATCGGCATTGTCGGTGATCTTGACCGCGCTGCAGCCGAGTCGCTGGCCGAGCGGGTGACCGCGGAACTGGCGACAGGGCAGCGGGCCGCGCCTGTCTCGCCGGTGGACCCGCTGGCGGAAAGTGTCGAGCAGCAGCTGTTCCACCCGTCCACGCAGACGCATGTGCGCATGGGCGCCCCGGGGATGCATCGCGGCGATCCCGACTACTTCCCGTTGTACGTGGGCAATCATGTGCTTGGCGGGGGCGGCCTGGTTTCGCGCCTGAACGAGGCGGTGCGCGAGCAGCGCGGTCTTTCGTACAGCGTGAACAGTTACTTCTCGCCCATGCAGCAGGACGGTCCCTACCTGTTCTCCCTGCAGACACGCAATGACCAGGTGGAAGAGGCGCTCGCAGTCATGCGCGAGACCCTGCAGACGTTTGTCGACGAGGGGCCGACGCAGGAAGAGCTGACTGCCTCGGTGAATAATATTACCGGTGGCTTCCCGCTGCAGATCGAAAACAATTCGAAGATCCTTGGCTACATCGTCATGATCGGCTTCTACGATCTGCCGCTGGACTACCTGGAAACCTTCAACGACACGGTATCCGCGGTGACTCGCGAACAGATCATGGATGCCTACCGGCGCCGCGTGCACCCGGCTGAAATGGTCACCGTCATCGTCGGCGGAGAGTCCTGAGCTAGAACCCCCTTCCCTGTAACTACACGGCCTGTCGGTATTTGCTGACAGGCCGTGCTGCATTTCTGCGGCTGTCGTGCCGCTGTCACAGCGTTATTCTTCTTTCCCAGGACACCCGGTAACGGGCCCTGGCAAGGATGCCTGCTTCAGCTTTAGCGGCTCAGGGTCGAGCCGCACGGGTCGCATGATGCAGCCCGGGATCAACCATACATCAGGGAGGAGTTATGAATCTGCAAGGGAATGCTTTGAAACCTGTGGCACGGTGTGTGCTGGCAATATCCGGCGCGCTGGCAATGTCCGCCGTGCAGGCGCAAACGCTGCTGTCCGAGGTGCTCTATGACGCCGCCGGCACCGACAACGGCAGCGTCTTCGTGGAGCTGTTCGGCGCACCCGGAGCAAGCCTGGACGGCCTGTTGCTGGAAGGCGTGAACGGTGCCGATGGCAGCGTCTACAGCAGTATTGCCCTCAGTGGCGTGATACCGGCAGATGGTGTGTTTGTCATCGGGGACGACAGCGGCGATGGCGGCACGCTGGTCGGCAATGCTGACCTGGTCATGAATGTCGATTTCCAGAACGGACCGGACTCGATCGTTTTGCGGGACAGCAACGGTGTGCTGGATGCGCTGGGCTATGGTGACTTTGCAGGCGGTGTGTTCGCAGGTGAGGGCAGTGCCGCGCCGGATGTCCCGAGCGGTTTCAGCCTGGCGCGTGTCAACCAGTTACTGGACAGCAATGATAACCTGCTGGATTTCATTGCGCTGGATGTGCCGACGCCGGGCAGTGTTCCGGTCAGTGCGGTCCCGGTGCCACCGGCGGTCCTGCTGTTCCTTTCAGGTATGGCGGGCCTGGTTGGGGTGGCGCGGCGCCGGTCCTGAGCGTGTTTGCCCGGCTGCGTCCGCTGTTATCGTTGACGCGGTAACGGCAAGTCGGGATCATGCCGCTGCATGAAAGCCCGACAGGCCGCAAATCAGGTGCGCATCATTGCCGGAACCTGGCGAGGACGCCGCTTGTCGTTTACACCGGTGCCGGGACTGCGGCCGACCCCGGACCGGGTGCGTGAGACGCTGTTCAACTGGCTGAGTCCCGTAGTGCGTGGTGCCCGCTGCCTGGATCTGTATGCAGGCAGCGGCGCACTGGGGCTGGAAGCCGCTTCCCGGGGTGCCGCGGAAGTGGTGCTGGTGGACAACGACCCGCAGGTTGTTGCCACGCTGCGCGGGCAGCTGGAATCCCTTGACGCGCAGCAGGTTCGCGTGGTCCAGGCGGAAGTCCTGCAATGGCTTTCCGGGTCTGCGAGTCCGTTTGACATCGTCTTCCTTGACCCGCCGTTTCGCCGGCAGTTGCTGACCCCCTGCATCCAGCAGCTTGAAAGCCGCGGCTGGCTGTCGGACCAGGCCCGGATCTATATCGAGGCCGAGAAGGGGCTTGCCCCGGAGTTGCCCGAAAACTGGGAGCTGCTGCGCAGCAAGGTCGCGGGCCAGGTCGGCTATCACCTCGCCGCACGCAGCCGGGTGAACTGAGGGGCGTGCCGCAAGCGGCGCGGGCACGCGCCCGCTGCGCAGCTGACGAATGGCGCCGGCAGGTGATGCTTCCGGTTTGTCCCGCAGTAAACGGCCTCGGCCGGGCTGTTTCCGCGCCTGCCTTGTCCACGCAGTTGCCGATACGCCATAATGCGGTCATGGACAGCGTCGTTTATCCGGGGACCTTCGATCCCGTCACCAATGGCCACACAGACCTGGTAGAGCGGGCCTCGCGGCTGTTTGACCGGGTACTGGTCGCGGTTGCAGCGAGCTCGGACAAGCGCACCTTTTTCCCGCTCGATACCCGCGTGTCGCTGGCGCGAGAGGTGCTGGCGCATATCGAGAATGTCGAGGTCTGCAGTTTTGACAACCTGCTGGTGGATTTCATGCGCCAGCAGGAGGCGCATGTCATTCTGCGCGGGCTGCGTGCCGTTTCGGATTTCGAGTACGAATTTCAGCTTGCGAGTATGAACCGTAATCTCGCGCCCGGCATCGAAACCATGTTTCTCACGCCGGCCGAGCAGTATGCCTACATCTCCTCCAGCCTGGTGCGTGAAATTGCCGGCCTTGGCGGTGATGTGACGCCGTTTGTCCACAGTAAAGTTGTGGCTGCATTGCGTGGGCGCATGAATTAAGAGTTATTCACTTGCGCTGAAGAACCGTGTTACCCGGCAGGAAAATGAAATGGCTTTGATGATTACAGACGAGTGCATCAACTGTGATGTATGCGAACCGGAATGTCCGAATGACGCCATCTACATGGGCGAGGAAATCTACGAGATCAACCCCGATCTGTGCACGGAATGTGTCGGACATTTTGAGGAGTCGCAGTGCGTCGAGGTATGCCCGGTAGAATGCATCATCACGAACCCCGAGCACGTGGAGGACGAGGGCCAGCTGACGCAGAAGTACGAGAAGCTGACCGGCAAGGTGGCCGGATGAGACGCACGTCCCGGGAATACCGTACAAGGCTCCTTATCGGGGCCTTTTTACTGTCTGTGTTGTGGGTGGTTGCCGGCTGCGCGCAGAACGCAGCGCCACCCCAGGCAGCCATCAGCAGCGCACACCCGCTGGCGACCCGGGCAGGCATGGAAGTGCTGGGTGCCGGCGGCAATGCCTTTGACGCGGCTGTCGCGGTGAGTGCGGTCCTGACCGTGGTGGAACCGTACAGTTCCGGTCTGGGCGGGGGTGGTTTCTGGCTGCTGCACCGCGCAGCTGACGGGTTCGAGGTCGTCATTGACGGGCGTGAGCGGGCGCCGCTTGCCGCGACCCGGGATATGTATCTCGATAGTGAAGGCGAGGTTGTCCCCAACCTGTCCGTCAATGGTGCGCTGGCTGCTGGTATTCCGGGGGAGCCGGCGGCACTGGTGCATATCGCGGAGCACTATGGCCGCCTGCCGCTGCAGCGTTCGCTGCTTCCCGCGGTCCAGCTGGCGCGCAACGGTTTCGCGGTGGATGAGCACTATCGCAGGCTGGCCGGATTCCGGCTTGCAGCGCTGCAGGATGACCCGGAAACCGCGCGGATCTTTCTCGATGCCGAGGATGCAGTCCCCGATGCGGGCACGCGCATTCTGCAGCCCGAACTGGCGTATACCCTCGAGGCGCTGGGCCGCGCCGGGCATGCGGGTTTTTACCATGGTCCCGTGGCGGAAGCACTGGTGGAGGGTGTCCGCGCGGCCGGTGGCATCTGGACGCCACAGGATCTGGAACAGTATCGCGTGGTAGAACGCGAGCCGTTGCGGGGCGAATACCGGGGGCTGCGCATCGTTACGGTCCCGCCGCCATCGTCGGGTGGCGTCGTGCTGTTGTCCATGCTCAACATCCTCTCCGGTTTTTCGCTGGATGAATACGACGCGGCGACGCGCACGCACCTCATCATCGAGTCCATGCGGCGTGCCTACCGTGATCGCGCGGAGTACCTGGGCGACAGTGATTTTGTAACGGTCCCGGTTGCGCGTCTTGTCAGTCAGGCGCATGCGGAGACCCTGCGCAGTTCCATCAGTCATAAGAGCGCGACGCCGAGTGCTTCCCTGGGTGGCTATGCAACCGACCCGGGCGGGCAGGATACGACGCACTTTTCCATCCTGGACGGTGCGGGCAACCGGGTCGCGGCGACGCTGAGTATCAACTATCCCTTCGGGGCCTGTATCGTTCCCCCCGGGACCGGTGTGTTGCTGAACAACGAAATGGATGACTTTTCCATCAAGCCGGGTGCGCCAAACCTGTATGGCCTGGTCGGGGCGGAAGCGAACGCGATTGCACCCGGCAAGCGCCCGCTATCCAGCATGACCCCTGTCTTTGCCGAGGATGATGCCGGGGTCGCGATCCTGGGCACGCCGGGCGGCAGCCGGATTATCACGATGGTACTGCTGGGCGTACTGGATCTGGCGGCAGGCAATCCTCCCGACTCCTGGGTCGGCCTGCCCAGGTTCCATCACCAGTTCCTTCCTGATGTGGTGCAGTACGAGCCGGGCGCGCTTGGCGGTGAGCTGAGTGAGGCGCTGGCAGCGCGCGGGCATACACTGCAGCCGCTGGATTCACAGTATGGAAATATGCAGGCGATTTACCGGGACAGGGACAGCGGCCAGGTATTTGCCGCAAGTGATCCGCGCGGTGGCGGTGAGTCCAGGGTCGGACTGTACGAATGAATGCTTTGCCCGGGGGTGCACTGCACCCCGGGGGCTAGTCCGCATATTGCACCAGTCGGCCGCGGGCCTTGCAGTTATCCGCGATACAGTGCGCTTGTAAGCATCGACGATCCGGCAAATTTCAGGTGTACATTTTGTGATCGGCCCGTGGCCTATCCGGGCCCTGGCTTGTCCAGCCCCGCCTGTACTTGCTCTTCACTCAAGTCATAGCTACGGCTATGACTTTCATTCCAGAGCGGCGTCCAGTCGCACCTGTCCCGCGCCAGCATCCCGGATACTGGTGCAATATGCGGGCTAGTCTGCGAGCGAATAGACCGGCTTGCCTGCCAGCAGGGTGTGGATGACGCGCCCCTGCAGCTCCCAGCCCATGAAAGGGGTGTTGTGGCCGCTGCTGCGCATAGTAGCGGTATCCAGTATCCATGTGCGTTCAGGATCGAAGATGCAGATGTCCGCCGTTGCCCCGATGGCCAGTGTGCCGCCGGGCAATCCCAGTATTTCAGCCGGACCGCGGGTCAGGCGATGCAGCAGGTCGGACAGGGGCAGGACCTGGTCATGCACCAGTTGCAGTGCCAGTGGCAGCAGGGTGTCCAGTCCGGATATCCCGGGTTCCGTCGCAGGGAAGGGACCCAGCTTGGCATCCGGTTCATGCGGCTGGTGATCTGAACAGATGGCTGACAGGGTGCCGCGGCCGAGTGCCTCGCGCAGTCCTTGCCGGTCCTCCACGGTCCGCAGCGGCGGTATCAGGTGACACTGGGTATTGAAGTCGCTGATATCGATTTCGGAAAGGTACAGGTAGGGTACGGCGACAGCGGCGCTGACCGGAAGCCCGTCATACTGTGCCCGCGCGACCATGCGCGCGGCGCGTTGGCTGGTCAGGTGGCAGAAATGCGCGCGTACGCCGGTTTGCTCGACCAGCGCAAGGTCGCTTGCGACCGCCGCGGTCTCTGCGGCTTCCGGTATTGCGGGAAGCCCCATGCGTGTGGCGACCCTGCCCTCGTGTGCACAGCCACCGTTTGACAGCCAGTGATCGTCGGCATGCAGGAACACAGTCAGGTCGAAGGTGGCCGCATACTCCATCGCCCGCCTCAGTATTAACGGGTTGGCCAGCGGTCGCAGTGCATTGCTGACGCCAACGCAGCCTGCCTTGCGCAGGGCGGCCATTTCGCTCAACTGCTCCCCGGCAAGCCCCCGGGTAAGCGCGCCCAGCGTGACGATGCGGGTCAGGCCGGTCGTCTCTGCGCGCAGCCGGATCAGCTCGGTCACAGCCGGGGTATCGATGACGGGGTTGGTGTCCGGCGGGCAGCACAGGGTCGTTATGCCACCGCTGGCTGCAGCCAGGGATTCCGAGGCAATGGTCGCCTTCTGTTCCTGGCCCGGCTCGCGCACCCGGGCACTGAGGTCGACCAGGCCCGGGCAGACGATGCAGTTGCTGGCATCGATTTCCAGGTCGGGACTGAAGCCATCGGGGGCATTCCCGATTGCTGCAATCCGGCCCGCGGCGACGAACAGGTCCTGTCTGGCATCGATCCCGCCGGCGGGATCGATGACGCGGCCGCCGCTGATGCGGATTCTGTCGGGTTTGTCGGCAGCAGCAGGCATGCGGTTACTCCAGGTTACCTTGCTTGCGTGACATGGCCAGGGACATGACAGCCATGCGTACCGCTATGCCATGGGTGACCTGTTCCAGGATGACCGAGTGCGGTCCGTCGGCGACATCGGAGTCCATTTCCACGCCGCGGTTGATCGGGCCCGGATGCATGACAGTGACATCCGGTTGCGCATGTGCAAGCTTCCTGTTGGTGAGTCCGAACAGTTCGTAGTACTCATGCTCGCTCGGCAGCAGTGCCCCCTGCATGCGTTCACGCTGCAGGCGCAGCATGATAACGACGTCCACGTCCTCGATGCCGGCCAGCAGGTCATGGTAGACCTGGACGCCGAGCGATTCCGCGTGTGCCGGAATCAGGGTTTCGGGCGCGACAACACGCACCTCGCCGGTATTCAGCAGGTTCAGGGCGTGTATCTGGGAGCGCGCCACCCGCGAGTGCAGGATATCACCGACGATGGCCACCCGCAGGCGTCCGAAATCAGGCCCCTTGACGCGGCGGATGGTGAACATGTCGAGCATCGCCTGCGTCGGGTGTGAATGGCGTCCATCTCCGGCGTTGATGACGCGCACATGCGGCGCGACATGGCTGGCGATGAAATGCGCCGCGCCGCTGTCGGCATGCCGGACGATGAACATGTCGACATGCATGGCCTCCAGGTTGCGCAGGGTGTCCAGCAGGGTCTCTCCCTTGACCGCGCTCGACTGGGTGATGTTGATGTTCAGCACGTCGGCAGAGAGTCGCTTGGCCGCGAGTTCGAACGTGGTGCGGGTGCGGGTGCTGGCCTCGAAGAACAGGTTGACGATGGTCTTGCCGCGCAGCAGCGGCACCTTCTTGACTGTCTGCTCGGTTACCCCGGCAAAGGATTCGGCGGTATCCAGGATCTCGGTCAGCAACTGACGGTTCAGCCCGTCGATGCTGAGGAAGTGGCGCAGGCGGCCTTGCTCGTCGATCTGCAGATTCATGATGTTTTCTGGATCTGCAGCGTCAGCGGATCCGGTCCGGCCAGCTTGATGTGCTCGTCGCGGTTCAGCTTGACGTGGCGACCGACGACGTTTGCCTGGATCGGCAGTTCGCGACCGTCCCTTTCTATCAGGGTGGCCAGCATGATCGAGGCGGGCCTGCCGTAATCAAACAGTTCGTTCAGCGCTGCGCGAATCGTGCGCCCGGTATGCAGGACGTCGTCTACCAGGATGATATGCCGGTCATCGATACTGAAGGGAAGTTGCGATGGCTGCACCACCGGGTTCATGCCGACACGGGTAAAATCATCGCGGTAAAAGGAGATGTCGAGGCTGCCCAGCGGTTCCTCTATACCAAGGCGCGCGTGCAACTGCCTGGCAATCCAGACACCGCCGGTATGGATACCGACCATCGCCGGCTTGCTGCGCCCGGTTTGCCGTGCCAGATCTTCCAGTTCCACGGCCATGCCGTCGAGAATGGCGCTGATATTTTCCAGGTCGTTCATACGTGCCTTGCTGTGTCCAGCCAGTTCTGCAGAATAATTCTCGCGGCTATGGCGTCAATACCGTCCCTGTCGTTTCCCGGTGCTTCGCGCTGCAATTCTTTTGCGGCATGCGAACTCAGGCGTTCATCCATGCTGTAAACCGGTAGCTGGTAACGTGTCTCGAGTTCCCTGGCAAAGCTTCGCGCTGCCCGGGTCATCGCGGAATCGCTGCCGTCCGCGTGCAGCGGCAGACCAACAACCAGGGCCCCCGGTGACCACTCACCTATAAGCCGGCTGATCCTGTCCCAGTCGGGACGGCCGTCGGGGCAGCCAAGTGTACAAAGTGCTGTGGCTGTTCCGGTGATGTCCTGACCGACGGCAATTCCGATGCGATGCTTCCCGTAGTCAAATCCGAGCAGGGTCTGCAAGGCTGCGCTACCGGCCTCCGCCAGGGTGCCCGTACTGCCGGCGGACGCATTCAGGCATGTCCCACCTCGCCGGTTAACAGGTTGAGGTCGACCCCGATCAGTGCGGCGGCTGCCAGCCAGCGCTGCTCGCAGGGCGTGTCGAACACGATTTCCATGTTTGCCGGACCGCTGAGCCAGGCGTTGGCTGCGAGTTCCTGCTCCAGCTGGCCGGTTCCCCAGCCGGCATACCCCAGGGTGATCAGGGCTTTTTCCGGCCCCTCGCCCGCGGCGATCGCGGCCAGTATGTCGCTGGAGGAGGTCACGCCGATGCTGTCGGTGACTCGCAGGGTCGCTTCCCAGTCCCCGGTTGGTTCATGCAGCACGAACCCGCGGTCACTCTGTACCGGGCCACCCATGTAAACCGGCTGCGAGGCAATCGCCTCGCTGCTTGCCTCGATATCCATGTGCTGCAGGATTTCCCCCAGCTGCATGTTCAGGGGGCGGTTGACGATGATGCCAAGCGCTCCGTCTGCGTCATGTTCGCAGATGTAGGTGGTCGTATGGTGAAAATTGGGATCTTCCAGCGAGGGCATGGCAATGAGGAAGTGATTGCTTAAGGACTCGGTCTTGACCATGGCCATAGTATCCTGCAGACACCCCTGTTCCAGCAAGCCTGTTTTGCGGCCACAGCCGTGAAACTGCGGCGGGGACTAATGGCTTTTAAGGTGATGGGTTGAGGAGAATTCCCAGGTGCGGGTTATGTGGAGTATGTCAGCTTCCTTGCGTACCTCCGGGGGGAAAGGCGGGAAGGGTGCCGCCAGGTTGACGATACGGATGGCCGCTTCATCGATCACCGGCTGCCCCGAGGGCCGCAGGATGCTGATATTCCGGACCGTGCCGTCCGCGTTGAGGGTCACGTCCATCATCAACTTGCCGGACAGGCCCTCGCGGCGTGCCTGGTCTGGATAATTCAGGTTGCCGACGCGCTCGACTTTTTTTACCCACTCGCTCATATAGTTGGCGTAAATAAATTCCTGGGTGCGCGCGGATACGAAAACCTGCCGGGGACGTTGTGCATAAGCCTGCATGGATTCATTGAGCTGTTCGTTCAGGTTGACCATTTCCAGGCTGCGCTCTATCAGGTCGGCGGCATTCACGTCAGGTTTCCTGGTTTCCGGGGTTTCGGTGTTCTGTTGCACCACCTGCACTTCCGCGGTGCTGGCAGTGATGATTTCGGCCGGACTGGGTTCGGGTTGTGCGGGGCTTACCGAGGGCGCCTGTTCCGGCATGGTCTGGGTAGGCCTGACTTTTTCGGTGACGTTGCCACCACCATCCTGACTGGTCTGGGCGAGGTAATCCGCCTCGTCGGGCGGGGGTGTGCGTCGGTTAGATACCGTGATATCGAGAGTCGGCAGGATGTTTGCGGGTGGCGGATCGTCATGGATGCCAAAGGTAATACCCAGAATAATCATGGCATGCATGACAATCGCAAAAAAAAGTGTCAGTGCAAAGCGGTCACCCGCCGTGACCGGAATGTCTTCCAGTTCTGGTGTTTCTGTTAGCTGCATGCGTGCTGGTGAATGCAAATAGCGTGGTCAATTATGCCGCTGGCATGGGTGATTGGTACTGTGTCATCCTGGTCCGGGAGTATATGCCGTATTGCGGCAAGGTTACCCGTGCCTTGATTGCCAGGAAGTTAAAAAGGGGGATTTAATCCCCCTTTTTTTGCATGGTGCTCTATGTTTCAGGGCCGGTTACACGCATTCATCTGTTTTCGGGTACTTTTCCTTGATCTCGCGTATCCGCCTGTCAATTTCAACCTGCTTGGCATTATTCCCCTGGCGAGCCTGGTAGGCGGCATCGAGTTGTTCTCCGATGGGGGGATATTCCGCCCGTCTCTTGGCGGCATACCTGGCCTCATGGCTGGCGTCCGATACCTCGACCAGCGCGTCCCTGAGCTGTTCGGCTGTCGGTTGCGCGCTGTCAGCCATCCATTCCGCGATATAGGGTTCCTGCTCGTTGATGTCATGCCTGATAACGTAGTCAATACCTGCCGTGAGCTTGGGGTTCAGCAGGTGCAGGGCGCGGCAGAGTGTCCGGGCACTGTCATCGTTCCGGATGAGGTTATGCTGCTGGGCGACCATGTTGATGTCTTCATGCAGCCTGCGGGAGTTCTTCCATAATATAAAAACCCAGAAACAGACAGCTATCAGGATCACAATGAGAACGTTAAGCGCCCCGTTTTCCATCATTTGATTATCCTCCGCTGGTTAGTATGTTTTGCATAGTCTAGCAAGCAAATCGTTGCCAGGCATTTTTCCCTTTTGTTCCGGGCCGGTTTCCCTGCGGCTGCTGATAAATCTGCCCGGGTAAGCCTTGCAGGGTGTCAGGCTTGCGAAGCCCCGAGCCGTATAGCTATCGCATCCATGACCTGGCTTGCGATATCGGCGTTATAGAGGCTGTCGAGCTCGCGGATACAGGTCGGGCTGGTGACGTTGATCTCCGTGAGATATTGACCAATGACGTCAAGGCCGACAAAAAGCAAACCCTGTTCCCTGAGCGACGGACCGACTTGCGCACAGATCCAGCGGTCGTTCTCCGTGAGTTCGACACCCTTGCCCGAACCGCCGGCGGCGAGATTGCCGCGCGTCTCGCCGGCTGCCGGGATACGTGCGAGTGCAAACGGAAATGGCTCCCCGTCAATCATCAGTATCCGCTTGTCCCCTTCGCTGATTTCCGGGATATAGCGCTGTGCCATTACCGTCTGTCTGCCATTGTCGGTAATGGTTTCCAGGATGACATTGACATTGGGGTCGTCCAGCCTGACACGAAATACCGATGCGCCACCCATGCCGTTCAGCGGCTTCACAATGATGTCCCGGTGAGTGTGCAGGAATTCCTTCAGCAACGTCTGATCCCGGCTCACCCTGGTTGGCGGACAGCATTGCTGGAACCACGCGGTATAGAGCTTTTCACTGGCATTGCGCAGGGCGGCGGGTTTGTTGACTACCAGTACCCCGTTTGCTTCGGCCCGCTCCAGCAGGAAGGTGGTGTACATGAATTCCATGTCAACAGGGGGGTCCTTCCGCATGAGGATGACGTCCAGGTCATCAAGCGATGCTGTTTGCGGTTCGTGCAGGCTGAACCAGTCGGTTTCATCTGCGCGCACTTCAAGCTGTCTGCGTGTTGCATAACAGCTACCGTCCTGCAAAAACAGGTCGCCCTGCTCCATGTAGTGGAGCTGCCAGCCGCGTTTCCGGGCAGCCAGCAGCATGGCAAGGGTACTGTCCTTGTGAAACTTGATATCGCCGATGGGATCCATCACGACGCCGAGCTTGATAGTCATGGTATTCCTGCCTGTCCGGTTGAAAATGGGGTGTCGCCATCACCCGGCCTGCTTCATAAAGTTTGCCGCGGGTATGACGATAACTCGATGTAGCTGATTACCAACACATAAATTGGGTCCGCGAGAAAATCCGCCAGCGTCAAACAGGTCCTGACATGCGTCATGGGCGAGGCAAAAGGGTACCAAATATATCATGAGAAACATAGGGATACAGTCTGATGCCCGGGACGATGTGGCGGCAGGCGGGGGCAGCGAGTGCGGGCAGCGGGAGTTCAAGGTCATGGTCATTGATGACAGCAAGACCATACGCCGCACCGCCGAGACCCTGCTGCAGAAGGAGGGGTACCAGGTGATCTCTGCAACAGATGGTTTTGAGGCGCTCAGCTTGATCGCCGACAACAAGCCGGACCTGGTTTTTCTCGATGTGATGATGCCGCGACTGGATGGCTACCAGACGTGTGCGTTACTCAAACATCACCAGGTGTTCAGGCATACGCCGGTCGTCATGTTGTCCAGCAAGGACGGTCTGTTTGACCGTGCGCGAGGCAGGGTGGTCGGCGCGGATAATTATATTACCAAGCCCTTTACCCGGGACGAGTTGCTGGCAGTTATCGAACAGTATTGTGACAGGGAAGCATAAAGGCCTGTGGACGACAGCAAGGCGTTGATAATCACGTGAGGCTATACCAATGAGACAGATAATGATTGTTGATGATTCCCCGACTGATTCACATCTTCTGAAAAAGATGCTGGAACGAAACGGGTTCAACACGCTGACAGCGTCAGATGCGGGTGAAGGGATCGAAGTGGCATTGCGTGAGAAGCCGGACCTGATTCTGATGGATGTCGTTATGCCTGGATTGAACGGATTTCAGGCTACACGGGAACTGACAACAAATCCCGAGACAGCCGAGATTCCCGTCATCATTGTTACGCGGAAGGATCAGCGTGTTGACCGGATGTGGGGGCTGCGCCAGGGGGCGCGTGACTATCTCACCAAGCCGGTAAAGGAAGGGGCACTGCTGAGCCTGATCAATGAAACGCTTGCAGATTGATGCCAATGGATGAAACAGCCACCACTGATCCCGTTGCGATTCTCAGGGATATAGAGGAATCCTGTCGTGTCTGCAACACAACGGATCCCGGGCAATCGGCGGAGATTTTCAGTGAGTGGTCCGGTATCGCCTTTCGGATAGGTGGCAACAGACTGCTTGCCCCGCTTGACGAGGTCGTCGAGATCCTGGATATGCCGAAACTTGCGCGCGTTCCCCTCGCGCAGCCATGGGTGCGCGGGATCGCAAATATCCGTGGCAACCTGCTGCCTGTTGTGGACTTTTCCGGATTTCTGGGTGGGGAGGTGGCAGCCGTTACAGAAAGAACCCGGGTGCTGGTTATTGATTATGACGGCATCTATTCGGGTCTGGTTGTGGATGAAGTGTACGGGTTGAAGCATTTCATGGAGAGCGAGCGTGCCGAGGCAGCACCCGATGTCGATGGCTGTTTGCTTCCCTTTATACGCAACGGGTATCACAGGGATGGGCGTGTGTGGTGTGAGTTCAGTCTGTTCGCGCTCGCGGACACGCCGCAATTCCTGAAGACAGCCGGCTGATGGCAGTTGCTGCGGCGGCATGGTTCCCGGCAGCAGGTATTTTCATAACGTGGATTAATCGGTCAGGAGACAGACCATGAAAACAATGTTTGATGGCAAGGTGCTTGGTGCAAGTGGCAGGATAAAGGTCCTCACGATCTTTATGCTGTGTGCTATCTGGGCAATGGTCTGGACGTTTGTTCAGGTTGGAAAGCAGGCAGAGAACAGTCAGGCGCGGCTTGCTGATGTGGGCGAGCAGATGGTTCTTTCACAGCGAGTTGCGAAGTATGCGCTTGCGGCCTCTGCCGGTGATGCCGATGCCTTCGGGAAGATGGAATCATTCAAAAATGAATTCACCCGGATTCTCGACAGGCAAATGTCCGACTATGGAGCCGGCTCTCCAGCAGGTGATACAGCGGTAAGTCAGGCACTGACTGATCTGGACAGCCGCTGGAGGGGGTTCCGCTACAACATTGACGAGGTCCTGCAGGGACAGTTCCTGATCATGGCAATGACGGAAGCAACCACCTTGCTGAACGAGGTGATGCCGCAACTGATGGGGCATACACAGGATATCGTGGAAATCCTGGTCAAAAACGGCGCCAGTGTTGAACAGGTACGTCTGGCAAGTCGACAGGCAGTTCTGGTGCAGCGGATCGTCAACAGTCTGAATTCTGTTATGGCGGGCACGGATACGGAGTCCGCGGCACTTTCTTTCGGTGCGGACACAAAAGAGTTCGGGCGTGTTCTTGACGGGTTCATGCGTGGCACTGGAGATATTGAGCAACTGAAGGGCAATACGCTACGTACAAAAATCCAGGAAATCGCGCTGCTCTTCAGCCGCGTCAGCGACAACGTCGGTTCAATCGTTGAAAACTCGGAGGAACTGGTGGGAATCCAGGCCGCGGTTGCAGAAATTACCGGCCAGAGCGAGGTGCTGTTCGACGCTGCAAATAATCTCAAGGATGTGCTGGTCGTGGCCCGTGCAGGGCGCCTTGTCAGCAATGAGTTTGCCTATCTCCTGGGTGCGGTAGCCCTGTTTATCCTGTTGTGGATGGCGTTTGAAACCCTGCGTACCCAGCGGGAGCGCAGCCGCCTGGTTGAGAAGGAGAATGTCGCGAACCAGGAAGCCATTATGCGGCTTATCGATGAAATGGGTGATCTGGCAGAGGGTGACCTGACGGTAAGGGCAACAGTAACCGAGGACTTCACCGGCGCGATTGCGGATTCCATCAACGTGACGGTTGACTCGCTGCGCGGCCTTGTCAAGACAATAAATGACACCTCCACGCGCCTGTCTGAATCGGTGCAGGAGACGGAAGCGATTGCCACTAACCTTTCCCTGGAGAGCAAACAGCAGGCACAGGACATTTCCGCCGCCACGGCCGCAATCAGCGAGATGTCGGCTTCCATGGAGGGTGTGTCGACACATGCAAGCGAGTCATCCAAGGTCGCCATGCGCTCTGTTGAGATTGCCAAGAATGGTGGTGAAGCGGTGCAGCGCACCATGAATGGCATGGATACGATTCGTGAGCATATCCAGGAAACTTCCAAGCGCATTAAACGCCTTGGGGAAAGTTCGCAGGAAATCGGCGATATCGTCGAGTTGATTAATGATATTGCGGAACAGACAAATATTCTTGCCCTCAACGCGTCTATCCAGGCCGCAATGGCGGGCGAGGCGGGGCGGGGATTTGCAGTCGTTGCTGACGAGGTCCAGCGCCTTGCTGAAAGGTCAGCAAATGCAACCAAGCAGATCGATGCCCTGGTGAAGACCATTCAGGCAGATACCAACGAAGCTGTCATCTCCATGGAGAAGAGTACCTCTGGCGTGGTCAGGGGCGCGCAGCTTGCTGAAAATGCGAGTGAGGCGCTGGAAGAGATCGAAAGTGTTTCTGACCAGATGGCTGACCTGATTCAGAATATCTCCGGGTCAGCTCGCCAGCAGGCCGGTGTCGCTGCAGAACTTGCAACCACCATGAACGGCATTCAGCAAGTCACAACCCGCGCAACCTCAGGTGCAGAGAAGACATCCAGGTCAATTGGCACCCTGGCCAGGCTGGCACAGGACCTTGACAAGACCGTTGCCGGTTTCAAGCTGCCGCACTAGCCTTGCCTGGTTCGCGGGTGTGGTGCATATGCGCCTGCAGGGATGGATGTTTTGCCAATCGGGTGCAGGCGTGATTTGTCAGGAAAATGCGGTAACAGAGATCGTCTGTGCTGGACTTACAGGAAATACCAATGATGCATGAAGCCGTAGACTACAATGCCTTGAGCTGGGTCAGGCAGGAAATTGACGTAACTCTCAGGCAGGCACGTGCCGTGCTCCTGGAGTATTCGGCGGATAAAGATCGGGCAGGGCTGCTGGAAGAGTGTGCGGAACTCATGCACCAGGTGCGTGGCCCGCTACAGATTGCCGAACTTGCAGGTGCTGACTTGCTGGCTGCAGAAATGGAGGCCGTGCTTGCCGGCTGGCAAGGCATTGACATCGCCAGACAGGACAGGTCGCTGGAACTGCTGTTGCAGTCCATGCAGCTGTTGCCTGCGTATCTTTCGCGGTTGGAATCCAGTATCGATGATTCGCCGGAGTTGCTGTTCCCACAAGTCACGATGCTGCGTGAGGTCCATGCCGCAGGGTCTGAGGCTGCAGCAATTCCCGGTAACGGCATGCAAGTCGCACTGCCAGCCGGGGTGTTCCATGGCAGAACTGGTGGCAGTGCGGAGGCTGTTGCAGCCAGGGCGCGCTCGGCGCGGGTACAGTTTCAGGGGGCGTTATTGACATGGTACCGGGGCGGCCCTGGCAGCGCAGGCATCCAGACCCTGGCCGAGGTGCTGGAGGAGATGCGGGCAGCCGCCGCTTCCGAGTCCGAGGCGCGGTTATGGTGGGTAGGAGCCGGTGTTGCTGATGCACTGCATGCCGGCTTGCTGGAGGACTCCAGGGAAATAAAACAGCTGTTTGGTCAACTCGACAGGCAAATAAAGCGCCTTGTCGATAGCGGCGACGTCGATTTCGACGATGCACAAACAGAAACCTTGCTCGAGGGGCTGCTGGATTGTATTTCGGGTATTGATGCCGGTGAGGGTCGGCTTGCGGCAATTGTTTCAACATTCGGTTCCACGGCAAGTGAATTGAATCAGGATGGCGGCTTCTCCATGAGCAGCCAGCCAGACATGGCAGGCCATGATGCCTGGCGGACAATCAGTGATATTGGCACGGTCGCTGTTGCGGATCAGCTGGATATTGATTTGAATGGCGCAGGCGGCCTCATGGCTGCTGGTCCTGCGGAGCAGGAGGATTCCGTGACAGCGGATTATGCACCTGATGCCGGCCAACATTTCGAAGAGGCGCTCAGAGGGTTATCCCTGGTAAAGGAAACCATCGAGGATCATTTGAAAGGTGCTGGCAATGACAGTCCGTTGCCGTCAGTTCCTGGTGTCCTGGAAAGGATTGGCCGCGAAATCAGGGATGCCGGGCTGGAGCGTGAGGCAGGAGTGGTCGCTGCTGTGCAGGAGTTTGTTACCAGAGAAATGCTGGAATCTGCGCAACGACCTGATACTTGTCGGCTGGAGCGGCTGGCTGATGCGATTTGCAGTATTGAGTTTTATCTGGAGGGCCTCCGTGACGGTCGCATCTTCGGTAACAGGATCGTAGAACTGGCAGAAGCCAGTGTTGCTGAGCTGGGCTACCCGGTACCTGAACATGTTGAACCGGTCGGCCATCCGGTCTGTGTGGAATTGGATGGTATTCCGGATGAAATTCCGCAGGGAATTGCTGGCGAGGCTTGTGATGCTGCAGTCATTGTTTCCGCATTGCAGGTTGTTGATCCGGATGCGGACAGCGAAATCCTTGAAATATTCTTTGAAGAGAGTGACACGGAGTTGCAGCGTCTTCGTGAGCTTGTGTCCCGGCTGGAGCCCGGCTCCACTTCCGGTGATTTACTTGAAGAAATCAGTCGTGGCTTTCATACCCTGAAAGGCAATAGCCGCATGCTGGGTGCGCATGCGCTGGGTGAGTTTGCGTTCGTGCTGGAGAATCTGGCTGATAATACACTGAACATGGGTGTTCCAGTAGATTCTGCACTGGCTGACTTGCTGCGGCAGGCATGTGAGGCATTATCACAACTTGTAAACCAGGTTAAAGATGCCGGGTCTGAGCCAGACATCGATGTCGATGCGCTGGCGTCAGAGGCGGCGCGCATGAGTCGCGCCATGGCAGTCGACACGACTGCCTCGATCGAGGTGCAGTATCAGGATGCTGCGGAAGCATCGGTTTTCGGCAATACGGACAGCGATTTCCCGTCTGTGCCTGAAGAGTACCCGGTGCTTGCTGCAGATGCTGATACGGAAATTGTTGAGATATACATCGAAGAGGCAAACGAAGAAATCGCGGTACTGTCAGATATCATACCTGCCTGGGTAGCTGCCCCCGAGGAAAGTGATCGCATTTCAGATATAAGGCGGATCATGCATACGCTGAAGGGCAGCGGGCGCATGGCGGGCGCAATGTACATGGGTGAGTTCGCGTGGGCAATGGAAGACCTTCTGAACCGCATGATCGATGGCACTATCAGGCCAGATGACACGTTATGCTCCCTGGTCAGCAGACTGCCGACGGTGCTGCAACAACTGATTGATCAGGTCAGGGACGGTACAGAGCCAACAGAAAACATCAGTGTCCTCATGAATGAGGCAGCAGCATTGCGCAGCAGGGTGAGTGACGAATCACCTGCGGGTGATACTGAATTACCTGAAGTAGATGAGTCAGAAGAGGCAGCGGCAATATCGATTCCTGCAAGGGATGTCAGTGACCTGCCGGGACAGGATCGTCTGGAGATGGATGCTTCCCTGCTACAGATTTATACCTGGGAGTGCCAGGAAATTATACATACGGTGCGGGAATATCTGGATGAGGATTCGGAAAGCCGCATGGTCACCGAGCCTCTCTATCGCGGGCTGCATACCCTGTCCGGGATATCCGAGTCTGCAGAGGCAGATTGCGTTGGGAGGCTTGCGGTCGGGCTTGACCGGTATTTCAGCAATCTCTACCACATGCAGTCTCAAATGCCATCTGGTGCGCTTGAAGTGCTGCGTGACAGTTGTGATGCAATCGAAGTGCTGATTGATAATATTCCGGATACACCGGGTGATACCACGTCAATCGATATTTTGTGCGAGCGAATTGCCGCACTTGATTCTGAGGGTGAGCCGACTGCTGCCCCGGTATTTGACACAGACGAAGGCTTGCAAGCCAGCACGCAAAGCGTGTCGCAGGTGCCTGATGCCGGAGGTGCTGAAGATGGCGACATCCTGCAGGCGCGTCAGGAAGATAATTTCCCGGATGTTGATCTGGAACTGTTTGACATATTCCTGGAAGAGGCCGCAGAAATACTGGATGCCAGTGAGCGGGTTCTGCATGCATGGGCTGATGATCCCGGGTGCCAGGACAGTCTGATTGAGTACCAGCGCCACCTGCATACGCTGAAAGGAAGCGCGAGAATGATGAACATCACCGCGATTGGTGATCTGAGTCATGCGCTTGAGACCTTGATGACGCGCGTTGCAGAGAAAACCCTGAGTCCTTCTACCAGCCTGATTTCCGGCCTGTTTGTTGCACAGGACCGCCTCTCGGAAATGCTGGAACAGGTCCGGAAGCGGCATATGCCGGAGTCATGCGCTGACCTGGAAGCCGAACTGGAGCAGTTGGCGCATATATCCTCTACGATGCCGGAAGGCGACGCGGGTGCCATTGGCCGGGATGATGTCGAAACCACGTGCGATACCACGAGCACTGTTGAAGAGAGTGACGCTGTACCTCGGGAATCTGCCGGAAACATGGATGTGGCTGAGACGGTAGAGGTACCGGAGGAGGCGAATGAGTCTGCTGCTGAAATAGAATTTACAGGCGAATTGCACGAGCTGGATGAAACCTTGCGGGTGACTGTTGAACACCAGGAGATGGATCCGAAGTCGACTGTCGAACCTGCAGTACATGACCCGGTACCCCCGGTTCACGAAGAATTCAGCATCCCGCTGAGATCATCAGGGGAACCCTTCCCTGCCAGAAAACGCAAACCGGCTCGCAAGCGTGGTGAACTGGTAAAGGTGCAGTCGGAGCTGCTGGATGATCTCGTGAACTATGCCGGCGAGATCAATATCTACCGTGCCCGGATGGAGACGCAGATCGGGGATTACAGGTTCAACCTTGGCGAACTCGAGCAGACAATTAACAGGTTACGAGGTCAGTTGCGCAAACTCGAGATGGAAACGGAAGCCCAGGTTCTGTATCGCTATGGTCAGGAGGTCGAGGGGAATAACCAGGACTTTGATCCGCTGGAGCTTGATCGGTACTCGATCCTGCAGGAATCTTCACGTTCCCTGATGGAGAGCATAAGCGATTTATACAGCCTGCTCTCGCTGATGGAAAATACAACGCGTGATTCTGAAACACTGCTGCTGCAACAGTCACGTGTCAGTACAGATTTGCAGGAAGGCCTGATGCACACGCGAATGACCCCGTTTGCCGGTCTGGAAACGAGGCTGAGACGAATAGTGCGCCAGTCTGCAAGGCAGCTGGACAAAATGGTAAATCTGGAGTTGCAGGGCGCGGACGGTGAAATGGACCGTGCCGTGATTGAGCGAATTATCGCTCCGCTCGAACACATGCTGAGAAATTCGGTAGCACATGGCATTGAGAATCCTGCAGACCGTGTTCGCAAGGGTAAGGACGAGTCGGGCAGTATCACGATCGCGTTCGACAGGGATGGTCCTGACATTGTGCTGCGAATTGCAGATGACGGTGCCGGTATGGACGTGGTAGCCATTCGCGAGAAGGCCATCGAGAGGGGACTGCTGGATCCCGGTATCGACATGCCTGACAGCGATGTGACGCAGTTTGTGCTGCAAACCGGGTTTACCACGGCCAGCGAGGTGACCCAGATCTCCGGGCGTGGTGTCGGTCTCGATGTCGTCAATAGCGAGGTCAAGCAGCTTGGCGGGTCCCTGCATATAGAGTCTGTCCGTGATTCGGGCACTGTTTTCACCATTCGCCTGCCATATACCCTGGCGATCAATCGGGCGCTGCTGGTGAGGGCAGGGGCAGATACCTACTGTGTGCCGATTGGTAACGTGGAAGGTGTGGTGCGCGTTCATCCGGAGGAACTACTGGCGGCTTATTCGGCAGACGAACCGGTATATGAGTATGCCGGGAACCAGTATCAGCTCAAGCATCTGGCGACACTGCTCAATACCCGGCTACAGGAACCGGAGAGAGTGACTGCACGAGCGCCGGTACTGCTGATGCGTATTGGCGACAAGCGCATCGCTTTGCATGTCGAGGCGCTGCTTGGGAACCGTGAAATAGTAATCAAGCCTGTCGGTATGCAACTCAGCGATATAGACGGGATATCCGGTGCGACAATTCTGGGTGATGGCGGCGTCGTCATGATTCTTGACGTATTCGCATTGTCGCGCAGCAATACCCGAACCCATGTCCCGGTGATGATGCCGGTAGTCCAGGATGAAAAACGACTTGTTGTTATGGTTGTTGATGACTCGATAACGGTACGCAAGGTCACTGCACGCCTGCTTGAGCGTAATGGATACCTGGTGCTGACGGCCAGGGATGGTGTGGATGCCACCGGACAGCTGCAGGGCTGCACGCCGGATATCATGTTGCTGGATATTGAAATGCCACGTATGGACGGATTCGAGCTTGCAACACACATGCGCAACGATGAGCGGCTCAGGCACGTCCCTGTCATCATGATTACATCGCGCACCGGTGACAAGCATCGGGAGAGGGCACGGCAAATCGGTGTCAATCATTATCTGGGCAAGCCTTACCAGGAAAACGACTTGCTGGGTACTATCGACCGGATTATCCGCGGCGACCCCGAGAGTACTGTAATGAACCAGGCAGGGACATAATAGAGGCCATAAATATGAGTGCTGGTAATGACAAAGTCCGCAGTCTCTGGGTTCCAATACGGGATGCCAATCTGCTGTTGCCGAATGTGGCTGTTGCGGAAATCAGCAGCTACCGTGCGCCAGCCCGTCTGCCCGGCATGCCGGAGTGGTGTCTCGGGATGGTGAAATGGCAGGGTGAAGATATTCCGGTTATCTCTATTGAGGCCGTCTGCGGACTTTCGCAGCAGTCAAATCCGGTATTCTCCCGGTTGATGGTCATGAATTCTGTCAGGCCTGACAGCCCGGTTGGTCACTATGCAATTGTTACCGCTGGCCTGCCCGGGCTGGTGCAGTTTGGTCAGGATACTGCAGACCAGGTTGAACCCTGTGTGAACGATGGCCTGAAGTGTATCGTTCGCATCGGTAATGAAGAGGCAATTATACCGGATCTGGATTACCTGCAGGAATTACTCGAGAACGAGCTTGCGCATGCGGCTTAGCCCGGCGCCGATGATCTGTCAGCAACATGTTTTTCAGGTCAGCTCGCGCCCCGACCAGGGGTAAATCCAGTGCCGGGTTCAATGGTTCCGGAAGTCCCCCCAAAGGGCATGCATGCCGGCAAGCGCTGACAGCGCTGCTGTTTCCGTTCTCAGGATCCGTTGTCCAAGCCGTATACCCCTGAAGTTTGCAAGTGCCGCCAGTCGCTGTTCTTCCGGGTTGAGTCCGCCCTCGGGTCCGACGAGGATGACGATGTCTCTATCCGGTGGTGCCAGGTCATGGAGAGTTTGCTCGCTGTCTGGCTGCAGCATCAATCCGAGGGAAGCAGGGGCCTGCCGGTTTATCCATGCCGGGTAATCCTCCGGGGTGCAAAGCTCGGGCAGGGTGCTTCTGCCGCATTGTTCGCAGGCGCTGATGACTATCCCCTGCCAGTGCTTCAGGCGCTTTTCCAGACGTTCACCCCTGACGCGGGTCTGGCATCTTTGCATCCAGAGTGGCTGAATCCTGCTGGCGCCAAGCTCCACTGATTTTTGCAGTATCAAGTCCATGCGGTCATTACGGGCGATTCCCTGTGCCAGGGTGATGGAAAGCGAGGGTTCATCAATCGTCTCGACGGCGGCGCCAATCTCCAGGTGTATCTCGGCACGCTTTCCCTCCAGCAGTACCGCATCCCACTCGCTGCCATTACCATTGAACAGCCTGATTGCTGCTCCGGGTCGCAGTCGCAGCACCTGTGTAACATGCTGTGCTGTCTGGCCTGTGACAGTGACTATCGTTCCGCTTGCGGCTGCGTCCGGTACATACAGTCTGGGTATCCGCATGCTGTGGCTAGCCGGCGGTCGCCAGATTGATTCCCTCGGATGCCACGCGGGCAGCGAGATTTATCTCGTCCGGAGAAATGACGTACGGAGGCATCATATAAATCACATTGCCCAGCGGTCGAAGCAGGACACCCTTCTCAAGTCCGTGCTGGTACACACGCAGGCCGCGGCGCTCTTCCCATGGATAGGGTGTGCGACTGTGCTTGTCCTTGCACATTTCTATAGCCACGATCATTCCTGTTTGTCTGACTTCGCTTACGTGGGGATGATCCACCAGATGGGCCGTCGCTGTACGCATTGCCGCTGCAAGCTGCTTGTTATTTTCAATTACATTATCGTCCCTGAAAATTTCCAGGGTTGCCAGTGCGGCGCGACATCCCAGCGGGTTGCCGGTATAGCTGTGCGAGTGCAGGAATGCTTTCAGGTGCCGGTAGTCATGATAGAAGCAGTCATAGATCGCATTACTTGTAAGTACTACGGACAGTGGCAGGTACCCCCCTGTCAGCCCCTTGGACAGGCACATGAAATCGGGAGAAATTCCGGCCTGCTCGCATCCGAACATGGTGCCTGTGCGGCCGAACCCGGTGGCTATCTCGTCGGCAATCAGATGGACATGATAACGGTCGCAGGCATCGCGAAGCATCCGCAGATACACGGGATCATACATGCGCATGTTGCCGGCGCACTGTACCAGCGGTTCTATGATGACTGCGCAGATTTCGTCGGCATGCGCTGCCAGCAACAGTTCCATTTTCTCAAACTGGCGCACGCTGTAATCATGCCAGCTTTCACCCGGCTCGCGGTGGTAACAGTCGGGTGATGGTACGCTGAAAGTTTCCATCAGCAGGGGGTGGTAGGTCTGCTTGTAGAGTTCGACATTTCCGACCGCAAGTGCGCCGAGGGTCTCGCCGTGATAACTGTTTTCCAGCGTGACGAACCGGGTCTTGCCCGGCTTGCCCTGGTTCAGCCAGGCATGAAAGCTCATTTTCAGCGCGGCTTCCACGGCAGAGGACCCGTTGTCTGCATAAAAACAGCGATCCAGGCCGGGCGGCGTTATCTCAACGAGTTGTTCCGATAGCGTGGTGACGGCTTCGTGAGTGAAGCCTGCGAGCAGGACATGCTCAAGTGTTTCCAGTTGCTCGACCAGTGCCGCGTTGATGCGCGGATTGCAGTGGCCGAACAGGTTGACCCACCACGAACTGATGGCGTCCAGGTAGCGCTTGCCCTCGTAGTCTTCCAGCCAGACGCCCTTGCCGGCGCGTATCGGGATAACGGGGAGCCACTCATGGTCCTTCATCTGCGTGCATGGATGCCACAGGACGGACAGGTCGCGTTTTACCAGGTCGGCGTTTGACATGTCACCACAATACTGGAGCGGCTTTGCCGGGTGCAAACGCTAATCACTTTCGCTGAGCTGTCATTCAGCGCCTTGCCCGTGATGCGCGTGCAAACCAGGGTATTCAGTGAAGGATCAGCCGTTTGTCAGGTTCAGGTTTTTCCAGATTTTCATCGAGGGCTCTGCCCGGTTCATGGTGTAGAAGTGCAGGCCCGGTGCGCCCTGTTCCAGCAGGCGCTCGCAGAGTCCGGTTACGACATCCTCGCCGAAGGCTCGAATCGAGTCCATGTCTTCCCCGAAGGCCTGCAGGCGCTTGCGTATCCAGCGCGGGATTTCGGCACCGCAGGCATCCGAGAAGCGGGCCAGCTGATGAAAATTCGTGATAGGCATGATGCCGGGCACCACGGGGATGTCGATTGCATTCTGCTCGCAGCTGTCGATAAAGCTGAAGTAGGCATCCGGGTTATAGAAGTACTGGGTTATTGCGCCATTTGCCCCGGCATCGACCTTGCGCTTGAAGTTCGCGAGATCGCGCTTCGGGCTGCTCGCCTGGGGATGGAATTCCGGGTACGCGGCAACCTCGATATGAAAGTGGTCACCGGTTTCCTTGCGAATGAACTCGACGAGCTCATTGGCATAGCGGAACTCGCCGGCTTCAACCATGCCGGACGGCATGTCGCCGCGTAACGCCACAATCCGGTTGATGCCGGCGTCCATGTATCCAGCCAGCATCTGGCTGATGTTTTCCTGCGTGGAACTGATGCAGGAAAGGTGTGGGGCGGCGTCGATTCCGGACTTGGCACGGATATCGATAATGGTTTCGTAGGTGCGGTCGCGGGTGGAGCCTCCCGCGCCGAAAGTCACCGAGAAGAAACGCGGATGCAATTCTGCCAGCTGCCGGCTGGTAGTTTCCAGTTTGGAAATTCCATCTGCCGTCTTGGGTGGAAAGAATTCAAAACTGAATGCGCGTCGGTATTGTTTTCTGTGATTCCATGTCTTGTCATCCGCGGCCCGGGATAAACGCCCCGCATACCGGTGCCGCCGGTATACGGGGACAGTCGAGCAGGCCTCTGTGGTTACCTGGTCCGGGTGGCGTGAGACGCAAATGCACGGATTTGACTAGTACCGGTAGTAATCCGGCTTGTAGGGGCCTTCCATCGGAACCTTGATGTAATCGGCCTGTTCCTGAGTAAGTCGGGTGAGGTGTGCATCGATCTTTTCGAGATGCAGACGCGCGACCTTCTCGTCCAGATGCTTGGGCAGTACGTACACCTTGTTCTCGTACTGGTCCGGGTTGTTCCACAACTCGATCTGGGCAATGACCTGGTTGGTAAAGGATGCGGACATGACGAAACTGGGATGGCCGGTTGCGCAACCCAGGTTTACCAGGCGTCCTTCGGCCAGCACGGTAATGCGTTTGCCGTCCGGGAAGATGACATGATCAACCTGTGGCTTGATATTGTCCCAGGTATACTGGCGCAGGCCGGCGATATCGATCTCAGAATCAAAGTGCCCGATATTGCAGATAATGGCCTCGTTTTTCATCGCCCGCATGTGGTCGTGGGTGATTACAGCAACATTGCCTGTCGCAGTGACAAAGATATCACCAGTGCTGGCTGCCTCGTCCATGGTGACAACACGATAACCTTCCATGGCGGCCTGCAGTGCGCAGATCGGATCGATTTCCGTAATCCAGACCGTCGCACCCAGTCCACGCAGGGATTGGGCGCAGCCCTTGCCGACATCACCGTAGCCAAGTACTACACAGATCTTGCCGGCGATCATGACGTCGGTGGCGCGCTTGATGCCGTCAACCAGCGACTCGCGGCAACCGTAGAGGTTGTCGAACTTGCTCTTGGTGACCGAGTCATTCACGTTGAAAGCCGGCACCTTGAGCTCGCCTTCCTCCATCATCTCGTACAGACGGTGGACGCCTGTGGTGGTTTCCTCCGACAGGCCTTTGACGTCCTGCAGCAGCTCCGGGTACTTGTCATGCATGATCTGGGTCAGGTCGCCGCCATCATCCAGGATCATATTGGGCCGCCAGCCATCAGGACCGAAGATGGTTTGTTCAATACACCACCAGAACTCATCCTCGGTTTCACCCTTCCAGGCAAAAACCGGTGTGCCGTTTGCGGCCACGCCGGCAGCGGCCTGATCCTGGGTTGAGAAAATATTGCAGGACGACCAGCGGACTTCGGCGCCGAGATCGGTCAGCGTTTCAATCAGCACGGCCGTTTGAATCGTCATGTGCAGGCAACCCGCAATCCGGGCACCCTTGAGCGGCTGCTTGCCGCGGTATTCTTCACGCAACGCCATCAGGCCGGGCATTTCCGTCTCGGCTATGCTGATTTCCTTGCGCCCCCAGTCAGCCAGGCCGATGTCGGCAACCTTGTAATCCGGGGTAATGTTTTCAACGGGTTGTGTACTCATGCTACACCTCGTGAATATTCAGATTGGTATTGATGTTGTTAGCGGCCGGCTGCGTCACGCAGGGCGTCGGCCATGTCGGTCTTTTCCCAGGTAAAGCCACTGCCGGTGCGGCCAAAGTGCCCGTAAGCCGCAGTTGCCTTGTAGCGAGGACTCAGCAGGTCCAGCATCTTGACCATTCCGCGCGGGCGCAGGTCAAAGTGCTCCCGTACCAGTTCCACCAGTCGACTTTCCTCCAGCTTGCCGGTGCCAAAGGTATTCACGCTGATCGAGGTGGGCTCGGCGACGCCGATTGCATAGGAGACCTGGATTTCGCAACGCTCTGCCAGTCCGGCGGCAACGATATTCTTGGCGACATAGCGTGAGGCATAGGCGGCGGAACGGTCAACCTTGCTGGGATCCTTGCCGGAGAAGGCACCGCCGCCATGGCGCGCCATGCCGCCGTAGGTGTCCACGATGATCTTGCGGCCGGTCAGGCCGCAGTCGCCCATCGGTCCGCCGATGACGAAGCGTCCGGTCGGGTTTATATGGATATGCTCCTGCGGGCACTGATCCAGCCACTCGGCCGGAAGTACCGGTTTGATGATTTCATCCATGACCGCCTCGCGCAGAGCGCTGAGGCTGATCTCCGGGTCATGCTGCGTCGAAAGCACCACCGCCTCGATACCGACAGGCCGGTCATTTTCATAGCGGAAGGTGATCTGGCTTTTGGCGTCGGGCCGCAGCCACGACAGCGTGCCGTTCTTGCGCACTTCCGACTGGCGTTTCACCAGACGGTGGGAATAGGTGATGGGGGCGGGCATCAGAACATCGGTTTCGTTGCTGGCATAACCGAACATCAGGCCCTGGTCACCTGCGCCCTGCTCATGATCGTCGGTCTCGTCCACGCCCATGGCAATGTCCTGGGACTGCTTGCCGATAGCATTGAGCACCGCGCATGACTCCCAGTCGAAACCGATTTCCGAACTGTTGTACCCGATATCACGGACGGTGTGGCGGACGATTTCCTCCAGATCCACCCAGGCGGAGGTTGTGACCTCGCCGGCGATGATGACCATGCCTGTCTTGACCATGGTTTCAACCGCGACGCGGGAACGGTCGTCCTGTTCGAGCAGGGCATCGAGTACCGCGTCAGAAATCTGGTCGGCAACCTTGTCGGGGTGGCCCTCGGAGACGGACTCCGATGTAAATGTTTGAAAAGTAGACATATAAATACTTTCGTTGGTTAAAAGAACTTCGCAGTCTACCTTACGTTGGTGATATTTTCATCTGTTGCATGTTTGTCATACAGTGCTGCCTCGCGAACGTAACGGGAGTGGGGAATGGTCAGTCTGAATACGCCGGTCTGTGAATTCGGGAAACCTGCCATTGATTTTGCACTGCCGGGCGTTGACGGCGGGATCTGGACGCTTGAGAGGTGTCGCGGCCCCGCCGGATTGCTGGTGATGTTCATCTGCAACCACTGTCCCTATGTCAAGGCAATCCGCGAGCGACTGGTGCGCGATACCCTGGAGTTGCAGGACCACGGGGTGAACAGTGTCGCCATCATGTCGAACGATCCATCATTATATGAAGAAGACAGTTTCGAGAACATGCGCAAGGTAGCCGCGGAATTCGGGTTTCCGTTCCCGTACCTCATGGACGAGACCCAGGCTGTGGCGCGGGCATACGGTGCCGTCTGCACGCCGGACTTTTTTGGTTATAACAATAACCTGGAGCTACAGTACCGGGGGCGACTGGATGCAAGCATGAAACAGCCGGCCACGGCGACAGCGCCACGCGAGCTGTTCCAGGCCATGGTTCAGGTTGCCGGGACGGGGCAGGGTCCGGCAGAGCAGATCCCGGGTATCGGTTGCTCGATAAAGTGGCGGGAGGGAAGCGAGCCGGAGTAAGCGCAGGCCTGCTTATAAGTTATTGTTATGGAGCAATAAAGCCTTTGGTGGCTGGCAGATGCCCCTGAGCAAAGGTGGTATTGCCGTGGCCAGCAATCTGGGGGAAAATAGCGCGCCTTGTCCCCACCGACAGGGCAGCAAACAGGCAACAGGTGTGGAGTTCCCTGCAGTGCCAGTGATTTTCGATGTGGCTGATTGCCGCGGTGCATACCAACTGCGCCGCTGGCATTTTTTATCGCCGGATCCAGCGGGTATACGTCCAACGCCACACGTAATTTGTGGTTGATCCGGCGGCCAGTCTCTTCAGCCGGACTTGTGCCCGGGACAGGTTTACAGAATTCAAATCAGACAGGAGAAGAACATGGCTCAGCGTAAAGACCTAGCCAACGCGGTCCGTGCACTCAGTATGGATGCGGTGCAGAAAGCAAATTCGGGTCATCCGGGTGCGCCCATGGGCATGGCGGATATTGCCGAAGTCTTGTGGAACGACAACCTGAAGCATAATCCCGGCAACCCCAAGTGGTCAGACCGTGACCGGTTTATTCTTTCCAACGGCCATGGTTCGATGCTGATTTACTCGTTGCTGCATCTCACCGGCTATGACCTCACCATTGAGGATCTCAAGCAGTTCCGCCAGTTGCATTCCAGGACGCCGGGACATCCCGAATACGGCTATGCCCCCGGTGTGGAAACCACCACGGGTCCGCTTGGTCAGGGGATTACCAATGCGGTGGGTATGGCAATCGCAGAAAAATCGCTGGCCGCTGAATTCAATCGTGACGGCCACGAGGTCGTGGATCACAATACCTACGTATTCCTGGGCGATGGCTGCCTGATGGAAGGCATCTCCCATGAAGCCTGTTCCCTTGCCGGAACCCTGGGGCTGGGCAAGCTGGTCGCATTCTGGGATGACAACGGAATTTCCATTGACGGTCACGTCGAAGGCTGGTTCACCGACGATACCCCCGGGCGTTTCAAGGCCTATGGCTGGCACGTGGTTGCCAATGTCGATGGACACGATCCGGCCGCAATCCAGAAAGCAATTGATGCGGCAAAGGCGGAAACCGGCAAGCCTTCCCTGATCTGCTGCAAGACGACGATCGGCTATGGTTCACCCAACAAGGCCGGTTCGCACAGTTGCCACGGTGCGCCGCTGGGGGATGAAGAAGTTGCCCTGACGCGCAAGGAACTGGGCTGGAATCATGAGCCTTTCGTAATTCCCGGTGACATTCAGGCCAGCTGGGATGCGAAGGAGAGTGGCGCTGCAGCCGAGCAGGCGTGGAATAAGAAGTTCGCCGCCTACCAGGCTGCTTATCCGGAAATGGCCGCCGAGTACCAGCGGCGCATGGCGGGTGACCTGCCGGCCGACTGGGGCAGCAAGTCCGCAGACTTTGTCGCGGCTACCGATGCGAAGGGTGAATCACTGGCTACCCGCCAGGCATCCCTCAAGTCCATCGAGGGGTATGCCCCGCTGCTGCCCGAGATATTTGGCGGCTCCGCCGACCTCGGTTGTTCGAACCTGACGGAATGGTCCGGTTACAAGCCAATGCGTGCCGACACGCCGGACAGCAACTACGTCAACTACGGCGTGCGTGAATTCGGCATGTCAGCCATCATGAACGGGCTGGCCCTGCATGGCGGTTTTATTCCGTTCGGCGCAACCTTCCTGATGTTCTCCGAGTATGCGCGCAATGCACTGCGCATGGCGGCCCTGATGAAGATCCAGAGTATCTTCGTGTTCACCCATGACTCCATCGGTCTGGGCGAGGACGGCCCGACCCACCAGGCCATTGAGCAGATCCCGACCCTGCGCATGATTCCCGGCATGAGTGTCTGGCGTCCCTGCGACACGGTCGAGAGCGCGGTCTGCTGGAAAGATGCCATCGAACGTCGTGACGGACCTTCCTGCCTGATCTTCAGCCGGCAGGGTCTGCCGCACCAGGCGCGGACCAGCGAGCAGATCGCCAACATCAGCAAGGGTGGCTACATCCTGAAGGATTGTGACGGTACACCGGATGCCATCATTATCGCGACCGGTTCGGAAGTGGCGCTGGCCATGGGTGCTGCCGAGGAACTGTCGGACAGGAAGATCCGCGTGGTTTCCATG
Source organism: uncultured Gammaproteobacteria bacterium (assembly GCA_963701455.1). GTDB lineage: Bacteria > Pseudomonadota > Gammaproteobacteria > UBA9214 > UBA9214 > UBA9214. Next base: position 138,392 of record CAVPAE010000006.1, read on the forward strand.
CCATCCACGACGGCCTTCGATGCACAGGACGAGGCCTATCGCGAGTCGGTACTGCCAGCCGGCGTTACCGCACGCGTTGCCGTTGAAGCCGCGGTTACCGATGGCTGGTACAAGTATGTCGGTCTGAACGGCAAGGTCATCGGCATCGATCGCTTCGGCGAGTCTGCACCGGCCGGGCTGCTGTTCAAGGAATTCGGCTTCACGGTTGAGAATGTCGTGAAGGCTGTCAACAGCGTTATTTAATCCCTTTGTTTCGCCCCGTTCGCGGGGCGAAATTACTTTTATATAAACTCGCAATATAAACACGCAGGAGAGCGATTATGACTATTAAAGTCGGTATCAATGGCTTTGGACGTATCGGACGCATGGCATTCCGTGCCATTGCCAAGGATTTCTCGGATATCGAGGTTGTTGGTATCAACGACCTGCTGGACGCTGACTATCTGGCGTACATGCTGAAGTACGATTCTGTCCACGGCAACTTCAACGGCGATATCTCCGTCGACGGCAACAACCTGATCGTCAATGGCAAGACCATCCGCCTGACCGCCGAGCGTGATCCGGCCAACCTGACCTGGGGCGATATCGGCGCCGACCTGATTATCGAGTGCACCGGTTTCTTCCTCACCGAGGAGACCTGTCAGAAGCACATCGATGCCGGCGCCAAGAAGGTTGTTCAGAGTGCTCCTTCGAAGGACGGCACCCCGATGTTCGTCTACGGCGTGAACCACAACACCTACGCAGGTCAGGCCATCGTTTCTGCCGCTTCCTGCACCACCAACTGCCTGGCACCTGTTGCCAAGGTGCTGAACGACAAGTGGGGTATCAAGCGCGGCCTGATGACAACCGTGCATGCTGCAACCGCTACGCAGAAGACCGTCGATGGTCCTTCCCAGAAGGACTGGCGCGGTGGTCGCGGTATCCTGGAAAACATCATTCCGTCCTCCACCGGTGCTGCCAAGGCCGTGGGCGTGGTGCTGCCGGAACTGAACGGCAAGCTGACCGGTATGGCTTTCCGTGTGCCGACTTCCGACGTTTCTGTTGTCGACCTGACGGTCGAGCTGAACAAGGATGCTTCCTACGATGACATCTGCGCTGCCATGAAGGCAGCTTCCGAGTCAGGTGACCTCGCCGGGGTGCTGGATTACACCGAGGACAAGGTGGTTTCAACCGACTTCCGTGGCCGGACCACGCCTTCCATCTTTGATGCCGGTGCCGGTATCGCACTGGATAGCACCTTCATCAAGGTGGTTGCCTGGTACGACAACGAGTACGGCTATACCTGCAACATGCTGCGTATGGTCGAGCACGTTTCCAAATAATTTGTAATGACCGGCTTCCCGGTGTCGCCGCCTGCAAACTGCAGGCGGCGACACCGGGGACTGGTGTTTCAAGAGTCATGAGCTGAAACACTGATTTCAGCTGATGGCTTTTTAATCTCCAGGAGTTACCCGATATGTCTTTTATCAAGCTGACCGATCTCGATCTTGCTGGCAAGCGTGTGTTGATTCGTGCCGATCTGAACGTGCCGGTGAAGGATGGCAAAGTGACATCCGACGCGCGTATTACCGCCTCCATGCCAACCGTTGAGCACTGCGCCAAAGCCGGTGCAAAGGTCATGGTGATGTCACACCGCGGGCGCCCGCAGGAAGGCCAGGCGGATGAGGAAAATTCGATGCAGCCGATCGCGGAAGACATGACGGCAAAACTGGGCAAGCCGGTCCGCCTGGTCAAGGATTACCTGGAAACCGCGCCGCAGATCGCCGACGGCGAAGTGGTGCTGTTCGAGAACGTGCGCTTCAACGCCGGTGAGAAAAAGGACGACGAGGGGCTGGCAAAGAAATATGCTGCGCTCTGCGACGTGTTCGTGATGGACGCATTCGGTACGGCGCATCGCGCCCAGGCTTCCACCCACGGCGTGGGCAAGTTTGCTCCCACGGCCTGTGCCGGCCTGCTGCTGGCCGAGGAACTGGATGCTCTGGGGAAGGCGCTTGCCAACCCGGCGCGACCGATGGTCGCGATCGTCGGCGGTTCCAAGGTGTCCACCAAGCTGACCGTGCTCGAGGCGCTTTCCGAGAAGGTCGATCAGCTGGTCGTGGGCGGCGGCATCGCCAACACCTTCCTCAAGGCCACCGGCAAGAACGTCGGCAAGTCGCTGTGCGAGGACGACCTGGTGCCGACCGCACAGGCGCTGATCGAGAAGATGCAGGCGCGTGGCGCCAGTATTCCGATTGCGGTCGACGTGGTGTGCGGCAAGAAATTCGATGAGAATGAACCCGCGGTATTGAAGGATCCGGCTGATGTCGAGGACGATGACATGATTTTCGATATCGGTCCGAAGTCGGCGCAGGAACTGGCCGACATCATCAGCAAGGCGGGTACCATCGTCTGGAACGGCCCGGTCGGGGTGTTCGAATTCGACCAGTTCGGTGACGGCACGAAGACCGTCTCCATGGCGATCGCCAATGCCGACGGCTTCAGCCTGGCCGGTGGCGGCGATACCATTGCCGCGATCCAGAAATACGATATCTACGACAAGGTGTCCTACATATCCACGGCGGGTGGCGCCTTCCTCGAGTATCTCGAAGGCAAGACCCTGCCTGCTGTCGCGATGCTGGAAGAACGGGCGAAATAATCCCGGCATCCAGCAGAGACTGCGCCAGAACCAGAATAATAGTGGCTGACTGACAATGCCAAGACGTACCAAGATCGTTGCAACCCTTGGCCCGGCCACGGATGAGCAGCATGTGCTGGATGACATGATCCAGGCAGGCATGGATGTTGTTCGGGTGAATTTCTCGCACGGTGCTCATGAAGATCACATAAGGCGCGCCGAGACTGTCCGCAACCGGGCGCGTGCATACGGGCACCAGGTTGGTGTGCTGGCGGATCTGCAGGGACCCAAGATCCGGATCGAGCGTTTCCGTGAGGGCTGGGTGATGCTCGAGGAGGGTGCCCACTTCATCCTGGATGCCGGGCTTGCGTCTGGCGACGGCGACATTGAGCGTGTCGGGGTCACTTACAAGGGGTTGCCTGCCGATGTAGCGCGCGGTGACACCCTGTTGCTGGACGACGGGCTGCTGGTGCTGTGGGTCGAGGAAGTGACCGGGAACGCAGTGCATTGCCGTGTCATGGTGGGTGGTCGCCTCAGCGACAGCAAGGGGATCAACCGCCTGGGTGGCGGCCTGTCGGCCGATTCGATCACGCCCAAGGACCGCGAAGACATCAAGGTCGCGGCTTCCATGGGGGCGGATTACGTGGCGATATCCTTCCCGCGTTCCGCGGCGGATATCGAGGAGGCGCGGACGCTGTTGCGCGAGGCCGGTGGCCACGGCGGTATCGTTGCAAAGATCGAGCGCGCCGAGGCACTGGATGCGCTGGAAGAGATAGTCGAGGCCGCCGATGCAGTCATGATTGCGCGGGGTGATCTCGGTGTCGAGATCGGTGATGCCGAACTGCCTGCAGTTCAGAAACGCATCATCCAGGTGTCACGTTCGCATGATCGCGTCGTCATTACCGCGACCCAGATGATGCAGTCCATGATCTATAACCCGATACCGACGCGCGCCGAGGTGTTTGATGTGGCCAACGCGGTTATCGACGGGACGGATGCGGTCATGCTGTCGGCAGAGACGGCAACCGGCCACTTTCCTGCCAAGGTGATCGAGGCCATGGACCGGATATGCGTGGGCGCGGAACGTCAGCGCAAGCCTTCCACTGCCGAACGCCGCATCAACATGCGTTTCAAGCGGGTAGACGAGGCCATCGCCAAGGCGACCATGTACACGGCGAACAGCCTCGGGGTAAAGGCCATCGCTGCGCTGACCGAGTCCGGGGCAACGCCTTTGTGGATGTCGCGTATCAGTTCGGGGATTCCGATCTTCGCCATGACGCGCATCGTTGAAACCCGCAGGAAGGTCACGCTCTATCGCGGGGTGTACCCGGTCAGCTTTGATGTCACCACGCCCGATCACGCGACGGTCAACAAGGAGGCGATCGAGGAGCTGATGCGGCGTGGCGCGGTACGGGATGGAGATCTTGTCATCATTACCAAGGGTGACCTGATGGGTGTGCATGGCGGCACCAATGCCATGAAGATTATTCGTGTGGGTGAGCACGAAATAATGGAGCAGTAGATTCTGTCGGCAACAATGCTGTTTCCGGCGATACGGTAACAGGCTCAACAAGTCTGTAATTATTTTTTATACATGCAGTTAACGATTAATCGCTAGATTTTAAGGAGAAGACAATGGCCCTGATATCCTTACGCCAGTTACTCGACCACGCTGCCGAATACGGCTATGGCGTGCCGGCATTCAATGTCAACAACATGGAGCAGATGCATGCCATCATGGAAGCCGCGGACGAAACCGACAGCCCGGTAATTTGCCAGGCCTCCGCCGGTGCACGTTCCTACGCCGGTGCCCCGTTCCTGCGTCACCTGATTGAGGCAGCCATTGAGCAATGGCCGCATATTCCTGTCGTTGTGCACCAGGATCATGGCGCATCCCCTTCAGTCTGCCAGCGTTCCATTCAGCTGGGTTTCAGCTCGGTCATGATGGATGGTTCACTGGGTCCGGATATGAAGACCCCGATGAGCTATGAATACAATGTCATGGTTACCGCCCAGACTGTCGCCATGGCACATGCCTGCGGCGTTTCCGTCGAGGGCGAACTGGGTTGCCTGGGTTCGCTGGAAACCGGCATGGCCGGTGAAGAAGACGGCTCCGGCGCTGAAGGCGTGCTGTCCCATGATCAGCTGCTGACGGACCCGGAGGAAGCTGCCAAGTTCGTCGAGGACACCAAGGTGGATGCCCTGGCAATTGCGATCGGTACCAGCCACGGCGCCTACAAGTTCACGCGTCCGCCGACCGGTGACATTCTTGCCATACAGCGTATCAAGGAGATTCATGCACGCATTCCGGACACACACCTCGTGATGCACGGTTCTTCTTCAGTGCCGCAGGACTGGCTGAAGATCATCAATGAGCATGGTGGCGACATGGGTGAGACCTACGGTGTGCCGGTGGAAGAAATCCAGGAAGGTATCAAGAACGGTGTCCGCAAGGTCAATATCGATACTGACCTGCGTATGGCCTCAACCGGTGCCATTCGCAAGCACATGCATGACAATCCTTCCAACTTCGATCCGCGCAAGTACCTGAAGGCGGCCACTATTGCCATGAAGGATGTCTGCAGGGCACGCTACGAGGCCTTTGGTACTGCTGGCCAGGCATCCAAGATCAAGGTGATCAACCTGGAAGAGATGTTCAAGCGTTATGAAAGCGGTGAGCTGGATCCGACCGTGAAATAAGCATTGCAACTGATGTGCAGGAAAGGCGGCTTCGGCCGCCTTTTTTGTGTGCGCCCAGCATGGGCGCACTCTTGCGGGTGCAAGTCCCGCCGTAAGTTGATCACAGCGAACGAAGAGAAGCGCAACTGCATGAGGGTGACCGATTGTGGGGAGGAAGCGTGGATCGAAGCTGCGAGCCGATGGACAAGAATCGGATACAAGGCGTTGCCGAGCAGAGCGAGCGGGCACGAAACCGCAAAGCTCTTGTGGTCAAGGCGAAGCGGCGTAAATCCGGCGGTTGTGCAGTGAAGGAGTGCGTTCTTACCTAAGGCTCAGGGCGAGCTGACCTGCTTGGGCAGGTACTCGCGAGAGGGAACCTGGCCTTGGCATGGAAACGTGTCAGGTCCAATCGAGGCAGTGCGGGGGTGGATGGACTGACGATCCAGGCCACGGCCGAGTACCTCAAGACCCACTGGCCCCTGATCAGGGAGGCGCTGCTAAACGGTAGCTACCGGCCTCAGCCGGTGCGTCGTGTGCAGATACCCAAGTCTGGGGGCGGCATGAGGGAACTGGGGATACCGACCGTGACGGATCGTTTGATCCAGCAAGCCCTGCTGCAAGTTCTGCAACCGTTGATTGATCCAACGTTTTCCAACCATAGCTACGGTTTCCGGCCGGGCCGACGGGCACATGATGCCGTGCTGACTGCGCAGCGGTATGTGCAAGAAGGTTATCGGGTGGTTGTGGATGTGGACTTGGAGAAGTTCTTCGACCGGGTTAATCACGACGTGCTCATGGATCAGCTGGCGAGACGTATCGACGACAAGGCCGTACTGTGGCTGATACGGCGATATCTCAACGCGGGTGTCATGGGTAACGGTGTGGTCATGGAGCGATACGAGGGTACGCCGCAAGGCGGGCCACTTTCGCCGCTACTGGCCAATGTGTTGCTGGACGAGGTGGATCGGGAACTGGAGCGACGTGGCCATCGGTTCGTGCGCTACGCAGATGACTGCAATGTGTATGTGCGCAGTCAGAAAGCAGGCGAGCGCGTCCTCAATGGTTTGCGGAAGTTCTACGACCGACTCCACTTGAAGGTGAACGAAACCAAGACCGCAATAGCAAGCGCTTTTGGCCGCAAGTTTTTCGGCTACAGCCTGTGGTTGACACCGGGAGGTGTGGTCAAACATGCTGTTGCGGGTACGGCAAAGGCCGCCTTCAAGCGACGTATCCGGCAGATCACTCGCCGGAATGGTGGTCGTAATCTGAGTCAAGTAACGGAGGAACTGCGGCGTTATGTGCCGGGCTGGAAAGCCTATTGCAAGCTGGCACAGACGCCAAAGGTATTCCGGCAACTGGATGAATGGCTACGGCACCGCTTGCGCGCTTTGCAGCTCAAGCACTGGCGACGGGGAAAGACGATGTACCGGGAACTGTTAGCAATGGGCACCTCGGAGGCTGTCGCCCGCGAGGTGGCGTCCAACAGCCATTGTTGGTGGCACAACAGTCGCTTGGCGATGAATCGAGCAATGCCGATTGCTTACTTCGACCGGATTGGCGTCCTCCGACTCTCATGACCTCAACTTCTCGAACCGCCCGGTGCGGACCCGCATGCCGGGTGGTGTGGGAGGGGCTCGGTCAGGTATCCTGACCGCCCCTATCCCGATTTGTTTCTGGCCTGAATTCCGGTGATGGCCGGTGTGCTGGCATCCATTTTCCATACCTTCCCTCGGCTTACGATTGAAGAATCGATCGCGGAGCAGCCCGGTTTTTGCCGGCATGGGTGAAGGTGCTGTGAACCGGGCATTGCCGGGCGGCCTGGCGATTACATTGACGCAGTTTTCAGGAACACAGGTCGAGTAGCCGCGATTCCAGCTGTTGCAGCTGCTGCGTCAGCGGTGCCTTTCCGGGAAAATCCATTCATTACAAGAGGATGGTCGGCTTTTGCGGGCGCGGTCATGATGCCCCCGGGCTCAATCTCCTGCGTATTTGTCCGATAGCAGTATGAGAAACGGCATCCAGAAAACCGTGCCCGCAAGCGCTGCCTACCCGCGCCCTGCAAGGGAACCCGTGTCAATGAGCTTATTCCGGAATATCGGCGAACATTCTGAAGGACCTGCACTGGAGATGCATGCATCTCCGGGTGCCGGGGTATCCGAACCGGGAATCGCCGGGCAACAGGTCGAACTTGTCTATGCACAGGCGACCCTGGCCCTGGTAGTGGCACTCGTGGTGGCGCTGCTACTGGCGCTCGGTCTGTGGAATGTGGTTGATCATTACCTGCTTGCCCTGTGGTTCGGTGCCCAGGTCGTCCAGACTTCCCTGCGCCTGATTCTGGTGTTCCGCTATCATCGTGCCTCCAGTGAGCAGCGCGCCCGGGGGCGCTGGGCGGGGTGGTTCCTTGCAGGCAACCTGGTTTCCGGCACGGTGTGGGGATGTGTCGGGCTGTTATTCAGTTACGACTGGCCGGTTGAATACCAGACGCTGATGACGATGGGGCTGGCGGGCATTCTTGCCGGCGCAATTTCATCCTACGCCGTCATACTGCCCGTCTACGTGGCCTTTATGCTGCCGGCAATCCTGATCCCCGCGCAGTCCATGCTGCTGCATAACAACGACATCCAGGGCAAGATGGGATTCCTGTTCGTGCTGTTTGCGGGTGTCTTGCTGCTGCTTGCCAGGAACTATAACCGCAGTGTGCTGAAATCATTGCAGCTAAGGCAGGAAAATACCGGGCTGCTGCGGGAAATGACCGAGGCAAACCATTTGCTTGAGTCCGAGGTGGCCACCAGGCAGCGCGTGGAGAAGGAGTTGCTGCGCGAGCGCCAGTTGTTTACCGAAGGCCCGGTTACCGTATTCCGTTGTCGCGCCGAGGACGGCTGGCCAATTGAGTATGTGTCAGAGACAGTGTCCCAGTTCGGATATGACGCAGGCCAGCTGGTGAGAAAACAGTCCCGGTTTGCGGAAATCGTACACCCCAGCGACCTGCCGCGAGTGATAGGTGCAGAAATGGACAGAGGGACGGGCGGCGCCATGTTCCTGGGTATTGACTACCGAATCGTTTGTGGCGATGGCGAGGTACGCTGGGTCTACGATTATACCGTTGCACTCAAGGATGCCGGGGGCGAGGTGAGCCATTTTGCCGGTTACCTGCTCGATATTACCGATCGCAAGCGTTCAGAGTTCGAGCTCGAACAGGCCCGGGAGCGTGCCCAGGTAACACTGCATTCCATCGCAGATGCCGTGATCACGACGGATGTAAATGGCCAGATCGAGTACCTGAATCCAAAGGCAGAGGAAATCACCGGCTGGGAGGCTGCAATAGCGCGCGGTTTGCCGCTGGGCCGGGTTTTGTGCCTGTTTGACAAGGACAGCCGGGAGTTGCTGGTGGAACCGGTCAGGCAGTGCCTGCTATCGGGTAATACCGTGAAATCGGCTGGTGACAATATATTCAAGCGGCATGATGGCAGGGAATATTCTGTCCAGTACTCGGCGTCACCGATCCTGCTGGACCAGGGCGTGCCGCTCGGCGCCATTCTGGTATTCCATGACGTGACAGAAACCCGCAACATGGAGCGCAAGATCAGTTACCAGGCGACGCATGATGCGCTCACCGGGCTTATGAACCGGTCAGAATTTGAAGCAAGGCTCGGACTGGCAGTCGACTCCGCCAGGCAGCTTGGCGAGACTCACGTGCTTTGCTTCATGGACCTTGATCAGCTCAAGATCATCAACGATACCTGTTCGCATGAGTCAGGCGATGCCCTGCTCAGGAATGTAACGGAGCAGCTGCAGGGCTGTCTGCGCGAGTCGGATATCCTCGCCCGTCTGGGCGGAGATGAATTCGGGATCCTGCTGAAATACTGTGCGCTTGAGGATGCGGCGGCACTGGCCGGAAAAATGCTGGCCGGAATCCAGGCGTTGCGCTTTACCAGTTGCGGTCGTACCTTCGAGATTGGCGCCAGTGTTGGCCTGACGTCGATAAATTCAAAGTCGGAATCGGTAACCAGTGTCATGAGCGAAGCTGATCTTGCCTGCTATGCATCCAAGGACTTCGGTGGCAACCGTTACCATATCTACCAGCCAGGCGATCAGGCGCTTGCGAAACGACACGAGGAAATGCAATGGGTGTCCCGGTTGACGGCTGCCATCGATGCAGGGCGGCTGGTTCTGTATTGCCAGGACATTGTCCCGGTAGACCCGGCAAGTCACGCGGGGCGGCATCTGGAAGTTCTGGTTCGCATGCTTGACGAGAATGGTGCAATGGTGCCGCCGGGCAAGTTCATGCCTGCGGCGGAGCGCTACAATATTATCGGCAACCTCGACCGCTGGGTCATCAGCAACAGCTTTTCATGGTATGACAGGAACCGTGACCTGAAATGCGTGACAGACCTCGATGCCCTGGCTGTGAATCTGTCGGGGAGTTCCATCAACGACAGCGGTTTTCTGCATTTTATCAAGGCCGAGATCGGGAAATACAATATTCCCCCGGGGGTCCTTTGTTTTGAGATAACAGAAACTGTGGCAATTGCAAATATGCAGGCGGCGTCGGTATTTATTCACGAGTTGCGCAAACTCGGATGCAGGTTTGCCCTCGACGATTTTGGCAGCGGCCTGAGTTCCTTCACCTACCTGAAGAATCTGCAGGTTGACTACCTGAAGATAGACGGGAGCATTGTCCGGGATATCGATACTGATACCGTCAACGCAGCAATGGTCAGCTCGATACAGCAGCTTGGGCGCGCAATGGGCATAAAGACTGTGGCTGAATTTGTAGAAAGCGATGCGATCCTGAAGAAGCTCGCGGATATCGGCGTTGATTATGCACAGGGATTCAGTATTGCAAAGCCGGGACCCCTGAACGAGTTGCAACCTGCCGTCAGGCAATCAGCATAAACCATGTTTTTTAATTGCTGGTCCGCAGGGCGGCAGTTATAGCCTGCCGGCATCGAGGAACACTAGTGACAAGGCAATTGCACCGGGCAGCCTCTGCAGCCAGAGTATCGACCTGCTGGCGGTAATTGCCCCGAATATTCCCGCGCTGGATACGCAAGCGCCTGAAGGCCTTCGGGGTGTTATTCAAAGCACCAGTGGCGCTTCATTCAGCAGGCCGGCCTGTTCTCGCAGGGCTAGAATGTGTTCTTCCCAGTAGCGCGATGTATTGAACCAGGGGAAGGCGCGGGGGAAGGCGGGATCGTTCCAGCGGCGGGCCAGCCAGGCGGCGTAATGCATGATGCGCAGGGTGCGCAGTGGCTCAATCAGGCGCAGTTCGCGGAAATCGAGATCATAAAACTGCTGGTAGCCTTCAACAATATCAGCCAACTGGGCCTGCATTTCATGGCGCTCGCCGGATATCAGCATCCACAGGTCCTGGATCGCCGGGCCAGTGCGACAGTCATCCAGGTCGACAAAATGCGGTCCTGCTTCAGTCCAGAGGATGTTACCTGCGTGGCAGTCTCCATGGATGCGGATTTTGCTGATCTTCCCTGCGCTGGAAAAGATGTCGGTGACCTGGTTCAGCAGGTCATCTGACAGGGTGCGATAGGCGGTTTCCAGGTGTGCGGGAATGAAGTCCTGTTCCAGCAGGAAGCGGCGGGACTGGTGTCCGTGACTGTCGATATCGATCCCGGGCCGGTGCCTGAACTTGCCTGAGGCCCCTACCGCGTGGATGCGTGCAATGGCCCTGCCTATCCATTGCCTGGCCTGTCGCGTATCCAGTTCGGGCCAGTAGCCCCCCTGGCGCGGGTACAGCGCGAAGCGGTATCCCAGGTAACGCTGCAGGGTGGTTGCATTGATCTCCAGGGGTGCAACGACGGGGAGTTCCTGGTTTACCAGTTCCAGCGAGAAGGTGTGTTCCTCAAGAATTGCTGCATCTGTCCAGCGCCCGGGGCGGTAGAATTTCGCGATGACAGGCGTTCCCGATTCAATGCCAGCCTGATAGACACGGTTCTCATAGCTGTTCAGTGCCAGCAGGCGGCCATCTGTTTGCAGGCCGCAGCTGTCAATGGCGTTCAACAGGATATCGGGTGACAGTTCCGAGTAGTCGCTGGGTTCGGGGTTTTCTTCCTTGTCCATGGGTGTGCCAGGTTCCGGTACGGCTTGCAGGTATCAGGGAAACTATCCCTGCCAGCATGTTAACCGATCCTGCAGCATTCACTTGCCTGTTTTATCAGGCAGGAGTGCCGTTACGGGGCATCCTGGCTCCTGTTGTCCCTGATTTCCTCGTAGGCAGCCTTGATTTTCTGGGTTTTTTCGGTCGCTATTTTTACCATCTCGTCAGGTAGTCCCCTGGCAATGAGCTTGTCAGGGTGGTGCTGACTCATGAGGCGCCGGTAGGCCTTTTTGACTTCCGCGTCTGTCGCGGTCTTGTTAACACCCAGGATTTCATAGGCAGATTCCAGACTGTGCCCTCGGCGTACGGGTTGTTCACTGCTCTCGGTAAAACTGAAGAGTTGCTCGATTGCAGCATGATCAAAACCGAGTTCCCGGCCAATGGAGAAGATTATTTTCTTTTCGGCGGCGTGCAGCCGGCCATCTGCCATGGCAACCGCGATCTGGATTTCAATGAACATCTGTACCAGGTTGCGTCTGCCATGACATTCATGCCTGAACTGCAGGAGTACATCATGCAGCGGGAAGCCTTCCTTCTTGCCCTCGTTGAACAGCTTGATGGCAGCGCGGCGTTGCCGGGAGTCCAGTTGCATGCGTGCCATGATGGTTTCGACGGATGATATTTCAGCGGCGGTTACCTTGCCGTCGGCCTTGGCAATATGGCCCATGATGGAGAAGCTTGCAGTGAAAAAGGCGGCCTGGACACGTTCCTGCTGACCAACGCCATAGGCCGCATGTTCGTCCGTAACCCGGATTCCCCGGTCAAAATTACGACCCAGGGCCGCGCCCAGCAGTGCCCCCAGCGGCCCGCCAAACATGTAGCCGAGTGTTCCACCCAGCAGTGTGCCCCACCAGGCCATTATCCCGGCTGCTTTCCGAACGAGCGCACTATGGAAGTTGCGCCGGGTTGAGGTCCGACTCTATGCATGCAATGTTGTTGCCGGGTTACTTGAATACCGGCAATGGTGTGGAGACGTACCATGCGTCTTGTTTCTCATCGTACTGCCATACCTGGTTGTCAGTAAGCGACATCACCTTGAGATTGTCTCCATCGAAATAGGAAATCTTCACCGTAATGAAAACTTTGGTGTCATCATCAGAGGGGACTGTGTTGAGAACCTCGTATCCTGTGACCTTGATTCGTTTCAGCTTGGCCGGGTTTGTAGCGGGGGCGGGGTCCCCTTCATATCTCCGCAGGCTGTTCGCGGATTCAAAGTCTGCCCAGCGCATGGCGCTCTCGTAAAAATAAAGTGATTCATCCAGTCTGATTGATTTCTTGCTGTCATCAATGGCAGCGCATGCCTGCAGCAGGATAGCGGTCAGAAGGAGCAAGATGATCCGGTTCATGGTGAATCCTGGTCAGGAGAGGTGTGGTTTGCCGGGCGCATTATAACCGACCCGCGGTGTTTGCATAATGGAGGCGGCGGCGAACCGATTGGCAAACCGTGCAAGGGGGGGGCTTGTCTCCAGGCTGGCCGCCTCCGGGAAAGGGTACCCGGAGTGTACCAGTCGGCTGTTTCAGGACTCTCGATTGGTCCGCGTAACGGATTTCATCAGTCGCTCGACATGCCGGGTAATGGAGTCGCGTGCCAGGCTTGCATCCTGCCAGGCACTTTCCAGCTGTTTTACCTGGCCAAGGTAGCGGCCAAGCTCGGATTGAAGTGCGGCCAGTTCTCTTTCCAGAATGTCGACCCGGCGTTGTGCGGTATCCCTTGCCTGCAGCGCCGCGTCTCTATCCTGCACAATTTCCCGGGATGCCGGGCCGGCTGCCTCGTCCGCAGGGTATTCACTGTCTGCGGCGGTCGGCATGTCCAGTGGGGCATGAGCACCGTCCATCGGTTGCATGTCGGAGAAGAGTCCGAATATGTCTGACGGTACTCCCTTGTTCAGCCCGCCTTCAAGGACACAGACATCCAGTCCACGCTGGCTCAGCAGGAATGCGGCGGCCGCACTTCTGCGCCCGGTGTCGCAATAGACGATATATTTTTTGCCCGGTACCAGAATGGGTGCCTTGTCACGGATCATTGCCAGCGGCACATTGATGCTGCCTTCAAAGGCATAGTTCGCATGTTCTTCCTGGAGGCGCACGTCGAGCCAGACATCCCCTTCGCTGACGGACTCCATGGCCAGGTCATAGTCGATGTAATGCAGTAGCGGCTTTTTCAGCAGTTCCACGAAATCCTGTTTTGACAGGCGCATCAGGGTGCCATCCCTCAGCATGGTGATGGTGGCGTTGCGCGGATTGTCGGAAACCAGCGCCTCCTCGCCGAAACAATCACCATCGGAGAGTTCCGCCAGTGGAATATCCCAGCCCTTGCCTGATGCCAGGCGAGTGACCGAGCAGCGACCTTCGCGAATGATATAGAAATAGTCCCCGCTGTCTCCCTGACGGATCACAACCTCGCCTGCCTTGACGGGTACTGACTGCAGTTTCTGCAGCATCTTCTGGATATCTGTCGGTGTCAGTTTGATGAACGCCTCTGACTGCAGCATGCGGGTCAACCAGTCCTTGCCGGTATCGGTGCTTGTTTTTACCGAGCGGGCATCTTCAGACTGGTCAAGTGTCAGCATGACATCCAGCAGTGTGGAATCAATGCTTGCGATAACGGCCTTGCTGGCTGCGCGGGCGGTGGTGATGCGGGGTTGCTGGTTGGCAATCGGATAGCGCGCCGGCGTGGTCCCTGCAGAAACGACCCCGCTAACCCTGCCGTTTTCATCGATGAAATTGATAACGCCATCCAGCAGATAGATGGACTTGTTGTCCCTGTCACCCTCGCCAAACAGGTAGCTGCCGGCGCTGATATCCTCGATAGCCAGGCTACCCGATATTTCCCGGTAGCGCTCATCGGTGAGTCCGTTCAGGGGGATGAGGTCGCGCAGGATGTCTCTGCCGCTGAACCTGTTTTCCTGCTGCTTGTGTGTCTTCATGGCGGTACCTGCGTGTATTGCGTGCTCGTGCTGTCACGAATCAGGGGTATTCAACGAATATATCGGCGCGCTTCCGCATTTATTCATGGTGCGTGGAGGTTGCCGACTCAGGTATCACAACCTGTTGGAATATATTGGGAAATTATCCTGCTGGTGGAGGCGGCGGGCCGGCTTTCTCCACTGCACGCAATACTGGCCTGCAGTTAATCGTTATTGTTGGCCTGTCCGGCGCACCAGTCTGCGACCTGCCGCACAAGACGATCGCAGGTTGACGATATCTGGCGGGTCAGAAGAAATCAGTGCATCAGCCTGTTTCTGCGAACGGGTAGCATACCAGGGTGTTGATGGCGCCCAGGTGTTCGTAATGCTCACGTCCAGGCTCCAGGCGAGTGCCGTGCGGGAGTGAAATGTCGGCAGCAGCGGACTCTGTCATCAGGAGGTACTCATCGTGAACGGTTGAGTTTTTCAGGAGGCGGTGCACCAGGATGACATCACTGCCGGAGAGCTCGTTGAACTGGTGTATTTTGTAGAACAGGGCATCGCCACTGTGTGCCACGATCTTCAGCTTCAAAACCCCGATATTTCTGCAGGCGCCGCAATGGCAGGAATCCTGGTTCCCGAGTTCCGCCAGCTTCTCGTGAAATACGGTAAAAAACTGCAGCAACCTGTTGCCAACCATTTTCGTGACATCATCCCACGCATGGTCATGGTCTTCCCGACTCGCGTACAGAAACACGGCATCACCCTCCAGTTTTGAAACTTCCAGGGGAATTTGAATCTCTTTTATGATTGCCTGGATGAGCTCGGTGATGACGTGTTGACTGTGTTCGATTTCCGTCTTCGAAGAAACCATGAACTCGGTATAGCCACTGATATCTGCGATCACCAGCAGGACTTTCTTTTGCGATGCAGTACTCATAACAGGCTTCCCGTAGTGATTGTTCAGCCCTTAACTGCTGCGCCAGGTAGCCGGAACTTCACCTGTGATCGGCTGCAGCACGGGGCAGGATGTTATGCAGGTAGGCGTTACCACCCAATTGTGACATCTGCTGCAGGATATGGTTGCGTCTGGACAGGATGTACCCGGATGGCCTGTCGGCATGGAAACGCAGCGGGTTGGGCAGAACCGCTGCAATGAGCGCTGCCTGTTCCCGCGTCAGCGTACTTGCTGACTGCCCGAAATAGCGCCGTGCTGCCGCCTGTATACCGAAGGTTTGCGGGCCTGTTTCCGCGATGTTCAGATAGACTTCGAGTATCCGCTGCTTCGACCAGCAAAGTTCCAGCAGCAGGGTAAACCAGGCTTCCAGCCCCTTGCGCAGGTAGCTGCGTCCCTGCCAGAGAAAAAGATTTCTGGCGACCTGTTGTGTCAGCGTGCTGGCCCCGCGCAGGCGGCCGCCACGCGCGTTGTTTTCCACCGCATTTCTTATCGCCTTCAGGTCGAATCCCAGGTGGTCAGGAAATTTCTGGTCTTCTGCGGCCACGACCGCGAGTGCCACTGCTGGCGCGATCTGCGTCAGTGGTACCCACTGATAATCAAGCTTGTGTCCTTCAACGAGGATGCGCTGCAGCATGACCGCAGAGGTCGGGGGCGTGACCCAGCGCAGCATGATGACGGGCGCCACGCTGAGCAGCAGGCAGGCTGCGAGTCCCGCGAGTAACCAGCGCCGCAGACGTTTCATCCGCATCTTGAATTCAGCCTCTGCCCGGGCGCACAATTTATCTGCATACGTGGCATTATCCCTGTTTTCCCGCAGGATTATCACCATGCCTGCATGGTGCATACTCCATGCCGGGTTGTGTCGAACGGCATGTTCGCACAGTCCGGATCCGGGTAATAACTTCACTCCAGGCAAGGAAGGCATGTCTTGGCTATCAGCACTTTTGATCTGTTCAAAATAGGTATCGGGCCATCGAGTTCTCATACGGTGGGTCCGATGCGCGCAGCCGCACGTTTCATCACGGCAATAGCGGCGGCGAATTCGACCGCTGCTGTTACACGCATCCGGGTTGAGTTGTTTGGTTCCCTGGGAGCGACCGGCAAGGGCCACGGTACCGACAAGGCGGTAATTCTCGGGCTGGAGGGCGAGGCCCCCGAGACGGTCGATACCGACAGCATTCCGGCGCGACTGGAACGGGTCAGAACCGCTGGCGAACTGCACCTGCCGGACGGGTCGCGGCTGGTCTTCAACGAACAGCAGGACCTGGTTTTCCACCGTCGCAAGGTATTGCCCTACCATCCCAATGGCATGAAGTTCGTCGCCCTGGGGGCGGCAGGGGAAATGTTACTGGAACGAACCTATTACTCTGTCGGTGGCGGTTTCGTGGTGAACGAGGCGGCTGCCGGAGCCGATCGCATCGTCGAGGACCAGACACCGTTACCGTACCGGTTTCACAGTGCGGCGGAATTACTGGCGCACTGTGCCGAAAGTGGTCTGTCGATCAGCCAGATCATGCTGCAGAACGAGCGTGCCTGGCGCAGCAGTGACGAGATCCGCGACGGACTGCTGGCGATCTGGCATGTCATGCAGGCCTGCGTGGAGCGGGGCTGTGCAACCGAAGGGCTGTTGCCGGGCGGGCTGAAGGTCAAACGGCGAGCCGCACGGCTGTATCGCCAGCTCAACAACGAAAAGGAACTCGACAAGGCGCCGCTGGGTACCATGGACTGGGTCAACCTGTTTGCACTTGCCGTGAACGAGGAAAACGCGGCAGGTGGGCGGGTGGTCACGGCGCCGACCAATGGTGCCGCCGGCATCATCCCGGCCGTGATGCATTATTTCTGGAAGTTTTGTCCCGGCTACAGTGAAGATGGCATCGTGCGGTTCCTGCTGACGGCAGCTGCCATCGGGGTTCTCTACAAGGAAAATGCCTCGATCTCCGGTGCGGAGGTCGGCTGCCAGGGTGAGGTGGGTTCCGCCTGTTCCATGGCGGCTGCCGGTCTGACCGAGGTGCTGGGCGGGACGCCGGAGCAGGTTGAGAATGCAGCGGAGATCGCCATGGAGCACAATCTTGGCCTGACCTGTGACCCGGTCGGCGGGCTGGTGCAGGTGCCCTGCATCGAGCGCAATGCCATGGGTGCTGTGAAGGCCATCAATGCCTCGCGCATGGCGCTGCGCGGAGACGGAACGCACTTTGTTTCGCTGGACAAGGTCATCAAGACAATGCGGGATACCGGCGCCGACATGAAGACCAAGTACAAGGAGACCGCCCGCGGCGGGCTCGCTGTGAACGTGATCGAGTGTTAGCCCGCATCGCCTGCGGAAATCCGGGTTTACGGGAGCGCGCGGTCGGGTTCAGATCCTGGCGGCTACGGACTGGATGACCATGATGCGCGACTCCTGCAGGTTGCGAATCAGGTTCTCGAATTTCGGCAGGGCGCTGGCCCCCATCAGCAGGTGCAGGCCGAGTGGCGCCGGACCCGTGGCATGGACCCGGGCGACGCTATTCCTGAACCATTCCAGCGAGTCTGCACTGCGATCTTCCCATTCCAGCACCTGCAGACCGGCTGCCTCGAGAATGTCCGGCACCGTGTCGGCCTGTGCCAGAAAACTGATGGAAGCGTCGCCGGCCCAGGGCACGGGATACCAGGGTTCGCTGCCGTCGCTGCTGAAGATGTCGTGAAACAGCAGGTGCCCGCCAGGTTTCAGGACGCGGGCGATTTCCCCGTAGAAGGCGGCCTTGTCGGCGATATTCATCTGCACGTGTTCGGTCCAGACGATATCGAAACTGTCCGCTTCAAAAGGCAGTTCCAGGGCGCTGCCATGGTGGAACGCGACATGCTGCGCCAGTCCGGTGCGTGCCGCCAGCGCCGTGGCTACCTCGACATAATCGCGGGTCAGGTCGATGCCGGTAACGTGGCAGCCGCGTTCCGAGGCGAGGTGACGGGCGGAGCCACCAATCCCGCAACCGACATCCAGCACCCGCATGCCGGTCTCGATGTTCGCGCGTCCGGCAAGCTCCAGGGTTGCCTCGCGTCCGCGAATGTGGAATTCGTCCACCGGGGCGAGATCCGCGGGAACCAGCCGGTCGATATCCTTGCCAGTGGCGGTGAGTGCCCTGAGGATGGCGTCCAGCAGTGCGTTCAGGCCGTAATGATGTGCAACGTTCTCTTCGGTGTCACGCGGCATCCCGGTCTCCCTCCTGCACAAGCGGGTCAGGCGGTGCCGGTTTGTTCACGCCGGCTCAGGGCGTTGTACATGTCCAGAATGGTCGATTCCGTGGTTTCCCAGTCGATGCAGCCGTCGGTGACCGAAACGCCGTATTTCAGGTCGGCCAGGTTCTCCGGGATCGGCTGGTTGCCGGCATTGATGTTGCTCTCAATCATCAGGCCAATGATGGAATCGTTGCCTTCCAGTATCTGGTTGGTCACGTTCTCGGCGACCAGTGGCTGCAGGGCCGGGTTCTTGTTGGAATTCTCGTGGCTGCAGTCCACCACGATGTACGGGCAGACGCCCGCCTGCTGCAGTTCCTGCTCGCAGATAGCCATGTTGACGGAGTCATAGTTGGGCTTGCCGTTGCCGCCGCGCAGCACGATATGACCATACCTGTTGCCGGCCGTGCTGACAGTCGAGACGTGGCCGTCGGGATCGATGCCAAGGAAATTGTGCGGGTGGATCACCGATTTCAGGGCATTGACGGCAACGGCCAGGCTGCCGTCGGTGCCGTTCTTGAAACCGACCGCGCAGGAGAGACCGCTGGACATCTCACGGTGCGTCTGCGATTCGGTGGTGCGTGCGCCGATGGCGGACCAGGCGATCAGGTCCTGGATGTACTGGGGTGAAATCGGGTCGAGCGCCTCGGTCGCCAGCGGCAGGCCGAGCTCCGCCAGGTCCAGCAGCAGGCGCCGCGCGATATGCAGCCCCTCCTCGATCTCAAAGGAACCGTTCATATGGGGATCGTTGATGAGCCCTTTCCAGCCGACGGTGCTGCGCGGCTTCTCGAAGTAAACCCGCATGACCAGCAGCAGCCTGTCAGATACCTTGTCAGCCAGCGCCTTGAGGCGCTTGCCGTACACGATGGCGGCTTCCGTGTCATGGATGGAGCAGGGGCCGACCACGATGAAAAGGCGCTTGTCCTTGCGCTCCAGGATCTGCTTGATGGTCTCCCGGCCGTGAATGACCGATTGCCTGGCGGTCTCGCTGATCGGCAGGTGTTCCTTCAGCTCCCGCGGCGTGATCAGGCGCGTACAGGAGATGATGTTGAGATTCTCTATGCGTTGCTCAGTCATGTCTGTTCCAGTTGGTCCGCCTGGCCCGCGCCCTGGCCGCTTCGGAGGTCCTGTCGTGGCGGGATCAGGGGCAATATGTTAACACCTGGGCCTGCCCATGGCAGGGAATATCCGCGCCGCAGTTGCTGCATCAGCGACCGGTGATACCCGTGTCGGGTCGGTGTCGCTGCGTTGGTGCGAGTCAGTGACAGCATGGCAACCGGGGGATTGTCCGGCAGGGTCATCCTGTGGATGATGTGCGCCAATGGTCGGTAAATTCCGGCCCTGTTTGACGGGAATCTCATGACATACCACAAGCCCTCGCCGCCCTGGATTGCTACGGTCGACTTGCATGACTTCGATGCCCGGGTGCTGGCTGCCTCGCACGAACATCCGGTCCTGGTCGATTTCTGGGCAGACTGGTGTTCACCCTGCCTGGTGATTGCGCCGGTGCTGGAGCGGGTTATCGCCGAGTTCGACGGCGCGGTACGGCTGGCGAAACTCGAGGTCGATGCCGGCGATAATATGAAACTGGCCGGTCACTACCGGGTGCGCGGCTTCCCGACGATCATCCTGTTCAGCCGGGGCGAGGAGCAGGGCCGTTTCAGCGGTGCGCACCCGGCACCGTATATCCGGGCCTTTATTGAACAGCACTTGCCGACAGTCTGATTCGGCAATTCCTAGAGAAAGAACGCGACCAGCGCGATATACCCGGCGCTCCACAATGACAGGCCGGTGCCCCAGATCGTGAGCCAGTAATGCCGGCTGCGCAGGCCGGCAATGACGAAGCCGACTCCCAGCAGAAGACTGAGCAGCGCAATGCTGTTGACGGCGCTCTGGTCCATGGCCGTGCCGAGCATGTCGGGTTCTTCCCCAATTCGATAACGCATGCCGGTCTCGTTCTTCCGTTCGTTTAATAACTGCGAATGATGCTACTACGCGTGATGCCCGCAGGCATGGCTGAGTGCCGGTTCGGCCGTCGGGTTCCTTGCCGCTTGTGCGGCTGAAAAGGTGACCCTGGTCACACCAGGTAGCCTTGTAAGTCCCTGAAGTTAAAAATATAAAGAAATTATCCGCGGAACATCTCCAGTACCTAAAGATATCTCCACGCAGGGACGATAAAGAGCATAGTATTAGAAATTGCTAATTTTATGAAATATTAAACAAGCATCCAAAAGGAGATACACCATGTACTGGGACACATTGACCGCGACGGGCCTGATCGTCTCGATCCTCTCGACCGTGGGCGCATTTTACCTGGTATTGCGCGAGCGACCTGTTGTACGTCGTAACGCCATGCAGGAATCCTGAATCCAGCCTGGATCAATCTGAACCTGGCATAACGGCTGCCAGCCGGAAAAACAGGCAGGGTCGTGTTGCCTGTGGTGGTGGGCGGGGCGGCCTATTTCTTCTGCTTAACGAACAGCATCCTTACCGTATCCAGTGCGGATTCCGGCGATTCGGCCGGAAACTGCAGGACCGGTCCGGTGACTTCTTCACGGATGACCGACTCCACGATCACTTTCTCGCCGACGACCAGTCGGGCGTTCTTGCCGAGATTGGTTTTGGTAAAGCGGTTGAGTTCGGCCTGCTTCCGGGGCGTCAGGGTGGTTATGACATAGCTGCCGGAGGCGGGGTTTATCTCGATGGTGGCACGGGTGGCATCACCCGGATGCAGGACCAGAGTCGGGATGCTTGCGGATTCCGCCCGGACCAGGCTGGCAGACACAAGCAGGCCGGCGATGATTATTAGTATCTGCCGCATGTTTTTCCTCCGCTTCCAGCGGTTTTCTGAACCCCTGTTTCGCCTAGTTTACCGCGTCCGCGGCGAAGAAACAGGAGTTCCTTCCCTGGAATACTCCCGGGGCATCAGATATCCCGGATCACCTGCAGCATGTCGAGCGCTGTGACGATACCGGTCAACTTGCCGTCCTCGGTCACGAACACGCGGTGGATGCGCCCCTTGAGCATGGTTTCTGCAACCTCCTGCAGGGAGGTGTCGCGGTCCACACGAAAGATCATGGGCGTCATGATGTCGCTCACCCGCACGGATGAGTCATCCTGGGCATGGAATATCCGCATTTCTTCCCGGCTCATCTGGCTTTCCAGCTCGTGCAGGTAGACATCGTGGGCGCTGCCGGTACTGGCATGGCTGTTGCTCATGCTGCTCTGGCGTACGATATCCGTCAGCGAGACCACCCCGACCAGTTCGTCACCCTGCGTCGTCACAGGCGCCCCGGAGATGCTGTTGTCGACGAGAAAATCCGCCAGCGTTTCCAGTGACCAGTCCGCTCCGGCGGACAGCACCTCGCTGCGCATGATGTCCCCGACGGTCATTCCCCTGACTTGTACCAGTGTATAACCCATCTTTATCTCCCGTTCCTGGCCCCTGTCGCATGGCATCGATGCCGTTGGACAGGTAGCCCGCAAAAGACTGGCATTATAGGAGAGTCCGTCAACGGGGGTAAGCATCGGTCTGCATTTTCAGGCCATATTCCGGAAAAGCAGGGCTATTCACGGTAATGCACGGCGAGCCAGACCGTTTCCCTGTCCGGAGCCGTCCAGTCGACCCGGTGTTTCCGGTGGGCGGGAAGGTTGAGGTAATCCCCTGCACGCAGGTGGACGGATGACTGGTCCTCGAAAGACAGCCGCGCCTCGCCCCGCAGCACGATCACCCATTCAGTAGCCCGCATATTGCACCAGTCGGCCGCGGGCCTTGCAGTGATCTGCTATAAAGCGCACTTGCAAGCATCAAGGTTCGGCCAATTTCAAGTGCACATTTTGTGATCGGCCCACGGCCTATCCGGGTCCTGGCTTGTTCAGGCACGCCTGTACTTGCTCTTCACTCAAGTCATAGCTACAGCTATGACTTTCGCTCCAGAGCGGCGCCCAGTCGCACCTGCCCCGCGCCAGCATCCCGGATACTGGTGCAATATGCGGGCTAGTCTCCTGGTCGTACCAGCCGGATGTCGGGGAAGCATGACCGCGCGAGATAATTCGCTCGATGCTTACCTGCCCGCCGCCGGCGAGGCGTTCGAATATTTCCGTTTCCAGGTTGTCCGGTATGTTCGCGAAAATATTGCTCTGGTTTCATGGTTCTCATTTCCCCGATGTGCGGGTGATTACCCGGGTCCGGGTGGCCGCTGCCGGTCCTGCGGGCGATTGCTGAAGATCCTGTCGTAGCCGAATTCCAGAATTTTCGCGTACCCGAGTTTCCCCAGCAGGTCCTCGACGGCTCCCAGGTTGGCATCGAAGACCTCGACCTGCACGTGGCAACGGTTGTCGGCAAGCAGGCAGCGCATGCCCGCGATGACTTCAGGCTCGTGGCCCTCGACGTCGATCTTGACTAGGATGTCGCGGTCGCTGTAGTTGAAGTGCCTGTCGAATTGTATGACGTCGATCTTCGTTTTCGTATAGCGCGATTCAGGTTGGTGTCCGCTGACTTCCAGCTGTGGCGGATCGACCCCGGGACTGGCCCGTGCTGCGGCAATACTCACGTTCTCGTGCTGATCAGAAAGAGGCGAGCGAGTTGGCTATCGCGCTGGCTATTGTTGTGCTCGCAGTGCTGTTTCCAAAACAGGCCATCAAGCAGTTCCGTGCAAAAGTCCAGGCCCGCGAACTGCAGGCAGTAGTGTTGTTCCTGACCATTACTTTTATCGTACTACCGATCCTGCCGCGCCAGTCACTGGATACCTACATGACATTCCCGGCAGGCCACGTCGAGTCCGTGTCTGCCGCGGAAGAGCGGATCAATATCAAGCCCGTGAGCGACCAGCGATACCAGGCCGGCGAACAACTGGAAATATTCGCGCCTGGCTGGCATTTCCTTGGATCGGTAATACTGACAGACGTCGGACGCGATGTGTTGTCCGGTAATTACAGTGGCGAGGCATTCTCCGAGGTCGCGCCGGGGCTTGATATACGCCGCAGACTCGGCATCGGGTTTGTCGATGTCATGCTGTCTGCCGTGAAGCCTTACAAGGTGTGGCTGATCGTGGTGTTGGTGTCGTTCATCAGTTTCGTGGGCTACGTCCTTATCAAGGTTGTCGGCCCACGCGGGGGCATAGGCCTGACCGGGATGATTGGCGGCCTGGTTTCGAGTACGG
The DNA here is from genome assembly GCA_963701455.1 of uncultured Gammaproteobacteria bacterium. Classification (GTDB taxonomy): domain Bacteria; phylum Pseudomonadota; class Gammaproteobacteria; order UBA9214; family UBA9214; genus UBA9214. Next base: position 162,033 of record CAVPAE010000006.1, read on the forward strand.
TGACAACGCTGAGTTTTGCCCGTCGCAGCAGGGAACATCCGGAAGGCAACCGGCATTTCACTGTCGCAATACTGCTTGCTGCATCCATCATGTTTCCGCGCCTGATTGTCGAGATCGCGGTGGTGAACCAGGCGCTGGTGAAGAATATTGCGCTTCCACTGGCTGTCATGGGTGTTACGGGACTGATTCTGGCGGGATACTACGTACTCAAGTCGAGGGAGCCGGAAACGGAGCAGGTCCAGCTAAGCTTCGACAACCCCTTCAGCCTGTCTTCTGCTGTCTCGTTTGCGCTGATCTTTGCCTCCATCCTGATGATTACACGACTCGCGACCAACTACCTGGGGGATGCCTGGCTGCCACTGGTCGCGATCGTCAGCGGGCTTACTGATGCAGACGCCATTGCATTTTCCCTGAGCCATCTGCAGAAGACGGGGCTGATCAGTGTCGACTGGGCCAGTTTCAACCTGGTTCTGGGAGCCATATCCAATACCTTCATGAAGCCTTTCTTGTACTGGGACTGGGTCACCGGATCCTGTTCAGGAATCTGCTTGTCTCGTTCCTGATTATAGGTACAGTCGGTGTGATTACGATGTTCCTGTACTACGATTTGTCCGGCATGTTGCTCCTGAGCAGTCACGGCTCTGCCGTATAGCCCGTCAGGCATTTATAGCCGGATGATTTGATTGTTCAGGCCAGTAATTGTGACATGAACAGGGTTGCCAGGCTCAACACCATAAAAAATCCTGCCATGTCCGTCACCGTGGTCAACAAGGGTCCTGATGCAACTGCCGGGTCCACCCCGAAGCGCTTGAGCAGCAGCGGCACTGTACCGCCAATCGATACTGAAAGCATGGTGTTGAGAGACAGCGCCAGCCCGATTACCAGGCCGAGATAAGGATTGTCTTTCCATAGCCAGGCAACGATGCCGATGAGAATGCCGAGCACGATGCCATTGATAATGCCGACGCTGAGTTCTTTTCTTAATACGTGGAAAATATCAATCGGGCGTGTCAGCCCCAGTGACAGTTCTCGCATGCTGACGGCAACGGCCTGGTTCCCGGAGCAGCCGCTCATGTCGGAAACCATGGGAAGGAACACAGCAATAGCAATCATTGCGGCAAGGGTTTCCTCGTAGGCAGAGATCACGCTCGCTGCAATAATATTCAGCACAATATTGGAGGACAGCCAGGCCAGCCTGCGCCTTGAACGCAGCAGCGTCGGCATCGAGCGCAATTCATCGCCGATCTGTTGTCGGGAAAGACTTTGATGCTCGGCGCGTTCCAGTACTGCTTCGGCAACACTTTCTCGCGAGACCACGCCTGCGAGTACCCCCTGGTTGTCCACTACGGGTACACCGAGAAACGGGTTTTCATCAAACAGGTTCACCAGGTCATCCTGACTCGTTTCCGGCTGTACCGAGACAGGTGAAGTCATGATGTCGGAGAGCAGCACAGCGCGCTTGTTTCTCAGCAGGCCACGCAGTGACACGACACCAACCAGTCTGCCGTCTTTGTCGACGATATACGGGTGCTGTCCGCGAAAACGTTCAAACTCTTCATCACCCGCGATCAGTCGCTTCAGTACGGTACCGACTGTGTCGTCGTCAACAAAGGAGAACACATCCAGTTCCATCAATCCGCCCGCCGTGTCGGGATCGTAGCGGGTGAGTTTGCGCACATCCTCGGCGCTCTCGGCATCCATGGCTGACAGAATTGCCTCGGCATCGTCATCATCCAGATCCTGGACGATGTCTGCCTGCGTGTCGGTAGAAAGTTCCTCCATGATCATCGCTGCCACAGAGGAATCGAGGTCTTCAATCATGGCCACAGCCATTTCCGGTGGGGCGTCTTCGATCAACTCGGCCGCCGCCTCCGGCGTCAGCATGGATATGAACTGATCACGCTCATCCGCCTCCATCCGGGAGACCTGGCGCAATGCCTCGTGGCCGGGAATGGATTCAACAATCTCTGCAACCAGCTGCTCATCAGCATTCTCGACCGCTTCCTGCAGCGCATCCTCGAGCGATTCAGGTGGCTCGGCTCTTTCTTTCTCTGGTATGTCACTCACGGCTGCTGTTTCCTATACGTTATACAAAGGCTGGTGTAATTCTCTCGCATCGTGCCCGCTCCTGGGCAGGCTTGCCTGTTAACCGGTCTCATCACTGTGAACCTGGTGGAAGTTATCGACACCCTCGGCTACATCTGACAAGTCATCGTTGAAACGCGCAATATGGAATAGCGCATCACCTTCGTGTACGGCCGGTTTCATGATTGCTCCAATGATCACGCCGCGAAAATGAGATGTGGTTGCGGTATGCACGTTACTGTAGACATCATTGATGTAACCCGGGGTTTTGTCTCTGCCGATGTGCGTCCCGAGCTGGACTTTGGTGCGCAGCATGCCGCTCTCCGGTGCCCTGATCCAGGCTGAGGTCCTGGCGACGCATGGGTCTATTTCTTTCCGGGGTTTGCGGTTCCTGGCAACATTTCGAGTGCGCGCATGACCTGGCTGACCCCGTGGATACCGGCCCGGATCGACAGGTCATCATAGCGCAGGGCCTCTCCGGCCTCGTATAACAGCATGTGACTTCCACGGGTCGCGGCGGCCTGCCGCAGGGAGTTATCCCGCAGCGCGGAGTTCAGCAGAACCGGAACTCCAAAGGCACGGGCGAGTCGTTCCGTTTCAGGATCATCCCGGTTGGCGCGAATCTGCGGCAGGTTGGCCCGGTGAATCGCGCCGGTGTGCCGGGCGCGCCATGGATTAACCCTTGCCGCGAGTCCGGGTCCGGCCGCTTTCGGCATTTTTCTCGATGAACTGCACGATCATGTCTGCGATATCCTTGTTGGTGGCATTTTCGATACCTTCCAGTCCTGGCGATGAGTTGACTTCCATAACGACCGGACCATGATTCGCGCGCAGCAGGTCAACACCCGCAACATTCAGACCCATGATGTTGGCTGCCCGTACTGCCGTAGAACGCTCTTCGGGCGTGATCCTGATGAGGTTGGCCGTTCCGCCGCGGTGCAGGTTCGAGCGAAATTCCCCTTCCTTGCCCTGGCGCTTCATCGCGGCGACCACCTTGTCACCGATCACAAAGCAGCGAATGTCCGCGCCACCGGCTTCCTTGATGAATTCCTGCGTCAGGATATTCGCCTTTAGTCCCATGAAGGCCTCGATAACGCTTTCCGCGGCCTGGGTGGTTTCCGCCAGTACGACACCAATACCCTGGGTGCCTTCCAGTAACTTGATGACGAGCGGAGCGCCACCAACCATGCTGATCAGATCATCTATGTCGTCAGGTGAATGGGCAAAACCCGTGACCGGCAAGCCGATTCCCTTGCGGGCAAGCAGCTGCAGGGAGCGCAGCTTGTCGCGGGAGCGGGTTATGGCTACCGACTCGTTCAGCGGATAGACGCCCATCATTTCGAACTGGCGCAATACCGCGGTGGCGTAGAACGTGACCGATGCGCCGATGCGCGGGATAACGGCATCAGCTCCGCTGATTTCCTCGCTCCGGTAATGGATGCTGGGACGATGTGAGGCGATATTCATATAGCAGCGCAGTGCGTCCAGTATCACGACCTCATGCCCGCGTGCGACCGCGGCTTCCTTCAGTCTCCGGGTTGAATACAGCTTTGGGTTGCGGGAAAGAATGGCAATTTTCATTTGTGTTCCTCCATTTGGGTTATTCGGTTGGACTCTCCCGGCAGCGAATTAGTCACACTTGCAGTGCATGCGGCTCCGCTGGAGTGGGTATGGCCGCTGCTTGTCGGGGAAGATTCCCGCGCAAGTTACCGCTCGGTCAGTGATACAGCACCTGCTGATGGTCCTGCATCAGCACTGCACACTTATCCAGTGCGCGGTACAGGCGCATCTTGGTGGCGCTGAGCCCCAGGTCCAGCGTTATAGCGATATCCTCGATAGAAAAATCCTTGTAAAAGCGGAGCGTAAGCACGTCGCGCGCATCATCCGGAAGTTTTGACAGGGCCTGTTGCATGGCCTCCTGCCGCCCGGTCGAATCATCGCTCCCGGGCAGGCGGCTGTCCTCGTGAATCTTGATCAGGGCGCGCAGGTGCTCGTCCAGCATCCGGCGCTTGCGGCGATACGCCAGGCTGTGGCACTGCCGGTCGGCGATGGCAAACAGCCAGGTCCGGAAGCTGGCTTCGCCACGGAAGTTCCGGATCGCACGGTAGGCGCGCAGCTCGGTTTCCTGGGTGGCATCCTCGGCGTCTTCATGGTTTCTCAGGTAGGCATGGCAGCGTGCCAGCACCCCATGGTGATGGCGCTGCAACAGCGTGGACAGCGTGCCACGCCAGCCGCTCTGTTGCCTGAGGATACGGCTTAGCAGTTCCTGGTCGGCGCGGGACTGGCTGTGGTTTTTCTGCATCGATCACCTCCTGATTCATTCAGGGGGTGCACTCTAGGGGGTGTTTTGTGATAAAACTAACTATAAATATTTATCGATTTCGAAAATTATATTTGTTATGGACATCGAACTGCTGCGCACTTTCCTGGAGGTCAGCCGGACACGTCATTTCGGCAGGGCGGCAGAGGCCATGTTTCTCACCCAGGCAGCAGTCAGCGCCCGCATCAAGGCCCTGGAGCAATTGCTTGGGGTGCGCCTGTTTGACCGGGCGAAGCGTGAGGTTCAGCTGACGCCGGAGGGGAACCGCCTGGTCAGCCGGGCGGATCTGCTGATTTCCGGGTGGCGCAGGATTCGCCAGGAGGTGAGTGCGGGCGGGGCAACACACCAGTTGTCCGTCGGTGGCAGCCTGCGGCTCTGGGATGTGTTCCTGTATGACTGGCTGGTCAGGATGCGTGCCGCACTGCCTGCTATCGCCCTGATCGTGGAATCGCATACACCGGAACTGCTTACCCGCAAGCTGCTCGACGGCATACTTGATATTGCCTTCATGCTGGAGCCGCCGCAGCTGGAAATGCTGCAGATTCAGGATATTGGCGGGTTGCGCCTGCAACTCGTGGCGGACCGCCCCGGCTTGTCCCTGGAGGAGGCCCTGGGTTCCGGTTACCTGATGGTTGACTGGGGGCTTACGCATGCCCTGCAGCATCGACGGCTGTTTCCCGATGCGCCGGAACCGCAGACACGGGTAGCCGGTGGGATGATGGCGCTGCATTACCTGCAGGCGCTGGGTGGTTCGGCGTATCTGCCGGATGTGGTTGTGGAGTCTGCGCTCGGGGCGGGGCGGTTGCACCGTGTCGAGGATGCGCCGCTGATTGAACACCGTGCGCATGCTGTCTACCCGGTGCGCAGCGGGCGCAAGCATCTGATCAACGAGGTGCTGGGCTTCTTTCAACTGGACTGATCAGAGCAGGAACAATGTCACCAGTCCCGGGAAGCCAGGGTCCAGCCCTGGTTACCATGGACGGAATGACTGCGCCTGACCGGGAACCGCCCTGGATGGCTGGATTATTCTGGACAGTCTGCATGTGCTACTCCCTGGTATCGGATGTCAGGTCAATAACAGCCCTGTCATCGGATGACAGGTGAGGAATTTCGTCTTCCGTTGCTGCCAGCGCGGCCCAGCCACTCTCCTCAATGGATTGCTGTTCGATGCGGACCTTGCCGACCCGGTTTTCATCCCTGTTCAGCACACGCAACAGGTAGTCCGACTCGGTGATTTCATCATCGGGCTCTGGCATGCGTGCCAGTCGCTGCATGAAAAGGCCGCTCAGCGTATTGGCGTCAAGCGCATCGTCGATTCTCAGGCCGGTCACGCGTTCAAGATCACTGAGAGATACCAGGCCATCCGCTTCCCAGCTGTGTTCATCCAGCTGCGTGATGGCGGTGCTCGGCTGTTTGTCGTCAGTTTCATCCTCTATCTCACCGACGATTTCCTCAATGAGATCCTCCAGGGTGATGATACCTGTGAACACGCCATACTCATCCACCACACAGGCCATGTGCGCGCGGCGGATGCGCATCAGGTCAAACAGCCTGGCAATGCGCTGCGATTCCGGGACGATCAGTGCCTCGCGGCAGAATTGTCCGAGTTCGCGCCAGGGGTCTGTTTCACCCCGCAGCAGGGCACGATGGATGTCCTTGGTCAGCAAGATGCCGATCAGGGTGTCATTCTTGCTGCTGTCAATCAGTGGAAAGCGCGAATGCTCGGTATCAATAATGGTTTGCAGGTTGGTTTCGGCTGGCGCGGCGATATCCAGGTGGTGCACCGCGTTGCCGGGGATCATGATGCGCCCGACCAGGCGCTGGTCGAATTCGAACAGGTTGTGCAGCATGCTTGCCTGGCTTTCATGGATTTCTCCATGTTCCTTCGAGGTGGTGACCAGCCCCCTGATTTCGTCACTGCTCAGCACCTCGGCGTGGCTGGCTTCCGCAACATTGAACAGGTTGAGAATGGATGCAGACGCGCGGTTGAGCAGCCAGTTCAGTGGCCAGGCAAGCATATAAGAGACATGCAGGGGATAGGCTACCCACAGGGAGACCTGTTCGGCCTTGCGGATGGCAAATGTTTTCGGAACCTGCTCGCCGATCACGATATGCAGGGCGGAGAAAATCAGGAAACCGAGCAGGAATGCACTGGTATGCGTGGCTGTTTCAGATAGCCCCAGGCGTGTAAACAGGGGTTCGAACAATGCGGCTACCGCCGGCTCACCAACCCAGCCCAGCCCGAGCGAGGCCATGGTGATGCCAAGCTGGCAGGCGGCGAGGTAGGACTCGAGATTGCCGTGGATGCGTACCGTGAGCCGGGCCGCTGCATTACCCCCGGCGGCGAGCGATTCGATACGGAAACCGCGTGCCTTGACCAGGGCGAATTCGGCAGCCACATAAAAGCCGTTGGCCACGAGCAATAGTATGATCGCTACAATATTGTTGAAACTGTTCATGATTTATTATCCGGCGTTGAGTGCATTTGACAGGTTAGACCCGGGGCTTGCGCGCCAAGTCACAATCCGGCCGGATATTCGGTTATTAAGGGCCAGGACAGTGCCGCCAGGATTTGCGGCGGTTCCATGGGCATAAAAAAAGCCCCTCGATGAGGGGCTTCCAAACTATTGCCGGGACAGGCTAAAGCCGTCCCCCTGCTGCATTACTTCGATGCGATCTCTTCCAGCTGCCTGGCCTTGATAACCTGGCCGTCGAGACCTGCTTCCTTGCCGCTCTTGCCGTAGGCTACGCTCATCAGCGTCGAGTAGTACACGACCGGCATCTTGAAGTTGGTCTTGTACTTCTGGTTGATGTGGTTCTGGTAGACCTCCACGTTCATCTGGCAGACCGGGCAGGGCGTGACGATCATGTCGGCGCCGCCGTCGTAGGCAGACTCGATGATGTCCTTGATCAGCGCCTGGCTCTTTTCAGGCTCCGAGAAGGCCAGTGCGCCGCCGCAGCAGGAGACCTTCTTGTCGTAGTTCTCGATCGGCTCGGCACCCATGGTCTCGACCAGCTTGTCGAGATACTTCGGGTTCTCGTAGGACTCGCCGTCGATGCCGAAGGGGCGGTTGGTCTGGCAGCCGACGTAGCCGGCGATCTTGATGCCGTCCAGCGGCTTCTTCACGTGCTTGCCGAGTTCGTCGTAGCCGAAGTCCTCGATCAGCACTTCCACCATGTGACGCACCTTCTTGTCGGCCTTTACGTTGAGGCCGGCAGCCGCCAGCGCCTCGTTGGTTTCCGCCATCAGCTTGCTGTCGTCGTGCAGGCGCTCCTGGGTCTCCTTGGTGGCGAGCCAGCAAGCGGCGCAGGTGGCAACGATGTCCTGGCCCGGATGGGCCTGCTCGGAGATCGCCATGTTGCGTGCGCTCAGCGCCAGACGCGGCAGCTCGCCGCCGCCGGCGTAGCCGATGGAGGCGGAGCAGCAGTTCCAGTCCGGGATCTCGTTCAGCTCGATGTCCAGTACGTCACACATCGAGTCCACGGAGACCGTGTAGTTGGAGGCCGAGGCTGCCTTCTGCGAGGAACAGCCGGGATAGAATGAGTAGGATTTCTTAGCCATGTTTCAGTTCCTCACTTGCCAGCCACGGGAATCCGCGCCGCTTCGAGTTCTTCCGCCTTTTTGAGAATTGCCTGCAGGCCCTTGGCGTCCTTGCACTTGTGACCGCCGAGCAGTTCCATCGGGCTGAGACGCTTGGTCATCATCATGCCGAGGCCGACATCCTTCATCTTCAGCGACGTCTTGATGCCTTCGCCGATGCCGTTCATGAAGTACAGCGCCAGGCCCAGCTTCAGCTCGTTGACGCGACCGGTCTTGGTCAGGTTGTTCCAGAACAGCTGCGCGAACTTGTGGGTCGGCTGGTTCTTCGGGGCGATGCCGAGGCGCTTCGCGTAGTGGGCGAGGCCGTGCATGATGTGGGTGATCGGCAGTTCGCGCGGGCAGCGCACGATGCAGTTGTAGCAGGACGTGCACATCCACATGGAAGTGGACTGCAGCACCTCGTCACGCTTGCCGGCACGGATCATCATGAACAGTTCCTGCGGCGGGTGATCCCAGTGCGGACCCAGCGGGCAGGAGCCGGAGCACACGCCGCACTGCATGCACATCTTGACCCATTCACCCTCTTCAACATTCTCCTCTACTTCGCGGAGAAAGTTGTTGCGGTACTGTTCGACCATTTGTTGGTTTGCATCAGTCATGATTTTCTCCTCGCGTAGCCCGGATGCAGCAGGCCGGAATCCGGGAAATGCATTGCATATCCCGGATTACGCTGCGCTTCATCCGGGCTACATTTTGTTTGTTACCTGTCTGCATGGTCGCTCCTAGAACTTGAACGGGCTCATGCCGACCTGTTCGACGGTCGCGGCCATGTCGTTGATGAGTTGCGGTGCCCGCTGCAATGTCGGTAATGGCGACCTCGTAGGTGGCTACACGCTCTTTCTCGAGACTCAGCGACTGCAGTGTGTCGTCGATCTTGCTCATGCGGATATGCGCGATCTCGGAACCCTTCACGAAGTGACACTGGTAGTTCTCACCCTTCTGGCAGCCCATCAGGACGATGCCGTCGTAGCCGCTGTTGAGTGCGTCGGTGACCCAGATGGTGTTGACGGAACCGAGGCAGCGCACCGGGATGACGCGGGCAAAGGGCGAGTAGTGATTGCCGTTCTGCGCAGGCCATGTCGAGCGCCGGGTAGGCGTCGTTTTCGCAGGCCAGCACCAGGATGCGCGGCTTCTCCTCGAACTCGTCCGGCATCTCGACGTTCTTCAGCTGCTGGCCGACGGTCTCGACCGAGTAGTTCTCGAAGGAGATAACGCGCACCGGGCAGGCGCCCATGCAGGTACCGCAGCGGCGGCAGCGTGCCTCGTTGAACTGCGGGTAGCGTTCCTCGTCCTCGTCGATGGCGCCGAACGGGCATTCCACCGTGCAGCGCTTGCACTGGGTGCAGCCTTCCTTGCGGAAGCTCGGGAACGACAGGTCGCCGGAACGCGGATGCGCGGCGCGGCCGAGCTTGGCGTTTTCCAGTGCCTGGATGGCCTTCAGGGCGGCGCCGGTGGCGTCTTCCTTGGCCTGTGCCATGTCCATCGGACGGCGTACCGGACCGGCGGAGTAGATGCCGGTGCGGCGGGTTTCATACGGGAAGCAGATGAAGTGCGAATCGTTGAAACCGTACTTCAGGTGCGGCAGGTCCGGGCCCTGGCGGTAGGTCAGGTTGAGGATGGACTCGACCTTGACCTCGGGTACCAGGTTATCCAGGTCGACGTCTTCTGCATCCGCCGTGATCGGCAGATCGATATCCACGCCGGAGTTCGGCACCTGGCCGGTGGCCAGCACCACGAGGTCGGCGGTCTGGTTCACCTCCTGGTCCAGGATCAGGTCCTGGAACTTCACCTGCACGTTGCCGCCGTTGACGGCCACTTCGCTGACCTTGCCCTTGGTGAAGGTGATGCCCTTCTGCTGGCCGCTGCGGTAGAAGTCCTCGCCGCCGGCGCCCGGGGTGCGCAGGTCGGTGTAGATGATGTTGGTGTCGATGCCCGGGTTCTGGTCCTTGAAGTACATGGCCTGCTTGATCGAGGTCAGGCAGCAGTGGCCGGAGCAGTAGGGCAGGTGGCCTTCCTTGCGTGGAACGCTGGCCGGCGCACTGCACGAACACCACGTTCTGCACTTCCTTGCCGTCGGACGGGCGCTTGATCGGGCCGCCATTGGCTTCCAGCGCCAGCTTTTCCAGACCGGCCTGGTCGATCACGTCCGGGGTCTTGCCGTAGCCGAGTTCCGGCAGCTGGCTGGCGTCGTAGTTGCGTGCACCCGAGGCCATGATGATGGCGCCGAAGTTTTCGGTGGTGGTGGAACCGGACTCGGTGGAAATGTCCGCCGAGAAACGCCCCGGTGCACCGCTGGTCTTGGTGAGCGTCGAGTTGAGGTGCACGGTGATTTTGCTGTCGGCCTCGATCTTCGCGACCATTTCGGCCACGCCGGTGTCTTCCGGGTCGGCATACGGCATGCTTTCCGGGACGCGCTTGTATTCAAACGCTGCACCGCCGCCGAGCTGGCCGCTCTTTTCGACCAGGGTGACCGGGTAGCCGGCCGCTGCGGCTTCAATCGCCGCGGTCATGCCGACCACGCCGCCGCCGACCACCAGCAGGTGGTCGTTGCTGGCCGCTTCCTCGTTGACATCCGGCAGCGTCATGTACTTGATTTCGGAGCAGCCCATGCGCACGTAGTCGGCGGCCATCTCCTGCGTCAGCTCGCTTGACTCATCGTCATCCGGGCGGGTCCAGATCACGCCCTCGCGCAGGTTGGCGCGGGAGATGGCGACGTTCTCGAAGTTGAACGCCTCGGTCTTGGAGCGCCGGGAACAGGCGGCGATCATGACCTTGTTGACACCCTCGTTGTCGATGTCGTTCTGGATCATCGCCACGCCTTCGGCGTTGCACAGGAAATCGTGTTCCCGTACCAGGTTGGCCTTGCCCTCGCGCTCGGCGATGGTGGCCAGTTGACTGCAGTCGAGCCGCTCGCCCAGACCGCAGCCCTTGCAGATATAGGCACCTACCTTGATTTCGTCAGCCACTGTTTAACCCTCCGCTCCGGCAACCCGGTTCACGACCTGGATTGCCCGTAATGCACTTGCCGTTGCGCTCTGTACCGCGCGGTTCACATCCAGCGCGTCGGATGAACATCCGGCCGCGAAGATGCCGCCATTCGCCTCGTCGGCCTCGATGAAGCCGTTGTCGTTGACGGTCACCGCGATCGGGAAATCGGACTTCGCCACGCTCGGCTCCATGCCGACCGCCAGCACGACCAGGTCGTGCGGGTTGCTGTAGCGGTGGTAGCCCTCGGTATCCACACCGTGCAGGATCGGGTTGCCGGTTGCCTTGTCCTCGGTGATGCTGGCGACCTTGGACTTGATGAAGGTGACGTTCTCGTCGGCCTGCACGTTCTGGTAGAAGTCGTCGATGCGGTCGATGGCGCGAATGTCGATGTAGTAGACGCTGGCCTTGAAGTCGTCCGCGAATTTCTCGCGCAGGTAAGTCGTCTGCTTCAGGGTGGCCATGCAGCAGATGCGCGAGCAGTGCTTCAGGTGGTTGCGGTCACGCGAACCGGCGCACTGGATGAAGGCGACGTTCTTCGCTTCCTTGCCGTCGCCGGGGCGCACGATCTTGCCGCCGGTCGGGCCGAACGGGTCGAGCATGCGCTCGAACTCGACGCTGCTGACGACGTTGTCATAGCGGTCGTGGCCGTAGGGCTGGATCTTGTCGGCATCGTACGGCTGCCAGCCGGTGGCCCAGATGATGGCGCCGACGGTCAGGGTGGTCTCGGATTCCTGCATGTCCAGGTCGATGGCGTCGTACTTGCACGCGGCCTTGGCTTTCTCGGCGTCATCGGTGCCGATCATGCGGGGATCGATCACGTAGCGCTGCGGGTAGGCCATGTTGAACGGCAGGTAGGCGCCCTTGCGCTGCTTCATGCCGTAGTCGTATTCGCTGGCGAACTCGGATTCGACGGCCTTCTCGCACTCGCCGCAGGCGGTGCAGTTCTCGTTGACGTAGCGGGGCGCGGTCTTCAGCGTGACGCTGTAGTTGCCGGATTCGCCGCTTACCGCGGAGACCTGGGTCATGGTCAGGACGTTCAGGTTGCGGTTCGCCTTGGTGCGGCGCAGGTTGATTTCCATGCCGCAGGACGGAAAGCACAGCTTCGGGAAGTACTTGTAGAGCTGGCTGACGCGACCACCGAGGGACGGGTTCTTCTCGACGAGTATGACTTGCTTGCCACACTCGGCGGCCTCGATGGCGGCCGTGACGCCGCTGATGCCGCCTCCCACCACCAGAATCGTCTGGTTGGTTGCGATAACATCCGACATTGATATCCCTCCAATTTGGCGCCCTTGGGCGTCTAACTATTTGAAATCTTGACGGTTACGCGGAATTTCCAGGCTGTATACGCCTCGCCGGGGTCACCGGTCTGACAGGTGCCGCTGGGTGGGGAGTAACCGGACTTTTCAACAGACGGCGTACCTTACCTTTTCTCTTCAATCAGTTCCATATAGACAATGGGAGAGCGCCATTGAAATTTAAAATGCAGAAATAGAATCAATATATAAGGAGTGGAGTGGGACTTGCCCCGCCCGGCGGCCATTCCCCCTGGCCACACTGTAGGAGCGCTCTTCTGAGCGCGATCTCTTGTGCGCCCAGCATGGGCGCACTCCTGGAGGTGCGAGTCCTCCCGTAAGCTGGCCACAGCGAACGAAGTGAAGCGCAACTGCGGAAGGGTGACCGAGCGTGGGGAGGAAGCGTGGAGCGTAAACCGCGAGCCGATGGACAAGAACCGGATAGAAGGCACTGCCGAGCAGGGCGAGCGGGCAAGAAGCCGCGAAGCTCTCGTGGCCAAGGCGAAGTGGCGTAAATTCGGCGGTTGTGCGGTGAAGGAGTGCGTTCTTACCTGGGGAGATCCCGCCTTGTGCCTGAAAGGGCGACGGTGCAAGCCGGAGCGGGAAGTCAGCAGAGGCCGTAGTAGCTGCCGGCAAGGGGCGAAGGGCCAAACGAGAAGGAGCGTCAAACGCCTTGTCGATGAGTGACGTAGTGCATCAGATGCCCGCATCAGCGGGGCGGGTTGTCCGAGGGCGAGGTGAAGCCTTGCGTGAGGTGACCAGCGATGAAACGGGACTCCCGCGACAAGAACCGAAGGGCGCAGGGCGAGGCCTGCTGGTGCAGGCGCTCGCGAGGGAGAACATGCAACGCGCATGGAAGCGTGTGAAGGCAAACAAGGGTGCTGCCGGTGTTGACGGACTGGACATTGCCCAGACCGGCCAATATCTCAAACACGCTTGGCCGATCATCCGGCAACAACTGCTGGGCGGCACGTACAGGCCACAGCCGGTGCGGCGCGTGGGCATCCCGAAGCCGGACGGAAGCGAACGTGAACTGGGGATACCCACCGTGACCGACCGTCTGATACAGCAGGCACTGTTGCAAGTGCTGCAACCGCTAATCGATCCGACCTTCAGTGAGCACAGCTACGGGTTCCGGCCCGGGCGCCGTGCGCGGGATGCCGTGCTGGCTGCGCAGCGGTACGCGCAGCAAGGCTACCGCACCGTGGTGGACGTGGATCTGTCGAAGTTCTTCGACCGTGTGAACCACGACATTCTGATTGACCGTCTGAGCAAGCGTGTGAGCGACGCCGGCGTGATCCGGCTGGTTCGGGCCTGGCTGAACGCGGGCATCATGGATGGCGGCGTGGTGGTCGAACGCGTGGAGGGCACGCCGCAAGGCGGTCCGCTCTCTCCGCTGTTGGCCAATGTGCTGCTGGACGAAGTGGATCGTGAGCTTGAACGCAGAGGGCATCACTTTGCCCGCTATGCGGATGACTGCAACGTTTACGTGCGCAGTCAGAAGGCGGGGGAGCGAGTGATGGTGCTACTTCGGCGCTGCTACGACCAGCTGCACCTGAAGATCAATGAATCGAAAAGTGCGGTGGCCAGTGTGTTTGGCCGCAGGTTCCTTGGCTATGCTCTGTGGCAGGCCGGGACTGGCGAGGTACGACGCGGGGTGTCGAAGAAGGCGTTGATTGCGTTCAGGCAAAGGGTCAGGCAACTGACCCGGCGCAACGGCGGGCGCAGCATGGAGGCGGTGATCGAAAGGCTACGCAGTTATCTGTTAGGGTGGAAAGGGTATTTTGGGCTGGCGCAAACTCCACGCATCTGGCGATCACTGGATGAGTGGATACGGCGCCGTCTGCGGGCCCTTCACCTCAAGCAATGGCGTCGTGGCAAGACGATCTACCGGGAACTGCTTCGCCTTGGAGCCAGTCCCCGGGTGGCGCAATCGGTGGCGGCGCTGAGCCGCCGCTGGTGGCATAACAGCCTCTCTGCGGTGCATCATGTGCTGACGATTGCCTACTTCGACCGGCTGGGAGTGCCACGTCTCTCATGACCTCAACTTCTCGAACCGCCCGGTGCGGACCCGCATGCCGGGTGGTGTGGCAGGGGAACGGTCAGCGACGCTGACCGCCCCTATGCCGATTTCGTCATCCCGGCGCAGGCCGGGATCCAGGTTTTTCCGCTTGTGGTGCATTTCACGCCGGGTTTCGCCCTTTCGGGCGAGGTACTTTCTCTTGCTTGCCCAAGAGAAAGTACCCAAAGAGAAGGGCACCCGATGGCTTGTCCGGGCATAAATCTGCGATTTATGCCCGGATACCCTGCGCTTCTCGGTAAAACCGGCGCTCGCGCAACTCGCGATCTCGCTGCGCTCGATTACGCTCAAACAGGGCGCGAGCTTCCCCCGGTTTTCCCTGCGATGCTCGGCTGCGCCAGACGGGCATCCAACCCCACTCGCTGTCATTGTAGGAGCGCTCTCCTGAGCGCGATCTTGTCCCGTCATCCCGGCGAAAGCCGGGATCCAGAATCACGAACCCTTAAAAAGGGTGCTGTCGCTTAATGCCAGACAAGTGCGCCTGCGGGTTAGGGAATACCACCCCAAACCCCGTCTGGCGCAGCCGAGCATCGCAGCCATTTCGGGATGAGCGAGCCGCCCTGTTTGAGCTGGATTTGCGAGCCGAAGGCGCGGCAAATCCTGCGAGTTGCGCGCGAGCGCCCAAAATGGCGAGAAGCGCAGGGAATCCCGCGGTAGCGGACAAGCCTCCGGGTCGCCTTTCTCTTTGGGTACTTTCTCTTGGGCGGAGCAAGAGAAAGTACCTCGCCGAAAGGGCGAAACCCGAAGTGGAATGCCCCACAGGCATAAAAAACCGGCAACAGACTCCAGGATGACACCCCACCCTGTGTTCCCATCGCCCCAATATGGCACCATTCCCCCATCCACACCCAACCCGGAATATATAAGGAAGCCGCGTGACCGTCCGTACCCTCAAACCCGAAGAATATTTCATCGAGCAGGAACCCTACTACGAACCGGTCGGCGACGAGATCACCGTCTTCATGGCCGCCTACAAGAACCAGCTGCCCATCCTGCTCAAGGGCCCGACCGGCTGCGGCAAGACCCGCTTCATGGAACACATGGCCTGGCGCCTCAAGCTGCCCCTGATCACCGTCTCCTGCCACGACGACCTGACCGCCTCCGACCTGGTCGGCCGCTACCTCATCACCGGCGGCGAGACCGTCTGGGTCGACGGCCCGCTGGCGAGGTCGGTACGCAACGGCGCCATCTGCTACCTCGACGAAATCGTCGAGGCCCGCAAGGACACCACCGTGGTGATCCACCCGCTCGCCGACGACCGCCGCGTGCTGCCGATGGAAAAACTCGGCGAGGTCATCGAGGCCGGCCCCGAGTTCTGCATGGCGATCTCCTACAACCCCGGCTACCAGAGCGTGCTCAAGGACCTCAAGCAATCCACCCGCCAGCGCTTCGTCGCGCTGGAGTTCGATTACCCGTCAGCAGCAGCTGGAGACAAAAATCCTCGTCAACGAAACCGGCATCGACCAGGCCACCGCCGAACAGCTCATCAAGTTCGCGCAGATGACCCGCAACCTCAAGGGCAGCGGCCTGGAGGAGGGCGCCAGCACGCGCCTGCTGGTGCATGCGGCGAAGCTGATTCACTCGGGGATCAAGCCGGTGGTGGCGTGCAGGAGTTGTATTGCGGAAGCGTTAACGGATGATGCGGAGATGCTGACGGCGGTGCATGAGTTGAGTGCGTCGGTTTTTTGATTGTGAGATGCAAGTAAATGATGAATGGATGTTCTCACCATAATGTATAACCAATCAAATAGGGTGGCGAAATGAGTTTGCGGGCAAATATTCTTGGAGATGTAAGAGCTGAAGCAGATGGTGAAATGCTCGAAATTGCTTTTTACGAGACTCCAGATTACCGAACACTTATTGAATCATCTGATAGAACTGTTGTGGTTGGGCGTCGTGGAACAGGGAAGAGTGCGCTAGCGTATAAATTAGAGAAGTACTGGAATATCGCACAAAAAACTATTGTGCTTCACTTGGCGGCTGACGAAGACCAAATTATTGGAATTAGGCCATTAATAAAATTATTTGGCGATGAGTTCAAACTAGTTCGCGCGGGCTCTCGAATTGCGTGGCGATATGCGCTACTTATGGAGGTGGCTGGGGCACTTTCTAAAAGATACAAATATAAAAATGCTGTAGGTTCTGCGATTCTGGATAGGCACCTAATTGACTGGAGAAAGGATCGATATGGTTTTTGCTCTAAGCTTAAGGATAAGCTTAGAAAAATTGTTGATACGTCTGCCGCACCCGAAACGCGGGTAAGTGATTTGGCTAGAAATCTGCAAATTGGTGACGTTGAAGAGGCAATTGATTCAGTACTTGACGCTACAAATATATCGCTATATGTGTTAATTGATAGGCTTGATGAAGGGTATGAGCCTGATGAAATAGGTATAGGCTTGGTTGATGGTTTGGTGCAGGCAGTTATTGATGTTAATACAAAATTTAAAAAAGTTCGGACATTAGTCTTTCTCCGAGATAACATTTTTCGTGCGGTTTCTAAAAACGATCCAGACTTTTCACGGAATATCGAAGGGCAAACACTTCGATTGCACTGGGACGAATATGGATTATTTAACTTGGTTGCAAACCGATTACGAATTGCGTTCGCAATTGGGCAAGAAAATACTGTGCGCATCTGGGATAGTTGTGCGGCTAGAGATTTAAAAGGGAAGGACGGGTTTAGAACATGCCTCAGGCTAACTCTGTATAGGCCAAGAGACTTGTTGATACTCTTAAATGAAGCCTTTCGTGTTGCAGGAAAACAAGATAGGAACCAAATCATAGGGGAAGATATAGAAGCAACAGCTAAGACTATCTCTAAAAATAGGTTGGATGATCTTGAAAAAGAGTATTCAGCTATTTTTCCTGGGCTACCTTTATTTGTTTCTGCATTTTCAAATAAAAATCCTGAGATGTCTGTTTCTCAAGCAGCTTCCTTTATTCAGGAAATAATAGGGCGCGATACATATGAGCAAAAAATCCAGCAACAGTTTGCAATTATGCAGTCTCCTGTTGATGTTTTGAGGGATTTATATCGTGTAGGTTTTATTGGTGTATATGACGATGAGTATTTTCCAATCCATAAATGAGTCTGAAGGGCGGGTGAGAGCGTGTTTTATCAGCCGGTATTCAGGGTCTGTCCATGAATGGTTTTAAAGAGTTTCTGGCGGGCCTTTTGTAGTTGGTCCGCCGCCTGGTTGTCGCTGATTTGGTGAGCGAGCTGGTCGAGTATTTCAAAGCTGATGCCGGGTTTCAAATAGTCTGAAGCAGCGGGCAGTGATTTGAGCTTGTCATAGGGCGTCATCATGTTCTCGTAGCGGTAGATCTTGCGCTGCTTTCCCTTGTGGTCAGTGCGGGTTTCGGGGAAGAAGCAGGGGCGGTGGTAGTTGAGGTAGGGGTTCAAGTGCTGCTGGTTGAACGCATTGATTGTCGAGGCCCAGCGCTGCGGGATGTGGCTGTAACCGAACAGTTTTCTGACCACGGCGCCATTTTTGCTTTCTGCCAGGGCGTTGTCGTTGCTGTGCCGGGAGCGTGATTTGGTGAACTCGATGCGCAGCTTTTCCAGCAGTTCGGCGACCCGTTTGTTGATGTATTCCGAGCCGTTGTCCGAGTGGAAGCCGAGCACCGTGAAGGGGAAGGTTTCCAGCAGCTGCGCCAGGGCCGGAATGAGGTAGCGCTCGCTGATTTTCTCAACGCTACAGACGACCTCGAACTGGGTGACTTCGTCGACGGCGTTGATGTGGTAAACGCCTTTCTGTTTGTCTAAATCCCCTTGATGTACCGAATCAATGCGGATATAGCCGGGTTGACCATTGGGCTGCGGTTTGCGGCGTTCGCCGATCTTCGAAGGCCTGGGTAGGGTCTTTTCAAAGTGACGCCGTTGCCGAGTGTAGGAGAGGGACTTTCTCAGGTTGTACAGATGGCTCACGGAGATCGATGCCAGCGCGGTGTACTCCGTCTGTCCGAAGAGCCCGCAGGCCCGCTCACACAGCTTCTTGACGGCCGGGCCGCAGGGGGTGCCGTGACGCTCATCCATTGCCGCCAGCAGGCGGATATCCTGCTCGGTGTACCTTGGCATAAAGCCGGCCACGGTGCGCTGGCGGCGCCGCAGCCGACCCGTCTTGCGGTACTGGGCAATCAGCCGGGTAAGCTGCTGACGGGAGTAGCCGCTGATCTTCATCAGGTAGCGGATCACCACCCCTTTCCCCTGGCGGGAGAGTCCCAGATACCGGAATTTGACCAGTTCTCCCTGAATCCAGCGGTAGCAGGCGTCCTTGTCGCTGATGACCGAAAAGGCCACCGCCTGGGTGCCTGACAGGAAATCTTCAAGTTGATCGATGGTCGTTAAGTCTTCGAGTTTCATGATGGTTTTCATCCCCCCATCATGAACGGATCCCCTACCGGCTTCAGACTCATTTCATGTTAGAAATACCACCCCCTCTTCAGACTCATTTCATATTGGACAAGGCTCGATGTTTCTTCAAGTTTTGTTTTCTGTCACGATGGAAGGGATCCGAATAAAGAATTTGAAGATAGTGGTCGGATTTTAGTTCATCCCTGTTACTGGATGGCATTAAATGCAACGCGTAATACGCTAGATCCTGAAGAAGCTGAGGAGATATATGATGAATACGATATTGAGGTGGCTTCGGAAACGCCGGAGCAGCGCGTAAAAAGTATTGGGCAGTTAATAGCAAACTTAGCACTCATACCAGAGGGGCGAGATGGGTATAGTCAATATGAAGAGTGGTGCCATAAAGCTATTAAGATAATTTTTGCTGGTGTTCTGAGAAATATCGAGCTTCATCCAAATAAGCAGGCAACTCAAAGGCGTGATGTTGTTGCAACCAACCTGAGCGAATCCCCTGTATGGCGTCGAATTAAGGAAGATTATGGAGCGCGTCAGGTGATCTTCGAAGTTAAAAACTTCAAGAATATAGGTAGTGATGAATATAGGCAGATGTTGTCATATCTGACGGGAGACTATGGGAAGATTGGTTTTGTTATTACGCGAGATGATGATACAAACTTAAGGAAGGGCAAGGAACTTGACTGGATGCTTGAGATGTACAATCGACATGGAGTGCTAATTGTTAAGCTGTGTGGAAGATATATGTGCGGGTTACTTTCCAAGTTGCGGAATCCACAGAAACATGACGTCCCTGATAAAACACTAAATAAGCTCCTAGACACATATACAAGGACGTATATTTCTGGTGTTGTGAAATAGAAACAAAAGGGCCGGGTACATGAACTATTAGTATAAAAGGAGTCAGTACCCTTTTATCCTGACCCCATTGATTCCGGTTATTCAGGCAGCCTGATCTCGGGATTTTGTGGCTTCGTTTCCGGCTGTATCACGATCACACGAGGATGCTGGCGATAGGGACCGCCCCAGTAGGGACTGTAAGGATGGTGCCGGTAGTACCGCCAGTCATCGTCGTCATCATCATCGAACATCTCGTCGGCCCACCAGGAGGGATTCATCAGATCCCAGATGTCATCATCGTCGTCATAATAATCCCGTGCCTGGGCGGTTTGGGTCGGTACTGTTCCCCAAAACAACGTCGCGGCAGCAAATATAACCACGGTTCTCTTTAGCATCTTGATACCTCGCAACGGCGGGTAATGAAGTATTGATATTTTAATATACAACAGTAATAGGGAAACAGCAGGGGTCAGAGAACAATTACCTCTAAATATCAGGATCAATTGTTCTCTGACTCCTGTTTCCCATGTTTCCTCACATCGATTCCTCGACGGCTTCAGGTCGTCTCCAGGGTCTTGCGACCCATGTTGCGCCACCATGTCGGCTTTTCGTTCAGCTTGGTGAGGGCCAGCGATCCGAAATACAGAAAACCTGCTGCGATTACGATGTAGGGGCGACTGACCCATTCGCCGCTGCCGGGTATCCCGTATGCCGAGCCATGCTGGACGATGCCGAATTCCGGTACGGGTAAAAACAGCGTGGCGAATGCGGCCAGCAGGTAAAACCCTACAGATACTCCCCAGTAGCCGCGCATGCGTTGCGTGTCGCGTTCGGAGTGCTCCATGCCGGTGAGCAGCGGGACCAGCTTGGCGCTGATCAGCCAGGTAAACGCAATCACGGGCCACCACGATTTGAAATCCAGCGCGAAGCCGGCAATGAACACGCTGTAGAGGACGGTGAATCCGGCAAAGGACTTGATGCGCTTCTTCAGGGGTTCGCCGGAAGCCAGTATGATACTGCCCAGGAACGGTGCGGAATGTATCAGGACGAACTCGACCAGCATGACCAGCATCAGTTCGGCCACCAGGGTTTCTCGCCAGGCAAGCGGAGCGATCCAGGCGGACAGGAAGATGCCGGCCGTAACTGCATCCGGTAACGCGTTTGCAAGGCGCTGGATAAACGGCAGTGGTTGAGGTCGGGCTTCGTGTGTCATGGTGGGGCAGAAATCACTGTCGGCTGGGTGGCATTGATCTCACCCGACCTATCGGCGTCTACTGCAATAAATATAGAATCAATAAACATCGGAAAAAACAGGGGGCAGAGAACAACACTCACTAATATTAGGTATGCTCTGAACAAGTCCCGATTCGTCATTCCGGCGCATGCCGGAATCCATGTAAATCAACAAGCTGGACCCCGGCCTTCGCCGGGGTGACGACTTATTCAGACTTGCCTTAGGATGAATTGTTCTCTGACCCCTGTTTAGGTTGGATAAAACCATTCAGGTGCGAGGTGTATGGCTTTCAGCGTCTGATTAGCATATAACTTTATACGTTGAGTCAGGGTAAAGCCTGTTGATAATCGAGTAAATACGCAGGGAAAATATGACAGAGAGTGAAGATAAGCAATACGCCGGCTATTGCAAGAAGGTGTGGATACTGTATGCACTTCTGGTGGTCGTCTTTACCATCATCATGGCGACCCTGGTCGCCAGCGACACTGAAGAAAGGTTCTTCTTTACATTGATGCCTCTGGCTGCAGCTTACGTGTTTCGCCCAACGGATAGATTCATCGGCAAGATTGTCTTGCGACTGTTTGGGGTTGAGCCTCCGGCAGCGTCGGGTGAAGAATGATTGTTGCGTCAAAAAAAGCCAGCATAAAGGGGTCAGTACCCTTTTGCTGTCAAGGCCGGAAAACCTTCAGACAGCGATCGATAATAAAAAGGGTGCTGACCCCTTTATCAATCAGGAGCCAGCCGCATCCTTCACGAATTCCAGCATCTTGTGCGCATGGCCCTTCGGGGTGACGCCGTATTCGACGTAGGCCAGCCTGCCGTCCGGTGCGATCACGAAGGTTGAGCGTACGATCCCCATTTTTTTGACACCGTTCTTTTCCTTTTCCTGGTACACGCCGTAGTCGTTGCAGGCGGTCATTTCCACGTCCGCCAGCAGGATGAGTTTCAGCCCGAATTTCTCCCGGAAGGCCTGGTGACTGAAGCAGTCGTCCGCGCTGATGCCCAGCACCGTAATGCCGGCCTCGGCGTACTCCTCGCTCAGGTCGGTGAATTCGTTTGCCTGGATGGTGCAGCCGGGTGTGTCGTCTTTCGGGTAAAAGTACACCACTACCCACGAGCCGGCGAACTCGGCCAGGCTGCGCGGTTTCATGTCGGTATCCGGTAGTTCGATGGCCGGTGCCACGTCCCCTGTTTTCAGCATGTGTATCCTCCTGGTTTCTAAAAGGTGTCAGAGCACATTTTGTCCTGATATAAGCAGGAAGCGTATTCTGTCACAGATTTCATGGTCGCCTGAATTTCTTGCGCGCGCGCTCGACTTTGGCTCTGATCACGCAGTCATCGACATGATCGTTGATCAGCCCCATTGCCTGCATGAAGGCATACACGGTGGTCGGGCCGACGAATTTCCAGCCCAGCTTTTTCAGGTCCTTCGACAGGGCAATCGATTCCGCGGAAGTCGATGCGGTCTGCGGTTTTGCAAGTTGCTTGCTGTCGGGTTCGTAGCGCCAGATGAAGGCCGCCAGCGAGCCTTCCCGTTCGACGAGTTCCTGGGCCCGCTTTGCATTGTTGATGACCGCCTCGATCTTGCCGCGATGGCGGACGATGCCTTCATTCTTGAGCAGGCGATCGACGTCGCGCTGGGTAAAGCGCGCGATCCTGTCGAAATCGAAATCATGGAATGCTGCGCGGAAGTTCTCGCGCTTGGCGAGGATGGTGCGCCAGCTCAGTCCGGATTGAAAACCCTCCAGGCACAATTTCTCGAACAGGCGATGATCATCGCTGACCGGGAAACCCCATTCGGTATCGTGATAGTCGAGAAACTCCGGTGCGGCACCGCACCACTGGCAGCGAGGTTTACCATCGGGACCCATGATTGTCGTACTCATATGCCGGTTCCTTTTGAAAGGGTGTTAGAGCACATTATTTCCCAAGGAAGTTCTGAACAAGTCGTCACCCCGGCGAAGGCCGGGGTCCAGCCTGCTGATTTCCCTGGATGATTCGCTTCGCTCACCCTGTGGGCCGCCCTCGGGTGTTCAACGCGCCTTGCGCTTTTGTCCGGCCTTCGCCGGAATGACGGATAAGGACTTGTTCAGAATATAATAAAGGGGTCAGTACCCTTTTGCTGTCGAGGCCGGAACGCCTTCAGATAACGATCGCTAATCAAAAGGGTACTGACCCCTTTGATCTTAGGGTTTGCACAGCGGCCTGTTGTCCGGGTTCTCCACGGCATCAACGACAGTTTGCACGAAGGCCTGCAACTCGACCATGTCCAGGCATCGATGCAGCCGGTTCGCCAGTTCGGGCGTGATGCGCACATGGCCGGTTACGCCATCGCTGCGCTGGAACTGGATGCCGACAAGGTGCACGGCATCCGGCGAGTCATCCTCTTCGTCGGCGATTCTGGCGCTTTCTTCGAGCAGCAGGTCATACTGCTCGTCTATCCTGTCCTGCGTGTCCTCATCGATGTCCTCGTCAATGAGCACGAGCAGTTCTTCTCCGCCCCTGGCGGTCTGGTAGTCGATGCCGTTGTCATCCAGCCATGAAGTGAAACGGTCTCTGAGCCGTTCCGCGAACAGTACATATTCGAGCATAGCGCTTCAGCCTGACGATAAATGAATGCCGATTATATGTGCGCTGACACCTCTTTTGGCTACACTGGCGGCAGGCATATTCGCGCGGGGGCATGATCAATGCAGTATCGCAAACTCGGCAACACCGATATCGAGGTCAGCGTTATCTGCCTGGGTACCATGACCTGGGGGGAGCAGAACACCCGGTCTGAGGCCTTCGAGCAGATGGACTATGCGTTCGCGCAGGGCGTGAATTTCTTCGACACCGCGGAGCTGTACCCGATACCGCCGCGGTCGGGTACTTACGGACAGACAGAGGAGATCATCGGCGACTGGCTGAAAAGGACCGGTAACCGTGAACAGATCGTGCTCGCCAGCAAGATCGCGGGCCCCGGGGTTGGCTGGGTCGACCATATCCGCGAGGGCCGGACGCGTTTCAACCGGGATCACCTGCAGGCGGCGCTGGATGGCAGCCTGCGGCGCCTGCAGGTCGACTGCATCGACCTCTACCAGCTGCACTGGCCGGAGCGAAACACGAATTTCTTCGGCAAGCTGGGATTCGAGCCCGGGGACGAGGAGGACCTGACCCCTGTTGCCGAGACGCTGGCGGTGCTGCAGGAATTCGTGCAGGCCGGCAAGATCCGCCACGTCGGTCTTTCCAACGAGACCCCCTGGGGCATCATGAGCTTTCTGCAGGTCGCCGAACAACTGAACCTGCCGCGCATGGTCACGGTGCAGAACCCCTACAGTCTGCTGAACCGCACCTACGAAGTCGGCGCCGCCGAGGTGTCATGGCGTGAACGCTGCGGCCTGTTGGCCTACTCGCCACTGGGCTTCGGCGTGCTGTCCGGCAAGTACCTGGACGGCGCCCGCCCGCAGGGGGCGCGGCTGACCCTGTACCCGGACTACACGCGCTACAGCAGCGCGCCCGCTGAAAAGGCAACCGCGGATTACGCCGAACTGGCGCGCAGCCACGGCCTCGACTGTGCGCAGATGGCGCTGGCCTTTGCGAACAGCCGTCCCTTTCTCACCAGTACCATCATCGGGGCAACGACCATGGAGCAGCTGCGCAGCAACATCGCCAGCATCGACCTGGAGCTGTCCGCCGGGGTGCTGGAAGGGATACAGGCCATCCACGAGGCGCATCCCAATCCCGGTCCATAAGCAACCCTGCACCAATCGATCCGGACATATCCAATTGAAATACATGTGAAATACAGGTTCATCGAGTTACCCTCCACTATCGGCTGTAATACTTGACTAAAATAGTCAGGTATTCTAATATCAGAACACGCTAAATAACTGATATAGGAGGTTGCCATGCGTAATCTGATTCCTGACTTCCCCGTGGACGGTGTCGTAACCGTGAACCGGGTGATTCTCAAGGACGGGTACACGGTCGACGACCTTCAGGAGCGGGTCGCCGTGCTGTGCGAGAACGTCAAGACCTACCACTCCGACACCGGTTTCGTGGGAGGCTTCGTCGTCCTGAACAGCGGCGATATCTCGAATGAAGGTTCGACCGTCGGCCAGGCAGTGACCAGCTCGCTGAAGGATCGCGAGGCGCTGATCGTGACGTTCTGGCGTTCGTTCGAGGACCACGAGCGTTCCCATCGCAGCGAGACCTTCCAGCCGCTGTTCCGCGATGTGCTGGCCCTGTGCGAGAACGGCAACGAGGAAATTGCCTACGAAATGCTGTGGTCGGGTAAGGCCTACAGCCCGGACGAGGCGCAGCGCGCCCGCGAGGCGAAGGAAAAGTACGCTGCGTGACTGCGGTATGAAGACAGGGGCGGGTACAGTCTTTAACTGTATCCGCCCCTTTTCCTGCGACATCAAGGCATCGGTCGATGTCTGGCGCTATTGGTTTGGGGTGCGCAGTTGATTCCGGTGTTCGGATACACTGTATCGCCACCTGGTTTTCAACGGGAGTAGGAGCATGTACAGGATCCTGATCAGCGGACAGGCCGCCGGATATTCCCCGCGCCCGATATCCGGAGGCGTCTCGCCGTGAGCAACCGCGTCGAAATCCATTTTTGCACGCAATGCCGCTGGCTGGCCCGCGCGGCGTGGATGGCGCAGGAGTTGTTGATGACCTTCGATGAGGAAATCACCGAGCTGGCGCTGCGTCCGGGGACCGGGGGCGTATTCGAGGTGCTCGCCAATGGCAGGCTGGTCTGGTCCCGGAAGGCGGAGGGACGTTTTCCGGAAATCACCGAACTCAAGCAGCGGGTCCGGGACGTCATCGCACCGGAAAGAGACCTGGGTCACGCGGACAAAAAACCGAAGCAGTAAACGAGGGCGGCGCCCTTTGCCGATCACGTTCCGCAAAATGTCTGCTCAACGACCTCGTCGGGTTCGGGTGGCAGCATATAACTGTCTTTCCCCGGTTGTCGTTGCCAGGGGTTTTGCAGCACCGCGTGCAGATCATGGAACACCGAAAAATCGCCATGATCTTCCGCCGCCCGGATGGCGGCCTCGATCCGGTGGTTCCTGGGGATATACACGGGATTCACCGCCTGCATCCTTGCCTGGCGGACGGCATCAACACTGTCTTCCTGGCGCAGACGCGCACGCCATTGGCTTGCCCAGTGATCGAACTGTGCCGGGTCGCTGAACAGGGTTCGCACATCCCTGTCCTGATCCGGTGAGTCAGTAGCCAGCGTCGACAGGTAATGGAAGGTGAGGGTGAAGTCCGCCCTGCTTGGCGGCCATGATCTCGAACAGGTCGTTGATCAGTGCCTTGTCATCGTCGCGGCGGGTCTGCAGGCCGGTCTTCGCGCGCATCCCGTCCAGCCAGTACTGCTCGTAGCGCCCGGCATAGGCCTGCAGCGCTGTTTTGGCGGCCTCAACGGCGGCCTCGGGATTGTCTGCCAGCAAGGGCAGGAGTGTTTCCGCCAGGCGCGTCAGGTTCCAGAGCCCGATGTTCGGCTGGTTGTTATACGCATAGCGCCCGTGGCGGTCGATCGAGCTGTACACCTGGTCATGGGCATAGTGGTCCATGAATGCACAGGGGCCATAGTCGATAGTCTCGCCCGCAATCGACATGTTGTCGGTATTCATCACGCCGTGGATGAAACCGACCTGCATCCAGCGCGCGATCAGGGCTGCCTGCCGGTCGCTAATGGCTTCAAGCAGGGCAAGACAGGGATTCGCTGCATCGCGGCATTCGGGGTAATGCCGCTCGATGACGTAATCGGCCAGCCGGGTGACGGCGTCCAGGTCGCTTCGCGAAGAGAAATACTCAAAGGTGCCGACACGCACGAAGCTCCTGGCCGTGCGGGTGATGACGCCGCCGGGCAGTAATTCCTGCCGGACGACCTGTTCGCCGGTGGTCACGGCAGCCAGTGCGCGCGTGGTTGGCACGCCGAGTGCTGCCATCGCCTCGCTGACCAGGTATTCGCGCAGCACCGGACCCAGCGCGGCACGCCCGTCACCGCCGCGCGAAAACGCCGTGCGCCCGGATCCTTTCAGGTGGATGTCGTGTTGAACGCCGTCCGGGTCAGCGAGCTGGCCCAGCAGCAGGGCGCGTCCGTCTCCCAGTTGCGGAACGAAGTGCCCGAATTGATGGCCGGCATAGGCCATGGCCACGGGTTCGGCACCCTCGGGGAAGTGATTGCCGGCAAGGATGGCGGCTCCCTCGGGTGAGTTCAGGCAGGTGTCCGACAGACCGAGTGCCTCGCCCAGCGCCTGGTTGAAAATAACCAGTTCCGGATTCGCAACGGGCGAGGCCGCGGTGCGGACGGAAAAGTCTTCACCCAGGTTCACGTACGTGTTGTCGAAGGGTATCGGTTTCAATGTTTGCTGCTGGCTGGCTTGAGTTAACGAGTTTCAGGAGTATGACCCGATCGCTTCCTCAAATGTTCAATACTTTCAAATCGGGGATGTTCGGGGCCAGGCTGGATACTCTGAACAGGCCACAGACCGGGCGATAGTCCTTACTCCGACCCTGAATAACCCAAGGAACCTCTGATTAATTCATATATCCCGTCATTGCGAGCGCGATGTACCGGGATGTACAAGTGCCGCGGGAGGCATGGATGCCGGGAGCGGCCAGCGAAGCAATCTCGTAACCAGTGAATCAATCAGTTACAGATTGCTTCGTCACTTCGTTCCTCGCAATGACGAATAAATCAGTGATTCCCTAAACCTTACGCCCCGTGCTGATTATTCGCTAAGATAGCAGTGACATTCCCGGGCAGGAGACACTGTTGGTGAATCAAGCGCAATCGCGGCAAGCCCCAGTGCTGGTCATGGCGGCCTGGCTGTTGCTGTTATGGGTGGTCACGGCGATCGAACCGTTCAACCGCCGCGACTGGTTCCTGGAAAACCTGCTGGTGTTCTTCTATGTTGGCCTGCTGCTGGTCAGCTATCCGCGCTTCCGGTTTTCGACGCTCTCGTACCTGCTGTTCACCCTCTTCATGAGCCTGCACCTGGTCGGTGCGCACTATACCTATTCCGAAGTGCCGTTCGGCTTCTGGCTGCAGGACGCGCTGGACCTGGGACGCAATCACTACGACCGCATCGTGCACTTCTGCTTCGGCCTGCTGATCGCGTACCCGTTGCGCGAGTGGCTGCTGCGCGTGACCGGTGTCAGGGTGGGGTGGTCGTATTTCCTGACGGTCGCCCTGGTGCTGGCGTTCAGCGGCTTTTACGAGGTTATGGAAGGCATCGTCGCGATGCTTGTCAGTCCCGAACTCGGCATGGCCTACCTGGGCACCCAGGGCGACCAGTGGGACTCGCAGCACGATACCTTTCTGGCGTTCAGCGGCGCGGTTGTCGCGATGCTCGTCACCGCGATGGCGATGCGTGCCATACAATCAAAAAAGTAAAACGAAAAAACAGGGAATGGCGTAACATCCACCGGGTCTGAACCACTGGTTCCCGAGGTGCAGGTTGCAGTCATGTTAAGTCACGAATTCATCGATTTGCTGAAAGCGATCATCCGGCAGCCCAGCGTCGTCGGCGCGGAGCATTCGTTTTTCAGGGTGTTGCAGCGCGAACTCGAGGAGCGCGGCGCGAGGGTTACCTGGTACGAGGGGCTGCTGGTTGCCCAGGGCAGCAAGCCGTTCAGCACCATGTTTTCTGCGCACATTGATCGGCATGGCCTGATTTGCACCGGTCCGGATGAATTTCAGTACGCGGCTTTTATCTCGGCCAACAGAACTGACCTGTTGAACAATTCTGTTTCTGAAGAGTTGATGACGAAGGTTACGGAGCGCTTCAAGAGCGAACAGGTTTTTGCCTATGAGCCCTGGTCCGGTGTGTACCGGGGAAACGGGGTGATCAGGAATTCCTATGTCTGTGAATACAGGAACAACCTGATCTTCGAGATTGAAGGGCTCGATGATGTGGTTGCAGGTACGCCGATCGCGTTCAAGGACAAGCTGAGCATCAATGATGACCGGCTGCAGGGTCAGCTGGACAATGTCTTGAGCGCTGCCGTGCTGGTGCATTTGTTCAGTCTCGGCTTCCAGGGCACTGCCTTCTTTACGGCCCAGGAAGAAGCGGGGAAAAGCTGGCGCTATTTGCTGGAGTGGTTCCGCCGGTTTGGTGGATCCACCAATCGACTGTTTGTGGTGGATACCAGCCCTTTCCCGGATATCGAGGCGGCGAATCAGCAGCTGCTGGTGCTGCGGGAAAAGGACGCCAATGCCGCCTTCAATATCAAGGCCACGCAGCTCATTGAGGACCTGTGCCGACAGCATCAATTCAGCTATCTGTACAAGGACCGATACGTCGAGGCGGATAATAAACGCTTGCTGAGCCTGGGCGAAAAGCCCCACTCCCTGGGCAGCACGGAAATGGGCAGAATAATCGCGGCTTCAAATGGACTGGTTGACGGCACGACCATACAGATACCAACCACTGGCTATCACACCATGGAAGAATCCGCCTCCGGGGAATCCGTAGCTGCCTTTATACGGCTGTTGACGACGTTATCGGATGAGGCAGGGTAATCCGGCTGGATAAGGAGTGCGTACGGTCTGGTCCAGGAAATTACTGCACCCCGATACTTTTTCTGTCCCCGGTTTCGCTGTTGCCCGACTGCGTCGATACCCTGTCCAGCGCCCGCGGTATAGTTCAAGTGATGCCTGCCAGGTGCGAGGGACGCATTTTCCGCTACACTTCAAATGGGGTTTCGATGGCGGGCAACTCAAAGACCAGCAGGTATCCCTGTTGATCGGGACAGAACCTGAGCAAGGCAATGTGCACCTGTCCTGACAAACTGGAAATCAGTCGTTGAAATGGAGGATTTAAAGAATGAGCAAGGAAAACACCAAGAAGGCCATAAAGCTTCTCAACAGGATTATGGAGCTGGAACTGGCTGGCGTCGTACGTTATACGCATTATTCCCTGATGATTTTCGGCTATAACAGAATCCCCATTGTGGGCTGGATGAAAAGTAATTCTGAGGAAGGGTTGATTCATGCACATCGGGCAGGAGAGATGGTCACGCTTCTGGGTGGGCATCCGTCGCTGAAAATCGGTTCGCTGCTGGAAACAGAAAAGCATGACATCGGTGATATCCTGCGGGAAAGTCTGGAGCATGAGCAGGCGGCGCTGGATGCCTATTACGATCTGCTGAAACTTGCTGAAGACGGGAAAATGGTCCTGCTGGAGGAATATGCCAGAGAGATGATTGTCGAAGAGGAACTGCATCTTGACGAGGTCAATAAAATGCTGAGAAAACCCGGGGATGTCGAAGCGTTCAAGCCCTGACAGCCATGCAGTCATCGGGGCTGGGCTCGATTGATTCATAGATTGACTCGCCGGACACCGTCGGCGCCAGTCTGCGTCGGTGCCCGGTGGTGCAATGTTTCCTGGAAATTCTGAATAAGTCGTCACCCCGGCGAAGGCCGGGGTCCAGCTTGTTGGTTTCCCTGGATGATTCGCTTCGCTCACCCTGCGGGCCGCCCTCCGGGCGTTCAACGCGCCTTGCGCTTTTGTCCGGCATATGCCGGAATGACAATCAGGACTTGCTCAGAGTCTTCTTAAGGAATAGCAAAATCAACAAACAATAAACGTGGTCTTTCCACTTTTCACGAGGAGCAATTATGAAACTTGAATCCCTGGCCCTGCATTGCGGCTATGAGTCCGAGGCAACAACCAAGGCGGCTGCTGTCCCCATCTATCAAACGACCTCCTATACCTTCGACAACACCCAGCACGGCGCGGATCTGTTTGACCTGAAGGTCAAGGGAAATATCTATACCCGGATAATGAATCCCACCACTGACGTGCTGGAGCAGCGACTGGCTGCCATGGAAGGCGGTATCGCCGGACTGGCGGTGGCCTCGGGTATGGCGGCGATAACCTACGCTGTCCAGTGCATTTGTTCTGTGGGATCCAATATTGTCAGCACCAGCCAGTTATACGGCGGCACCTACAACCTGTTTGCGCACACTCTGCCGCGGCAGGGCATCGAGGTCCGGATGGTTTCGGCCGACGATTTCGATGGTTTCGAGCAGGCAATTGACGAAAACACCCGGGCGATCTTCTGCGAGTCTATCGGCAATCCCGCCGGCAATATCGTCGATATTGCCAGGCTGGCGGAAATCGCCGGGCGGCATGGAGTTCCCCTGATGGTGGACAATACGGTTGCGACACCATACCTGTGTCGTCCGTTTGAGCTGGGCGCGGATATCGTCATCCATTCCCTGACGAAATACATCGGCGGTCATGGTAATTCGATCGGCGGCATGATTATCGACTCCGGTACCTTCGACTGGGTGGCGAACAAGGAAAGGTTTCCCATGCTGAACGAGCCCGATCCGTCCTATCACGGGGTCGTCTACACGGAGGCGCTCGGACCGGCGGCCTATATCGGGCGTTGCCGCGTGGTGCCGCTCAGGAACACGGGCGCCGCACTCTCTCCCATGAATGCATTTCTTATCCTGCAGGGCCTGGAGACGCTGGGCCTCCGGATGGAGCGGCATTGTGAGAATGCTGAAAAGCTTGCCGGCTATCTCAGCAACCATGACAAGATTAACTGGGTCAACTACGCGGCGTTGCCGGACAGCCCTTTTTACCCGACGTGCCAGAGGATTACCGGTGGCAAGGCCTCGGGTATCCTGAGTTTCGGGATCAAGGGCGGCATCGAGGCGGGCGGGCAGTTTATCGATGCCCTGCAGATGATTTTGCGCCTGGTCAATATCGGCGACGCCAAGTCACTGGCCTGTCATCCGGCCTCTACCACGCACCGGCAACTGAACGAGGCCGAGTTGAAAACCGCCGGTGTCAGTGCTGACCTGGTGCGGATATCGGTCGGTATCGAGAATATCGATGACATTATTGACGATGTGAGTCAGGCGCTGGATCAGGTCGGCTAGACGGAATGTCGGGGCCGGCTTCCTGTTTTGCCGGTTTGATCAGGGTCACGAGTATGATCCCTGCTGCGATGAGGGCGATACCCACCGCGTGGTAGACGTGCAGCTGCTCACCCAGCAGGAAATAAGCCAGGATGACCGTGAACAGGGTCTGGAGATAGAAGGTGACGCTTGCCTTTGAGGCTCCCAGCATCGCAATGCCGATATTGAATAGCAGGTACATGATGCCACCGCCCGGGATGGCAACGTAGGCGATGGCCGCGATATCGTGCCAGTCAACGGTAATGCGCGGGTCATAAACTATTTCCCAGATGAAAAACGGGGTCGATGCAAGGGTTGCCGACCCGAGGATGAGCACGAGTAACGGTAACGCGGGGAGGTCGATGCTGATCTTCTTTATCATCACGGTATAAAAAGAGAAGCACGCTACCGCGACAAGCACCAGCAGATCTCCGCTATTGACGCCCATGTGGATGATGGTGTCCGGATGGCCTTGCGCGACGACCACCAGCACACCCGCGAAACAGAGGATGACGCCGAAGATCTGCAGCGCTGTCAGGCGGTCACCCAGGAACACTGCGGCAAGGATGATCGCGGTGATTGGCCATACCGAAAACACGATACTGACGTTGATCGCTGATGAATTGTGGAGTGCGGTAAACAGTGCTCCCTGGGTTAGCGCCAGGCCAAGCGCGCCGATGGGGAAAATGACCTTGTAATGATCCCTCAGCCGGGCCGCCATCTCCCTGTAATGGGAAGCAACAAAGG
The DNA here is from genome assembly GCA_963701455.1 of uncultured Gammaproteobacteria bacterium. Lineage (GTDB taxonomy): Bacteria > Pseudomonadota > Gammaproteobacteria > UBA9214 > UBA9214 > UBA9214. The sequence continues at coordinate 194,513 of CAVPAE010000006.1, forward strand.
GGAGCAGGAACAGCGTTGCGAACAGCAGGCGGAAGAATACCAGTGTCCAGGGCGGGGTATAGGTGCCCGCCCATTTGACGGCAATAAAAACGCCTGCCGCCAGCAACCAGCAGAATGCCAGCAGCCCCACTGCTTCATTTCTTTCCCCGGCGGTTTGAGCAGCTTCCTGCGGCTGGCCCTTGATGATATGCATAATCGCGTGCGGCATGGCGGCTAGTCCTTCAGCGTGTGCAAAAGCACGGGTCAGATCCCGATTGCCACTTAATATTAGTCAACAGACGGGATCTGGTCCTGCTTTACCCGTAAAATCTGCATATCAACGCGGTTATCCGGCTGATATGTCGTTGATTGCATACTGTGCTGTCTGAAAAAATCCGTAACCCGGTGAATTCAATGAAGTCTCCGGTATTCCTTCGCCCGGTTTCTAGTGGTGTCGCGCGGCGGACTGGATGGCAATCAGTTCATCAAAGCGCTTGATGTTTTCCAGCAGGTCGGTGGTGGGTGGGTCATCCTTGGGCAGGCAATATTCCGCGTAGCTGAAGATGGCGCTTTTCTGCGGCAGTGGCTTGCGATCTTCCAGGATTGCCTTCATGCGCGGCAGGAAGATCCACTGCAGCCACTGTTCGAAACGCAGGGTATCGATGCAGAACGGCTCTGTGCTGTGGAGCGCCTCGGCCGGCGGCTGCTTGTGGTCCCAGCGGTCATGGATTCGCAGGGTGGCCTCGACCTGCAGCAGGACATCGGCGATGCGGTTGGGTATGTCGTGCATGCCGCCATTATACCGGCATAACCCGGGGCGAAAAGCCTCTGAAGCCCCTGCGAAAGGCACGGAAGTGCATGATATTGAACGCAGTGGCGCATAAATAATATGGAATTCCCGCCAGTTTCGTTATAATCCCGCCGCACTAATACCAGCGTGACTTTGCACGTAACTGCCCGTGAGCACATGTCTGCCGCGCCGTGGTGACCGGATCGCGCGCACTGCCTGGTTGCCGGATTCACATTTACCCTTACTTGAGTAGCAGGAATATGATTGATTTATCCTTATACAGAAACATCGGTATCTTCGCCCACGTCGATGCAGGCAAGACCACGACCACGGAACGCATCCTGAAGCTGACCGGCAAGATCCACAAGACCGGTGAGGTGCACGACGGCGAGGCGACTACCGACTTCATGGAGCAGGAGCAGGAGCGCGGCATTACCATCCAGTCCGCGGCCACCAGCTGCCAGTGGAACGGTCATCGCCTGAATATCATCGACACCCCCGGACACGTCGACTTCACCATCGAGGTGTATCGCTCCCTGAAGGTGCTGGATGGCGGCATCGGCGTGTTTTGCGGCTCCGGCGGCGTGGAACCGCAGTCCGAGACCAACTGGCGCTATGCCAACGACTCGGAAGTCGCGCGCATCATTTTCGTCAACAAGCTTGACCGCATGGGTGCGGACTTCTACCGCGTGGTGAAGCAGGTAAAAGAAGTGCTGGATGCCGTGCCGCTGGTCATGGTGCTGCCGATCGGTATCGAGGATGATTTCAAGGGCGTCGTCGACCTGCTGTCACGCAAGGCCTACATCTGGGACGACTCCGGGGACCCGGCCGCCTACACGGTCGAGGAGCCGCCGGCGGACATGGCAGACCTGATCGAGGAGTGGCGCGAGAAACTGGTCGAGACCGCGGTCGATCAGGACGACGACCTGATGGAGAAGTACCTGGAGGGCGAGGAGATCCCGGTTGAAGACCTGCAGCGCTGCATCCGCAAGGGCACCATCGCGCTGGACTTTTTCCCGACCTACTGCGGTTCCGCGTTCAAGAACAAGGGCATCCAGCTGGTGCTGGATGCGGCCGTTGACTACCTGCCGAACCCGACCGAGGTCACGCCGCAGCCGGAAGTCGACCTGGAAGGCAACGAGACCGGCAAGGTGGCCATGGTCGACCCCGATCTGCCGCTGCGCGCACTGGCGTTCAAGATCATGGACGACCGCTTTGGTGCGCTGACCTTCATCCGTATCTATTCCGGCAGGCTGGAAAAGGGTATGACCGTGCTGAATACCTTCACCGGCAAGACCGAGCGCATCGGCCGTATCGTCGAGATGCACGCGGATTCACGCGAGGAGCTGACCGGTGCACAGGCCGGTGACATCGTGGCCGTGATCGGCATGAAGAACGTACAGACCGGCCACACACTGTGTGATCCGAAGAACCCGGCCACGCTGGAACCGATGGTGTTCCCGGACCCGGTGATTTCCATAGCCGTGGCACCAAAGGACAAGGGCGGGGCCGAGAAGATGGGCATCGCGCTCGCCAAGATGATCAAGGAAGATCCGTCGTTCCGCATGGAGACCGACGAGGACAGCGGTGAGACCATTCTCAAGGGCATGGGCGAACTGCACCTCGACATCAAGGTGGACATCCTGCGGCGTACCCATGGCATCGACGTGGAAGTCGGCAAGCCGCAGGTAGCCTATCGCGAAACCATCACGCAGCGCGTGGAAGACAGCTACACCCACAAGAAGCAGACGGGTGGCTCCGGTCAGTTCGCCAAGATCGATTACGTCGTCGAGCCGGGCGAGCCTGGCAGCGGTTATCAATTCGAGTCCGTGGTCACCGGTGGTACCGTGCCGCGCGAGTTCTGGCCGGCAGTGGACAAGGGTTTCCAGAAAAGCATGGTGAAAGGCGTGCTCGCGGGCTATCCGTGCCTTGACTTCAAGGTGACGCTGCTCGACGGTGGCTACCACCCGGTTGACTCCTCGGCCGTGGCCTACGAACTGGCCGCGGGTGCCGCCTATCGCCAGTCGATGCCAAAGGCCGGTCCGCAGATGATGGAACCGATCATGCGGGTGGACGTGTACACGCCGGATGACTATGTCGGTGACGTGATCGGCGACCTCAATCGCCGCCGCGGCATGATCAAGTCACAGGAGCCGAGCGCCACCAACGTGCACATCAAGTCCGAGTGCCCGCTCAGCCAGATGTTCGGCTACATCGGTGATCTGCGCACCATGACCTCCGGTCGCGGCCAGTTCTCCATGGAGTTCCTGCACTACATGCCGTGTCCGAAGAATGTCGCGGATGAAGTTATCAAGGAAGCCAAAGAGCGCGAGGAAGCGAAGTAGTCATCTTTTTGAAGGCTCCGGTGACAAATACGAACCTTTGTGTTTTGTCACCGGCCCCTTGATATCCCGTGGCTTTAAAGCCGGTCATATACAAGTCAAGAATCGCGCTGTCTGATATCGACCGTGGTTACTATGACTCGCTGAATCTGACGGTTGCCCAACACCCCTCTGAAACACTTGAGCGCATGATGGTGCGTGTCCTGGCATTTTGCATTAATGCACAGGAGCACCTGGCGTTTACGAAAGGGCTTTGCGCCGTTGACGAGCCCGACATCTGGGTTCGCACCCTGGATGGCCAGATTGCATTATGGGTCGATGTGGGGGAGCCGTCTGTCGACAGGATAAAAAAAGCGACCCGGGTTTCTCCGCGGGTCAGGGTTTACAGTTTCAACTCCAAGTCCGATGTCTGGTGGGACCAGGGCCGGGCAAGGTTCAATGAACTGGCGGCCTCTGTGTATCGGTTTCAGTGGGAAAACGTACAGGAGATGGCAGCACTGGTGCAACGCACCATGGACCTTTCCGTCACCATTACCGGCGATTCGGCCTATGTTGCCGCTGCAGCCGGGGAATGCGAGGTGTCCTGGGTGCCTTTGCAGGTTGTATCGTAAAAAGGCCGGAGAGGAAAAACAATATTCCCTCCGTCCCCCATGTCTGGCTAGGCGAAATTAAGGTATGCCCAGGCTGCGGCAATGGTGATTGCTATGCCGATGAGGCCGAGCAAAATCGTGCTGATGTGGTTCTTGCGCCAACCCCTGAATACCCAGTAACTTTCCAGTCCAATGAAACCGGCTGCGACGCCCGTGGCAAAGATAACGTCCTTGTTCGGGATGTCCATGGGCCACAGGAAGATAAGAAAAAACGCAAAGGCTACACCCAGTGGTGCCAGTGAAAAAATCCAGTCCTGGATTTCCTGCGGATCCCTGCTGGTATTCAGCAGTTTGCTGACCTTGTTGGTGTCTGTCATGGAACTCCCCCTCCGAGATTGTTGAGCCGCTGAATAAAATTATTGCCTGGCAAATGCCGGTTTGCCGCTGTAATTGAACACAGATACCGCAGCATACTCTATCCACTATCCCATCATAGTACCGGCGGCTGATTTATCCAGCCGGTCGCAGGTGTTATCTCACCCGGTCGGGTTTTTGGGCTGCCGCATTACCACATGCGAATGTGCTGAATAAGTAGTAACCACAATATCAACGTATACCCGGTTTTGCTAAGTTCATCCTGAAGCTCGGGAAGAGAAGGCCTTCCTGGTCGCGCAAATAACAAACGGTCTGCGCAGTTGCCACCATGAGTCCCTGGGTGGCAGGGGCTTAACGAGCCTGTCTTGATATCGAAACACGCGGGAGGAGAGACACCATGGAGCAAGCAATCCACAGCATAGAGGCCGAACCGGCTCATACTGTCGAAATCGTTGTGCATATATCCGAATCACTCGAGGAACAGCAGCGGGCGAACCTGGTTGCCAGGCTGAACAGTAATGCCGGCATCGTTGCGGCGGAATTCTGTCCGTTGCGCTATCACCTTGTGCTGGTCAGGTACGATACGGATTTGTATTCCTCGCAGGACGTGCTGAACCGCGTCAAGTCACAAAATGTGACTGCAAGGCTGATTGGGCCGATTTGATTCACGGCCATTTTCAGTCCCGGTAGTACCTCCGGGCTGCAGTTGTCTGTGTTTACGCCGGGTAACGAAACCGGTTCAAGAAAATTATTCTCCTCACATGGCGGCTCTCGAGCCGCCATTTTTTTGTGGGCGCGGTTTTCCCGGGAAACCCCGGAATCCAGCCTGTCTTGCTGCCGCTCTTGCGTCAGGCAGGTTCGAGAAAATCCAGTTTTTTTCCGGCCGTGCTCATTCGGGAAGACACCAGCGGCAGCGGCCGTGCCGGTAGCAGCAGGTTCCAGTAGATATGCTTGAAGGCCAGCTTGCCCAGGTGATTCAGACGGGTTTCCTTCAGCAGTGACATGGGACCGATGATCGGCAGCGGAAACCTGCCGGGGACGGGCTGGACATCGTGGTTGAAATCGATCAGTACCGCCTTGCCGTGGCCGGTCTCGATAAAGCAGTTGGCATGGCCATCCGCACAGGGCCTCGGCTTCTTTGCCGGTGACCTCCCGCAGGATGTTGTGCACCACGGCATCGGCCTGGAAATGTGCCACCGATCCCGCCTTGGAGCCGGGAATCCCGGCATTGTCACCGACCAGGAAGACCCTTTCGGCGACGCTCGACTTGAGGGTTTGCCTGTCGGTGCGCCCGAATCCCAGGCCGCTGCCCAGTCCGGCGTCTTCGATCAGTTCGGGGCCCTCGTGGGGCGGGACGACAACCAGCAGGTCGTAGCCCAGTTCCTGGCCGTCAGGGCAGCGGATACTGTTTTCGGTCACGCTCGCCAGGTAGGCATTGTTCACCACCTGGATGTCCTTCTCCACCAGGATATGGGTGAGCACCCTGTTGCACACCGGCTTGGTGAAGGCGCCGTTTAACGGTGTTACCAGGGTGATCCGGGTCTTGTTGCGCAGTCCGCGTCTGCTGAGATATTCATCCGCAAGGCAGGCGAATTCGAGCGGGCGCGACCGGGCACTTGATGGGCGTCTCGGCCACATCGATAAGCAGGTCTCCACCCTTGAAATCATCCAGCGCCCTCGCCAGGCGCATGGCGCTGTCGGGTGTGTAGAAGCCATGGGCGGTTTTGCCCCAGTGCTCGGGGAGTCCCTCGATCGCATCGACGAGTGTGCTGCACCCCAGCGCCAGGACCAGCCAGTCGTAATCCAGCGTTTGTCTGTCCGTAGTGACTGTTCGCCGGTCGGTATCGATGGCCATGATGTTTTCCCGGACATACTCGATGTCCGGCGCGATAAAACGGGCCGTTTCCTTCTGGATATCCGTGAGTTCGCGGTATCCGTGTGTCTGGAACGGCAGGAACAGCAGTCCGGGCTGGTAGGTATGGACAGGGGCGTTGCCGACAAGCTTCAGCCTGAGTGAGAGGTTCTGTCGGCGTGCCTTTTTGCGCAGGAGATTGGCTGTAACAATCCCGCCGATGCCGTCACCCAGAACAAGTACATTGATATCCATGAAAATAATAGCGCCCAGGCCGGAATGGTGATTGCATCATGGCAGTAAACTTCCTGCAGGAACAGTCTGGCGGGATAAAACCGTGCTTCCTGCCCCGGGTTGCTGATCAGGCGATGATTCTGCAGCTGTTCACGAGCAGTTGCTCAAAATCGCAGGCCGGCATTGGCCTGGCAATATAGTAGCCCTGCAGGATGTCGCATTTCATCTGGCGCAGCAGGCGAATGTGCGTTTCGTCTTCCACGCCTTCAGCGATCACCTCGAGGTTCAGGCTGTGGGCCATTGCAATGATGGCGGAAACAATGGCGATGCTGCGGTTGTCCTTTTCCATATTCTGCACAAAGCTGCGATCTATCTTGAGTTTGTTAAGTGGCAGTCTCATCAGGTAGTTCAGTGATGAATAGCCGGTACCGAAATCATCCAGCGAGGTTTGCAGGCCCATCCGCTGTAAATTTTCCAGGGTTCGAATGGCCAGGTCAGGGTCATTGAGAATGCTTGATTCGGTCAGTTCCAGTTCGAGATATTGCGGGTCATAACCACTCTGCTTCAGGGTGCGGGCTATCAGGCCTTCCAGGTCATGTCCATTGAAATGCACGGCAGAGATGTTGATTGCCATCGTGATCGGGTAGTTGTACCTGTCCAGCCATTGTTGCCCCTGGTGGCAGGCTTCCCGAACCAGCCATTCACTGATCGGAATGATGAGTCCGTATTCCTCGGCGATGGGAACGAAGACTTCGGGCGAAACCTGTCCCAGTTCAGGGTCATTCCAGCGCAGCAATGATTCCGCTCCGGATATCTGGCCGGTTGCCAGGTCCACTTGCGGCTGGTAGTGCAGCAAGAGTTCGCCGTTCTCCACGGCGTGTCGCAATTTGCCTTCTATCTTCAGCTTGAAGAGCGAGGCCTCGTTCATCTTTGCCGAGAAGTACTGGAAATTGTTGCGACCGGATTTCTTGGCATGGTACATCGCAATGTCTGCATTCTTCATCAGGTCATCCACGGTTTGACCGTCGTCAGGGTAGAGTGCGATACCGATGCTGGTGCTGATAAACAGTTCCTGCTTGTCAACTATGAACGGCTCGGACAGGGCGTCGAGTATCCGCCGGGCAATCTTGTTTGTCTGTGCCACGCCCGTTGTTCTGGGTAGTAGAATAATGAATTCATCACCGGCGAGTCTTGCGATAATGCTTGACGAGCGGTCCGGAGCTGCATGCGAAAGTACGTCTGACTCGCGCAGGCAGCCGTTAATCCGGTCTGCAAAGCTTTGCAGCAGCTTGTCGCCGGACTGGTGGCCAAGGGTGTCGTTGATGCGCTTGAAGTTATCCAGGTCGAGGAACAGCAGGGACAGTTCCTGCCGGGATCGCTTCGCCTCTGCGATTGCACGTTTCAGGTAGTCCTTGAACATCAGTCGATTTGGCAGTCCTGTAAGGCTGTCATGGTAGGCGATGTAATGGACCTGTTCGTTATAGTCGGCAAGGTTCTTTCCCATTTCCTTGAAGGTGTTCGCGAGATCCCCGATTTCGTCATCGGAGCGCACGTCAATCGGGACAAGTATCTGGCCGCGACCGATTTTTCTTGCTGCTATGCTCAGTTGCCGGATGGGGTTGATCAACAGCTTTCTGAGTATGCCCAGCAGAAATGCAATCAGTGTAAGAATCGCGATGCAGGTGATGAGTGTTACCGAACGCCCCAGTCTGGCCCGGTGGTTATAGAATTCGCCTTCACCGTAAACTGCGAATGAATAGAGCCAGTCATGCAATCTTGTTCCCTGGAAGTGAGTGAGATTATTCTCGTAAACGGCATCAATTGTGGTGTTGCTCTCCGCGGCATTGCTGAGCTGATCGAACAGTTCGGCGGGTAGTTGCTTGCCGATGCTGGATGCGGAGTGATGATATAAAATCGTACCGGAGGAGTCGGTGAAAAATATTTTACCGTGTTCACCGATTCTCTCAGTGCGGGCCAGTTTGCCGAGAAAGTCCGGGTTGATGGTCAGCATGAGATAACCGTACATGTTGCTGTCGTTCGCTGTTCTCTCCTTGTTTTCGTCATAGAACAGCAGCGGTTTGCTTGCGAGTAGTGCCGGCTTGCCGTTGTCCGGGTTCATGAAAAAGGTAGTGTAGACAACCCCCGGGTTGATGCGGATGCTTTTGAAATACGGGGTTGGTGACTCATTCTCTGTCAGGTTGCCGACTTCGCCGATCACGGACCGTATCAGTTCCCGGCCGTCCGGGGAGACGATGCGAATCTCGTAATATTCCGGGTATGCGAGCTGATAGTTGAACAGCAGCTCCAGGACCTCGGCTTTCAGTGCGGCTTGCTCGTCCGCGGGCAAATCCTCCGTGACGTAGCGTTTCACCAGCTTGTTGCTGGCAAACAGGCTGGCATTGGCGCGTGCGGTCCGCAGGCGTGTCTCGGTGTGGTAAACGACTTGCTCCAGCAGGGTGGTGACCTGGTCCTGGGTGCGGCTGCGCGCGTCTTCCATCAGCAGTGTATAGGCTGACCAGCCGAGCACCAGCAGCGGTAGTACCGTCAAAGGTACAAGAAATAACAGTATCTTGTTTTGAAGGCGCAAAACCGGTCCCTGTCGGTTGATGAATACAGTGCTGGTGATCCATTCTTAAAGCGACTGAAACGCCGTAGACTTTAGAGGGGACCGGCTTCCTGCTTCCTGTGCTCCGCCGCCAGACCGCCAGTTATGCTGCGTCTCGTTCATTCCTGGCGAGCCAGGCCTCCAGGTCCTCCGAACCGCCGATGTGATCGCCGTTGACGAATACCTGCGGTACGGTGGTCATCCCCGAGACCGCGCGAATCGTGGATTCGCTGAAGTCGCGGTTCAGGACCAGTTCCTCGAAGTGGATGCCGGCATCATGCAACAGGCCCTTGGCCCGGGTGCAGTAGGGACAGCCATCGCGGCTGAACAGTGTTACATCCAGCGGTTTGGCGGCATTGGGTGCGATGCAGGACAGCATGGTGTCCGCGTCGGAGACCTCGAAGGGGTCACCGGGGATGTCTGGCTCGATGAACATCTTCTCGATGATGCCGTCCTTCACCAGCATGGAATAGCGCCAGGAGCGGTCGCCGAATCCCAGGTCGTTCTTCGCAACCAGCATGCCCATGCCGCGGCTGAAGTCACCGTTGCCATCGGGCAGGAAGATGACATTATCTGCCTTCTGTTCGTTGCGCCACTCGTTCATCACAAACGGGTCGTTGACCGAGATGCAAACCACCTCGTCAACCCCGTGCTGCCTGAATACCGGCGCCAGCTGGTTGTAGCGCGGTACGTGTGTGGACGAACACGTCGGCGTGAATGCGCCGGGCAGGGCGAACACGACAACTGTCTTGCCTTTGAAGATTTCATCGGTCGTGACGTCGATCCACTCGTGGTCACGGCGGGTATGGAAAGTCACCTGCGGGACCTGCTGGCCAGTGCGATTCTCAAGCATGGTATTTCTCCTTTCAGTCGCCTGTTGGGTATTGCGTTTTCGGATACGGGTAGATTATCGGGGCAGCAGGAGAATAGATAAAATCGTTTCTTCAAATAGCCATGATTGGAAAAAACTATGATGGGCTGGCGCCTTCGACAAACCCGGAAGGCTGGACTGACTTGAAAAACAGGGCAGTCAGAAGTCCATCAGGGTCGCCAGTCCGATGACCGATCCACCGTAGTCGTTGACAATCCCGTTGAGGACAACGAACAACAGCCCGCTGGCCATGCAGCCGCTTGCCAGCCAGGCGTAGTGGCCGCGCTCGAAGCCCGGCGCCACAAGGTCAAGGGCCAGGGCGGCAAGCAGGGCACCGCCGCCGCATGACGTAATGAAAATGCCGGTCATCTTTTCCTTTGCTGCATATCACGCTTGGGCTGGATGGAGGAGCCCTGTCAAGCCAGGTCCTGTTAAGCTTGGTGAGTGAGCCTGTGCGCAATCGAGAGGTGATGACGGCATGAGCGGAGTAACTCCATACATCAGCATGAACAAAATTGCGGCGCGACTCGACGAGTTGAACACCCGTGAGTCGCTTACCGAGGCGCTGGATGAAGTCGAATACCTGTTTGAGGTCATTCCACCTGAACTGCAGGAGCCTGCGGAAACCCTGATTGCCCTGCTCAGGGAGAAGCTGAATGCGCTGAAATGAGTTGGCACCCGGGCTGCTGAATACTGTTGCGGGTGGAACCGGTTGTCCGCACAATGGGCCGCTACTTCGGCATTTGCCCGGCAGATTGCTGGCCATCATCAACGAATACACAGGAAGCAGGCAGCCGTGTCAATCAGCAAAGCAGCAGCAACAGGGCAGCCGGCGATGGCGCCATTCCGGGAAGCCTTCCTCTACTGGCTGAAACTGGGATTTACCAGTTTCGGCGGGCCGGCGGGCCAGATCAGCATGATGCACCAGGAACTGGTGGAGAAACGCCGCTGGATTTCCGAGCACCGTTTCCTGCACGCGCTGAATTACACCATGGTGCTGCCCGGGCCTGAAGCGCAGCAACTGGCAACCTATATCGGCTGGCTGATGCACGGCGTATGGGGCGGCATTGCCGCCGGTGTCCTGTTCGTCATGCCTTCGCTGTTCATACTCATCGCCCTGACCTGGATCTACCTGGCATACGGCGATGTGCCGGCAGTGGCAGGTGTCTTGTACGGTATCAAGCCGGCGGTGACGGCAATCGTGGTGTTTGCTGCCTACCGTATCGGTTCCCGGGCCCTGAAAAACAACGTGCTGCGAAGCATGGCGGTGCTGGCGTTCGTGGCAATTTTTGCACTTGATGTGCCGTTCCCCTGGATCGTGCTTGCCGCCGGCATTATCGGTTACGCGGGTTCCCGGATTGCGCCGGATAAATTCAGGGCGGGCGGACACCACGGGTCATCGAAGGACAGCTATGGCCCTGCACTTATTGATGATGACACGCCGGTTCCGGAACATGCGAAATTCAGGTGGAGCAGGGTAATCGCGTACGCCCTGACCGGGCTGTTTATCTGGGGTGCGGTCATGCTCATGCTCTCGAACGCTTATGGCTGGGACGGCACGCTCACGCAGATGGGATGGTTCTTCACCAAGGCGGCACTGGTCACCTTTGGCGGTGCGTATGCCGTCTTGCCCTATGTCTACCAGGGCGGGGTCGAACACTTTGCGTGGTTGAGCGGCACGCAGATGATCGATGGCCTCGCACTGGGCGAGACCACGCCCGGTCCGCTGATCATGGTGGTGGCGTTCGTGGGTTTCGTCGGCGGCTGGACAAAAGAGCTGTTTGGCCCGGACATGCTGCCCCTGGCGGGCGCGGCAGGGGCGGGCGTTGCCACGCTGTTTACCTTTTTACCGTCCTTCCTGTTTGTCCTGCTCGGCGGTCCGTCGGTGGAGGCCACCCGGCACGATGTTAAATTCACGGCGCCGCTGACCGGCATAACCGCCGCGGTGGTCGGTGTCGTGATCAACCTGGCGGTCTTTTTTGCCTACCACGTGCTCTGGCCCGCTGGCTTCGAGGGCCGGTTTGAATGGTTCTCCGCGCTGATCGGTGCGGCTGCATTTGTCGCCCTGTTCCGCTACAAGGCAGGAATTGTGACCGTGATCGGTGCCTGCGCCGCCGTTGGCCTGGCTTACACCGTATTCATGTAATGCGGGGGGGCAGGACAGGCCTGCTCCCTGTACTCAGGCCATGCACACCGAGTGGATTATTGCGGCGTAGAGGCGCGCGGCATCGCGGGTCTCCTGCAGCGATACATGTTCATGCCGGGTATGGGCCACTTCCAGGCGGCCGGGGCCGCAGATCAGCGGGATTGATCCTTTCTGGTAAAACAGGCTGCCATCGGAGTGCGAGCGAAATGCCGCCGGCGACCAGTCGAGCCCCGTCGCCTGGTATGCGCGCTGCACCGCTCCCAGCAGCGGATCGTCCGGCGGATTGGTATAGCCGGTCGCCCAGTAGAGTCTCTCGAAATCAAGCTCGCAGCGCGGATGGGTGGCCTGTGCCTTGTCACGCGCCTGCTCGATCAACGCATCGATGACGGTGTGTTCGACACCCGGTGGCGCGTGGATGTCGATGGCCGTTTCGCATTCCTGCGCCACCATGAACAGGCCGGCACCGCCGCGGATCTCGCGCGGACTGATAGTCAGCCCGTGGGTCGTTTCAGCGCCCGACTCCAGAATCTGCTGCATCCAGACCAGCATCGCATGGATCGCGCTGGCACCCATTTCCGGCAGTGCGGCATGCGCGCGGGCGCCCCGCGCGGTCATGCGGCACTCGTAGTAACCGTAGTGATCGGTACAGGGCACCAGCCCGGTGGGTTCGCCGATCACGGTAAGCGGCGCGGTGCGCCATTCCAGCAGCGCCTCGGAACCGTCACCGTATTCTTCCTCGCCGACCACCAGTGCGACGGTCAGGCCGCGATTGAGTTCCACCCCGGATTTGACCACGGCGATGACCGCTTCCACGATGGCCGCACAGCCCGACTTCATGTCCGCGGTGCCGAGGCCGTGCAGGATGTCGCCGTCGCGGTGCAGGCGCTGTTCCTCCTCGTCGATGAGCGGCACGGTATCGACATGACCAACCCACATCAGCGCGGAAGGCTGCGGCCCGAGTTCGATGATCAGGTTGGCGCGGGTATCCGTGGCCGGGCCGCTGTCCGGCGGCAGTGGCTGGCGCATGTAGCGCACGCCGCACTGGTTGAGCCGCTCGGCAAACACCTGCATGGCCGGTTCCTCGGCATAGGACGGGCTGTACTGCTCGACGGCGTCGGTCAGCAGCGTAACGAGTTGCGCCTCGTCGATCAGGTCGAGGATCGCGTCGAGCCGGCTACTCACTGTCTTTCCTGCTGCGGCTGGTGGCCTGCTTGCTGCCGCGCAGACGCCGGTAGTCACGGTGGCTGGTCAGGTTCTTGCTGAGGTAGACATGCAGGTCCTCGCGCAGAAAATCATGTTTGCGAAACAGCTTGATGGCGGGCTTGTTGCGGGCGTCAGTGTCCACGATCATTATGCGTGCCCCCGCGCGGATGAATGCGTCGGTGATGGCGCTGATCAGCTTGCTGGCAATTCCGCCGCGCTTCAGTTCCGGGTCTACCGCCAGCCAGGTGAGGTAGCCATAGCTCCAGGCACTGTTGCGCTTGTCGATGAGCGAGCCCAGTGCAAAGCCGGCCAGCCTGGCGTCGCGTTCAGCGACAAGACAGAATTCGCCGTCCGAGTGAAACAACCCGACGGGCTCGTATTCATCCCAGGTCCGGTAGAGGCTGGGCCACTTGTCGGCTGTGAATACGGTCTCGCCCAGCGCATAGACGCCGGCCAGATCTTCCAGCTCCATTTCGCGCACCTCGATGACTTTTCTGGAGGCACCCATAGTTTCTTTACCCGGTTCGGTTCAAAGTCGAAAAGTATATCCGCGCGGCAAACCGGGGACAGATTTATTTTTTGCATCCGGATGGCAGATCTCCCGAACCTGTTGACAGGTGTCAGTAATGCTTCAAGTTTCACTTCTCACTTCTCACTTCTCACTTCTCACTTCTCACTTCTCGCGGCGAGTCAGCATCAGTTTGAGGTGCGGGATTTAACCGCCAGCGTCTTCACAGGGGGCGGTGAATTAGCCCCTTTGGTTTTCCGGTTGTATGGTAGTCTGTTGAGTCATAAGGAAGCACATTCGCGGGAGGTGAGGTATGCGCAAACAGGTGATCGATCAGGAAGCCCGTGGGGAACCGGCCGAAGACCAGGACTGGCTCGATCTGGAGTCGCTGGTACAGGTCGAGCTGACATCCGAGGATGCGCAGCATCCGATCGAGTCGGCACTGGCAATGCCTGCGGGATCCGGTTGGCGTGCCCGGCACGCCGGCAAGCAGACCATCCGCCTGCGGTTTGACGAGCCCCGCAGGATCAGGCGTATTCATCTGGTGTTTGACGAAGACGGCCGGGCGCGTACCCAGGAATTCCTGCTGCGCTGGTCCCCGGACGACCGGGAGTCCTGGCAGGACATCGTGCGCCAGCAGTACAACTTCAGCCCACCGGGTGTTGCCCGTGAAGTGGAAGACTACGTTGTCGATCTCGACGGCTTGCGGCTGCTGGAACTGAGCATTATCCCGGATATCAGTGGCGGCGATGCCTGCGCGTCACTTGCACGGTTGCGCCTTGCCTGACCCGGGCTCCGCCAGGACAGAATATCAATATGTGGATCCGCACGACTTGTAATCTCGAGTTTCAAATGGGTGACTCGACCCCCCTGATCCTGATGCTGCGTCCGCGCAGCGGCATCCAGCAGTGGGTGGCGCGGGAATCCTATTCACTCTCCCCAAGTGTGCCGGTTGTCGAGTACACGGACATCTTCGGAAATCTTTGCCAGCGCCTGGTGGCGCCGGCCGGGAACTTCTCGGTTAGTACCTCTGCCGAGGTCATGGTCGCGGATGGGGTGGATAGAGGTCCCGGAGCCGGTTTCGTGGACATCCAGTATCTGCCGGATGCGGTCCTGTCGTACATACTCCCGAGCCGCTATTGTGAATCAGACAGGTTCGGTGACCTTGCGCGCGAGATCGTCGACGGAGTGCAGCTTGGCTACGACCAGGTAAACAGGATCAGCGACTGGGTTCAGGGTGCGATACGCTACAACCCCGGCTCCAGTGCCTTCCCGCTTTCCGCGGTCGAGGTGAATGGACAGGGAGAGGGGGTCTGCCGCGATCTTGCCCACCTGGGCATTGCGCTGTGCCGCAGTATCAGTATCCCCGCACGCCTGGTGGTCGGGTTCCTGTACGGCCTGGAGCCCATGGATATGCATGCCTGGTTCGAGGCATACGTTGGTGGCCGCTGGTACACCTTCGATCCCACGGATAATGCGCTGCGTGGCGGGCGGCTTGCGGTTGCCTACGGGCGGGACGCGGCCGATGTGTCGGTGTATCACCAGTTTGGTCCGCCGGCCCTGTACAGCAGTATGGATGTGCGGGTGGATTTGCTGGAAGGACCTGCTGGCTGACCAGGTATTCCGTTGCTGCCGGACCGGCAATCCTGATCCTCGCCAGTCCGGCTGTCTCGCCGGCCGAGCCCCTGTAACCTCGCCGGATACAGGGTTTTCCTGACGCCCCTGTGAGCACGGTTTTGCTAACATCACCGCTTTGCGCGAGACTCAGGCAATGGTCCAGCTCCCCACCGTATCCGAAGCCGATACCCGCGCTGCCCGCGTGGCGACGCCGCTGGGCGACTACGAGCTGGTCGATTTCGGGGCCGGGCGCAAGCTGGAACGCTGGGGCGAATACCTGGTGGAATCACCCGACCGGCTGGCGACCGGTACCCCCGCAGGGAAGAACTGGAATGCCGACTGGATCTTCGTTGATGACGTTGGTGTAAAGAGCCACTGGGAGCCAACGCGCAGCGGCTTGCCGCGCGAGTGGTCGGCCACGGTCGATGACCGGCAGGTGGTGTGCCGGCTCCACCCGCGCGGGCGTGTGGGACTGCACGGGCGTGACATCCCCTGTGCGCGCTGGGTACGCCAGCGCATCGAGGGCTGCTACGACCTGGATGACATTCGGGTGCTCAACCTGTTTGGCGGCAACGGCTTCGTTTCCGCGCAGGCGTTGCAGGCCGGCGCGACGGTGATTCATGTTGATTCCAGCGATTCCATGCTGTCGCTGGCGCGCCTGCATGCGGGGACCGCTGGTATCGAGTACGTGCAGGAAAATGTCATGGACTATGTCGAGCGCCTGCTGCGCAGCCAGGCACGTTTCGACATGATTATCCTGCCGGTTCCCGTTACCGGTCACGGTCCGCGCGGGCAGATGTGGGACCGTGAGGTCGATATGGCCCGGCTCGTCAAGTACCTGCCGAAGCTGATCACGCGGAACTGCCTCGGCGTGTGGCTGTCGACCGACGGCGGCGCGAATACCTGGAGGGCCGAGGGCCTGGGACAGTTGCTGCGCGAGGCCCTGCCGGGATGCACAATCGAACCACTGCAACTCGGCGTCCAGACCCGGGACGGCCGCGTGTTGTCCGCCGGTGTTGCGGCGCGCTGGTACGACGAGACCGAGTTCCTGCAGACCAGCGGCCTGCCGTTGACCGCGGCGCAGCTGGAGGAGCGGCTCGACATTCACATGATCTCCCTGGGTGCGGCCGAGGAGCCCTCGCGGGCGCTGGCTGAATTCAGTCGCGAGCAGCAGGACTTCGTGCTGCACTGGGCCGGCATCGTGGCGCGCACCAGTTCCGGCATGGCGCTGAATTTCGTCTCTCACGTGGCGCCCGCCCTGCGGCTCATGGATGCCGCCGGCGTTGAGGCCTGGCTGCTGGCCTGCATGGACATCTATGACACCCGGGGGCTGCACCCAGCGGTCGCCGCCTTCAAGGACGTCGAGCGTTTCGCCCGCGAGTACCGGGCGCGGGCTACCGGTGTTGCCTTCGACGAGGTAGTCAACGTGCTGGAGATGTTCGTGCACGGCCTCAACGGGCGGCGTCTGAAGATCGAGTGCGGCGAGCTTTCCTACACCGATACCGAGACCCTGTTCCTGCCGGCCTCGGTGGGACGTTTTGCTGCGCGTGACGACAACTTCCAGCTCTACAAGGTCATGGTGGTGCACCAGTGGGCGCAGACCTGGTACGGGACCTGGCGTATCGATGTCCGCGAGTCGCTGGGGCGCTACCCGGATTTCGATGCGGCGCTGCAGCGTTTTCATGCGCTGGAGACCTTGCGCCTGGATGCGCGCATCCGCACCGAGCTGCCCGGTGTGTACCGCAGTATCGAACGCTTTCGCAGCGACAGTGCAGCGGAACTCGACACCGTCTGGCAGCGTGCTGCCGCGCGGCTGGCGCGCGCGGATGCGCGCGTTGAGGACAGCCTGGCGTTGCTGCATGAACTGTTCGATGCGCCACCACCGGCGCCGGCGCTGTACCAGGGCGTGCTGAAGCCGGAGGCGGTCGACAAGGTACGCAAGGCGCGCATCGAGACGGACAAACAGGCTTTCCGGCTGCACCTGCTGCGCCTGGAAAAGGAACTGGCAGACGCGCAGGAGGACGTCGGGGAGGACGCCGACGCGGCACAGGAAGACGCTGCCGGGCGGCGCCTGCCGTTCGAGCTGCGCGAGGTTGAGTCCGACGAGAACCCCAACGGGTTTGTCTATGAGATGCAACTGGACGGCAAGCCGCTTGCGCCGCCGGACGATGTGAAGGGCACGATGGCATCCATCTTCCAGGATCTCGGGGAGATTCCGGAGGATTACCTGTATGCGGCCGGCGACGGCGCCTACCTCGCGGAGGCCATCGGCGAACAGAATGCTGCGGATGTCTGGAAAGGGACTTACCACGAGGAGGGCGCCTTTCTCTACAACGAGTGGGACTACGAGCGCCAGAACTACCGCAAGAACTGGGCGGTGCTGCGCGAGCTGGAAGTGAGCCCGGCCGACGACGATTTTGTGCACGACACGCTGCAGAAGTACCGCGGCCTGACGGCCCAGCTGCGGCGCACCTTCGAGGCGCTGCGCGGCGAGGACAAGCTGCTGAAGAAGCAGCCTTACGGCGACAACGTCGATATCGATGCGCTGGTGGAGGCCTGGGCCGACACCACCATGGGCATGGAAATGACGGAACGGCTGTTCACCAAGCTGAACAAGCTGGAGCGCGACATCGCGGTAATGTTCATGGTCGACATGAGCGGTTCCACCAAGGGCTGGATCAACGACGCCGAGCGCGAGTCGCTGGTGCTGTTGTGCGAGTCGCTGGAGATCCTCGGCGACCGCTATGCCATTTACGGCTTCTCCGGTATGACGCGCAAGCGCTGCGAGGTCTACCGGGT
Organism: uncultured Gammaproteobacteria bacterium; assembly: GCA_963701455.1. Classification (GTDB taxonomy): domain Bacteria; phylum Pseudomonadota; class Gammaproteobacteria; order UBA9214; family UBA9214; genus UBA9214. Next base: position 212,424 of record CAVPAE010000006.1, read on the forward strand.
GAAGCGCTTCGACGAGCCCTACACCGACGAGGTGCGCGGGCGCATCAGCGGCATCCGCCCCCGGGACTACACCCGCATGGGCGTTACCATTCGCCACCTCTGCCATCTGCTGAACGAGGTGGAGGCGCGCACCAAGCTGCTTATCACCCTGTCCGACGGCAAGCCCGATGACTACGACACCTATCGCGGCGCCTACGGCATCGAGGACACCCGCCAGGCGCTGATCGAGGCGAAGCGCACCGGCATCCATTCCTTCTGCATCACCATCGACACCGAGGCGCGCGATTACCTGCCGCACATGTACGGGGCGGTGAATTACACCGTCATCGACGAGGTGCGCAAGCTGCCGCTGAAGGTCTCCGATATCTACCGGCGGCTGACGACCTGAGTCGCCGTCCGTGGCGTACTGGCGGCGTTGCTTGGCGTTGCCGGGTTGTCACCGGGCCTGTTTATCTGTGCACTGTTTTGGGGAGGTCTTGACCGCGCCATACCCGACATCCTTTAAAAAGCATATAAATCAGTGTGTTATATAGTTGACAATAAATAAGAAGATGCTAATATAAGCAACAACTATAGTGACTGGACCGGAGGTGTGCGATGGATATCGGAGGCTGGACGCTGGTTGCATGGATTGGCACTGCCGTAGCAATGCTGGTTTTTCTCAAGGTCTGCCTGGCGCGTATTTGCAAGCTTTCCTGCGAAGATCTGTCCTGCGTCAGGAACACGGCCTGTGAGCCGAGGGATGCGTGATGCCGGCCCTGCAACCCGAACTGCAGGCCGCGGCCTGCAGCCTGGACGCCCCGCGCTTTCATGAATTGCTGGCCCGCGGTGGCCAGCTGGTCGATGTGCGGTCACCGGAGGATTTCAGGCACGGTGCCATGCCGGGTGCGCGGAACCTGCCGCTGGATGCGCTCTCCTGGGATCACGATTATCTCGACAAGCGCGACCCGGTTATTCTCTGCGGCAATGGTCCGGTCATGTGTGAGCGGGCGGCATTTATGCTGGCGGGGAGAGGCTTCTCACGGATCTACTACCTGTGTGAGAAGTAAAAAAGTGAGAAGTGAAAAGTTAGAAGTGAAAGGTAAAAAGTGAAGGGTAAAAAGTAATAGTTGACTGGATGACCAGGCGGCGCAAACCCTGCTTCTCACTTCTCACTTCTCACTTCTCACTTCTCACTTCTCACTTCTCACTTCTCACTTCTCACTTTCTTCTTCATCTTTTTTCTCGAGCTTGGGCGAATCGTCATCCATCAGGATGCGGTGTGCCGGTCCTTCGAGATCGTCGAACTGGCCGGAGCGTATCGCCCAGAGGAAGATCCAGATAATCAGTCCGACGAGGATGACTGAGAGGGGGATGAGCAGGTAGATGATTTCCATGCTGGCAGATTCGGCTGTTAACGGTCCCGCGTCAACCGCAGGGCATTGACTACCACCAGCAGCGAACTCGATGACATGCCGATGGCCGCCATCCAGGGTGCCACGAATCCGAGTGCCGCCGCCGGCAGCGCGATCAGATTGTAGGACACCGCCCACGCCAGGTTCTGGCGAATGATGCGCAGCGTCCGGTTCGCCAGCCGGATGCCTGTGGCAAGTGCCCCGAGTTCATCGGACATGAGGATCATGTCGGCGCTGGCCTGGCTGATATCCGCGGCGCTGCGCATGGCGACCGAGACATCGGCGGCGGCGAGCACCGGGGCGTCGTTGATGCCGTCGCCCACCATCACCACGATCGCGCCCTGGCGCTGCAGTGCCTGAACCTGGCGCAGCTTGTCATCGGGCCGCATGTCGCCGCGCACGTCTGTAATACCGACCACCGCAGCAACCTGGCGGGCCGCTGCCGTATTGTCGCCGCTCAGCAGCACGACCTGTTTGCCGGCATCCTGCAGCGCCGTCACGACGCTGCGCGCCTCTTTCCGAACCTGGTCTTGCAGCACGAACACGGCGTGCACCTGCCGCGTATCCGCCAGCAGTACCCGGGTGCCGTCTCCCGGGTCGGCGGGTAGTTCCACCAGGTCGGCCCGGGTTCGTTCCGCGATGAAACTCGCGTTGCCGATATACCAGTCCTCGCCGGCAATGCGGCCGCTCACCCCCGCGCCGGGGAAGTTGGTGATGTCGGTGGCGCTGCGTCCCCGGTTGCCCGGGGCCGCCCTGACCAGGGCCTTGCCTGCGGGATGTTCCGAGCGTGCCTCCAGCGCGGCCGCGATGTCCAGCAGGGTGTCCTGCGCCTGGTCCGAGAGAATCTGCGTGGCCGTGACCGCCGGGGTGCCGTGAGTCAGGGTTCCGGTCTTGTCGAACACCACGTGGGTGCTGCGCGCCAGGGTCTCCAGGCCATGGCTGCGGACCGTCAGCAGGCCGTTTGCCAGCATGGCGCCGGTAGCGGCGCTGATGGCCGTCGGGGTTGCCAGTGACAGGGCGCAGGGACAGGTCACCACGAGCACGGAAACCAGGATGGGCAGCCAGGCGTCCGGTTCCACGCGCCACCAGTACCAGCCCACGGCTGCGGCGATCAGGATAACGGCACCGACGAACCAGGAGGCAGCGCGGTCTGCCAGCTGGGTAATGGCGGGTTTTTCCGTTTGCGCCTGGTCCAGTAGCCGCACGATTTCCGCCAGTACGGTATCCAGCCCGGTCCTGTCGACGGCCATGCACAAGGGGCTCTCGATATTGATGCTGCCGCCGATCAGCGTGTCCCCGGGAAGCTTGCGCAGCGGGGTGCTCTCACCGGTGAGCAGTGCCTCGTTGACGCTGGATTCGCCCGTCTCGATGTGGCCGTCCGCCGGCACGGTTTCACCCGCCCTGATCAGTACCCGGTCCCCCGGTTGCAGTTCGGCCGCCGGAATCACTTCCGGCTCCCCGTCATCCGCGGGCAGGCGCGTAGCCATCGCGGGCAGGGAATGACTCAGTTGCTCAGCCTTTTCCGCGCTGCGCTTGCGCGCCATCAGCTCGAAATATCGACTCGCCAGCAGGAAGAAAATGAACATGACCACGGAGTCGAAATAGACCTGTCCCTGGCCGGTCCAGCTGGCATGCAGACTACCGCCGAATGCCACCAGGATGCCCAGCGATACCGGCACGTCCATGCCGATGCTGCGGTTGCGCAGGTCGCGCCAGGCGCCGCGCAGGAAGGGGGCGCCGGCGTACACCAGCACCGGGGTTGTCAGCAGCAGGGCCAGCCAGCGGAAGAAGGTCCTGAAGTCACTTTCCATGCCGGACCAGTCACCGAGATACAGCGCGGTTGACAGGATCATGACCTGCATGCCGAGGACGCCGGCCACGCCGATGCGCTTAAGCTGGTTGCGGCGATCACGCTCGAAGGCCAGCTGCTGCTGCTGCGGATCGTAGGGGTGCGCGGTATAGCCGATGTTGTGAATGGCCTGGAGGATTTCACTGAGCCTGATGCGGCTGTCGTCCCAGCGGATGCGCGCCCGGTGGGTGGCATAGTTGACCTGCACATCGAGCACGCCGGGAAGCCGGGCCACGTGGCGTTCGTTCAGCCAGACACAGGCGGCACAGGTAATTCCCTCCAGGATCAGCGCCGCCTCGCGCAGGTTGTCGCCGGCATCGCGGACAAAGGTCTTCTGCACTTCCGGGTGGTCGTAGACGCGCGTCTGCTGGATGAAGTCCGGCAGCAGTTCGCTGCCGGTGGGCGAGGGGGCGGTGCGGTGCCGGTAAAAATCGGTATGCCCGGCCGCGACGATGGCATTGGCCACGGCCTGGCAGCCATGACAGCACATCGGCTGTTCCTCGCCGTCGATCCTGGCGGTGAGGTCCAGCCCCCGGGGTACCGGCAGGCCGCAATGAAAGCAGGCGGGCCTGTCAGGGCTGCCTGATGACGGCGGCGTAGCGGCTGCTGGGCTTTCGGTGGCGGGCACTGCGGATTACCGGTGAGGCTGTCAGAAAGGCGGCTAGCATACCTGAATTCAGGAGCGGGTCGCGGTTTCGGTCACGGATTTTGATTTACTTGATCTGGGTCAACTCGAGAGGTGTCTGCATCGAGAATAATACCCCGCGCTAAATGTGTGATGTTCGCTTGTCGGACGCAGTGGCGGCGCCCGCTGGACTGTTGCTCGCACGTGCTGAAGTCAACGGTTTTTTGCCCCGTGGTATGTCCATCCAGGGCCATCAAGGCATTGACTCGAAGGCAAATGACCGGGAAACTATCGGCCGGCCGGAAAATCTGCAAGGGGAGAATTTGCCAATGGTGTTTCAACATGTTTGGGGACTGTTTACCAACCCGAAGCGCGAATGGGTCGCTATTCGCGATGATGAGTGCACCATCGGGAAGTGCTATGCGGTGCATGTGCTTATTCTTGCGGCCATTCCTGCCATTTCCGGGTTTATCGGCACCTCCCAGTTCGGCTGGCAGATCGGTGCCGGCGACCCGGTCAAGTTGACCCTGGAAAGCGCGGGCCTGATCGCCGTCCTCTATTATATGGCGATGCTGGTTGGCGTCTTCTCGCTTGGCTGGATGATCCACTGGATGGGCAGCACCTATGGCGCCGAAGTGCAATTGTCCCAGTGCGTCGTGCTGGCGGCCTACACGGCTACCCCGCTGTTCCTGATCGGACTCATGGAACTCTACCCGGTGCTGTGGTTGAACATGGTGCTGGGCATCCCCGCGCTGGCCTATACCGTCTATCTTCTCTACACGGGTGTGCCCATCATGATGGGGATTTCCGAGGATCGAGGCTTTCTGTTTTCCAGCGCGGTGCTCGCGGTCGGACTGGTGGCCTTCGTGGCCCTGCTGGCCGCAACCGCCATTCTCTGGGGTATGGGTCTGGAGCCGCAGTTTACCCGCTAGCAAGACACTGAATTTTTTCTCTATTTGTTAATTATCTGAGTCAGGGAGGTCGGTATGGCCGATCAGCAAACCTACAACTACAAGGTGGTCCGGCAGTTTGCGATCATGACCATTGTCTGGGGCATCGTCGGGATGTCCGTGGGTGTTCTTATCGCAGCGCAGCTGGCGTGGCCGGCGCTCAACTTCGATATTCCGTGGCTGACTTTCGGCCGCCTGCGACCCCTGCATACCAACGCAGTGATCTTCGCGTTTGGCGGTTCCGCCCTGTTTGCAACCTCCTATTATGTGGTGCAGCGCACCTGTCACGTGCGCCTGATCAGCGACAAGCTGGCGGCATTCACTTTCTGGGGCTGGACGCTGATTATCCTCTCGGCTGCGATCACCCTGCCGCTGGGTATCACGACCAGCAAGGAATACGCCGAGCTGGAATGGCCGATTGATATCCTGATCACCCTGGTCTGGGTGGCCTATGCCATCGTATTTTTCGGCACTATCGCCAAGCGCAAGGTAGCGCATATCTATGTGGCCAACTGGTTTTACGGTGCCATGATTCTCACCATCGCGCTGCTGCATCTGTTCAACAGCGCCGCGATCCCCGTTTCCCTGTTCAAGTCCTACTCCGTCTATGCCGGGGTGCAGGACGCCATGGTGCAGTGGTGGTACGGGCACAATGCGGTGGGCTTCTTCCTGACCGCCGGCTTCCTCGGCATGATGTACTACTTCGTGCCCAAGCAGGCAGGCCGCCCGGTGTATTCCTACCGGCTTTCGGTAGTGCACTTCTGGGCGCTGATCTTCACCTACATCTGGGCCGGCCCGCATCACCTGCACTACACGGCGCTGCCGGACTGGGCCCAGTCGCTGGGCATGATTATGTCCCTGATCCTGCTGGCGCCCAGCTGGGGCGGCATGATCAACGGCATCATGACTCTCTCCGGTGCCTGGGAGAAGCTGCGCACCGACCCGGTCCTGCGCCTGCTGATCGTGTCGATCTCGTTCTACGGCATGTCCACGTTCGAGGGACCGATGATGGCTATCAAGACCGTGAACGCCCTGTCGCATTACACCGACTGGACCATCGGCCACGTGCATTCCGGTGCGCTGGGCTGGGTCGCACTGGTGTCCATGGGTAGCCTGTACTACCTGATTCCGCGGCTGTTTGACCGGCAGCTGTACAGCCTGAAGCTGGTGGAAGTGCATTTCTGGACATCGACCATTGGTATCGTGCTGTACATCGCGTCCATGTGGGTAGCAGGCATCATGCAGGGCCTGATGTGGCGCGCCACCAATTCTGACGGCACGCTGACCTACAGTTTTGTTGAGTCGGTACAGGCCATGCACCCCTATTTCATCGTGCGCTTCCTGGGCGGGGCTTTCTTCCTGCTGGGCACCCTGGTGATGGCCTGGAATATCTGGAAGACCATCGCGGGAGCCAAGCCGGCGGTGGCAACCATTCCGGCACCGGCCGCGGCTCATTAAGGAGAGAAGTTATGGCGACTGGACATGAGAAGGTTGAAAAAAATATCGGGTTGATGATCGTGTTGATCCTGCTCGTCGTTTCCATCGGCGGCCTGGTGCAGATCGTACCCCTGTTTTTCCAGACATCGACGACGGAAGCGGTGGCCGGCCTGGAGCCGTACACTCCGCTGCGACTGGCCGGGCGTGACGTCTACGTTCGGGAAGGCTGCTACCTGTGTCACTCGCAGATGATCCGGCCGTTCCGCGCCGAGACCGAGCGCTACGGGCACTATTCCGTGGCCGGCGAATTCGTCTACGACCATCCCTTCCAGTGGGGCTCCAAGCGTACCGGTCCGGACCTTGCCCGGGTCGGTGAGCGCTACAGCGACGACTGGCACCGCGTGCACCTGATGAATCCGCGCGACGTGGTTCCCGAATCGATCATGCCGGGTTACCCCTGGCTTGCAGAAACCCCGGCCGATGCCAGCCATATCCAGAAGAAGATGGAAGTGATGCGCCTGCTGGGTTCTCCCTACAGCGACGAGGAAATTGCGAATTCGCCCCAGGCGCTTGAGGGCAAGACCGAGATGGATGCCCTCATTGCCTACCTGCAGGGTATGGGTACGGCAATCAAGACCCGGAGATAATGACGATGGATCTCTCGATGATGCATGCAATCTGGACCATCGTGCTGATGGTGCTGTTCATCGGTATCGTCGCCTGGGCCTGGAGTGGCAAGAACAAGGCGCGTTTCGATGCAGCGGCACGGCTCCCGTTTGACGAGGATCCGCTAGTGCCAACAAACAATACTTCCAAGGAGAATTCCCATGGCTGATTTCACGAGCAGCTTCTGGAACTGGTTCATCATTGTCCCGACTGTCGCCGGCATCATCGGCTGTTTTCTCCTGATCCGCTGGTTGTCCACGGACATCAAGCCGGATGACCTGGCCAAGAGTATGGGGCACGTCTGGGACGAGGATCTCGAGGAGCTGAACAATCCGCTGCCGCGCTGGTGGCTGAACATGTTCTACCTGACACTGTTCTTCAGTATCGGCTACCTGGTGCTGTACCCGGGACTGGGTACCTTCACCGGCATGCTGGGCTGGACCTCGATCGGGCAGTACGACCAGGAAATCGACCTGGCTGACGCCAAGTACGGACCGCTGTTCTCCCGCTACGAGAGCATGGACATCGTCGCAGTTGCGGATGATCCGGACGCGCGCCGCATGGGCGAGCGCCTGTTCGTCAACTACTGTGCGACCTGCCACGGTTCGGATGCCCGCGGTGCCCGCGGTTTCCCGAACCTGCGTGACAACGACTGGCTCTATGGCGGTGCACCGGAAACCATCAAGCAGACCATTTTGAACGGTCGTAGCGGCGTTATGCCGGCCTGGGAAAGTGCCCTTGGCGGCGAGGCGGGTGTTTCCGACGTGGCCGAGTACGTCATCGGTCTCAGCGGCCGCAATGTCGATACCGCGGCTGCCGCACGCGGCGGTGAGAAATACACGATGCTGTGTGCCGCCTGCCATGGCGCGGACGGCACCGGCAACCAGGCGCTGGGTGCACCCAACCTGACGGACAACATCTGGCTCTACGGCGGTTCCAAAACGCGCGTCTCCGAGACCATTGCGCTGGGTCGCAACGGCATCATGCCGCCGCATGCGGATTTCCTGGGCAAGGACAAGGTTCACCTGCTGGCTGCGTATGTCTACAGCCTCTCGACCGGACAGGAGAGCATCGAGGAGTAGCCGGCTGACTTGTCCTGCAAACAACCGATTAGGATAGCCAGCGTGGCAGAGAAAAAAATCCCGCGTGTACACAAGTGCATTGCAGTCCTGTGGCCATCGTTCATGGTGGCGATAGTCGCCACGGGGCTGTTTTTCTCCGCCTTCGATCCTGCCGACCTGTTTCCGTTCGGCGAGGAAACCGGTATCAGCCGTCTCGGCGTGTATACGCTGGGTTTCTTTGCCTTCTGGCTCATCACAGCCGTTTCCGGCGTCGGTACCCTGTACTTCGCTGTCACCAACTGTCTGCGCGCCAACGCCAACAATCAACCCTAGGGGGTGATATGAATGCCCCGGAATCCAAAGGGACTGCCGCTCCCCGGCAATCCGACGAGCAGGTAGCTCAATCCCTCTACGCCAAGCAGGAAAAGATCTACCCGCGTGAGGTGCACGGGCTGTATGCCCGCCTCAGGGCGTTGGGCGTGCTTGGCCTGCTGGGCCTTTACTATATAACGCCCTGGTTGCAATGGGACGGCCACCAGGCGGTACTGCTGGACCTGCCGGCACGCAAGTTCCACATTCTCTGGTTCACTTTCTGGCCGCAGGATTTCATCTACCTGGCCGCCCTGCTGATCCTTGCCGGCCTGGCCCTGTTCTTCGTGACGGCCATCGCGGGCCGCATCTGGTGCGGTTATGCCTGTCCGCAGACCGTCTGGACCGAGGCGTTCCTCTGGATCGAGCGCAAGGTCGAGGGTGATCGCATGAAGCAGAAAAAGCTTGATGCGATGCCGATGAATCCCCGCAAGTTTCGTATCAAGGCGACCAAGCACGCGGCGTGGCTGCTGTTCTCCGTCTGGACCGGGTTCACCTTCGTCGGTTATTTCTCGCCGATCATTGAACTGGGCAGGAATTTCGTGGCGTTCAACATCGGTCCGTGGGAAACCTTCTGGATCTTCTTTTACGGTTTCGCGACCTACGGCAACGCCGGCTGGATGCGCGAGCAGGTGTGCAAGTACATGTGTCCCTATGCGCGCTTCCAGAGTGCCATGTTCGACAAGGACACCCTGATCATTTCCTACGACGAGTTGCGTGGTGAGCCGCGCGGTTCGCGCAAGCGCAGCGCCGACCCGAAGGCAGCGGGGCTGGGTGACTGCATCGACTGTACCCTCTGCGTACAGGTATGCCCGACCGGCATAGATATACGCAAGGGCATGCAGTACGAGTGTATCGCCTGTTCCGCGTGCATAGATGCATGCGATGACGTGATGGGCAAGATGGGCTATGCAAAGGGGTTGATCCGGTACACCACGGAGAATGCCCTGGAAGGGCTGAAGACGCATATCATTCGGCCGCGCATCGTGATCTATGCCCTGTTCCTGGCCGTTATCATGGCGGTGTTTGTCTACTCCGTCAGCCAGCGGGTGTCACTGGGGCTGGACGTGATTCGCGACCGCAATCGCCTCTTCCGGGAAACGGATGAAGGGCTGATCGAGAATGTCTACATCCTGAAGGTCCTCAACATGGACGCGGCCACCCATGATTATGAACTGCGGGTCAAGGGTATCGACAGGCTGCAGCTGTTCAAGGATATGTCTGTAATTCGCGTGCCCGGCGGCGAGGTGCTGGAACTCCCCGTGCGCCTGCGGGCCGATGAGGCGGACCTGAAGGAACGCAGCAGCAAGGTGGTCTTTGAGCTGGTTGCGATTGACAACCCTGATTTGTACGTGACGGAGCACGCCCGCTTTCTGGGGCCGCGCTAGCGCCACGCTTTGCACGTAAACCAACATGACGACAATCACCATGACCGAGACAAGACGCTGGTATGCCGAACCCTGGGTCTGGCTGCTGATTGCCTTGCCGATGAGTGCAGTTATCGGTGGCATGATCACCCTCTACCTGGCGGTCACGACCAGTGACGGCCTGGTCGTCGATGACTACTACAAACGCGGCAAGGCAATCAACATGGACCTGGCGCGCGATGCCGCCGCGGCCAGCCATGGGCTGCGGGCACGGCTTGACCTCGACAGGGTAAACCGGCGCATCACGCTGTCGCTGGATTCGCACGACAACCTGAGTCCTGCGCAAGTCCGGTTTTCCCTGTTGCACCCCACGCTCCCCGGCAATGACCAGGTCATCATGCTGCTGCCGGCTGGCGAGGGCACTTATGCCGGCACGCTGCAGGAACTGCAGGACAGCAACTGGTATTTGCAGCTGGAGGCCGACGACTGGCGCCTGTCGGGAGCCCTGCAGACGCCGCGTGACAGCGTGGTTGTCCTGACCCCCGCGGTAGCTGCTCCTGCCCGGTAATGCGGCACTTCGCCGCAGCACGAACCGGTCTCCGGCATGGTATTGTTGCCTGCCCCGGTGCTCCGGCCTGATTCGGGACTTGCGACTGCGCAGCAGCATCGGCAACGGGTAGCCCGTATTACCCGGCCAGGCAGGCATTCATTCGAGGTATTGTTTCTCTGATCCAGGCTGCAGTCCTGCGGCAGGTTAATCGATTTTGAGCAGTTCCATTAAATGAATATTGAATCCCTGACCGCCGTGTTCCTGGTTGGCCTGCTGGGCGGCACCCATTGTCTCGGCATGTGCGGCGGTATCGTCGGCGCGCTCTCCACCGGCCTGTCCGGCCAGGTGCAGGAATCCCGCTGGCGCTATCTCGCGGCGCAACTTGCCTATAACGCAGGGCGTATCGGCAGCTATGTATTCGCCGGCCTGCTGGTGGGTGCGTTTGCCGGGCAGGTGGGTGAAACCGGCGTGCTCGAAGGGATGCCGGTCGGACGCTACCTGGCCGGCGTCATCATGATCCTGTTCGGGATCTATCTCGCCGGCTGGTGGCATACCCTGCTGTTTCTGGAGAAGGCCGGCGCCCGGCTCTGGAAATACCTGGAACCCCTGGGTCGGCGCTGGCTGCCGGTGCGGCATGCCGGACAGGCGTTTTTGCTCGGGCTGGTCTGGGGCTGGCTGCCCTGCGGGATGGTCTATGCCGCACTGGCCATGGCGCTGGCCAGCGGTTCGGCCGCCGGCGGTGCGGCTACCATGCTGGCGTTCGGACTGGGTACCCTGCCGACCCTGCTGACGGTGGGGCTGGCGTACAATGCCCTGCGACGCTTTCTCCAGGACCCGCGCGTCCGGGTTGGCGCCGGTATCCTCGTGATTTTGCTCGGTCTTATGCTGTTGCTGGCCGCCCCGGGTGGACATGGTGGCCACATGGGGCATCAGCATCACTAGTGCCCGGGCGGCCGGATCGGGCGGATTTTGCTGCTGGCGGGCCTGATTTGGCTAATATTAGAAACACTATATATAGTGTTTCACTGTTATGGTCATCGGGTCCGTATTTCCCCGTATTGACTTTTCTATTTATATTATAACTATATGATAATTATTAAAAATAACGCCAATATAAAACGGGCTTGACAGCGCGTTGCGAGCTGCATAATCTCTCTACCCCGGACACAATATGTTGTGTTCCCACCGAAACCGGATTACCTGCAGGTGTATGACATTCCGGACGCAGGTTTTCAGCAGCATTTCTAATAAATAGTGAAGAACCAGGGAGGCACAGGCCGCATGACAACTACCGCGTATCTCAAAGCAGTACCAACCAGTGTTGCAGACATTCCGCTGCAGCCGGCGTCGCAGGATATCTGGGAGAAGAAGTACCGCCTGATATCCAAGGACGGGACGGTGATCGATGACAGCATCGACGCCACCTATCAGCGGGTTGCCCGGGCGCTGGCGGATGTCGAGCAGACACCGGAGCTGCGTGAGACGTGGTACGAGGAATTCCTGTGGGCGCTGCGCCATGGCGCCATACCGGCCGGGCGGATTACCTCCAATGCCGGCGCGCGCGACCACAAGCCTGCGACTTCCACTATCAATTGCACCGTGTCGGGAACCGTGCAGGATTCCATGAACAATATCCTCGAGAAGGTGCACGAGGCCGGCCTGACGTTGAAGGCTGGCTGCGGTATCGGCTACGAGTTCTCAACGCTGCGGCCCAGGGGCGCCTATGTCTCCGGCGCGGGGGCCTATACCTCCGGCCCCCTGTCGTTCATGGATATCTATGACAAGATGTGTTTCACCGTGTCCTCGGCCGGCGGCCGCCGCGGTGCGCAGATGGCGACCTTCGACGTCGGTCATCCCGACGTCATGGATTTTATTCGCGCCAAGCGCGAGGACGGGCGTCTGCGCCAGTTCAACCTGTCGCTGCTGATTACCACCGAATTCATGGATGCCGTCAGGAATGACAGCGACTGGAAGCTGGCTTTCCCGATCAGCCGCCAGGAACAGAATGGTCTCGACCTGAATGATGCGGAACGCGTGGTGTGGCGCGAGTGGCCCTACAAGGGCGACTACATCGCCAACAATGCCGGGCTGGTGGCCTGCAAGGTCTACAGGACGATTCCCGCGCGGCGCCTGTGGGACATGATCATGGCTTCCACCTATGATTTCGCGGAACCGGGTTTCATCCTGATCGACAAGGTCAACGAGATGAACAACAACTGGTTCAGCGAAAACATCCGTGCCACCAATCCCTGCGGTGAACAGCCGCTGCCCCCGTACGGTTCCTGCCTGCTGGGCTCGATCAACCTGACCAAGTTCGTGCGCAACCCGTTTACCGACAAGGCCGAATTCGACTGGGAGGAATTCCGCAAGGTTGTTGCCATGTTCACGCGCATGCTGGACAACGTGGTCGAGATCAACGGCCTGCCGCTGGAAGGGCAGCGTGACGAGATCATGCGCAAACGCCGCCATGGCATGGGTTTCCTGGGGCTGGGTTCGACGGCCACCATGCTGCGCATGACGCTATGGCGAGCAGGAGTCGGTGGAATTTACCGAGCGTGTCAGCCGCGAACTGGCACTGACCGGCTGGCACATTGCGCTCGACCTGGCGAAGGAAAAGGGTCCGGCGCCCGATCATGGACGAAGACTTCGAGGTGACCGAGGAAATGCTGCGCAAGCGTCCCGAGATGCGTCGTGATGGCTACCTGCCAGGTGACAAGGTCAAGGGCAAGGTGCTGCATGCGAAGTACAGCCGCTACATGCAGCAGGTGGCCGAGGAAGCGCCGGAGCTGGCCCGGGACCTGGCCGAGAACTGGCGCCCGCTTTACGCATCACAGCTCCATCGCGCCGACCGGCACGATTTCCCTGTCGCTGGCCAACAATGCCAGCAACGGCATCGAGCCCAGCTTTGCACACCACTATTTCCGCAACGTGATCCGCGAAGGCCGCAAGACCAAAGAGAAAGTCGATGTGTTTTCGTTCGAGTTGCTGGCCTATCGTGAACTGGTGAACCCGAAGGCCAGTGCGATTATGGATGACAGCAGCGACGGGCTGCCGGACTACTTCATTGCCGCAGACAATGTCACGCCGAAGCAGCACGTGGATATCCAGGCGGCTGCGCAGAAGTGGGTGGATTCCTCCATCTCCAAGACAGCCAATGTGCCGACGGATTATCCGTTCGAGGATTTCAAGGACATCTACCGGTATGCCTACGAGAAGGGTCTGAAGGGCTGCACCACGTTCCGCTTCAATCCGGAGGCCTTCCAGGGCGTGCTGGTGAAGGAGCAGGACCTGGAGAATACCGTTTACGAGTTCACCCTGGATGATGGCTCCAGGGTCAGCCTGAAGGGCAACGAAGAAGTCGAATACGACGGCGAGATCCACACCGCGGCGAATCTCTACGATGCCCTCAAAGAAGGCTATTACGGCAAATTCTGAGCAGTCAGATAACCAGGAACACGCAGGAGCAGACACATGGCAATTCGAATCGACAAGAAAATTGTAGACTACAGGGTAGGCGGCAAGGACGAGCCGCAGCAGGAGCCGGCCGCGGCTCGCCGAGCCGGAAGACAATGTGGTCCAGCTGCATGAAAAGCTGGAGCGTCCGGACATGCTGATCGGGTCGACCTACAAGGTCAAGACGCCGCTGTCCGAGCATGCCCTGTATGTCACCATCAATGACATCATTCTCAACCACGGCACGCCGAACGAATTGCGCCGGCCATTCGAGATATTCATCAACTCCAAGAACATGGACCACTTCCAGTGGATCGTGGCGCTGACACGGATTATCTCCGCGGTGTTCCGGAAGGGCGGGGACGTGACCTTCCTGGTGGAGGAATTGCGCTCGGTGTTCGATCCACGCGGTGGCTATTTCAAGAAGGGCGGCAAGTACATGCCGTCGCTGGTCGCGGAGATCGGTGATGCCATCGAGTGCCACATGCGCATGATCGGCCTGCTGAAGGATGATGGCCTCGACGAGCACCAGAAGAAACTCGTGCAGGAGAAGCGCGCCCAGTTCGAGGCGGCTTCGGGCAGCGTGGATGACAATAGCTGCGGCGACTTCCCCGAGGGTTCGCAGCTATGCGTCAAGTGCCACACCAAGGCGGTGATCCAGATGGATGGTTGCCTGACGTGCCTGAACTGCGGCGACTCCAAGTGCGGCTAGGACCATTTTAACTTGAAAGAAACGGAAACTGGCAAAACATAGCGGATGCCAGCCTTTCTGTATGGCCACGGAATCCACGGAAGGACACGGAAAAAATTCCAATGAGTATTATTTCTTTCCGTGGATCCAGTGGCCACCATATCCATGATCATACGGTTGAAAAAGCACTAGTACCTTTGGCCCATTGAATCGCTGCTTCCGCTTGACTATAAAGTATACAGGTGCACTGGATTCCTGGTGCCCCGTGTCAGATAACAATAACACCAGTTCCCGGGTATGCAGGCTCGGCGAAGGAGGCAGTATGTTTCTGCAACAGAAGCCGATACCGGGTTACTGGTACAGCAATTTTTCCGGGCAGCTGATCCAGGTCAGGGCGCTGGTTTTCTCGCAAGGCAGGCGCAACCGCATTATCATCGAGGACATCAACGGGAAGCGCGAGTCCATTGATTTCACGCTCTGGCACGGTATGGACCTGGTGCTGCACTCGCCCGTGGTCGACTCCGGTTCTGACGGGGCGGTGCGCGATCTCTGATTAGCCGCAGCCGGCAGTCACAACCCGGGCGAATCTTCCGTCGGAAACAGGCTATCCAGCCAGACGCTTATTACTGTCCCGAGTTCCGCTGCCTGACCGCTGAAGTAATGATCGGCGCCCGCAATCCGGCGCTGTGCCGAGCGGCTGTTGATCTGCGCCAGCAGGGGTTCCAGCTGTGCCGCCTGACGCTGTACCGCCGGGTAGTCGGCTTCCCCGTAGATGTTCAGCAACGGGACCTGGATACGGTCGAACGGGAACGGCTGGCGCATGGGCTGACGGTAGTCGGTAGCGCCCATACCGATGCCGACATAGGCATCGATGCCCGCGTCACCGTGCTGCCGGATCCAGGCCATGCTCATGTGCACGCCGCAGCTGTGGGCGATCAGGATGATGCGCTCCGTCTCCAGCTCACGCAGGTAGTCGATTGCCGCTTCGATCCGTGGGGGTGCCTCCGGCATGATTTCCTCGTAGTCGTAGTAGCTGGCGTCTTTATCCAGCACCGGCATTTGCAGTGACAGGGTGCTCCAGCCGTGCGCCGGCAGGAGCTTGCGCAGGGGGCCGGCGACCTGTTCCCAGTCGGGATGCGTGCCGCGGCCATGCAGTATGATGGCGGCACCGCGCTCCGGTTCGGTTTCCGCGCGGGTGTAAATGCCGAGAAATTCGTGGCCGGCGGCGTTGAGCATGAGGGGCTCGCCATCGAAGATGGCATCCATGGTTTGTTCGGCCAGACGGCGTTCGCGTTCCAGATCTGAGGCCGGGCAGTCCGCGGCAAAGGCAAGGGCGCAAAGGCTACTCAATATTAGAGTCGCGCCCGGCAGTCGAGACAGGATATTATTCCGCTTCATGGATTCAGCTGCCTGTTCGCATTGTGTTATATCCAGAAGGTGTGCGGCTGAAGTATACCAGTCTGATGGTTTCTTCCGGGAAGTCAATATCTTGACGCGATATGTACCTGAAGCATTTTAATCTCACGGACCGCCCGTTTGCGATAACGCCTGATCCGCGTTTTCTGTACCTGAGCGCGCGCCACCGGGAAGCGCTGGCGCACCTGCTCTATGGTCTGGGTGAAGGCGGTGGTTTCGTGCAGCTCACCGGCGAAGTGGGTACCGGCAAGACGACCATCTGCCGCTGCCTGCTGGAGCATATCCCGGATAACGTCGACCTTGCTCTGGTACTCAATCCCAAGGTGACCGCGCATGAGTTGATCGCCACCGTGTGTGATGAACTCGGGATCGACTACCCTCCTGAAAACTCCAGCATCAAGACGCTGACCGACGTGCTGAACCGCTACCTGCTGGACGCCTATGCGGAGGGCCGGCGCACGGTGCTGATCATTGACGAAGCGCAGAACCTGAGTGCCGACGTGCTGGAGCAGGTACGCCTGTTGACCAACCTGGAAACAGCGACGCAGAAACTGCTGCAGATTATTCTGATCGGACAGCCCGAGTTGCGCACGCTGCTGGCGCGCGAGGATATGCGCCAGCTGGCACAGCGCGTGACTGCTCGTTACCACCTGGAACCCATCAGCCTCGAGGAAACCGGTGCCTACATCCGGCACCGCCTGCAGATCTGCGGTAACACCCAGCCACTGTTCAACCGCCGCGCGATCGACAAAATCCAGCGGCTCAGCGGGGGTATTCCGCGCCTGATCAACGTCCTCTGCGACCGCGCCATGCTGGGTGCCTATGTCGAGGGCAAGTCGCAGGTCGATACCAGTGTCGTTCGCAAGGCAGCCCGTGAAGTGCTCGCAGAGGAGCGGCCTGCCTCGCGAAAACGCCGCTGGCTGCCTGTTGCCGGTCTTGGTGCGGGCTTGCTTGCACTGCTCCTGCTGGCCGTCTATCAGCCCTGGGAAGGGACGGTGCCGGCAGCCGATACCGGACCTGCACCAGTGGAAACGCCCGCTGCTTCTCCCGCGGCCGCGCGGCCGGAAACGCCGGAGGTGTCCGCCACGCAGCAAGCGGCGTTGCCGGACACTGGGACAGCTGCAGCCCCGGGCGCGCCAGCCGCTGCCGGCGAGACCGATGTCCGCTCCCTGGGAGAACTGCTGCTGGCGTCGGACAGCTCATTCTACCGGGCAGCCTGGACGGAACTGCTTGCCTTGTGGTCGGTGATCCTGCCGCCGGGCGTGAAGCCGGATTTCTGTGACTTTACCCCGCAATATGGCCTGGTATGCCTGCCGGGTCAGGGGAACTGGAATACACTGCGCCAGTTTGATCGCCCGGCGATTCTGAGTCTGCTTGATGCGAACGGGCGGCGTGTCCCGGTGGTCCTGCAGCATCTGGATGACTCGGTCGCGGAGCTGATGATCGGTACGGAATTGTACCGGCTGTCCGTCGAGCAGGTGGACCGTTACTGGTACGGCGAGTACCTGTTGCTGCTGCAGGCGCCGCCTGGCGGGCGGATGTATCTCCGGGCCGGTGACCGGAGCGCGGATGTCGACTGGCTGCGCCACCAGCTGGAGCAGGCGCTGGATGTCGATATCCCGACTGCCGATCCGCAACTGTTTGACTACACACTGCAGAAGCACGTGCTGAACTTCCAGCGCAGTCGTGGGCTGGTCGCCGATGGCATTGTCGGCGAAAACACCCTGATACAGCTGAATTCCCGGTCGGAACGCGAAGGTGTGCCGCGATTGGCATTCGAATCATCCTGAGAAACGTGCATGTCGTACATTCTTGAAGCACTCAAAAAGGCGGACCAGGAGCGGACACTGGGCAGCGTGCCTGACCTGGAGACCCCGCACTGGGGGGTGCGGCGCTCTGCGCGCAACTATCGCTGGATCTGGATCGTTGTCGCGCTGCTGCTGGTAAACGGTGTGCTGCTGGCCTATTTGCTCGGGCGCGGGACGGAAAATGACAAGCCGCCGGCGCCGCCACCATCCGCCCGATCGACCATCCCGGAGCCTGTTGTGCCCGTGAAACCGGTACCCGGGGCCGGCACTACCGTTGTTACCCGGCCGCGCGACGTGATACAGCCACCCCCGGCTCCGGTGCAACCGTCGGTTGTGAAGCCGGCTGCCACACCCAGGGGAGTGCCGGATGCTACACCGCAGCAGACACCTGTTGCCGTGCCGCAGGCTGCGCCGGCGCGTCCCCGTCAGCAGGGGGTGCAGTTATGGAGTGACCTGCCGCTCGAGTTTCGCAGTACCTTCACGCTGCCGCATATCGACGTACATGTCTATGCCGAAGCGCCCGCGCGGCGCTTCATCCTCGTGGATCTGCAAAAATACCGGGAAGGCGACACCCTGGAGAGCGGCGCTGTTCTTGAGGAGATCCTGCCGCAGGGTTTGCAGCTGTACTATCAGGGCACGCGGTTCGAGATCGAAAAATAGCCGGTTCGCGGTTCAGTCGAGTGCCTTGCCCTGCTGAATTTCCTCGTCAGTGGCATTACGCACCCCCTGGATCTCCACCTCGAAAACAAGTGACTGTCCGGCAAGCGGGTGGTTGCCGTCCAGATGCACGATTCCATCCTTGATGCCCGTTACCGCGAAGGCGACCTCGGTTCCGTCTTCTGCGGTACCCACCACCTGGCCGCCGGTCTCGATTTTCTCCCCCGGCGGGAACGCGTCCAGGGGGACTTCCTGTACCAGGTCAAGATTCCGTCTCCCAAAAGCGTCATCCGGGAGCAGTCGTGCGGTAACGATGTCCCCGATGGCGTGCGCTTCCAGTTCACGCTCAAGTTTGGGGAACAGTTTGTCGGTACCGTGCAGGTAGCTTACCGGTGCGCCGGCAGCCTCCCGTACCACGACCCCCGTGGTACTGGTGAGCGAGTATTGCATGGTGATGACCTTGTTGCGTCCCACAGTTTGATTGTCTTTCATGGTGTTATCTGCTGCGGCTGGTGGATTTGCGGCAATTATACGTGTCCCTGCGTCAGGGGCGAACTTGTTGCCTGTCGGTGTGTCATAAAAAATACAGTGCGGTTTTTTCCGGACCGGAGTTTCCCGTATGAAACAGGCTAAATTCACCATAGGTCAGTGCGTCTGTCACCGGTTGTTCGACTACCGCGGCGTGATCGTGGACGTGGATCCGGTCTTTATGGGGAGTGATGCCTGGTACGATCAGGTTGCCAGGAGCTGCCCGCCAAAAGACGATCCCTGGTATCACATCCTCGTGCACGACGAAGGTCACGAGACCTATGTTGCCGAGCGTAACCTGGCCGAGGACACTAGCCGTGAACCGGTGAATCATCCCATGCTGGGAGAATTCTTTGTTGATTTTGACCGGGGCCTCTACCATACGGGCAGACAGATAAACTAGCACCAGGAACTGCATCGCATGCTTGCCGTTATCCGGACTTTTTTGCGCAGATACTCAATTGCCCCGCTGGACGATGAGCCGGATGGAGAGCATGACCTGCGTCTGGCTGTTGCCCTGTTGCTGCTGGATGTGGCGCGGGCGGATACGGAAATCACCGCGGAGGAGCGGCAGGTTGCGCGGCAGTTGCTGGAGCGATTTTTCCCGGTCTCCTCTGACCAGGCGCAGGCGCTGGTCGATGCCGCGCAGCATGCGGCCGAGCACGCCACGTCCCTGTATCCCTTTACCAGCCTGATCAAGCGTGAGTGCGATCTGGACGAGCGGGCCCGGATCGTGGAAATGCTATGGAAAGTCAGTAGCGCTGACGGGCGAATCGATGCACATGAGGAGCATCTTGTCAGGAAGGTGGCTGATCTGTTGTATGTGCCACATGCCAGGTTTATTCAGGCGAAGTTTGTTGGCGCGGTGGAATAACTGTCTGTACCACAAGGTAAATATCAAAAAACGGGGCCGCCAGGCGACCCCGTTTCATGCTTCAGACCATATCCTTCAGGCCCTTGAGCGGCAGTACCTTTACGATATTGCGCGCCGGTTTGGCCTTGAACATCATCTCTTCACCGGTAAACGGATTGACGCCCTTGCGCGCCCTGGTGGCAGGCTTGCGAACGACCTTGACCTTCATCAGACCCGGTACCGTGTATACACCCGGTCCGCGTTTCAGGTCGCGCTTCATCAGCATGGCGAGTTGCTCAAAAACCGAGCCGACGTCTTTCTTGGTCAGACCGGTCTTGTCTGCAATAAAAGTCAGGGTTTCAGACTTGGTGGTTGGTTTCTTCACCGCCTTGACGGTTGCTTTCTTTTTCGCCGTTGCTTTCTTCTTGACAGCCATTCGACATTGCTCCTCTGTGGATGGTGGGTAATTCAGCACGCGTAAGATAGCACAATAAAAAAAATGTTAAAGCGTTTTCGACTGCGTGAAATGCCTTTTTCTATAGGACTTGGTGCGGATTGCGTGTGTCGCAAATCCGGACAGCCCGGGACGCGCAGGCCATGCCCGTCTCCTGGGGAGGTGGCGGTAACACTGCTATTACAGTGTTTTCTCCAGGCAGGCATGATTCGGCTGCTGTAAAGAGGGCATCGAAGTGCTGTAATTACAGGTGTTTCGAGATAAACATGGCCAGGACTTTTGACCAGCAATTGCTGCCGCGAGCGCCCGTGGCGTCCCGGCCGGATATCCGGCTGCAACACCGAAATGCGTGTTCTGTGCTGGCAGTCAATATGAGGGCGGTTACCCGGATGCATACGCGCCAACTGACGCGGTGGGCGTGCTGATCCGGGCCGTCGTATGCGGTGTCTGTCCAGTCCAGCGGCATATCTGTGGGGTTGCGGCTCAATTCCCGGTGTTGCAATCCATGTCCACTACGCCTTGCAAATGCATGACAGGGCGATGATTTCCGGACGTGGAATGCACTGAGATTGCGGCATTCCGCCCGGCACGACCCGTCCGGATGCGCCGTACTTCCCCTTGTCCAAACAACCTAAATATCAATCGGTTCCAGCCGATAAGCTGTCTGCGGCATTGAGTCGCAGCGATTCGTTGATTTTCGATACCGATACCGGCGGAACAAAGTCAAAAGGGTGGATATGCGCGCCGCAAAGAAAGCCAAGTTCGATAAAAAAATTCTCCATGACCTCGTGCCACTGAATGCACTGTCAGAGTCGCGTTTCGGGAAAATGGCCGAGAAAATCGTTGTCGAGGAAGTGAAAGCCGGGCATTACCTGTTCCGCAAGGGTGACAGGGACAGTAAATCCGTCTATCTGCTGGAAGGAAAAGTCGACCTCATTGACGGATTCCGCAAGATCACCGGCGAAGTCGAGGCGGGTACCGAAATGGCGCGCTACCCCATCGCCAATCTGCAGCCGAGAGCCCTGTCGGCACGGGCAGCCAGGAAGAGTGTAATTGCCTGCATAGACTCGAATCTGCTGGATGTCTTTCTTGCCTGTGACCAGACGCAGACGGCGGATGTCGTCGAAATCAGCAGAGCGGATACCGGAGACTGGATGACCCGTGTTTTGCAGTCGGAAGTGTTCGCCAAACTGCCACCTGCAAAGATCCAGAGCCTGTTGATGAAGATGACGCCATTTTCGCTCCAGGCGGGTGAAGCCGTCGTCAAGCAGGGCGACGAGGGTGATTATTTCTACACGATACACGAGGGCCGCTGCGCGGTGACGCGCAGGCAAACACCGGACGGAGAGGAGGTGCTGCTCGCGGAACTGGCCGATGGTGATTCTTTTGGCGAGGATGCCCTGGTTTCCAATACGCGACGCAATGCGACGGTAACCATGCTGACGGATGGAACCCTGATGCGGTTGGCAAAGCAGGATTTCGTCGAGTTGCTGAAAAAACAGCTGGTCAGGCATATCGATAAAACAACCGCATACGCAATGGTGGAAGAAGGGGCGGTCTGGCTGGATGTAAGAACGCCGGATGAATACGAGCGAGGATCCTTTGAGGATAGCGTCAATATCCCATTGGCCGGCCTGCGGGAAGAGCTGGCCGAACTGGTGTTCAATGCGACCTACATACTGTGCTGTGACACGGGAGGACGCAGCGGGTCGGCCGCATTCATGTTGAGCCACAAGGGATATGACGTTTATGTGCTCGAGGGCGGGATTGCCGCCCTCACGCCCGATGAGCTTGAAACTGCCGGGATGCCGCTGCAGCAGGCGGAACACAATCATGCATCTGAAGCCGACTCTGAACATGCAGAGGCGGAAGTCATCGAGTTTGAAACCGGCCGACGCGACCCTGATGCGGCCAGGTATACCGAAGCAGATCGTGTCGTGCAGAGCGAGGCCTCGACGCAAACGTTGGCTGAGGCGTCTTCCGGGCAGGACGACTTGCTGGCGGAATTGCAGCAGGAAAAGGTATTGCTGCACGCCGAAATAGATCGCTACCGGGATACGGAACAACGCCTGACGGAACAACTGGATCTGCTGCGTGCCGAACTCGGTGAGAGTGGGGAAATGCTGGGGGAATTATATTCGCAGGCCAAGACGGATGCGGATGAAAAACAAGCGCTGCGTGAACAATATGCCGCTCTGCAGGAAGAGTTAAATGAGCAACGACGGGCACATGAGTCGCAACGGGATGAAACTGCAGGGCGGATAGAAGCATTACAGTCACAACTGGACAGTTTCAGGCTGGAGGCGCAGGCGGAAACCGCTGCCGCAAGCAGTGAACTTGGCGATGTCAGGGCGAATAATGAACGTCTGGGGGAAGAGCTTGCCGCTGCGACGGAGAGAGCCGGCCTGCTGGAAACACAGCTGGCTGCGGCCCTCGATGTGGTCTCCCTGCATGAGAGTGAGGCCGAGACCCGGCTGCTGGAACAGCAAGACATCGTGCAGCGGTTGCAAGGTGAACTCGGGCAGCTTGGCGAGGCCAATGAGCAGCTGCAGCAGAAGCTGGCTGCAGCCAGCGAGCGGGAGCAATCGACTGGCAATGAATTGCAAAACCAGCTGCGGGAGATGGAGTGCAGGTTTGAAGAACTATCCGGCGAGCTTGCAGAAGTCAGGGGACAGCTGGAGCAGAAGGACGCCGAGATTGAAGCCGGATCCACTCAAGTCCTTGAGCTGGAGCAGGCAAACCAGGAGCTGCATTCCTCGCTGGAAGCGGCGCAGCAGTCGATTACGCAACTGCAGGCGGAGTCCGGCAGTACGCTGCAGGAACAGCGCGAAGCTGCAGACCAGCTGCGTGCCGAAGTCGTTACTGCAATGGAAGCCAGTGAACAGCTCAGGGCTGATCTGGATGCGGCGGTAACGGAGAGAGACACGGCCCGCAAGGAGCTCAGGGCAGGGCTGGATGAAGCGGTCGAGCGTGACAAACAGGCAGACGGCGAACTTGCCGAATTGCAGCGCCAGTTAAGCGAGTCTGCAGAGCGGCTGACGGCCGAGCAGGAGCGCGCAGAGAGTCTGCAGCAGCAGAATGATGAACGGACACAGGCACTTGAAAACCTGCAGGCAGAGGTCGATTCGGCCAGGGGCGAGAATGAGTCCGTGGCGACGGTGGCCCGGGAACAGCAGCAGGCGCTTGAACAAGAACTGGATGAACTCAGAAGAGAGATCGCCGGTGTAACGGAGCGTTCCCGGGAAACGGACACCAGCCTGGAATCCGCTGCTCAGGCCATTCAGGCGCTGGAGCATGACAAGGAGGCCCTGAATGCCAGTCTGCAGGAGGCCGAGTCCAGGCTGACCGAACAAGTCGAACGCCTCGCAACCCTGGAGAACGAGAAACAGGAAGCTGCCAAGGCATTGTCCGCATTGGGCGAGGCCCATGATGCCGAGCGCCTTGCGCTGCAGGAGCAGCTGGAAACGGCACAGCAGACGACCGCGCAGCTGCGAGCTGAGCTGGAATCCAGGCTGGAAGATTCCAGCGCCGAGAAAAAGCGGCTGGAAGAAGCGCTTGAGCAGCAGTTGTCGAGAAATAACGATTTGCGCGAGGAGCATGAGACCAGCCTTTCCGGGTTGCAGGAGGCGCAGGAGAAAAACGAGCTGGCACTGGCAGCGTCGCATGCAAAACAGCAGGAACTGGAGCAGGCCCTTGCGGCGGAACAGGAAGAGAAGAACGGTCTGCTGGCAAGGCTTGAATCACTTGATGATATAAATGCAGCGGATCTGGCGGATAAAGACCGGCAAATCGATGAGATGCAGGTATCTTTCCAGGCCGGCCAGGAAGAGATTGACAGTCTGCGGCTGTTTATAGAGGAAAAGAATTCTCAGCTCGATGCATTCCAGCAGGAAGTCAGCGAGCGCGAGGAAAACCGGCAGCTGATAGAGGAGCAGCTGGAATCCAGCCGTGAGCAGAATAATCAGCTCAGGCTGGAGATGGAACAGAATGAGCAGCATGCCAGGGAGGTGGAGGAGGAATACCGTGAAACCATCCGCAAGGCACATGATGACCTGACCCGCAAGAATGATAATGAAAAGGAGTTGCAGGGCCAGATAGACCGTCTGCGCAAGCAGCTCGAACAGGCGACCCTGGATCAGCACAAGCAACGAGAGAGTGCGCAGGAAAACCTCGATCATATCCGCGAGCAACTGCATGCTGAACGCAGGGCGCGCGCCGAGGAGCGTGCGGACATGGCGGCCCGGCAGCGGGAGCTGAAGGAGCAACTGGCGAGCATTGCCACCGAGCATGAGGCCAATCTCGGCAACCGTTCAGGTGCGCTCGAGGAGGCGCGGGACGCGATACGTGCCGAGGAGCAGGAGCGGCTGCGGGCCGTGCTGGAGGCTCACGCGCAAACAGAAGACCAGATGCAGAAGCTGCAGCAGGAACTGTGCAAGGCGCATGAAGAAATATCCGAACTTACCCTGCAGCAGAAAAGTGCACGCCAGGTCGATGTGGATCTGCTGCAGGAGCAGAACCAGCAGGCAGTCAGTACGATTGCGCAGCTCGAATCACAGCTCAGGCAGTTGTCAGAAGAGCGTGACTCCGCGCTTGAGGAGCAAGGCGGATTGCGTGAGCGGGTGGATGCCCTGCGTGGCGAGGTTGAGGTGGCCCGCGGCCTGATGAACATGCATGGCCAGGGGCAGACCGAGAATCCTGCCAGGCTCCGGTCCGAACTCGATGAGGCCAGGAAGAATGTAGAGATTGCGGTTCGCCTGCGAGCCGAAGCGGAGGCTGCGCGTGACCGGGTGCTCAGGGAAAGAGACCAGTTACGTACGCAGTTGGCTGCGGGCGATGAAGCGGGTGCACAACTGCGTGTGCCGGCTCTGGACAAGCAGCCGGCGGGCATGGCGGAGAAGAAAAATCCTGCCAGGTCAGAGGCCGGGCCTGTCGCGCCAGTACGGGATAATCATGCGGGTGCATCCAGTGGGCAGGTGGCGATGGGCGGCCTTCTTGCCAGGCCCCGAAATCGCTGGCTTGGGGCTGGGCTCGGGCTGGGCATGTCGGGAATTGTTGCGCTGGTGATCTGGCTGATGTTGGGAACAGAAAATCCATTGTCGGGGTCTGGGTCGCGGCCAGAGCAGTCGGCTGCGGTCAGTGTAGAGGGTGATACGAATCCGCAGGAAACAGAGTTGCCTGTTGCGCCAGCTGCCGATCCCGGGCAAGTGGCGGAGAGTTCACGGGAGGAGCCCGCTACACCAGCAGTGCCTGAAACTGCTGCGGCGAGTCCTGTTCGGCCGGAGGTGACTGCGGCAGTACCGGTGGCCGCGGTTCGCAGTTTCCGCGATGCGCTTAAGGGTGGCATTAAAGGGCCTGTCATGATGGAACTGCCTGCTGTCACCTACAAGATGGGCAGCCCGGGGAATTCACTGAATTATGATGAAAGTCCCCGCCACAAGGTTGTTCTGCCAGGCTTCTCCATCAGCAAATACGAGGTCACGTTTGCAGAATATGACAGATTCGCACGAGCTACCGGCCGCAGATTGCCGTATGACGAAAGCTGGGGACGCGGCAACCGGCCGGTGGTGAATGTCTCCTGGAAAGATGCCCTTGCCTATACGGAATGGCTCTCCAGGCAGTCAGGCAAGTCATATCGCCTGCCAACCGAGGCCGAATGGGAATATGCCGTGCGCGGGGGGAATTCTTCCCGCCACTGGTGGGATGATGAGCCTGCGGGTGTGTATGCAAACTGTTTCAACTGTGGCAGTAAATGGGATAACAGGCAAACCTCACCGGCAGGAAGCTTCCCGGCGAACCGGTTCGGTTTGCATGACATGGCGGGCAACGTACAGGAGTGGACACAGGACTGCTACCAGACAGGTTATGCGGGTGCACCTGCGGATGGCAGTGCCTGGCTGACACCGGAATGCACCCAGCGCGTCGTGCGCGGTGGCGCCTATACCAGTCCACTGGACTCGTTACGCAGCGCCAGGCGCGGACAATACGACCAGGATACCCGGCTTGATAACGTCGGGTTCAGGGTCGTGCGGGACAACTGAATACGCGTTCCGGATTTCCGGCTTTGAACAGGCAGACATGCCTGTTGTCCCGTCGAGGTTGACAAAATCCGGCGTGCCCGTAGTCTGCCGCTATGGCTAAGGTACTGGGCATCGGCAACGCGACTCTTGACATCATTCACGTGGTGGATCACTACCCGGGTGAAAACGAGGAGATACGTTGCCTGCAGCGATTTGTCCGACGCGGTGGCAATGCCGCAAATACCCTGGTTGTTCTCAGCCAGCTGGGGGTCACATGCAGCTGGGCCGGTGTGCTCGTCAATAATCCCGATGGTGAAATCATCCTTGCTGATTTGCGCCGCTACCATATCGATACCAGCCCTTGCCGCCGCGTTGATTCCGGCAGTGTCCCGGTATCTTCGGTTTTGCTCAGCAGGGATACGGGGTCGCGCAGCATAACCCACTACCGTGACCTGCCCGAGTATGCGTTCAGTGATTTCGAGTCCATCGAGCCGCAGGCATTTGACTGGCTGCATTTTGAAGGCCGTAATGTAGACGAAACCCGGCGTATGCTCGACAGCCTGCGTGCCGGTGCGGCTTCCATGCCCTGTTCCATTGAAATAGAGAAGCCGCGCGTCGGCATCGATGCGCTCTTTCCCTATGCCGATGTCCTGCTGTTTTCACGTGAGTATGGGCATGCCATGGGTTTTACCGACCCGCTTTCCCTGCTTGGTGCTGTCAGGGAGCGTTGCCCGCATGCCGACCTGTTCTGCAGCTGGGGCGATGCGGGGGCTGCAGCCATAAACAGCCGGGGAGATGCTTTCGAAAGCGCTGTATTTCCCCCGTCCACGGTTGTCGATACGCTGGGTGCCGGAGATACCTTCAATGCAGCGGTCATCAGCGGCTGCCTTGAAGGGCTGGACACAAGCACAATCCTGGCGCGAGCCTGCCGGCTCGCCGGTGAAAAATGCGGGCAGTACGGTTTTGACGGCCTGGGCCAGGCGCGGGTCTCGTGATATGACGAAAGCCGGTGCGCAACGCACGGTCTTGTGCAGGCTGGACGAATTGCAGGATCCCGGTAGCCGGGGAGTGACACTGCAGCAGGGAGACCGACTGCTGGATGTCTTTGTCGTGCGCCAGGGGCAAGGGGTGTACGCCTATGTCAACAGCTGCCCGCACACGGGCAGTCCGCTTGACTGGGTCGAGCATGAATATCTCAGCCTCGACAAGCGCTACATCCAGTGTGCAATGCATGCCGCGCTGTTCCGGCTGGCGGACGGCAAGTGCGTGGCCGGACCGTGTGCCGGTGCCAGCCTGACTCCGGTTTCCGTGGAGGTGGAAGCAGGCCTGGTGATTGTATCGTCTGAAAATGCGCCCGTGAGCATTGCCTGAGGTCGGCATGCTGGCGCGGGTTACCACGTTGTTTCCCCTCTGGGCCATGCTCGGCGTGTTGCTTGCCTGGTTCTTGCCGGCCCCCTTTGCAGCCTGTCGCCCGGCCATCCTGCCGTTGCTGGGTGTCGTCATGTTCGGTATGGGTGTCGGTCTGCGCATTGAAAATTTCCTGGCAGTCCTGCGTCGGCCCGCACCCGTCATCCTGGGGGTGAGTCTGCAGTTCCTGATGATGCCTCTGGCAGGCTGGTTGCTGGCGCTGCTGGCAGCTTTGCCGCCGCAACTGGCGGCCGGTATGATTCTGGTGGGTTGCAGTCCGGGCGGTACTGCCTCGAACGTGATCTGCTATCTGGCACGGGGCGATGTCGCCCTGTCCATCACGCTGACCGCGGTTTCTACCCTGCTGGCCATCCTGGCAACCCCGTTGCTGATGCTGGTGTATGCCGGCGCGACGGTAACCGTTCCGGCACTGGAAATATTGCAGACAATATTCTGGGTAATCTTCCTGCCGGTGACGCTGGGTATGGGGTTCAATCACCTGTTTCACCGCCCCCTGACGATTATTCGCGGCGTGTTTCCCCTGCTGTCGGTTTTCGCGATAGTTTTTATTATTGCGATTATTGTTGCGCTCAACCGGGAACAGCTTGTTGATGTCGCGGCGGGTTTGCTGGTGCTCGTCGTGTTGCATAATCTGGCAGGTCTTGCCGGTGGTTACTGGATTTCACGCTGGCTGGGGCAGGACCGGCGTACCAGCCGCACGCTCGCGATTGAGGTGGGTATGCAGAATTCCGGGCTCGCGGTAGCGCTTGCCGTGAAGTATTTCAGTGCGACTGCGGCGTTGCCCGGGGCGCTGTTCAGTGTCTGGCATAACCTCTCCGGCTCGTTGCTGGCGGGGCACTGGAGTCGCAGGGTGCCGGATGACAAATAACTCCGCCATTGAACTGGAAAATATCAGCAGGCGCTTCGATGATGTACTGGCTGTTGATGATGTCAGTTTCTCGGTCATTACTGGTTCTATCTGTGCTGTGCTCGGTGGCAACGGCGCCGGCAAGACCACGCTGCTGTCCATGCTGCTGGGTTTGCTGTTGCCAACGACGGGACGCCTGTCGGTGCTGGGCTGCGATATGCAGCGGCATCGCTACCGGGTGCTGCATCGCATCAACTTTTCCTCGCCCTATGTCGATCTTCCGCAGCGTCTTACGGTGCGCGAGAACCTGTGCGTTTATGCCCGACTCTACAGTGTCCGGCAGTTCCGCCGGCGCCTGGCGTTGCTTGCCGGAGAACTCGCAATCGAGCGCTACCTTGACCGGGTGTACGGTACCCTGTCGGCGGGGCAGAAAACCCGGGTTGCGCTTGCCAAGGCACTGCTGAATCAGCCTGATGTGCTGTTGCTGGATGAGCCGACAGCATCACTCGATCCGGAAACTGCGGGCAGCATCCGCGGCTTGCTGCGGCGTTACCAGCAGGAAAGTGGCGCCACACTGCTCATGGCCTCGCACAACATGCTTGAGGTAGAGCGCCTCTGTGACGATGTCATTATGCTGCGTGCCGGGCGCGTTGTTGACCGGGGTTCGCCTGCCGGTTTGCTGGAGCGCTACAGCCGCAATACCCTGGAGGATGTGTTCATTGATGTTGCCAGGGATGCTGTTGAGCCACCGTCACCAGGCAGGATGTCATGAGTTCGGCGGGGCGCATATACGCCATGGTGCTGCGTTATGTTTACCTGCTCAGGCGCTCCTGGCCGCGCATCCTGGAACTGATCTACTGGCCGGCGGTGCAGTTGATACTGTGGGGGTTTATCAGCAAGTTCTTTGTCGAGCACAGTTCCTGGCTGGCACAGGCATCCGGCGTGCTGATGGCGGCCGTCCTGTTGTGGGATGTGCTGTTTCGCGCGCACCTGGGCGTGTCGCTGGCGTTTTTCGAGGAGATGTATTCACGCAACCTGGGGCACCTGTTCGCAAGCCCGCTGCGTGTTACCGAACTGGTCGGCGCGCTGCTTGCGATCAGCTTGCTGCGCACCCTGATCGGTATCGGTGGCGCGGCCCTGCTGGCAATCCCGTTATACGATTTCTCCATTTTCGGCCTGGGACTGCCGCTGCTCGGTTTTTTCGCGAACCTGCTGGTGATGGGATGGTCCATTGGCCTGCTGGTGGCCGGTATGGTGCTGCGCTACGGTCTGGGTGCAGAGAGCTTCGCCTGGGTGTCGATATTCGCAATCGCACCGTTGAGCGGGATCTACTACCCGGTATCAACCCTGCCTGAGTGGTTGCAGCCTGTTTCCTGGGTGTTGCCTTCCAGCTATGTATTCGAGGGGATGCGTCAGCTGATGTTCGGGCAAGTGGTGCGCAGTGACTTGATGTGGCAGGCCGTCGGCCTCAATCTGGTCTATCTGGCGGCAGGCACAGGAATATTCCTGCTGGCTTTTCACAGTGCCCGCCGTAACGGCCTGTTGCTGCGCGTGGGTGAATAGGGGTCAGAGTTTCTTCAGCAGTTCCTGTATCAGGCACATGTATTCATCTACAGGTGGACGTTTTGTCGGGGTGCATGCCTGCTTTACAGGTTGCAGCGCAACACCGTACTCGGGAAGGTCCGTGTAATCCTTGATGGTGGTGACGCCGGTGTTTTCGGATATTATCCTGCCGGTCGACAAGTCATAGATGGTTGCCATTTGCTGCCTCCTGCGTTTGCCTGTAAGAGGCATATCGGCAGAAGGCGTTGGCGGTTAAGAACTGATTGTAGTGCTGTTGCGGCTGGCTTGAAGTTTGCGCGGGCGGAACGGTTATTCCAGTTCGTCAATGGGATTGATGTGGTCATTCGGTGTCGTCAACTCCAGGTCGACGCCATAGTCCTCACGCTCAATGTCCAGCGATCCTGACCAGTCTTCCGGCGGTTCGATCGGCACGATTTCCATCTCCTTCCATGTGTCAAAGTCAATTTCTTCTATCGCGCCATCGTAGTACTGGATTTCCATGGTGGCCTCGTCTTCGTCGAGGGCCACGATCTCGAATTTATCGCTAGTGATGCTTTGGTACCAGTCGCCGATACGTGGTTGAAATTCATTTACCATTTCAGATATCCCCGGGCTTGCTGTTTGACTGCCAGGCTGGTCGGATGTAGCGGCCTGCTTGTTATTACTTGCTACTTTATAAGACTTGCCGGGGTGAATGGCAAGCATCATGCGCGGCGCCTCCTGGGAGGTCTCATCACAAGGCTGGGGTCAACGCTGCCGGTTGTCATGTTGAACGCCTTGCGCAGAGCGTGGCCGCAGTGCAGTTTACTGCCTGATAACGGTTTTCATGAAGTTCGCATAACTGACTGCAATCAATAAAAAACCACCATGGTCGCGGCTATGCATTGATGCCGGTGCGGGAGCGGAACTTTTGCAGGTGAACCCGGGGCGCCACGGGCGGGATGTGCGGAGCCAATGGCGCATTTCCGGGTGGAGGATACTATGGGTCCGGTGGTTTGCATGCGGGTGATGCAGCCGGGTATCAATGTCCTGACCGCAGACGGCAACAGCGGGGTGGCGGATCTGTCCGCGGTGCTGAAAAATCGGCGCCGTTAGGGTAAAGTGCGCCTTCCGAAAATATTGTAACCACCCCTGGAATCATGAACGAGGACATCGACATGGCCGACTACAAGATCGCACCTTCAATTCTTTCAGCGGATTTCGCGCGGCTGGGAGAAGAAGTCACCAATGTACTGAATGCCGGCGCGGATATCGTGCACTTCGATGTCATGGACAACCACTATGTGCCAAACCTGACAATCGGGCCCCTGGTGTGTGAAGCCTTGCGCAACCATGGCATCACCGCCGATATCGATGTACATCTGATGGTCAAGCCGGTGGACCGGATCATCCCTGACTTTGCCAAGGCCGGGGCGACCTATATCACTTTCCATCCCGAGGGCAGCGAGCATGTCGACCGTTCCCTGTCCCTGATTCACGACAATGGCTGCAAGTCAGGCCTGGTATTCAACCCCGCCACCCCGCTGGACTATCTGAAGTATGTCATCGACAAGGTCGACATGATCCTGCTGATGTCAGTCAACCCGGGCTTTGGCGGGCAGAGTTTCATCCCGACCGCGCTCGACAAGCTGCGCGAGGCGCGCAGGATTATCGATGAGAGCGGCCGTGATATCCGGCTGGAAATCGATGGCGGTGTGAAGGTCGACAATATCGGCGAGATCGCAGCGGCCGGTGCAGACACATTCGTTGCCGGTTCCGCCATCTTCGGTGCCGCGGACTACAAGACCACGATTGATGCCATGCGAGCCGAGATTGCCAAAGCAGTCGGCTGATCAGTTATGCGCAAGCCGGAGATGATCCTGATCGATGTGGACGGTACGCTGGTCGACAGTGTGCCGGACCTGGCTTTTTGCGTTGATGCCATGATGCAGCAGCTTGGCAGGCCGCCCCGGGGTGAGGCGCATGTGCGCAACTGGGTTGGAAACGGCGTCGAACGCCTGGTGCGCCGCGCCCTGACCGGCACCCTGGACGGGGAGCCCGATGAGGCCGAATTCCAGCGTGCCTATCCGGTATTTCTCGAGCTTTATGCAGAAAATACCTCCCGGCGTTCGCACCTGTATGCCGGTGTCCGCGAGGGGCTGGATCTGCTCAAGTCTGCCGGCTACAAGCTTGGCTGTGTGACCAACAAGGCCGCGCAATTTACCGAGCCGCTGTTGCGGGACCTGGGTGTTCGGGATGATTTTGCCATTGTTATCAGTGGCGATACCCTGCCGAAAAAGAAGCCGGACCCGGCGCCGCTGCTGCATGGCGCAGAGTTCTTCGGCTGCATGCCGGAGCAGTGCCTGATGATCGGTGATTCGGTCAGTGATGTGCGGGCCGCACGTGCGGCAGGGTTCCAGATTGTCTGCATGAGTTATGGTTACAACCACGGTGTCGATATCCGTGATTCACACCCCGATGCGGTGATTGATTCCCTGACGGAAATATTCCCTTTGCTGGAAAAGGCGGCCTGACGCGTATGGCGCGCTTCACCGGAGAGAACTGCCTGGCGAGGTGCACGGTCAGCCGGCGATGGCAGCGCTAATTCGCTGTCTGGCCGGCTCTTGTGTGCCACCCGGTATGCTCAAAGGTGAGTGTAATGAAACCTGAACAATTCAAGGCCCTGGCTGACCAGGGATATAACCGGATTCCGCTGACACGCGAAGTCCTGGCGGATCTCGATACCCCTCTCAGTACCTACATCAAGCTGGCCAATGGCCCGTATTCCTACCTGTTCGAATCGGTACACGGCGGGGAGAAGTGGGGGCGCTACTCTATCATCGGCCTGCCATGCAGCCAGGTACTGAGTGTGCGCGGCCATGAGATCATCCTGCAGGAAAAGGGCAGGGCCATCGAGTCGACAACCGTTGCTGACCCGCTCGCCTGGATAGAGGAATTCCAGGCCAGATTCAGTGCGCCGGAAATCCCGGGGTTGCCCAGGTTCACGGGTGGCCTGGTGGGGTATTTCGGCTATGACACGGTGCGGTTTATCGAGCCGCGTCTGGCGGAGTTTGCCAGGCCGGATCTGCTCGATTGTCCCGACATTCTGCTCATGGTTTCCGATGAACTGTTGGTGTTTGACAACCTCGCCGGCACCCTGCAACTGATTGTCCATGTTGACCCGGCGCAGGAGGATGCGCTGGAACGCGGCCTGGCGCGGCTGGAAGAACTGGTGACGACCTTGCAGGTAACGGCATCGGTCTACGATGTGCAGCGCGGCCAGGCCGGCAAAATCGAGGAGGCCGATTTTGTTTCGGGCTTCACCCGCCAGGGTTTCGAGGCGGCGGTCGATCGCATCAAGGAATATATCGTCGAGGGTGATGCCATGCAGGTGGTATTGTCGCAACGGATGTCGATTCCGTTCACGGCGCCGCCGCTGAATCTGTATCGTGCGCTGCGCAACCTGAATCCCTCGCCTTATATGTACTACCTGGATCTCGGTGATTTCCATGTGGTGGGATCTTCGCCGGAGATCCTGGTGCGGCTGGACGAGGGGATGGTGACCGTGCGCCCGATAGCCGGGACCCGGCCGCGCGGCCGGGATGAGGCGGAGGACCAGGCGCTGGAGGCGGAACTGCTGGCTGATCCGAAGGAACTGGCGGAGCACCTGATGCTGATTGACCTGGGGCGTAATGATGCCGGGCGCGTCAGTGAAATCGGTAGTGTCAGGCTGACCGAGAAGATGGTGATTGAGCATTACTCGCACGTCATGCACATCGTCTCGAACGTGACCGGACGAATCCGTCCCGGAATGAGCGCGATTGATGTCTTGCGTGCAACATTCCCGGCTGGCACAGTAAGTGGTGCCCCGAAGATCCGTGCCATGGAGATTATTGACGAGCTGGAGCCGGTCAAGCGAGGCGTGTATGCCGGCGCGGTTGGCTACATCGGCTGGTCCGGTAATATGGATACCGCAATAGCGATACGGACGGCCGTCATCAGGGACGGAATCCTGCATATCCAGGCAGGCGCTGGCATTGTCGCTGACTCCATCCCCGGGAATGAATGGGAAGAAACCATGAACAAGGGGCGCGCTATCTTTCGAGCCGTCGCAAAGGCCTGTCGCGGTTTGTAATCTTGATGAGATACGACATCCGGATTTCAACCGTAGTTAGCAGAGTGGCAAATTGAATATTCTAGGAATATCAGCCTATTATCACGACAGCGCAGCGGCGCTGGTGCGTGACGGGGAGATTGTTGCGGCGGCGCAGGAAGAGCGCTTCAGTCGCAAGAAGCACGATGCACGGTTTCCGGAGCATGCGATTGCCAGCTGTCTGTCCCAGGCGGGTATCGAACTGGCTGATGTCAACGAGGTGGTCTTTTACGACAAGCCGCTGGTGAAGTTCGAGCGCCTGCTGGAGACCTACCTGACTTATGCGCCACGGGGTTTTCGCTCCTTCGTGGCGGCGATGCCGGTATGGCTGAAGGAGAAGCTTTACCTGAAGGCTACCCTGAAGCGCGAACTGGCGGCGCTCGGCGGTATCAAGGAAAAGGAGTTGCCGGCATTGCTGTTTGCCGGGCACCACCAGTCGCATGCGGCTTCGGCGTTTTACCCAAGTCCCTTCGAGGAGGCCGCGGTCCTGTGCCTGGACGGCGTGGGCGAGTGGGCGACGACATCGGTGTGGCACGGGCAGGGCAATGTGCTCACGCCCTGCTGGGAACTGGATTTCCCGCATTCCCTGGGGATGCTGTACTCGGCCTTTACCTACTACACCGGCTTCCGGGTGAATTCGGGGGAATACAAGCTGATGGGCCTGGCGCCCTATGGCGAGCCGAAATATGTCGACCTGATCCTGGACAAGCTGATCGACCTGAAGGCGGACGGGACGTTTCGCCTGAACATGGATTATTTCAACTACGCGACCGGCCTGACCATGACCAACAAACGGTTCGCGGACCTGTTTGGCGGGCCGGCACGGACGCCGGAGACGGCGATAGCGCAGAAGGAGATGGATATTGCACGCTCCATCCAGGAGGTGACCGAGGAGGTGGTCCTGCGACTGGCGCGCACGGTGCACGCGGAACTGGGCAGCGACTATCTTTGCCTGGCGGGCGGTGTGGCACTGAACTGCGTGGCCAATGGCCGCGTGCTGCGCGAAGGTCCCTTCAAGGATATCTGGATTCAGCCGGCGGCGGGCGATGCCGGCGGCGCACTGGGTGCGGCGCTGGTTGCCTGGCACGATTACCATGACAAACCGCGCAGTGTGAATGGGCACGACAGCATGCGGGGTTCCTACCTGGGGCCGCGCTACGCGGATGCCGAGATCGAGGCGCAGCTGGACAAGCTGGGTGCGGTATACGAACGCCTGGATGACGCGGCGTTGCCGGAGCGGTTGAGCGAGATACTGGCCGGAGAGAACGTGGTGGGCTGGTTCCAGGGTCGCATGGAGTTCGGCCCGCGGGCGCTCGGCGGGCGTTCCATTATCGGGGATCCGCGCAGCGAGAAGATGCAGTCGGTGATGAATCTGAAGATCAAGTACCGCGAGTCTTTCCGGCCGTTTGCGCCGGCGGTGCTGGCCGAGGACGTGCAGGAATATTTCGAACTGGACCGTCCCAGTCCGTATATGCTGATTGTGGCGCCGGTGCATGAATCCCTGCGGATACCGATGAGTGCCGAGCAGCAGCAGTTGTTTGGTGTTCAGAAACTGCATGTGAAACGCTCGCAGATACCGGCAATCACGCATGTCGACTACTCGGCCAGGGTGCAGACCGTGCATGAAAAGAGCAATCCGCGGTTTCATGCCCTGCTGCAGCAGTTCAAGGCCCGTACCGGCTGTGCGGTGCTGGTGAATACCTCGTTCAACGTGCGTGGTGAGCCGATTGTCTGTACGCCCGAAGATGCCTATCGTTGTTTCATGCGTACGGAGATGGATTACCTGGTGGTGGAAAATTATCTGATGGCGAAAACCGAGCAGCCGGAATGGGAGAAGGACGAGTCCTGGATGGCGGAGTTCGAACTGGACTGACCATGGTGGAGACACACACATATTCGTCGCCTGACAGGCGCGAGCTGCGCAACTTCGGGCTGGTGTTCGCCGGTGGCCTGATTGTATTTTTCGGATTGCTGCTGCCCTGGATTTTCGAGAGGCCGTGGCCGCTGTGGCCATGGATAGGCGCGGGGGTGTTCGCCGCGACCGGGCTGGTTTTGCCGGCTGTGCTGCGGCCGGTGTTTTATGTCTGGATGAAGCTGGGCCATGCGCTGGGCTGGATCAATACCCGCATTATCCTGGGGCTGGTATTTTTTATCATGTTTGCACCAGTCGCCCTGTTGTTTCGGATATTAGGCAAGGATCCGCTGCATCGCAAGCTTGATGATGATGTGGGGACATACCGGGTCGCCAGCGAAAAACTGCCTCGTGAAAGAATGGAGAAACCTTTCTGATGATGGATTTACTCAAGGATCTGTGGGAGTTCCTCAAGGTCCGCAAGAAGTTCTGGTTGGCGCCAATCATTATCGTGCTGCTGCTGCTCGGCGCATTGATTGTGCTCTCGCAGGGTTCCGCCGTCGCACCGTTCATTTATACCTTGTTTTAGCCACATTCCCTGCATACGCGGCGGCCTGCAGTTCAGCCAGGCAGGCCGTTTTGCGTGTGTCAGGAATGAGCAGCTTTCGCCGGCCGGTATTTTCGGAGACAATGCCCGCTGGTCAGGCCGCGTGCGTGCGAGCACACGGCCACAGAGTGGATCGCTGATATGCTGCTGATGATCGACAATTACGACTCGTTTACCTATAACCTCGTCCAGTACCTGGGGGAGTTGGGGGCGGATGTAAGGGTCTACCGCAATGACCGGATCACCGTGCAGGAAATCGAGGGGCTGGCACCTGAAAAGATCGTGATTTCCCCCGGGCCATGTACTCCCAATGAGGCCGGGGTTTCCATCGACACCATTCGGCACTTTGCCGGACGCGTTCCCATCCTGGGGGTGTGTCTTGGTCACCAGAGCATCGGCCAGGCATTTGGCGGCCGTATTGTGCACGCCCGGGCCATCATGCATGGTAAAACATCGATGATTTATCATGGCGATGCCGGTGTGTTTCATGGATTGCCCAACCCCTTTGAAGCAACGCGCTACCACTCCCTGGTTATAGAGAAGGATTCATTGCCGGAATGTCTCGAGGTTACCGCATGGACCGGTATGCCGGATGGTGAGGTCGATGAAATCATGGGGGTGCGCCACAGGACCATGCCGGTTGAAGGCGTACAGTTCCATCCGGAGTCGATCCTGACCGGGTGTGGACATGATCTGTTAAGGAATTTTCTGCAGCAATAAGGCTGCTAACTGCAAACGAGAGAAGTCAGCTATGGACCTGCCAACCGCACTCGCCAACGTTGTGGAGTTTCGCGATCTGAGTGCCGCCGATATGGAGGCGGTCATGCGCCTGATCATGACGGGGCAGGCGACCCCTGCACAGATCGGCGGCTTCCTCGTCGGGTTACGGATGAAGGGAGAGACGGTAGACGAGATCGTGGCGGCTGCCCGGGTCATGCGAGAACTCGCAACCCGTGTGGAAGCCAGCGGTCCCCATATGGTGGATACCTGCGGCACAGGGGGTGATGGTGCCAGTACCTTCAATATCTCCACGGCCAGCGCCCTGGTGGCGGCGGCTGCCGGGGCGCGTGTGGCCAAGCATGGCAATCGCTCGGTTTCCAGCAGTTCAGGGAGCGCGGACGTCCTCGAAGCCGCAGGCGTGAAGCTGGACCTTGAGGCGCAACAGGTTGCCGCCTGTATCGACCAGGTGGGTGTCGGATTCCTGTTTGCGCCGCAGCACCACAGTGCCATGAAGCATGCGATCGGGCCGCGGCGCGAGATGCGGATACGCACCCTGTTCAACCTGCTCGGGCCGCTGACGAATCCGGCCGGCGCGCCAAACCAGGTGCTGGGTGTATTCGGTGCGGTCTGGGTTGAGCCTCTGGCAAGGGTGCTGCAGCGGCTCGGGAGCGAACATGTGCTGGTTGTCCACGCCGAGGACGGGCTGGACGAGATCAGCATTGCGGCACCGACCCGGGTTGCAGAACTCAAGGATGGCGGAATTACGGTATACACGGTTTCGCCGGAGGATTTCGGATTGCACCGTGCTGACATGAGTACCCTCACCGTGGAAAACGCGGAGCAGAGTCTTGCGGTTATCAATTCGGTCTTCGAGAATCAGGCCGGTCCGGCGCTGGACATCGTGAAACTGAATGCCGGTGCGGCAATTTATGCCGCGGGCCTGACGTCTTCCCTGGATGAGGGGGTGGGGCTTGCAGCTGAAGTCATCAGTGATGGCAGGGCAAAACAGACATTCGAGGCGCTGGTCAGGTTCTCAAGCAGCCTCTGAGAATATGAGTGATACCCCTGACATTCTGAAAAGAATCCTTGCGCGCAAGCTGCAGGAGGTTGACGAGCGCATTCGCAATACCAGCATGCAGGAGCTGGAACAGCGTGTGGGTGATGCAGATACCCCGCGCGGTTTCGTAAGCATTCTGGAGAAGAATATCAACTCGGGCCGGGCGGCCGTCATTGCCGAAATAAAAAAGGCTTCTCCCAGTCGCGGCGTACTGCGCGAGGACTTCAAGCCGGCGGAAATAGCCAGCAGCTATGAACGGGGTGGGGCAGCGTGCCTGTCGGTCCTGACCGATATCGATTTTTTCAAGGGTGCGGATGCCTATTTACAGCAGGCGCGTGCGGCATGTTCATTGCCCGTGCTTCGCAAGGATTTCATTATTGATCCCTACCAGGTTTACGAGGCGCGTGTCCTGGGTGCTGACTGCATCCTGCTGATCGTGGCCGCACTGAGCGACGCCATGCTGGGGGAGCTCTCGCAACTCGCCGTGCAGCTTGGCATGGACGTGCTGGTCGAGGTCCATGATTCCGCGGAGCTGGAGCGTGCGCTCGTGGTGCCGGGACGACTCATTGGCATCAATAACCGCGATCTGCGTTCGTTCGAAACGCATCTTGATGTGACGCTCGGAATGCTTGGCCAGGTGCCGGATGATCGCATCGTGGTTACCGAGAGCGGTATACACACGCCTGCGGATGTGGCATTGATGCGTTCTCATGGCGTCAATGCATTTCTTGTTGGTGAGGCGTTTATGAAGGCCGGTGACCCCGGGGAGAAACTGGCCGAGCTCTTTGGCGGGGTTGTCTAGATTCGGCCGGTGCTGGAGTATAAAAGACAGGCCGCTGATTGGTCTTTTCTGTTGTGATTTTCCTGCCGGTGTTGCTATCTAGCGGGTGCCGAATACAACGATTGTCTTGCCCTTGACGGAAATGTGCCCCTGCTCGTTGAGTGCTTTCAGAACCCGGCCGGCCATTTCCCGGGAGCAGCCGACAATACGGCCAATCTCCTGGCGGGTGATCCTGATTTGCATGCCATCGGGATGCGTCATTGCATCCGGCTCCTTGCACAGTTCGAGTAGCGTGTGCGCGATCCTGCCGGTGACATCGAGGAATGCCAGGTTGCTGACCTTGCGACTGGTCTTGCGCAACCGGGTGGCGAGCTGTGCGGTTAATTCAAGCAGAATATCCGGGTCTTCCCGGGCGAGGGCGCGAAACCTGGCGTAGCTGATTTCGGCGACTTCACACTCACTGCGTGTGCGTATCCAGGCGCTGCGATTGGGGTGTTCGCCAAACAGGCCCATTTCGCCGAAAAATCCGCCGGCGTTGATATAGGCCAGAACGATTTCATGGCCATCCTCGTCCTCGATCAGGACGCTGACCGAGCCCTTGACGATGTAGTAAAGTACATCAGGCTGGTCGCCGGCGTAGATGATGACGCTCTTGTTGGGATATTTCCTGCGATGACACTGTTCCAGGAAACGTGTTACGCAGGGGTTGACTGTGCCAATGACTGGTGAGGTGTCGACCGGGAACGTGAGTGGGAGACCTTGCATGCCCCTGTATCGGAGAATCAGCTGTAGTCTTTAGTAAACACTGCATTTCTTGTTGCTGGCCGTTGCCTCTGTGATGGCCATCACATAACCGGAGCGAAAAGCAGAACCATGAAAGCGCGAGTCAAGTGGGTTGAAGATGTAACCTTCGTGGGAGAATCAGGTAGCGGCCATGCCGTGGTCATGGATGGTCCGCCGGAAAGTGGCGGCCACAACCTGGGCATTCGGCCGATGGAAATGCTGCTGATCGGTATGGGTGGGTGCACGGCATTTGATGTCGTGCTGATCCTGGGGAAGGCGCGCCAGCAGGTTACAGACTGCGTGGTCGAAATCGAGGCAGAGCGGGCGGACACCGTCCCCAAGGTGTTTACCCGGATACATGTGCATTTTATCGTTACCGGATTCGGCCTTTCCGACAAGCAGGTCGCGCGCGCTGTCGAGTTGTCGGCTGAAAAATATTGCTCCGCCTCCATCATGCTGGGCAAATCTGCAGTCATTACGCATGACTACGAGATCAAGGCAGTGGCGGTGGGTGAGGACTGACGCTATGACACCGGGGGTGTCCCGGCTTGCTGGCTAGATCCGATAGGTAATGGATGTCATGACCCTGGATGCCAGCGTCATGAGTTTCCTTACGGGCTTCGGCAGTTCGACCCCGCCTGCCGTAAGTGCCGTGGCCTTGTGTTTGGTTTCGTCTTCTTTCATTTGCTCCAGGATTGCCCGTGACCGGTTGTCATTGACGGGAAGGCGTTGCAGGTGCCCGGCGAGATGCTTGACGACCTGGTGCTCGGTTTCTGCGAGAAAGCCAAGGCTCCACTTGTCACCGATTACACCGGAGGCCGCGCCGAGCGCGAGTGAACCGGTGTACCAGACCGGGTTCAGCAGGCTGGTATGGCCGCCAAGTTCCCTGATGCGTTGCCGGCACCAGACCAGGTGGTCGTTTTCCTCCTGGGCGGCCTGCTTCATCTGTGACCGGGTGGCTTCCTGTTTTGCCGTGAGCGCCTGTCCCTGATACAGCGCCTGGGCGCAAACCTCGCCGGCATGATTCACCCGCATCAGACACAGGCTTCTTGCCTTCTCTGTGGACGACAGGTCGCCGTCGCGTTGCTGCTGTGCCGGGTTGTCCCGGTCGGACCCGACGGGTTCGCCGAACACGGTTTGCAACGCCTGGTCTGCCTGGGTAATGAGCTTGTCGATGGCTGTGAGTTTGCGTTCTCTCATGAGGGTGGAAGATATCATGATTCCGTCGCTGTCGTCCTCTCGCGTGCTTTGCATGGCTTCTCCCAGCCTGTATCTTTCAGCTTGTGGACTACTATCGATATCACGTTTTTTTCTGTATCAACGAACGCACGGATGGCAGTGCGTGTTGCCAGCGCTTTGATGCGCAGGCCATGCGCGACTATGCCAAGCAGCGCAGCAAGGCGCTCGGGCTTGCGCGCAAGGGGGGCGTCCGGGTCAACACGGCAGGATGTCTTGACCGCTGTGACGAGGGGCCGGTAATCGTCATCTACCCGGAAGGTGTCTGGTACACCTATGTGGACCGGGAGGATATCGACGAAATCATCGAGCAACACCTGCTGCATGGCAGGGTTGTCAAACGCCTGCAAATCTAGCATCACCGGCACGCCATGTGTCATTGGGCAGTGGATGCATGCAGTCGTGATAGCGGTGGGACTTGTGTGTCGGTGCCGGTCGTCTGCTGAGCCTGTTTCTTCCTGAAGGGCCGGATACCGGGCCAGATGATCATGAATTTGCCATTCCAGCGCCCGCCAGGATCAGCGCTTGTATTCGCAAGGATACTGCTGCCTGAATTTGCACGTTGGGCCGGGGCGTAAAAAACTATTGTAAAAACAATGAGAAGATCTGGTTTTTCGCCTGTCATGCCTGGGGGGTGAGGCAATCGATGCCAGGTATACAAATTCTGCTGCAACAGTGCTTGACATGTAATCCAGTATATTAGAAAATACTTACACGCTGATTGGCCTGCCCCCCTATTTGGCCGGTCAGCGCTCCTCCACCTCCCCCCAAGGAGGTACATTTTAGCGCGGCTACCTAAGCCGCGCTTTTTTTTGCCTGCATTTCGGCTGTTGCGCGGTGTTCCTGCAGGTGGTTAATCCATGAATCCGGTCGTCTTTTTTGAACCGAGCCTTGTAACTCGGTTAGGACTTTTGTAACATCCCCGCTCTTTGATTTCGCATGACCCAGAGTTAGGATCCATGAAAACATTCTCCGCAAAATCCCATGAAGTGAATCGTGACTGGTATGTCGTTGATGCGGCAGGTAAAACGCTGGGTCGATTGGCTTCTGAAATCGCGCGCCGCCTGCGGGGCAAGCACAAGCCCATCTATACGCCGCATGTCGATACCGGTGATTACATCATCGTTGTGAACGCTGACAAGGTGCATGTGACCGGCCGCAAGGCAACGGACAAGATGTATTACCACCACACCGGTTATATCGGCAACCTGAAGTCCGCCAGTTTTGAAAAGATGCAGGCGAAGACTCCGGGTCGCGTCATCGAACTGGCCGTGAAGGGCATGCTGCCCAAGAATCCCCTCGGGCGCGCCATGTATCGCAAGCTCAAGGTTTACAGTGGCCCGGATCATCAGCATGCTGCGCAGCAGCCAAAGGCGCTGGAAATTTAAACCGGAGATTTGTACAGGCTGCGGCCTGCCAAAGACAGGAATACCAGAATGAGTGACACCTATTACAGTACCGGACGACGCAAAACTTCCACGGCGCGTGTTTTCCTGCGCAAGGGTTCCGGAGCCATTGTTGTTAACAAGCGCCCGCTGGACGAGTACTTCGGGCGAGAGACGGCCCGTATGATTGTGCGCCAGCCGCTGGAAAAGACCGAGATGTCTGACAGCTTTGATATCTCTGTCACCGTCAAGGGTGGCGGCATGAGCGGCCAGGCCGGTGCTATCCGTCACGGGATCACCCGCGCGCTGATGGAGTATGACAGCGAGTTGCGTCCCTCACTGCGCCGCGCAGGTTTCGTGACGCGCGATGCCCGCAAGGTGGAGCGCAAGAAGGTCGGACTGCACAAGGCCCGCCGCGCACCTCAATTCTCCAAGCGTTAATCCCGCTTTTGGCGGATCGTCTAACGGCAGGACAGTGGACTCTGACTCCACTAATCTAGGTTCGAATCCTAGTCCGCCAGCCAATAAAGAACCCTGCCCTTGTGGCAGGGTTTTTTATTGGCTGGGTGTCGAGGGATGAGAAACTAGTTGGTTCGACAAAATCGCCGGGAGCGATTTTGAACAGCGGAACGTAGTGACGCTGGCCCGCAGGGCGGAGGGCAGGATGCCCGGAGTAATCCTAGTCCGCCAGCCAATAAAGAACCCTGCCCTTGTGGCAGGGTTTTTTATTGGCTGGGTGTCGAGGGATGAGAACCTCAGGTTCGACCAGCGAGCGAAGCGAGCTGGAACGTCGGAGCGGGTCGCTCTCGTACATCCCTGTACTACGCGACATTTGTACTTCCATATACGTCAGCGACGGCGGTCCGCAGGGTGAGCGCGTAGCGCGAGTAATCCCGGTCCGCCAGCCATGTCCGGGCTCGCTATTGCGAGCAGTTATTCTGTTGAATACCCGAAGTGCGAGATGGTGGATTCCAGGATTGGAATGAGCGGCTTTACAGCCTCGTGGTAATTCCGGTAGCGGTAAAGAGATGAGGTGTAGATCTTCTGGGTGACCTGCTCGTAACTCGCGGTCTTTACAACGCGACTGCTCTTGTGATGCTGCAGGCAGGCATCGTCCCAGGGTGCGCCGATATGCCCGAGAATTTTCCGGGTAACATTTTCCTGGTCCTGCACCAGATCCTCGTAATGAATTTCAAGATAGTTGATGCCAATCGAGCGGTAATGCTGCAGCATCTCCATCATCTGTTTGTAGTGCTGCGCCGTGCTCTCAAGGCTGGATGTGTAGCGGTGTCCCGAGCCGAAATTCGAGAAGAATGCCGACAGGCATGAGTTAAAGGGGTGGCGGGAAATATGGATGATGGGCGAGTCGGGGAACAGTAATGCGATCAGGCCGACGTGCATTGCGTTGTGCGGCATCTTGTCCGTCACCCAGCGGGTGTCGGCGTCGGTGAAGCCCAGTGACTTGACTCCGTCCAGATAGTAGTTCTGCATGGCCCTGAGTTTTTCCCCTGTTAACGGGGTATCAGCCTCCAGCAGCAGCTCCGGATAGGGCAGGTCGCTGCCGGTAATTTCTGCAGCCTTGCTGCTGATGATGT
Source organism: uncultured Gammaproteobacteria bacterium (assembly GCA_963701455.1). Lineage (GTDB taxonomy): Bacteria > Pseudomonadota > Gammaproteobacteria > UBA9214 > UBA9214 > UBA9214. Next base: position 256,555 of record CAVPAE010000006.1, read on the forward strand.
CGCCGATGAATAGCAGTTCACCGCATGGTGCGATTTGCGGGTGGGAGCCCAGGATCTGTTCCAGCAGGCTGGTGCCGGAACGCGGGAAGCCGACGATGAAGACCGGGGTGGGTCCTTTCTCCTGTGCAACGGCTGCTGCATGCAGCCGTTGCCAGTTTTCTGCGTTGAAGAATTGCTTCCAGTGTTCGAATCTCTTCCGGTCATCGTCCGCGTCGTAAACCCTGCCAATATACTCGTTCTTGGTCTGGTTCGCGGCATCGTAGGCGGCAAACGCTTCTTCGTAGCGCTCCAGCTTGTCCAGATTGTTTCCCAGTTCGAAGAGGTAACCGGCCTTGATGAGGTTGTTCTCGATAGTGTCGCTGTCGATCTGTTGCAGTTGTTCCAGCGCGCCCGCGTAATCCTTGCGGCGACGGGCGAGTTGCGCTCTGAGGATGATCAGTCCGGGGTAGTTTGCATCTGCCATGACGGCTTTCCCGCAAGGCGCTCGGCCTCGTCGAGATTGTTGACCTTTTCCTCCTGCTGGCTCCACGCGTGATACAGGTGCAGGCTGGCCGCGCCGTTTTCCTCTGCGGCAAGGTAGGTTTTGCGGGCCTCTTCGATGTGTCCGAGGCTGGCGTAATGTTCGGCAAGTCCGATATAGCCGTCGCTCATGCCGGGCTGTTTTTCGATGATGTACTGCCACTCGGATACTGCGCTTTCCGGCTTGCGTTGCTGGGTATTCAGGTGTGCCTTGCCGATGTGGGCATGGATATCCCAGGGCGCGAGTTTCAGTGCAAGTTCAATGTTTTCCTCGGCACCGGCATTATCGTCCTGTCGCAGCATCGCCTTGCCGAGTCCGGCCAGGGCCTTTGCCGAATGCGGGTTGCTTTGCAGGGCGCGCGTAAAATGCTCCACGGCTTCTTTCTGGTGGCCTGTTTCGTACAGTCTGTAGCCGATGTTGCAGAGTACGGTGCTGTTGTTCGGATCCAGCAGCATGGCCTTGTCGAAATATTTTCTGACACCTTCCTGGTCTTGCAGGCGGTCGCACAAATTGCCCATGCTGATATAGGCGCCGACATGGTCAGGGTCTGCCTTGATAGCCTTGTTGAAGCAGTCGCGCGCGGCCTCGACGTCCCCGCGCTCTTGCAGGAAGCGTGCCGTAGTTGGTCAGGGCTTCGGGGTTGTCCGGCTGTAGCGCCAGGGCTCGCCTGTAGGTCTTGTCGGCTTCCTCGTGACGTTCCTGCCGCTGCAGTACCGCGGCAAGGTTATTCCAGGCTGAGGCGAACCCCGGGTAAATTTCAATCGCCTTGCGGTAGCGCTGTTCGGCGGTCTCGAGGTCTCCGAGGAGCTGGCTTACCGTGCCTGCATTGACGTGCACGCGCGGGTCCCTGTCATCCAGCGCCAGGGCTTTTTCATAGTGCTGCAGGGCTTCTTCCAGTTTGTTTCCCGACTTGTAGATATTGCCCAGGTTGTTCCAGGCGTCCCCTAGGCCGGGGTCCAGGTTAATGGCCTGCTTGCCATGCAGGAAGGCCTCTTCGTCCTCGCCCTGCGAATGCAGTGCCATGCAGATATTGCTGTGAGCAATGGCGTTGCCGGGCTGCAGTTTGAGTTGCTGCCGGAGCAGGGCGATCGCCCTGTCTGTCTCGCCCAGTTGCAGCGCAATGACTGCACTGATTTCTGTCAGGGCGGCATCCCTCGGCTGGTTGTGCAGCAGTTTGTCCGCAAGATGCCGTGCTGCAGGCAGTTTGCCCTGTTGATAGAGATGAATGACCTGCTGCAGTTTGTCTGCAACTATCGGGGTGTCGTGTTGACTGTCGCTCTGCATGCCGCAGCAGCGTTTGTACTTCTTGCCGCTGCCGCAGGGGCAGGGGGCGTTTTTCGAGGGAGTCTGCTGCATGTGGGATGGCATACCATTCTGGATGGTCGGTTTGATTGAGCGGCATTGTACTCAAGATAAGCAGGTGCGTGCGACCGCCGTAACAAACATCCTGTATATAGGAAGAGCCGTATGTAGCCTGCGAGCGTGTGGGTCTGGTTGCATGGCGACCACCGCAGCAGTGGACTGCCGTTTTGCCTGAAAAGCGGGCTCGCAGGGCGAGAAGTGGCGCGCAGATTCAGGCGGCAGGTGTTTTGGGGTGAGTCGAATAAAATGACACCGATGCTGGCTGCGGTATTGTCAACGGTCTGCTGATGCGGGCAGGCATGTTGCAAAAGATATAACCTAATGAAATATATGAAAAAATTAATCTATTGTGGCGGTCTCGCCAAGCTGTTCCGGCTAACGTGTTGCGATAATGCAACGCTTTTTCATGTTTTGTGGTTTTTTTGAAAATAATTGTTGCATTTGCGCAATGTGTTGTTGTAAAGTGCGCATCGTGCAATGACAACCGTATTAATCAACTGTGTTAAGGGGAATATCATGACCAAGAAACTTTTACCGACGATGATCGGTGTCGCCCTGGCCGGTGGCATGGTCGCCGCTCAGGCTGACGTCACGGTCTTCGGCCATATCGACCAGAGTATTGTTGGCTGGGACGATGGAACGAACGACGACACCAACTTTGTATGTACCACCTGCTCCATCGGCTTCAAGGGCAGTGAGGATCTGGGCAACGGCCTGAAGGCGATTTTCAGCATCGACTTCCAGTACGACATGAATAATCGCAACACGGGCAAGGCCTCGGCAACTTCGAGTGGCACTACGTATCCTCCTGTTATTACCACTGGTGGTGGTACTACAACAATAGCAGCTGTTACTTCTGTTAGTGTGAGTGATACTTCTTCCATCACCGACCGTGATCAGTGGCTGGGTCTTGCCGGCAACTTCGGCCAGGTCCGCGTGGGCACCATCTCCACCAGCTACAAGTCACACGGTGCCATGCTTGACCCGGGTTACCGTACTGCCGCCCAGATGCGTGACTGGGGTATCCAGTCTGTCCTGCATCGTGGTGCCGGTGAAGAAGGCCAGGGTCGTGCCACCAATACCGCCCGTTATGACAGCCCTAGCTGGAATGGCCTGAAGGTGACTGCTCACTACACCCTGGACACCAACGAGACGCCAGAAGACGACAACCCTTACGGCGGCGGTGTCGAGTACAGCAACGGCGGCCTGCTGGTGTTTGCTGACTACATCACGAATGATCGGGGTGGTGACGATGACGCCTACAAGGTCGGCGCCAAGTACACCATGAACAACTTCTCCGTGTTTGGTCAGTACGAGTTTGACGGCGGCCTGATTTCCGAGCTCGATGGCAACTCCGTTCCTGCCATTGGCAAGACTGACGGTGCCGACGTATGGATGGTGGGTGGCAGCTACACCATGGGCAACAACACCGTGTATGGTGCCTATGCCCAGGGCGACGATGCTGACAACGCTGGACCCGTTAACCTTTTTGATAGCGGCTACGATGCCTGGGAAGTCGTTGGCGTGCACAGCATGAGCAAGCAGACGCTTGTCTATCTGGGCTACGTCACTTATGAGCCTGATCATAAAGGTGCGGATGACTCCGATGGCTGGGCTCTGGGTATGAAGCACAAGTTCTAAGTTGCTGTTTGACTGGAGCAGGGAAACGGGGCCAGATGGCCCCGTTTTCTTTTGTAGAGCCGTTGGTTGGCTGCAGGCGGGGCAGCAAGAAATGATTTTTGTTGCATGTTGGCAACAATCCACCGGGATGTGTTGCGTTTTTGCATTGTATTGCGCTAAAGTACCGTCCATTAAGCGATAACCGCTGCAGGGCGGGTCCAGAAAGTCAATCCGGAGGGGATTACCAATGAATAGAAAACTGCTGCCGACCATGATCGGCATTATCCTGGTGGGGGGCGTGGCAACGGTCCAGGCCGATGTCTCGGTGTTTGGGCATATCGATACCAGTGTCAACGCGACTGACCAGGACGGCGGCAGCGATGACCAGAACTTTGAATGCACCACCTGCTCCATCGGCTTCAAGGGCAGCGAGGATCTGGGCAACGGTCTGAAGGCGATCTTCAGTATTGACTTCCAGTATGACACTACCGAGCGCAACACGGGCAGGGCCTCGGCAACTTCGAATGGCAGGACTTATACTCCTGTTATTACCACTGGTGGTGGTACTACAACAGTAGCAGCTGTTACTTCTGTTACTGTGAAGGATAGTTCCTCAATCACCGATCGTGACCAGTGGCTGGGTCTTGCCGGCAACTTCGGCCAGGTCCGCGTGGGTACCATCTCCACGGTATACAAGTCGCATGGCGCCATGCTCGATCCTTTCTACCGGACCGCATTGCAGGGTCGTGACCGCGGCCTGCAATCCCGCTTCCACAGCGGTGCCGGTGAGGACCTGCAGGGTCGTGCCACGAACACCGCCCGTTATGACAGCCCGGACTGGAATGGTCTGAGTGCCGGCGCCTTCTACACGCTGGATAGCGATGAGAGTGACGGCTACGGCGGTACGGAAGACAACAACCCCTATGGTGTAGGTGCGAGCTATGCCAATGGCGGCCTGCTGGTGTTCGCGGATTACATGGACAACAACGGCAGCAGTTCCGACGTCGGCGGGGACATCACCGCCTGGAAGGTCGGCGGCAAATACGGTCTGAGCATGTTCGAATTCTTTGGCCAGTATGAATCCTCCGACACCGACGAGAATTCAGCGGCCAGGCTAATCGACGTGGATACGACGGTATGGCACCTGGGTGCGTCCGCAACCCTGGGCAACACCATGGCGTATTTTGCATACGGCCAGGGCGAGTTTGATTTCGCCGGTAGTTCATCTGAGGACTACACTACCTGGACGCTGGCGCTGATGCATAACATGAGCAAGCAGACCTCGGTTTACACCGGTTTCAGCGAAGTGGATTGTGACCGCTTTGTGGCGAACTCGGTGTGTGACCAGGTCGGGCCTTCCGGCGGTGAGGACGACAAGTTTTCTCTCGGTATGAAGCACAAGTTCTAGCCCGGCAGCAAACCGGAGATACGAAACGGGGCCACTTGGCCCCGTTTCCATTTTAATGACTGGGAAACAGGCCGCGCAGCATGTGCGGCATCAACACCTCTCTCCTGCATTCGTGTATTTGTCGCAATGACGGATTGTTGTGCCTTACATGAATGAGATACAAACTTGTAGCCTGGATGGAGCGTACGCCTGCATGGAGAAGGTGAGACCGGGAACCGGTCGAGAGGCTGGCCTGGACCACGCAGGCGGTAGGACACCAAAAGCAGGCGCCTTGGGCGATGCACGAGCAATTGCCGAGCGGAATCCGGGAATGCCGGGTTCTCTACGGGCTCCGGTCCTGCGGCGTTGCACCCAAGCTACCCCGGATGTGGCAACGCTTTATACAAGGTGCAATAACCAGCGGTTTCCTGAATGAAAGATAGCGTGAAAATCCTGCATTATTTTCGCAAACCCGCCCTGCGTTGTGGTTTGCTGCTGTCTGTGGTTCTGCTCCTTGTTGCCTGTGCCGGCGGGCCGCCTGCCGAGCCGCCGGATGTCATTCATGAACGTGCCCATAGTGGCGGCAGTGCGATCAGTTTCAACCACGCTGGCGACCTGCTGGCCTCGGGCGGTTGGGAGGGTACCGTGCGGCTGTGGGGTTTGCCCGGGGGGGCGCAGCTGCGCCACTGGCGTGACCACAGCGATTCGGTCAATGGCATTGCCTTCATGAACGATGATGCGCAGATCATTACGGCCGGATATGACGGCCGGCTTGTCCGCCGGTCTGTCTATGGTGAGCTGCTGGCAGCGATCGATAGCGGGTCTCCCGTTACCCACATGGTGGCGGACAGTGGCTCAGACCGGCTGCTGACCGGGCATGCCGACGGGATGGTAAGAGTCTGGCAGGCGTCGGACTTTACGCTGCTCGCGGACAGGCGCTTGCACAGGGGGGTGGTAAAGGCGGTTGCCATGGAAGCAGGCGCGGCGCGTTTTGCATCCAGCGGTGCCGACGGCGAGGTTTTTGTCTGGAGTGACATGGAAGTGGTGCGTGCCATGCAGTCGCCGCCGGTGGACGCCTGGACGCTGGCGTTCTCGCCGGACGGGCGCTGGTTGTCCGGCGGAGGCTGGTTCCGCCTGTTTCGCTGGAATCTGCTTGATGCCTCACTGGAAGCGTTATCGACGCCGCATCATGGCATTATCAAGTCGGTGGAATACCTTGAACCCGGCGATGTGCTGGCCACCATCAGCCGGCAGACCGACAGCGCGGTGTATTTCCTCGATCCTTCCAGCGGTGCCCCGCTGCGCCGCTTCCAGCGGCACGACCTCTGCGGCGGTGATATTACCGTGTCTCGGGACGGCCGCTACCTGGCGACGACCAGCGACGATGCAAGTGTCCGTATCTGGAGGCTGGATCCAGCCGAGTAGTCGCTCTGGTTCATCGTAGGAGCGGTCTTTTTATGCCCGTTCTTTGGGTACTGACCGCGATGCAGGTCCCAAACAATCGCGCCGAAGGGCGGCGCTCCTACACGGTGCCGCCGGTAAGTGTAGGAGCGGTCTTCTGACCGCGATGCAGGACCCAAACAATCGCGCCGAAGGACGGCGCTCCTACGGGTGCGCCTGGTTGTTGTAGGAGCGGTCTTTTTGACCGCGATGCGGTGTTCAAACAAACACGCCGCAGGCGACCCTGACTACGTGAGCTTCCTGACACCTTCCTCGGTCCCGAGCAGCAGGACATCCGCGGGGCGTTTGGCAAACAGGCCCACCGTCACAATGCCCGGGATGTTGTTCAGATCTTCTTCCAGGGTGACCGGCTCCATGATTTCCATGTTGTGGATATCCAGGATGATGTTGCCGTTGTCCGTAATGAACCCTTCCCGGTAGACCGGCTGGCCGCCGCGCTTGACCAGTTCGCGCGCCACCATGCTGCGTGCCATGGGGATCACCTCGATGGGGAGCGGGAAGGCACCCAGGTAATCAACCAGCTTGCTGCCGTCGGCGATGCAGACGAACTTGCGGCTTGCGGCCGCCACGATTTTTTCGCGCGTCAGCGCACCGCCACCACCCTTGATGAGGTGCAGGTAGTGATTGGATTCGTCCGCACCGTCAATGTAGACGGACAGTTCGCCGGCTGAATTCAGATCCAGGACCGGGATGCCGTGCGACTTCAGCCGTGTCGCGCTGGCTTCCGAACTGGCCACGGTTCCCTCGATCTTGTTCTTGATGCCGGCCAGGCAGTCGATGAAGTGGTTCGCCGTCGAGCCGGTACCAATGCCGATAATTGTCCCGGGTTCGACATACTCCAGTGCTGCCTCGGCAACCATTTTTTTCATTTCATCCTGTGTCATGCGGGCGCTCCGTTTTATTGGTTGCAGTGATAATACCTGTGCCACCGTTGCTTGTCATGGTTGTGTATCTGGGCAAGTGATAGGTGACCTGCTACTGTACGCCCTATGTTGACACGTTACCTGAAGATGATAGAGAACTCGCGCGTCTATGATGTTGCGCGGGAGACGCCGCTGGAAGAGGCCACACGCCTGTCGCGGCGGCTTGGCAACCGGGTGCTGATGAAGCGCGAGGATCTGCAGCCGGTACACTCCTTCAAGCTGCGCGGTGCCTACAACAAGATTGCAGGGCTTGCCGAAGCGGATTGCGCGCGCGGGGTCATCGCGGCTTCTGCCGGCAATCATGCCCAGGGCGTGGCGCTGGCGGCGAACAAGCTGGGTGTGAAGGCGCTGATCATCATGCCGCGTACCACGCCTTCCATCAAGATCGAAGCCGTGAAGGATTATGGCGCGCGTATCAAGCTGGTCGGGGATACCTATGATGATGCCTACCGGTTTGCGGCAACGCACGCAAAAGAAACCGGTATGACGTTCATTCATCCTTATGATGATCCTGAGGTGATCGCCGGTCAGGGGACGGTCGGGCTGGAAATCCTGCGCGACCACTCGGAAAACCTGCACGCCATATTCGTGCCGGTGGGTGGTGGCGGGCTGATCGCCGGCATTGCCGCGGCGGTGAAATCCCTGCGACCGGAAATTCTCGTTATCGGTGTCGAGCCTGATGAGGCGCCGTGCATGTACGAGGCGCTGCGGCGGGGGCGGCGCGTTACGCTCAAGCAGGTCGGAATATTTGCCGACGGTGTTGCCGTGCGGCAGGCCGGCAAGGAACCGTTTCGCATCGCGCGCCAGTATGTCGATGACGTCATCACGGTCGGGAACGATGCGATCTGCGCAGCGATAAAGGATATTTTTGATGACTGCCGTGCCATCGTGGAGCCGGCAGGGGCGCTGGCGATTGCCGGCATCAAGCAATATGTGCAGCAGACTGGTGCGCGGGGAGAAAACCTTGTCGCTATCAACAGCGGCGCCAATATCAACTTCGACCGCTTGCGCCATATCGCGGAACGCGCCCAGCTCGGTGAGCAGCGCGAGGCCCTGCTTGCCGTGACGATCCCGGAAGAGCCGGGCAGTTTCCGGCGGTTTTGCCGGGCGATTGGCAGCCGCGGCATTACCGAGTTCAACTATCGTTATTCAGGCCCGCAGCAGGCCCATGTGTTTGCCGGTGTGCAGTTGCAAAAGGGTGACAGCGAGCGCCATGCGCTTGTCGAGGATTTGCGCGGCCGCGGTTACCCGGTTGAGGACCTGACTGACAGCGAGCTGGCCAAGCTGCATATTCGTCATATGGTGGGTGGACACATGCCGGGACTCAAGGACGAGTTGCTGTTCCGTTTCCAGTTCCCGGAGCGCCCTGGCGCCTTGCTGGCGTTCCTGTCCTCTATGGGCAAGCGCTGGAACATCAGCCTGTTTCACTATCGCAATCATGGTGCGGATTACGGCCGTGTGCTGGTTGGAATACAGGTGCCAAGATCAAGCCGCAAGGAATTCAGGGCGTCAATCGACAAGCTGGGGTACGCGTACCGCGAGGAGACGGATTGTGTGGCCTACAACCTGTTCCTGGGTGGTTAACCCGTATATTGCACCAGTCGGCCGCGTGCCTTGCAGTTATCTGCCATACGGTGCACTTGCAAGCATCGACGATCCGGCGAATTTCATGTGCACATTTTGTGATCGGCCCACGGCCTATCCATGCGCTGACTTGTCCGGGCACGCCTGTACTTGCGATGTACAGGGAGAAGGTGAGAGAGCGTAGTTGTCGAGAGGCTGGCCTGGGTCATGTACAAATGCCGCGGGAGGCAGGAAGCCGGGAGCGGCCTCTTCACTCAAGTCATAGCTACGGCTATGACTTTCGTTCCAGAGCGGCGTCCAGCCGCACCTGTCCAGCGTCAGCATCATGGATACTGGTTCAACATACGGGTTGAGCGGTAATCTTTCAGCGATTGTCTGGCACAAAAAAAGCCCGGGTTTTTGACCCGGGCTTTTTTGTCGTTGCTTAACGACTGATGCTAGCGCTTCTTGCGTGCAGCTGTTTTGCGCTTCGGAGCAGCCTTCTTCCTGGTTGCTACCTTGCGTTTCGGAGCAGCCTTCTTCCTGGTTGCTGCCTTGCGTTTCGGAGCGGCCTTCTTCCTGGTTGCTGCCTTGCGTTTCGGAGCAGCCTTCTTTCTGGTTGCTGCCTTGCGCTTCGGAGCAGCCTTCTTCCTGGTTGCTGCCTTGCGCTTCGGAGCGGCCTTCTTCTTCGTTGCTGCCTTGCGTTTCGGAGCAGCCTTCTTTCTGGTTGCTGCCTTGCGCTTCGGAGCGGCCTTCTTCTTCGTTGCTACCTTGCGCTTCGTAGCTACCTTCTTCCTGGTTGCTACCTTACGTTTCGCAGCAGCTTTTCGCTTTGTTGCTACCTTCTTTTTTACAGCCATACCAAACCTCCATTGCATACAAATTGCCCAAAGTGAGTATAAACAAGTAATTGCAAATTACCAGTTTTTTTTCGAGGTAATGTTTGCGTGTTTTGCATGCATTTTTTACCGCGTACAAAACAGTTTTGTTGCATGTGCAATGTGTGTTGAAAAGGTTTTACATGACTGCAATGCAAACATCACTCGTGAATATTTCGACAGCTATGCAAAATACTTTTGCGTAGCTGCAACGGCATGCACATGTTGAAGTCTGTTCGGGTGCATGTCGTGACCGCAGTTGAAGTGAGTGGGTGCTGCAGATGTGAGCAGGAATTGCGCATGCAGTATTACGGAATAGTTGACACCTTTGTTGCTTGCACTGTGTGCGGCAGGCATATAACTGTTAACTGCAGGAACAGCTTTATTTGTAGCTAAAACATGAGGATATGCGTGTAACCGGGTTGAGTGTGCGGGCTTGCGTGTGAAAAATATCGACACTCGTTAAGTGTTATTGCCACTGCGTTGATTGCAGTGTGCTGTTGTTGTTCTGTGTGTCGTTACTCCAGTGAGAGAATAAAATTCCATTGCTTTTCGGTAACCGGCATAACAGACAGACGGTTGCCACGTCGCACCAGTGGCAGCTCGCTTAAGGCTTCAAGGGTTTTCAGTTCGCTCAGCGTGATGACGCGTTTCAGTTCACGCACAAAGCGCACATCGACCATGTACCAGCGCGGCTTGTCAGGATCACTTTTCGGGTCGTAATATTTTTTTTCGGGATCGAGAGCGGTGTGGTCCGGATAGCCTGCGCGAACAATTTTCATGATGCCTGCAATGCCGGGTTCCTTGCAGTTCGAGTGATAGAAAAAGGCGAGATCCCCTTTTTTCATTGCGTCGCGCATCATGTTGCGTGCCTGGTAATTGCGTACACCATCCCAGCTGTCGGTTTTGTTCGGGCACTGTTGCAGGTGCTGTATGCCGTAGACATCGGGTTCCGATTTCATCAGCCAGTAATTCATGGCGGGGTTTCCTGTTGTTTGTTGCTAAAAAGAAACAATATGCGCACCGGTTTTTTTACAGCACCCGGGTGCTGCGACCTGCCTGTTACTTGCCTGCTGTGTAGAGGCGTGCCTCTGTCGCGATACCATCAAGTGGTATGTCCCACGGACTCGGTGTAATCAGCGCCTGTTTCTGGAATTCATAGGCAAGTCCGAGACGGCGGGGTTTTTGCCAGTGTTGCCTGTTGCGTAAAAAGGCAAGGCTGCGGTCATAGTAGCCGCCGCCCATACCGATGCGATGTCCCGCCGTGTCAAATGCCACCAGCGGCGTAAGTATCAGGTCCAGGGCCCAGGGTTTGATCAATTCGCGGACAACCGGTTCGGGAATGCCATATCGATTGGCTGTCAGTCGGTCACCGGCAGTGTATCGGGCAAACCAGAGCCGCTGGCGGGAGAAGGGAGCGAGGACGGGTAGATAGAGTGTTTTGCCGGATGACCAAAGCATGTGCATCAACGGCCAGGGGTCGATTTCTCCGTCTGCTGCAAGGTAGGTGGCGATATGCCTGCTGTTTGCGACCAGTGGGTGATTGCAGGTGTGACGAGCCAGGTGTTCCGCGCAACTTGCGGCTTCAGCGTCTGCCACGGCCCTGCGTTTCTGTCTGATGGACTGACGCAACTGGCGTAGCGTTGCCATGAATATGTCCTGCTGGCGGAGCCCTGCCGTTGCCGGGCTCCGGGTAATGGGGAGGGCATCCTCCGCTCGATCCGTTGCAGCTGTTGCCCCTGAACCTTAGGTTCAAGAGGGGGACGTCGACACTGCTTCAGGCTTTCCGCACGTGGCGGACATGCTCACCGGCAGTGAATTTCAGTCCCCTGGATTGGAGATTAGGCTCTAGGAGATCCTAGCCACTATCGAGAACAGCAGGGGATGCCCAAATTTAATCTGATTCGGAACCTCAGTTCAGCCCCGGTTGCCGGTATTCGGCCAATGCCGCTTCTATGCGTTCATTGAGATTGCTGAGTCGTGAACCGACGGATTGTGCGCGGTTGCCGCCGACGACGCCGGACTCGATGGCTTCATGTGCGATATTGAGGCCGGCCATGACCGCGATCCTGTCGACGCCGACAACCTTGCCGCCGGCGCGAATGGCAGCCATCTTGTCATTCAGGTGTTTTGCCGAGGCCAGCAGGATGTCCTGTTCGTCTTCAGGGCAGGACACCAGGTACTCCTTGTCGAGGATCTGTATCTTGACGGCGTGGGAATCGCTGCTCATGCGCCGCTCTCCAGTGATTTCAGTCTTGTCACGATGGCATCGACGCGGCCGCGTACCTGGTCGTGCTTCTCCAGCAGTCCGGCACGTTCGGTTGCCAGGGAGTCCTGCTGGGTGCGCAGGGAGCGGTTTTCCCGGGTCAGGCGCTCGATTATTGCAAGCAGGCTGCCGACCTGTTCTTCCAGGTGGGCAAGCTCCTGCTCGACGGAATGTGCTTGTTTGGTGTTTGTTGTCATGTCGCAAATATAGTTCGGTTGCCGGGTGCGGTCAATGCCGTTGCCGGTTTGCTCCGCGGGTGTACAGACGAAGTCGTTGCGCGAGTGTGCAATAATGCGGGCAGGAGACCCGTTGCGGCACATTTGCAGGTGCAATGCCGGGTCAGGGAGAAGAGGGCACAGGCATGCAGGAAAAGCTGCCATGCAGTCACGCGGAACTGGACAGGATGCTGCAAGCGGCAGGCGCCGACAGCGGTGCCGCCGAGGCGCATGGCCTGTTATGTGGCATGACCTGTGCCGGAGGCCGGGTTGCCGGCAGTCTCTGGTTTGCGCATTTGCTGGGTGAGGACAATACCCTGAGTGCCGCGGCGCAGGACTGCGAGGCCGCGCTGGCAAGCCTGCAGCGGGATATCCTGCGCCAGTTCAATGACGATGCCCTGGGTTTTGTGTTGTTGCTGCCGCATGATGACGAACCACTGGCGCAGCGCACCCGGGCGCTCAGTCACTGGTGCGAGGGGTTTCTGTACGGCATTGCGCTGGGCGGTATTCGCGATGATGCGCCGCTGCCGCATGACAGTGCCGAGATCCTCAAGGACTTCTACGAGATTTCGCATGCCGGTTTTTCTTCCGGGGGAACCGGGGATGCCGACGAGGCGGCATACCAGGAAATCGTGGAGTACGTGCGCATGTGCGTGCTGCTGGTGCACGAGGAGCTGCGCCCGTTGCCGGCAAATTCGCGTCTGCAATAAGCAGCGTGTTCAGGAGAGTATCGCGACAATGTACAGCAACAGACTAATGCCTTCCGCTGCGCATGGTTGCCCTGCTGCCGGCATGCCGGCAATTGTATTGAATCCCGGGCGGTCAACCAGTGTGTGCGTGCCGTCAGGAGACCCTGCATGATCGGATTGCGGGAATTCGGCCGGCGCCGCAAAGAGTTGATGCGCATGATGGGCAAGGGTTCGATTGCCATTGTACCGACGGCTACCGAGCTGGTGCGCAACCGGGATGTCGAGTTCCCGTTTCGTGCGGACAGCGACTTTTACTACCTGACGGGTTTTCACGAACCGGACGCAGTCGCTGTTCTCATCCCCCAGCGCAAGCATGGTGAATACCTGCTGTTCTGCCGGGAACGCGATCCGGCCATGGAAACCTGGACCGGGAGGCGTGCCGGTACGCAGGGGGCCGTCGACTCCTATGCCGCGGACGACGCGTTTCCGATTGGTGATATCGACGAAATCCTGCCCGGCCTGCTGGAAAGCTGCGAGCGGGTGTACTACACCATGGGGTCGCGGCCGGAGTTCGACGCGCGTGTCATGGAATGGGTCAATCGCATTCGCCAGGGTGTGCGTACCGGGGCACGCACGCCGGACGAGTTTATTGCGCTGGATCACCTGCTGCACGACATGCGTCTCTACAAGAGCCGTTCCGAGGTCCGGGTCATGCGCACGGCCGCAAAGGTGGCCTGCCAGGCGCATCGCCGCGCCATGCTGGCGTGCCGGCCGGGTATGCATGAGTATGAAATCGAGGCAGGGTTCCTGCACGAGTTCAGGTCAGCCGGCATGGTGCCTGCCTACCCGAGCATCGTCGGCGGTGGCCGCAACGGCTGTGTCCTGCACTACACCGGCAACAGCGATCCCCTGCAGGACGGCGACCTGTTGCTGATCGATGCCGGCGCCGAGTATGACTGCTACGCATCGGATGTGACGCGAACCTTTCCGGTGAACGGGCGCTTCAGCCCGGCGCAAAAGGCGTTGTACGAAGTCGTGCTGGCTGCGCAGGACGCCGCCATTGCAGAGGTCAGGGCCGGCAATCACTGGAATGCGCCCCACGTGGCGGCTGTCAGGGTGTTGACGCGCGGGCTGGTGAAGCTTGGTATCCTGAAGGGGAAGCCTGCCGCGCTCATCAAGTCCGAGGCCTACCGGCGTTTTTACATGCACCGTACCGGTCACTGGCTGGGTATGGATGTGCACGATGTCGGAGACTACAAGGTCGGCGGTGAGTGGCGCGAGCTGGAGCCGGGCATGGTGCTGACGGTAGAGCCGGGCCTGTATATTCCCGAAGGCAGTCGCGGCGTCGCGAAGAAATGGTGGAATATCGGTATCCGCATCGAGGACGACGTACTGGTAACACGTGGTGAGCCCGAGGTGTTGAGCAGCGCGGCGCCGAAAACCGTCGCCGACATCGAGGCGCTGATGGCGGGCAACGCCGGGGAGTGACGAGGTAATGGAACCGCATGATGTAATCATTATCGGTGGCGGCATGGTCGGTGCCAGCCTCGCCTGTGCCCTGTCCGGGCAGGGATTGCGCATAGCCGTGATCGAGGGTGTGGCGCCGGCAAAGCGCGCCGAGCCCGGTTACGATGATCGCGCCATTGCACTGGCCTACGGGACGCGCAGGATTTTCGATGGTCTTGGCCTGTGGCAGCAACTGGCCGGGGATGCCACGCCCATCCATCAAATCCATGTCTCCGACCGCGGGCATTTCGGCACGGCACACATGGACCGTGCCGACGAGGGGCTGCCGGCGATTGGCTACGTGGTGCCGGCCCGGGCTATCGGCCGGGTGCTGGAGGATGCGGTTGCAGCAGCAACAGATATCGAGCGCTTCTGCCCCGCGCAAGTGACCGCTGTGGAGCGCGGCGCTTCCGATATCCGCGTGCAGGTCAGTGAGGACAAGGCACACTTCACCCTGCACGGCCGTCTGCTGGTCGCGGCGGATGGTGCCGATTCCCGCGTGCGGGAGCATTTCGGTATCACCACCCTGGAACGCGATTACGGGCAGTCAGCCATTGTTACCAACATCACGCCGCAGCTGCCGCATCGCAATATCGCCTACGAACGCTTCACCGACAGCGGCCCGCTGGCACTGCTGCCGATGACGGAGCAGCGCTGTGCGGTGGTCTGGACGGTGGAATCAGACCAGGTCGATGCGGTCATGCAACTGTCAGATGCGGAATTCCTGGTGCAGTTGCAGGAACGCTTCGGACAACGCCTCGGGCGCCTGCAGCGCGTTGGCCGGCGGCAGGCATGGCCACTGCGGTTGCTGCATGCGAATGAATCGGTGCGTGACCGGGTGGCACTGGTCGGCAATGCCGTGCATACCCTGCATCCGATTGCCGGGCAGGGTTTCAATCTCGGGGCCAGGGATGTCGCGGTGCTGGCGGAAGTGCTGGTCGATGCCGTGCGCAGCGGCGAGGACCCGGGCTCGCTGGCGGTGCTGGAACGTTACGGCCAGTGGCGCCGGCATGACCACCGCAACGTCACGGTCTTCACCGATGGTCTCGCCCGGCTGTTTTCCCTGCCGCTGCCGGCGCTGGGCATGGTCCGCGGCGCCGGCTTGCTGGCCTTTGATCTCCTGCCCCCGGCGAAGCGCCTGTTGACGCGCATGACCATGGGGCGCGCCACCCGCCTGCCGCGGCTGGCGCGGGGTTTGCCATTGTGACGGCGTGCTTCGATGTCATCATCATCGGCGGCGGCATTGTCGGTGCCACCACGGCCTGTGCGCTGGGCGAGGCGGGTCTCGCTGTCGCCCTGGTCGAGGCGCGCAGCGCCGAATCCAGCGAGGCGAAGCCGGGCCGCGATCCGCGGGTGTTCGCGATCACCCGTGCCTCGGAACGTATCCTGAGATCGCTGCGGGCCTGGGATGCCATGCCGCATGAGGACGTGTTTGCCTTCACCGACATGGAGGTCTGGGATGCCGGCGGTGGCAGCGCGCTGCACTTCGACTGCGCCGAGCTGGGTGAACCTTACCTCGGGCATATCATTGAACCGCGCATCATTCTGGCGGCGCTGCAGAAGAGACTGCGTGACATCAGCAATGTTGTCCTGCTGCGTCCGGCACGCTTCCGGGAAATTCATATTGCAGCGGACAAGGTCTTTGTCGAGCTGGAAGACGGCCGGGCATTGCAGGCGCGGCTGGTCGTCGGGGCTGACGGGGTGCGCTCACCGGTGCGCGATGCGCTGGGTATCAAAACGCGGGAACATGATTACCGGCAAAGCAGCCTGGTGGCGCTGGTGCGCACTGCCGAATCGCACCGGCACACGGCGTGGCAGCGTTTCCTGCCGGGAGGGCCGCTGGCATTCCTGCCGCTGGAGGCGCACTGGTGCTCCATTGTCTGGACCCGGCCGACAGCCGAGGTCGAGCGACTGCTGACGCTGGACAGGGAAACCTTCCATGCCGAGCTGGGTGCCGCCTTTGATTTCCGCCTCGGGGAGATCACCGACTCGGGTGAGCGCGAGGCATGGCCCCTGCAGCGCAGGCACGCCGAGCACTACGTGACGGACCGTGCCGCACTCATCGGTGATGCCGCGCATGCCATCCACCCGCTTGCGGGGCAGGGCGTCAATCTTGGCTTGCTGGATGCGGCGACCCTGGCGCAGGTGGTGCTGGAGGCGCGCGCCCATGGCCGGGACTTCGGGGCATTGCGCAGCCTGCGCCGGTTCGAACGCTGGCGCCGCGGCGACAACGCCCTGATGATGTCGGCCATGGACGGCATCAATGCGCTGTTCAGCAATAGCAGTACCCCGTTGCAGACCGTGCGCGTTATGGGGTTGGGT
The DNA here is from genome assembly GCA_963701455.1 of uncultured Gammaproteobacteria bacterium. GTDB lineage: Bacteria > Pseudomonadota > Gammaproteobacteria > UBA9214 > UBA9214 > UBA9214. The sequence goes on from CAVPAE010000006.1 coordinate 273,267, forward strand.
ATGGTCAACCGCACCGGCGTGCTGCGTCACCTGCTGATGCGCCACGCCATGGGCCTGAGCGGGGACCTGCCGGAGCTTGCGCGCGTGCAGACAGTGTCCGGCTCCCCGGACTGAACCCGACGCAGTTTCCCTGCAGACCCAGGGGTTATGCCGCTGATGCCCTGTTTAACCCCGGCCTTGCAATAATCCTTGCTGTAGCGGCCTTCGGCCGCGCTTATCGGGTTAAGGAGACTCTGAACAAGTCCCGATTCGTCATTCCGGCGCATGCCGGACAAAAGCGCAAGGCGCGTTGAACGCCCGGAGGGCGGCCCGCAGGGTGAGCGAAGCGAATCATCCAGGAGAAACAGCAAACTGGACCCCGGCCTTCGCCGGGGTGACGACATATTCATGGTTTCCTTAATTAAGAGGTTCTCTCTGTACAGGGATATTCCCCGGTATGGCGTTGCCGGAATCCTGCCGCCGTCGACCCAGGAATCTGGAACTTGGCGGCGCTCAGGAGTATATTTGCGCCTCAACCTGTTTCTGCTGCGGGAGAGGGTTCCAGGCCGACACCGGCCGGGGCCGCCGAAGGCGCAACATGCCCGGAAACGCTCAGGCAAAAGGACCGCAGCAGACGTTGACTCTGGAGAGCGATCGCATGGCGGTCCACCGAAGGGGATAGGCCGGCGCCCGCACAGGGCCGACGGACCAACTCTCTCAGGTTACCGGACAGAGGGGCGGCGGTCAGCCACACGACCGCCGCCCCATTTTTTTGCCCACAGGGATGTGGGGAAGCCCGACATCCCGGATTGCGCTTTGCTTCATCCGGGCTACGCGGGAAGTAACAGTCGCTGATACAGGGCTCGATAAACACTGACGGAAAAGCGGATCATTATGGGTAACAAGACACCTCTCTATGACGAACACGTCGCCGCCGGCGGCAAGCTGGTGGATTTCGCCGGCTGGGACATGCCGATCAATTACGGCTCCCAGATCGAGGAGCACAACCAGGTGCGCAATGATGCCGGGATGTTCGATGTGTCCCACATGACGGTGGTCGACCTGACCGGCGAGCGTACGCGCGAATTCCTGCGCTACCTGCTGGCAAATAATGTCGATCGGCTGAAGGAGCCGGGCAAGGCGCTGTACAGCTGCATGCTGAATGACAAGGGTGGCGTCATCGATGACCTGATCGTGTATTTCCTGCGTGACGACCACTTCCGCATGGTGGTGAATGCCGGCACCCACGACAAGGACATGGCGTGGCTGCTGCAGCAGGCAGCGCCCTTCGCGGTGACGGTCACCGAACGGCCGGAAATGGCCATGATCGCCGTGCAGGGTCCGAACGCGCGCGAGAAGACGCTGGCGCTGCTGGATGAGCCGGTGCGCGAGGCGGCCGCGGCACTGAAACCTTTCGTTGGCGCCTTTGCCGGTGACTGGTTCATCGCCCGCACCGGCTATACCGGTGAAGACGGTTTCGAGATTGTACTGCCTGCAGCGGATGCGCCGGGGTTCTGGCGGCAGTTGCGCGCGGCCGGTGTACAGCCCACCGGACTGGGGGCGCGTGATACCTTGCGCCTGGAAGCCGGCATGAACCTGTACGGCTCTGACATGGACGAAACGGTGAGCCCGCTGGAAGCGGCGCTGGGCTGGACGGTTGCCTGGGAGCCCGCGGAGCGCGATTTCATCGGTCGTGCCGTCCTGGAACAGCAGCGCAGTGAAGGCGTTGCAAACAAACTGGTAGGCCTGCTGCTGGAAGACAAGGGCGTGCTGCGCAACCACCAGAAAGTGATTGCCAACGGCGCCGGTGAGGGTGAAATCACCAGCGGCAGCTTTTCGCCGACCCTGCAGCGCGCGATTGCCTTTGCGCGGGTGCCGCAGGCGACTGGCGAAACCTGCCAGGTGGAAGTGCGCGGCAAGCTGTTGCAGGCGCGCGTGGTGAAGCCGCCGTTTGCCCGCAACGGCAAGGCACAGATTGAACTGTAGAAAACTCTGGTTAAACGGTCATTGCGAGCACAGCGAAGCAATGACGAACTGTGTGAATTAATGACTGAACCTGCGAGGAAATCATGAGCAATATTCCCGTTGACCTGAAATATTCCAAATCCCACGAGTGGGTGCGCCTCAATGACGACGGCTCCGTGACGGTCGGTATTTCCGACAGTGCCCAGGACCAGCTCGGCGACATGGTGTTCATCGAAGTGCCGGAAGTCGGCCAGACGGTCACCGCCGAGGAAGCCTGCGCGGTGGTCGAATCGGTCAAGGCCGCTTCGGATGTGTACGCACCCGTGTCCGGTGAAATCGTCGAAGTGAACGAAAGCCTGTCCGATGCCCCGGAAACGGTGAATACAGGATGCCTATGGTGAAGGCTGGCTGTTCCGGATGCAGCCGGGCGATGCCGCAGCAATCGACGCTCTCATGGATGCCGATGCCTACCAGGCATTCCTTGACTCGGAGTCGCACTGAACTCCCGCCACCAATCTGAATAGTCTCTCGAAGACGGAACCGCCATGCCTTTTATCCCCCACTCGAAAACCGACGTCAGCGAAATGCTGGCGACCATCGGCGCCCCGAATATAGAAGCCCTGTTTGATGAAATCCCTCCCGGCCTGCGGATGGGGAAATTGTCCGGTGTACCGGAAGGACTGAACGAACAGGAAATCACCCGCCTGATGCTGGAGCGTGCCGAGCAGGATGGCCGGCCGCTGTGTTTCATGGGTGCCGGGGCCTACGACCATCATGTGCCGGCGGCCGTGTGGGAGATCACCACGCGCGGCGAGTTCTACAGCGCCTACACGCCCTACCAGGCGGAAGCGAGCCAGGGCACGCTGCAGCTGATCTACGAATTCCAGACCATGATGACCGGCCTGACCGGACTGGATGCATCCAATGCCTCGCTTTACGACGGCGCCTCCGGGCTGGCGGAGGCGGTGTTGATGGCGGTGCGCGCCAATCGCAAGTCGAAGTCGCGGCGTATCCTGATGCCGAAAACGGTGCATCCGCACTACCGCAAGACGACCCGTACCATCGTCGACAACCAGGGCATCGAACTGGTCGAGCTGCCGTACTCGCCGGAAGGCGGTAACACGCTGGAGGAGGCGCTGCAGGCGCATGCCGGCGAGGACATCGCCGCCGTGGTCATCCAGCAGCCGAACTTCTTCGGCATTCTGGAGGACGTCGACGTCCTGACCGACTGGGCGCACAGCCAGGGCGCGCTGGTGATCGCCGTGGTGAACCCGGTCAGCCTGGCATTGCTCAAGCCCCCGGGGCAGTGGGGCAGCTGCAGGCGCGGATATCGCCTGCGGTGAAGGCCAGCCGCTGGGTGTCCCGATGATGGCGGGTGGGCCGTATTTCGGTTTCATGTGCTGCAAGCAGGAGCACGTGCGCCAGATGCCTGGCCGGATTGTCGGTCGCACCCTGGACCGTGACGGCCTTGTAGGTTTTACCCTGACACTGCAGGCGCGCGAGCAGCATATCCGCCGTTCCAAGGCGACCTCGAATATCTGCACCAACCAGGGCCTGCTGGTCACGGCGGCCACCATCCACATGTCGCTGCTGGGTGCAACGGGGCTGCAGCGCGTGGCGCAGGCCTGCCATGACAACACCCGCAAGCTGGTGGCCGCGCTGACGGCCAGCGAACACGTCGAGCCGGTGTTCAACCGGCCGTATTTCCACGAGGCGCCGCTGCGTCTTGCGTTGCCGGTGGACGAAATTGCCCGGCCGCTGCAGGCGCACAATATCCTGCCCGGTTACGATCTCCGGCAGGAATACCCGGAACTGGGCGAGGCGCTGCTGGTCTGCGCCACCGAGACGCGCACCGACGCCGACATCGCGACCTATGCCGATCATCTGAACCGTATATTCGCAAGCCGGACCACGGCCGGTTGTCCGGTCAAACCCAAAATGGCCTGAGGCTTTTCCAGCCAGGCGAAAACTTACCAGGGGAGATACACATGGCTACCATCACACTGCAGGGCAATGCATGCAATACCAACGGCGACCTGCCCGGGGTTGGAAGCACGGCGCCGGATTTCACGCTGGTCGATGCCAAGCTCAACGATGTGCACCTGGCCGACTACGCCGGCAAGAAGAAATTGCTGAACATCGTGCCGAGCCTGGATACGCCCACCTGTGCGATTTCGACGAAGAAATTCAACGAAAGCGCGGCAGACCACAAGGATAGCGTGGTACTGGTCGTGTCCGCGGACCTGCCGTTCGCCTCGGGACGCTTCTGCGGCATGGAAGGACTCGACAACGTGGTGCCGCTGTCGCTGATGCGGGGCAAGGGCTTTGCCAAGGACTACGGGGTGCTGATCACGGACGGGCCGCTGGCGGGAATCACGGCGCGCGCGGTGGTGGTGCTGGATGCCGACAACCGGGTGCTCTACACGCAGCTGGTGCCCGAGATCGCCGATGAACCTGATTACGCTGCGGCACTTGCCGCGCTCTGAAGCGCCCTGGCTGAAGACGGCGTGACGCCGTGTTGCGCGCAGGCGTGGAATGCAATAACCGGAACGAGACAATGCTGATATTTGAACTATCCCACAAGGGCCGTCGTGCCCTGGCGCAGGCGCCGCATGAGGCCGCCGATACCTCCGATATCCCGGCTGCACTGCTGCGCGAGACCCCGCCGCTGCTGCCCGAGGTGTCGGAGATGCAGGTGGTGCGCCACTACACGCGGTTGTCGCAGAAAAACTTCTCCATCGACACCCAGTTCTACCCGCTGGGTTCCTGCACCATGAAATACAACCCGCGGGCGTGCAACACGCTGGCCAAGCTGCCCGGCTTCCTGGCCCGCCATCCGCTGGCGCCGGAATCCATGGGGCAGGGTTTCATGGCCTGCATGTACGAGCTGCAGGAGATGCTCAAGGACGTCACCGGCATGCCGGCGGTGTCGCTGACGCCGGCGGCGGGCGCGCAGGGCGAGTTTGCCGGCGTGGCCATGATCCGTGCCTACCACGATGCCCGCAATGATACCGAGCGCAGCGAAATCCTGGTGCCGGATGCGGCGCATGGCACCAATCCCGCGACCGCTACCATGTGCGGCTACAAGGTGCACGAGATCCCCACCGACCGCAACGGCGATGTCGATATCGATGCGCTCAGGAAGGCGGTGGGACCGAAGACTGCCGGCATCATGCTGACCAACCCGTCCACGCTGGGCGTGTTCGAGCGCCGCATCGAGGAAATCGCGGGCATCATTCACGAGGTCGGCGGCCTGCTGTACTACGATGGCGCCAACCTGAACGCCATCCTCGGCAAGGTCAAGCCGGGAGACATGGGTTTCGATGTCATTCACATGAACCTGCACAAGACCTTCTCCACGCCGCATGGCGGCGGCGGGCCGGGTGCCGGCCCGGTGGGCGTCAGCAAGCGCCTGGAACCGTTCCTGCCCGTGCCGATCGTTGGCCATGACGGCGACGAGTACTACTGGATCACCGGGGCGGTCCGGCCGCAGTCCATCGGCCGTCTGTCCGCCTTCATGGGCAATGCCGGCGTCCTGATGCGCGCCTATGTCTATGCCCGCATGCTGGGCAGGGAGGGCATGCACCGGGTGGCCGACTACGCGACGCTGAATGCCAACTACCTGATGGCGCGGCTGACCGCTGCCGGTTTCCAGGTCGCCTTCCCGGGCCGGCGCGCCACCCACGAGTTCATTGTCACCCTGAAGCGGCAGCAGAAAGAGCTCGGCATCACGGCGATGGATTTCGCCAAGCGCCTGCTGGACTACAACATGCATGCGCCGACGACCTATTTCCCGCTGCTGGTGCCGGAGTGCCTGCTGATCGAGCCGACCGAGACCGAAACCCGGGAAGAGCTGGATGCCTTCGTCGATGCCATGATCAAGATCCAGCAGGAGGCGGAAAACAGTCCCGACCTGCTGAAGGGAGCGCCGCATACCCAGCCGGTGCGTCGCCTGGACGAAGTCCGGGCCGCCAAGCAGCTGGACCTGGCGTGGCGGCCGGGCAGCGCAGCCTGAGTTCTTCTGTCAACAACCAACCCAATATATGGATAGCGCCATGCCTGCACTGATATGCGGTTCCTTTGCCTACGACACCATCATGGTGTTCCAGGACCAGTTCAAGAATCACATCCTGCCCGACAAGGTACACATCCTGAACGTGGCCTTTTATGTCCCCGAGATGCGGCGCGAGTTCGGCGGCTGCGCGGGGAACATCGCCTACAACCTCCGGCTGCTGGGCGGTGAGCCGGTGCCGATGGGCACGGTGGGCAGCGACTTCGGACCCTATGCCGAGTGGATGGACTACCAGGGCATTTCGCGCAGCCATGTGCTGGCGGTGGAAAACACCTACACGGCGCAGGCCTTTATCACCACGGACATGGATGACAACCAGATCACCGCGTTTCATCCGGGCGCCATGGATGCGTCCCACCTCAACCGGATTACGGATGCCCCCGAGATCACCCTGGGGATCGTTTCTCCGGACGGGCGCCAGGGCATGCTGGAGCACGCGGCGCAGTTCGTCGAGGCCGGTATCCCCTTTATTTTCGATCCCGGCCAGGGGCTGCCCATGTTCGGTGGCGAGGAACTGAAGCGCTTCATCGGCCAGGCCACCTGGGTCTGCGTCAATGACTACGAATCCCAGTTGCTGCAGGAGCGCACCGGCCTGTCGCCGCACGAAATCGCCGAGCAGGTAGAGGCCCTGATCGTCACCCTGGGCGGTGAAGGCGCCCACATCTACACCGACCGGCAGCGTATCGATATCCCGGCTGCGCCGGTCAGTGCGATGAACGACCCCACCGGCTGCGGCGATGCCTTCCGCGCCGGTTTGCTGTACGGCCTGATGAACGACCTCGACTGGAACACCATCGGACGCATCGCGGCGCTGATGGGGGCCATCAAGATCGAACATCACGGCACCCAGAACCACAGCTTCAGCGTGGAGGAATTCAGGGAACGCTACCAGGCAAGCTTTGCCGAAGCGTTGCGCTAGATCCGGCGAGTCGCAGGCGCTGCAGCACGTGGGCAGAGCCTGCGAAGCCCAACCGGCGGGAATCCCTTTGTACCTGCCATGTTGGGCTTCACGTTGTTCAGCCCAGCCTGCGACAGTAGGTCGTGTTCGCATTCAGGGTGCGTTGTAAGAAATCCCGTAAACCTGTCAGGCTTTCCTTACAGAATGTCGCGGGGTGAATCTCCGAAAAATAATTAAGAGTATCAATTAGCTGCAATTTTCTCTGCGGGGTATGAATATTGCAGAGGTACCAGACAGGCCAGCAAGAGCCGCGATGTTCAGTGGGGGCATCGATACAGAAGTACCGGAGAGAGTGTCATGGATAATGAAAGAAGGATTAATTCAGCTGACCGGAGACAGCAGCACAGGGAGATCGGTGTGCCGTTCAAGGACAGCAACGGGGTAACCGTCAGGGGCGAGCGTCGCCTCATTCCAGGACCGGCGTGTCAATAATAACGAAGCAGCGGCCCGGGCCGGCGAGTTGTCCGAAACGGGCTGATTGCGGCATGCGGCAGTTGTTCCCAACCCGCGGTAGCGGTGTGCGGCAGCGGGCATACCTGCTGCAGTGCATTCTGCTGCTGATAATCATGTCCTGCGGCGTGCAGGCCGAAGAAGACGTACCGAAGTCCATCTTCCTGGTTACCGAAGACGATCGCGTGGTCGCCGCAAATGCGGATACCGGGCAATTCTTCGAACTCGAGATGCATGCCAAGGAAACGGTGGAGCACAGCCATGTTGCCAATGGCGTTGTCGTGCTGATCACCAACCAGCGGTTTGCAGCTATCGGTGCGTTCCCCGGCGGCTGGCGCAGTATTCGCAGGCAGGCGGATGAATCCTTTGTCAGTGCCGAGGCGGCAGGTTATTCCGCGCTGCTTATCACCTCGGACCGGCTCCTGTCCTTCAGCGGCAGGAACGGCAGCTGGTCTTCCCGGGATCGCTGAATCAATAGCTGCGAATCCTCGTGCAGGAGCGGTCTTTTTATACCCGTTCTTTGGGTGCTGACCGCGGTGCTCTTACAGGTGCATCTAATCAGATGTAGGAGCGGTCTCCTGACCGCGATGCGGTTTTCAGACAATCGCGCCGAAGGACGGCGCTCCTGCAGGTGCTGCTGGTAGGGTAGGAGCGGTCTTCTGACCGCGATACGGTTTTCAGACAATCGCGCCGAAGGGCGGCGCTCCTGCAGGTGCTGCTGGTAGGGTAGGAGCGGTCTCCTGACCGCGATATGGTCTTCAAACAATCGCGTCGAAGGGCGGCGCTCCTGCAGGTGCTGCTGGTAGGGTAGGAGCGGTCTTCTGACCGCGATGCGGTTTTCAGACAATCGCGCCGAAGGACGGCGCTCCTGCAGGTGCTGCTGGTAGGGTAGGAGCGGTCTTCTGACCGCGATACGGTTTTCAAACAATCGCGCCGAAGGGCGGCGCTCCTGCAGGTGCTGCTGGTAGGGTAGGAGCGGTCTTCTGACCGCGATACGGTTTTCAAACAATCGTGCCGAAGGGTGGTGCTTTTCATTTCTTTAGATGCCGGATATAGCGCGGCGTCTCGATCTGTTCGAGTTGCATGGTATTCCCGCTGATGCTGAACGCTGCATCACTGCCCGCAATCTTCAGGCTGCAGCGGACCTCGCCGCGCCAGTTGATCGGCAGCGGGGCGTGGTCGCGGTAGGTATAGATATTGTTGGTGATGTCACCACCACTGATGTCACACGGACACTCGGGTAGATCGCCGTCGATGGATACATCCTTGATGGTGAGGTTGACGGCCTGTGTCCACAGGGAGTCCTCGAAGGCGTTTTCCATATCCTGCACCAGGTAGACCTGCGAAAAGTGCAGGGTGATGCTATCTGCCTCGCGGTCTATGGATTCCAGCCGGGCTTCCGGTAATTGCAGGGTGTAGGTGACGTCGCTCATGGGTTTTCCTGTGGTTCGGTTAGGGACAGTTGACGGGTGAATGCCGCAAGTTCCTGCAGCGGCGCGCCGCAGGACAGACCGCTGCAGATATAGGCGACGGCGTCGCCAGCGGGTTTGCGCTGCTGCAGTTGTGCGGGCAGGTTGCTCGCGTCGTTTGGTATGGCAAGGGTCAGGCGCCGTGGCGCATAGGGACGTGCAGCCAGGGCGTGCCATTCCTGCAGGGTAGCACCCGTGCCGCGAATGATGACGGTTTGCAGCGGGAACAGTGATTCTTCCAGGGCGACCAGCAGGCTGGCATGGCCGTGCGGCATTTGTACCAGTCCGCCCCAGAGGCGTTTCAGGGTGTCTTCCGCGGCCTGCAGGTAGCGTGTCTCGCCCAGCAGGTGACCCAGGCGGCCGAACACCTTCGCAGCGATGCCGTTGCCCGAGGGCGTGGCGTCATCATGCAGGGGCAGGGGGCGCTGGATCAGGGCTTCGTGATCGTCGGAGGTGAAATAGAAGCCGCCGTCTTCTGCGGCAAAGTGCGCCAGTACCACTTCCGCGAGTTCCACGGCAAAGGCGAGGTCGCCGTCGCGCCAGCGCGCCTGCAGCAGTTCCAGCACGGCGTCGATCAGGTAGACATGGTCATCCAGGTAGGCGTTCAGGTGGGCGCGCTCATCCTTGCAGGTGGCCAGCAGGCGACCCTTCACCCAGAGCCGGTCGCGAATGAAATCCAGCGCACGTTCGGCGGACTCGATCCAGGCCGGTTCCCCGAGATGGCGTCCCGCAATCGCCATGCCGCGGATCATCAGGGCGTTCCAGGCAGTGAGGATCTTGTCGTCCCGGCCCGGGTGCACGCGCTGTTCCCGTTGTTCCAGCAGGGTGGCGGCGCTGGCGGCAAGCCGCTCCCTGATCTCCGCTTCGGGCAGCGAGAATTCCTCGGCCAGCTGGACCGTGGTCCGGTAAACATTCAGGTGCCAGCGCCCCTCGAAGTTCGGGGCCTGGTCGAGACCGAAACGGCGCGCGAACAGCGGGTAGTCGACCGCGCCAAGCAGCGTGCGTACCGCGTCCCGCTGCCAGACGTAGAAGCGGCCTTCCTCGCCCTCGGAATCGGCATCGAGACTGGAATAGTAGCCGCCTGCCGGGGACTGCATTTCGCGCAGGGTCCACGCCGCCGTCTCCCGGGTGATGCGTTCAAACAGGGGATTGCCGGTCGCGGCCCCGGCCTCGGCATACAGGGCCAGCAGCGCGCCGTTGTCGTAGAGCATTTTCTCGAAATGCGGAATCACCCAGTGCGCATCCACCGAGTAACGGCAGAAGCCGCCACCCAGCTGGTCGTAGATGCCACCGCGGGCCATCCGCTCCAGGGTGAACACCGCCATGTGCAGGGCGCGCCGGTCGGGTTCACCGTAACCCGCGCGGCTGCCGGACCAGTGCCGCAGCAGCCGCTCGATATTGGTCGGGTGGGGGAACTTCGGCGCCGCACCGAAGCCGCCGTCGCGTTCGTCGAAGTTTTGTTGCAGCTGCTGGCGCGCGCTGTCCAGCGGCAGGGCATTGAGCGTGTCCGCGGCGTCCGTATCCAGCGTGCTTTGCAGGGCCTGCAGCAGCGAGCTGTTCCGGGCGCGAATCTCGTCGGCATGTGCCGGCAGGTAGTCGCTGATGCGCTGCAGGATTTCCCGGAATGCGGGCATGCCGTGGCGCGGCGTATCCGGAAAATAGGTGCCGGCGAAAAAGGGCACCCGGTCCTGCGGGGTCAGGAACACGGTCAGGGGCCAGCCGCCGTGGCGCTGCGTCAGCAGGGAATGCGCGGTCTGGTAGATCCTGTCGATGTCGGGGCGTTCTTCGCGGTCGACCTTTATGTTGATGAACAGCCGGTTCATCAGGGCAGCGGTTTCCGGGTCCTCGAAGGACTCGTGTGCCATGACATGGCACCAGTGACAGGCGGAATAGCCCACCGACAGCAGGATCGGCCTGTTTTCGTGCTGCGCCCTGTTCAGCGCTTCCGCACCCCAGGGATACCAGTCGACCGGGTTGTTGACGTGCTGCAGCAGGTAAGGACTGGTTTCGCCGGCGAGATGATTGGTATAGTCACCCTGGTTGCTCATGACGTTCCTGGCGATGCTTGGCGTTCGGGCAAGGTACTATAGACCAAGCGTCACGGGGTGTCTCCGGAATGGCGCCTTATACCTACATGCTGTAGGGAAATCACGTGGATTTAACCGTAGTCATTCCCGTACATAATGAAGCCGGGGGCATTGCCTCCCTGCTTGACGAACTGTTTGCGCTTCCCGGTGCGCTGCAGGTCATCGTCGTGGATGACGCCAGCAGCGACGCCACAGCTGCAGTGCTGCGGACCTGCCTGCACGACCATCCGCGTCTGCGGGTGCTGCGACACCGGCAGAACTACGGGCAGAGCGCGGCCATCGCGACCGGTGTGCGTGCCGCCGCGACACTGTGGATCGCGACCCTCGACGGCGACGGCCAGAACGACCCGGCGGATATCCCGCGCCTGTACCAGGCCATGGATACCGCCGGCGATGCCGTCTGGCTGGTGACCGGCCACCGCAGGCAGCGTCGCGATAACTGGCACAAGCGCTTTGCCTCGCGGATCGCCAATGCCGTGCGTGCCCGCATCCTCGGCGACAGTACGCCCGACAGCGGCTGCGGCCTGAAGATCTTTTCCCGCACGACATTTCTCGCCCTGCCGCAGTTCGACCACATGCATCGCTTTCTGCCCGCGCTGGTGCACGGGCAGGGCGGCGAGGTGCTGTCGATCGAGGTGAATCACCGCGCGCGCCGCCACGGCAAGTCCAACTACGGTATCCGCGACCGGCTCGGCATCGGGATCATCGACCTGCTGGGCGTGCGCTGGCTGCAGCGCCGCAACCTGCATCCTGTGGCAACCGAGCTGGAGCGCGACTAGTGGCACTGCGTTTTATTTTCTCCGGGCTGCTGCTGATCACGGCGCTGGTGCTGGCAAGTTACCTGCTCGGCGACCTGCTGGACCGGCACTGGGTTGATGCCCATGTGCGCGACGCCGGGGGGCGCGGCATATTGCTGTTCCTGCTGGCCGGCGGCCTGCTTACCGGCCTCGGGGTGTCGCGCCAGCTGGTGGCCTTCCTTGCAGGCTACGGTTTCGGCTTCCTGCAGGGCTTTCTGCTTTCCATGGCTGCGGTCGTGGCGGGTTGTATCCTGACCTTCTTCTGCGCACGCCTGCTGCTGCGGGCTGTGCTGCTGCGGCATTATGGACAGCGCATACAGCGCGTCGAGACCTTCATCCGGGAAAACACCTTCAGCATGGCATTGCTGCTGCGCCTGCTGCCACTGGGCAGCAACTGGATGATCAGTGTCGCGGCCGGTGCCTCCAGTGTGCGCAGCCGGCCGTTCTTCCTGGGCTCGGCGCTGGGTTACGTGCCGCAAATGCTGATCTTCTGCCTGGTCGGCAGTGGCACGCAGGTGGGGCAGTTCTGGCAGGTGGCGATTGCCATGGCCATGTTCGTGCTGGCGGCGCTGCTGGGCATGCATCTGTATCGCGGTTACCGGTTTGAGGGCATGCACCCGCTTGCCGTGCCGGAGCCAGTCCAGTGCGACCGGCATGAATCCCGCTAGCCGCGCGTGGCTGCTGCTGGCGGCCGCGTGGCTGGCGGTGATCGTCTCCGCCCTGCTGACGCGACCGCTGCTGCCGGTGGACGAAACCCGGTATGCGGCGGTTGCATGGGAGATGTGGGCCCGCGGCGAGTTCCTGGTTCCCTGGCTCAATGGCGAACCCTACAGCCACAAACCGCCGCTGTTTTTCTGGCTGATCCATGCCGGCTGGTGGCTCACCGGTGTCAACGAGTGGGTGGTGCGGCTGCTGCCGTCCCTGCTGGCATTGCTGACCCTGCTGCTGGGTACCCGACTCGCGACACAGCTCTGGCCCGGGGACCGGCAGGCGCAGGCCGCCGTTCCCTGGGTGTTGACGGGAAGCGTGCTGTTCACGGCATTTGCGTCCTGGGTGCAGATCGACCTGCTGCTGGTACTGTGCACGCTGCTGGCCATGAGCGGCCTGCTGGATGCGTCCCGCGGCAGGCGCGCCGGCTGGCTGCTGACCGCTACCGGTATCGGCCTGGGCGTGCTCGCCAAGGGGCCGGTCATTCTGCTGCATGTGCTGCCGGTTGCCTTGCTGGCGCCAGCTCTGGCTGGCGCGTCCGGCGCGGGGCTGGTGGTCCTGGTATGCCGGCCTGCTGGTCAGCGTGCTGATCGGTGCGGCGCTGGCACTGGCGTGGGCGATACCGGCCGCGCTGGCGGGCGGGGAAGCCTACCGTGAAGCCATCCTCTGGGGACAGACGGCAAACCGCCTGGTGCAGTCATTTGCCCACGCGCACCCGCCCTGGTGGTACCTGCCGTGGCTGGCGGTGCTGTTTGCGCCCTGGTGTTTTCTGCCGTGGCTGTGGCAAGAAGTGCTGCGCGCCCGGCCCGGTGCCGATGCGGGATTGCGGTTTTGCCTTGCCTGGCTGCTGCCGGTCTTTATCCTGTTGAGCCTGGTCAGCGGCAAGCAGTTGAAGTACCTGCTGCCGTTGCTGCCGGTCTTTGCGCTGCTGCTGGCGCGTGTGCTCAGTGTGATGCCGCAAGACCCCGTGTCACAGCGGCCCTGGCTGCTGGCCGCGGTGCTGTTGCTGCTTGGCGGGCTCGGCATACTGCTGCCGGCAACCCTGGACCAGGCCGCCTGGATCAACACGGTATCCCCGCTGTGGGGGGGGCTGCTGGTGCTCGCGGCCGTCATGCTGGTGCGGCTGCGGCCGCTGCGGCCGTTGCAGTATCCCCGGCTACTGGCGCTGCTGGCTGCCGCGGTTGTCGTTATTGCCCAGGTCGGTGTATTCAGGGCAGCCGCACCGGCCTATGATCTGCAGGCTGCCAGCGAATTCGTGGCAGCCGCCCAGGCCGGGGAGCGCCAGGTTGCCGCGCTGACGCGTTATCATGGTCAGTTCGGGTTTTACGGCCGGCTCACGCGTCCCATCCTGCAGCTTGAATCCGCGGAGGGTCTGGCATGGGCCCGGGCGCATCCCCGAGACTACCTGGTGACACGCGAGCGGCAGGTAACGCGCGTGCCCCCGGAAGCGGCATTTACCCAGTCTTACCGGAGTGGATATCTTGCCATCGTGGACGGCAAGACCCTGCTGCAGAACCCCGGGCTGCTGCCCTGAACATTAGCGTGTGAATCTGACAAGGCGTAATTCATGAATACAGCAAACCTGCCCGTACTGGTCCTGAAACGCAATGAAGACCGACGCCTGCGCGCCGGGCATGTGTGGGTCTACAGCAACGAGGTCGATATCAGCAAGACGCCGCTAACCGCGTTCGCGCCGGGGTCGGCGGTCGTCATCCAGTCGGCAACCGGCAATACGCTGGGTGCGGGCTATATCAACCCGCACTCGCTGATCTGCGCGCGCCTGCTCAGCCGCAAGCCGCGCATGCAGTTCGACCTGGCGTTCTTCAGGCGGCGCCTGGAAAGCGCGCTGGCATTGCGCGAAGCCCTGTATGCCGCGCCCTGCTACCGCCTGGTGTTCGGCGAGAGCGATGCGCTGCCCGGGCTGGTGATTGACCGCTACGGTGATGTTTGCGTGGTGCAGGTCACCACCGCCGGCATGGAGGCGCTGCGGGAAACCATGCTGGAAGCCCTGCAGCAGCTGCTCGCGCCTGTCGGTATCCTGCTGCTCAATGACAGCCCGGTGCGGGCGCTGGAAGGTTTGTCCCAGGAGAATGAAGTCATCGGCAGTGTGCCCGACAGCATCGAGCTGGAAGAGGGCGGGGCGCATTTCAGCGTGCCGCTGGGGAGTGGCCAGAAGACCGGCTGGTTTTATGACCAGCGCAGCAACCGGCTGGCCATGCACAAGTACGTTCGCGGCAAGCGGGTGCTGGATGTCTTCAGCTATATCGGTGCCTGGGGTATCCAGGCCGCCGTTGCCGGTGCGGCCGACGTCCGCTGTGTCGATGCCTCGGCTGCGGCACTGGACAACCTGCAACAGAATGCCGCGGCCAGCGGCGTTTCCGACCGGGTGCATGTCACGGGCGGGGATGCCTTCGAGGTGTTGCGCGAGTTGCACGCGGACGGGCAGACCCGGGATGTCGTCATTGTCGATCCGCCGGCCTTTATCAAGCGCCGCAAGGATATCAAGAGCGGCGAACAGGGATACCTCCGGCTGAACCGGCTGGCCGTGAAGCTTTTGGCGCCGGGAGGGATACTGATATCATGCTCCTGCTCCATGCACCTGGCGGAGTCAGCGGCTGCAGTCGATCGTGCACCAGGCGGCAAGCCAGCAGGGACGTCGCTTGCAGATACTGGAGCGCGGTTTCCAGGCGCCGGACCATCCGGTGCATCCTGCGATTCCCGAAACCGCCTATTTAAAGGCGCTGTTTTGCCGGTTGCCATAGGGGTGCCGGCCATGGCGCCTGCCTGCTGCCGGTCGGGACGGCAGGTGAATCTGATGGTGAGGTTCAGGCTCTGACACGTAGGAGCGGCCTGCTGGCCGCGATCGCGCCGGAGGACGGCGTTTATGCCCATTGGGGTATTTATGCCCTTCAGGGTGCTCCTACATGAGGATTATAAATACGATGGGGTTAATCATGGGAGAACCATGCTGACATATCCGGATATCGACCCGGTCGCCATTGCGCTCGGGCCCCTGGAGGTTCACTGGTACGGATTGACGTACCTGGTGGCCTTTGCCGCCGGCTGGTGGCTGGGAGTTGTGCGCACCCGTCGCCCGGGCACGGAATGGCGTGCCGCGGAAATCAGCGACCTGGTCTTTTATTTTGCGCTGGGCGCCGTGCTGGGCGGGCGCATCGGCTACACCCTGATGTACAACTTCAGCGGCTTCCTGGCAGAGCCGCTGGTGCTTGTCCGGATCTGGCAGGGCGGCATGTCCTATCACGGCGGCATGGTGGGTGTGTTCGTGGCCATGTGGCTGTACGGCCGGCATACCGGGCGCACCTTTTTCCAGGTGACGGACTTTCTGGCGCCGCTGGTCCCGCTGGGGCTGGGGGCGGGCCGGCTGGGGAATTTCATCAACGGTGAACTGTGGGGGCAGCCGACCGACCTGCCGTGGGGCATGGTGTTCCCGTTCGTCGACGGCCAGCCACGTCACCCGTCGATGCTCTACGAAATGCTGCTCGAAGGCCTGGTGTTTTTCGCCATCCTGTGGATTTTCTCGCGCAAGCCGCGGCCCACCATGGCGGTGTCGGGGCTGTACCTGATGTGCTACGGGGTGTTCCGTTTCGTGGTCGAGTTCGTGCGCGTCCCGGATGCACACATCGGTTTCCTCGCTTTTGACTGGCTGACCATGGGGCATCTGTTGTCGTTCCCGATGATCGTGATCGGCCTGCTTTTCATGGGATACGCCTACCGGCGCACTGACGGCAAGGTGAGCTGGTAGGGGAAAAGGGGTCGGAGTCGAATAGCACTTAATTTAAGCCAAAAACACCGTCATTCCGGGCGGAACGAAGTGGAGACCCGGAATCCAGATTGCTTAACTCCCGCACATTCTGGATTCCCGCCTTCGCGGGAATGACGATATTCTCAACTGTTAAGGGCCGTAGGTTGGGCTGAGCCTGCGAAGCCCAACATGCAGAAATCCGGTTGATCCCGCCATGTTGGGCTTCACGTTGTTCAGCCCAACCTACACGCTGTGAATATAAGGCAAGGAATGGAAAAACAATGAAACAGTACCTCGACCTGATGCGCCACGTGCGCGATCACGGCATTCGCAAGGAAGATCGTACCGGGACCGGTACGGTCAGCGTGTTCGGCTACCAGATGCGCTTCGACCTGGCCGAGGGATTTCCGCTGGTCACCACCAAGAAGGTGCACCTGCGATCGATCCTGCACGAGTTGCTGTGGTTCCTGCAGGGCGACACCAACATCCGCTACCTGCACGAGAACAAGGTGACGATCTGGGACGAGTGGGCCGATGAAAACGGCGACCTGGGTCCGGTGTACGGTCACCAGTGGCGCTCCTGGCCGACGGCCGACGGCGGCAGCATCGACCAGATCAGCCAGGTGGTCGAGCAGATCCGCAACAACCCGGACTCGCGGCGCATCATCGTCAGTGCCTGGAATGTCGGCGAGATCGACAACATGGCGCTGCCGCCCTGCCATGCCTTCTTCCAGTTCTACGTGGCCGACGGCAGGCTGTCCTGCCAGTTGTACCAGCGCAGCGCGGATATCTTCCTGGGCGTGCCGTTCAACATCGCTTCCTATGCGCTGTTGACCCTGATGATGGCGCAGGTCACGGGACTGCGAGCCGGGGGATTTCGTGCATACCTTCGGTGATGCGCACCTGTATCTGAATCACCTGGAACAGGCGGACCTGCAACTGTCGCGCACGCCGCACCCGCTGCCGCGCATGCAGCTCAATCCCGCGGTGGACGACCTGTTCGCCTTTCGCTTCGAGGATTTCGAGTTGCAGGACTATGCGCCGCATCCGCATATCAAGGCGCCGGTCGCGGTATGAGAATTTCCCTTGTCGTTGCCATGGCGGCCAACCGTGTCATCGGCAGGGACAACGGCCTGCCCTGGCACCTGCCGGCGGACCTGCAGCATTTCAAGCGGATCACCATGGGCAAGCCGATCCTGATGGGGCGCAGGACCTGGGAATCCATCGGCCGCCCGCTGCCGGGGCGCACCAGCATCGTGATCACCCGGGATACCGGCTACAGCGCGCCGGGTTGTATGGTGGTGCATTCGATCGAGGCTGCGCTGCAGGCAGCCGCGGAATGTGGTGACGAGGCGATGGTGATCGGCGGGGCCGAGTTCTATCGCCAGGTTTTGCCGCGCGCGGCTACGCTCTACCTGACCCGGATTCACGCCGACTTCGAGGGCGATACGTTTTTCCCCGAGCTGGATGCATCCGCATGGCGCGAGGTCGAACGCAGCGATTACGAACCCGACGAGAAAAACCCCTACCGCTACAGTTTCATTCGTCTCGACCGGATCAGTTCGCCGCCGCAGGCCTGAGGCATCTCATCGCGGCTTCAGCAGTTCCGGGCAGGGCAGGTTGATGCGGGTCGGTCCGGTATCGATGCGCAGCGCCGTCAACTGCCCGCCCCAGAGACAGCCCGAATCGATCGCGTAAATGCCCGGCATGTCGGGCACCCCGAGGGTCGACCAGTGCCCGAAGATGATTCGCAGGTCGCGATTGGCCCGCCCGGGCAGGTCGAACCAGGGCAGCAGTCCTTCCGGCTGGCTGCCCGGTGGTCCCTTGGGTTTCATTTTCATCCGGCCGTCGCGGTCACAGTAGCGCATCCGGGTCAGGCTGTTCACGATGAAGCGCAGGCGGTCCCAGCCGCGGAGCTTTTCTGACCAGCGTTTCGGCTTGTTGCCATAGAGGTGTTGCAGGAAATCCGTGATCCGGTCGCCGCGCAGGACGGTCTCGACCTCGCTTGCGCAGTGTTGCGCAGTGGCCAGGTCCCATTGCGGCGGCAGGCCGGCATGCACCAGGGTGTAGCCCAGCGTGGCGTCGTGGTGCAGCAGTGGCCGGGACCTGAGCCAGTCGATCAGTTCGTCGCGGTCGGGCGCGGCCAGGATGGCGTCCAGGGTATGGTCATCGTGGTCCAGCGACCGGCCGTAGGCAGCGGCGATCAGGTGCAGGTCATGATTGCCCAGCACGGTTGTCGCGACATCACCCAGGTCGCGGACGAAACGCAGTGCCTCCAGTGATTTCGGACCACGGTTGACGAGGTCGCCGGCAAACCACAGACGGTCATGCCGCGGATCGAACTGGATCAGCGCGAGCAGGCCCTGCAGCTCGTCATAACAGCCCTGGATGTCGCCGATGGCGTAGACAGCCACGTCGTTGCTAGTGCAGGGTGCGGGGAATGGCCAGCGTGAAGGCGGGGATTTCCGCGTCGAACTGTTCGCCGTTGTCGTCGACCATCTGGTAACTGCCGTGCATGCTGCCGACGGGCGTGGTGATCATGGCGCCGCTGGTGTACTGGAAGCCTTCTCCCGGGTTGAGGTGCGGCTGTTCCCCGACAACGCCTTCACCCTTCACTTCCTGGATGTTGCCGTTGGCATCGGTGATGATCCAGTGACGCGACAGCAGCTGTGCCGGTTCGCCGCCTTCGTTGCGAATGGTGATGGTGTAGGAAAAAACATAGCGTTCGTTGTCGGGTTCCGACTGGCCCTCGACATAGCTGGTTTCCACTTCGACCGTGATGTTGTGCGGGTTTTCTGCTGTCATCTTTGGGTACGCTGAAAGTTCAGTCCTAAGGATGCTCTGAACAAGTCACGATTTTGTCATTCCGGCGCATGCCGGAATCCAGGTAAATCAACAAGCTGGACCCCGGCTTCGCCGGGGTGACGACTTATTCAGAGTTGCCTTAAGGATAACCGTTCCTGCCAGCGGTGACAAAATACTGACCCGAATTTCAGCAGGAAGGCAGCCGCGGATTACGGCACCGGTTGCAGTCGGTTGCCGGATGCCGGAGCAGCGGGGATGCGGGGTGGCAGCAACGCTTCGTCGGCAGGAAAAATCCTGGCCGGTCAGCAAGGTAACCCCATGTAATCGTTCGGGTATGGGATGCCTGTGGTGCGATTGCAGCCACGTCCCTGCGTTTGGGTGCCGGCGATTCCGTTCCACGGTCAATACCCGAAACGTGACCCGATTCCCGGAAATTCCCGGCCAATCGTCGCACCATGATGACAACTCCCTGGAAAACGATGGCCGCTGCAGAAACCGCGGGCCATCTACCGGACCACCGAGAGGTTGTCATGATGAAAAGCAGGAACACCAACCGCAAGCCCGGCCCGCTGCTGCTGGCATTGCTGCTCACCTCGGGTGTGATGATGACGGCAACGCTCAGTGCTGCAGAGTCTTTCCTCAGCAAGCCGAATTTCGAAGACCTGCAGGATGGGGATGTTACCCTGGCCCGGGCGGAACACGGCGGCGCCGGTCTCCACATGTCATTCATGTCGCCGTCCGCACTCCACGGGAACAGCCAGTCAAGCCAGGCGGTGATAAGCCAGAATGGCGCGCTGCCGAATGTTTATTTCTCTTTGAGGCTGCCCTGGTAATCCACGGTAACGGTACTGCCATCAAACACCCCGCCCAAGCGGGGTGTTTTGCTTGTGGGGAAGGTAAACAGGACGGTCCGTGGCGAATGCTGTTGTCGGATGTCCTGAAGATTGCAGGATGGAAGTTTTCAGGCGGGGGGGGTGGTCAGCTGAGGCAGGAATAACGGGCAGAGTCGGCAGATGCGGTGTCATAGCATTCGATGTCGTTCGGTGACATCAGGCTGCGCCATTCCCGGCAGGCCTGCCTTGCCGTCTCGCTGCTGGAAAAGGTCCAGATGAGCTGGCCTTCCGCCGTGATGATGGAAGCCGTCTGGTTCGGCCACTCCTTGATATAGATTCGCATACTTTCCTCCAGTGTCTGAACATTCGATTACGAGCATGATGTTCGGGTACGACTGTGAGATGCTGATTAGCCGGGGATGAGGTTTTCATGGGTCGTTGACCACCGGTATATTGCTGCGAGAACAACAGGACAATTGTCATCCCCCGGACATGCTGCTGTCATAACTGTCTGTCAGGCTGCTACCGTGCAATTGCCGGGGGGATGCAGTATGCAATGTCTGATTCGACTGAGAGTGTTCCTGTTGTGCTGTCTGCTTGTCATCAGCGCGAATGTCATGCTGATCATGAGTGGTGTTGTTGATGCCGGTACCCGGCAGGGTGGCGCCGTCGTCATGCCCGGCTGTGATGCTCCCGGTGCCGCCACAGGCAACGCCCTGCCGGCAGCCGGTATGGCATGCCCTGATGCGGTCTACGGCGTCTGTGCCGAGAAGCGGTAGCCGGCACCACGGACGGTTTGTATCAGGTTCGACTTGTGGTGCGGTTCCAGCGCCTTGCGCAGGCGCCGGATGTGCACGTCGACAGTGCGTTCCTCGATGTAGACATTCGTTCCCCAGACACGGTCCAGCAACTGGGAACGCGTGAATACCCGTTCCGTATTATTCATGAAGTGCCGTAGCAGCCTGAACTCCGTCGGACCGAGTTCAATCGGGTTGCCGTTGACGCTGGTGCGGTAACTGACCTGGTCCAGCACCAGGCCATTGATCCTCAGGGTGTCGGCGTTCTTGTTGCTGGTGATGCGCAGGCGGTTCCTGATGCGGGCGCAGAGTTCGCGCGGCGAAAATGGCTTGACGATGTAATCATCAGCGCCGGTCTCCAGGCCGCGCACGCGGTCGGATTCCTCGCTGCGTGCCGTGAGCATAATGACCGGTACCTGTTCCAGTGTCGGTTCCAGGCGAATCCGTTGCAGCAATTCGATGCCGCTCAGGTCCGGCAGCATCCAGTCAAGCAACACCAGGTCCGGCGGGCTTTCGAGCAGGATTTCCCACGCGGTCTTGCAGTCGGGTGCGGCGACGGTATCGAACCGGGCATTGTCCAGTGTGTACAGCAGCAGGCTGGAGATATCGAGGTCGTCCTCGACGACCAGCAGGCGCGCCCTGGGATTGCCGCTTTCGGTACCCGCCGGCCTGGTTTTTTCCGGGACCGCACTGCGTACACAGGATTCCCCTGGATTCAAAGTATTCATTATGTGCTGGATAGTCGTCCTGGTTGGATTTCCGTAGTGTCATGATGGGAGGCTTCTGTGTCAGAAAGATTACTGCTTTATTAGGTGATTATTAGTAAACACGGATACGGCAAAGGTGAAGCGCAATAACCCGCCCGGTTTCGACGAGTGACTTACAGGAGGAAATAGACTCTGGCGTATTGAATCCGGCTCCGTCTTGTAGGAGCGCCGCCCTCCGGCGCGATTGTTTGAACACCAGATCGCGGCCAGGGGGCCGCTCCTACGGGTGGATTGTGGCACTAATCGGGTTTATCCAGTCCCGGGTGAAGCCACACGGTTGGCGAGTACGGCGAAGTCACTGACACTCAGGGTCTCCGCCCGTGCCACGGGGTCGATGCCGAGGGCGCTGATTGCCTCCGCCTCAAGCATACCGCGCAGCGCATTGCGCAGGGTCTTGCGTCGCTGGGAAAAGGCCTGGCGCACGAGCTGTTCGAATACGAGCTCATCGTTTACCTGTACCGGTGGGTGTGCGTAAGGCACCAGACGCACGAAGGCGGACTCGACCTTGGGCGGTGGAGTGAAGGCGCCCGGCCCGATATTGAACAGGTGAATCACCTCGCAGCGGTACTGCAGCATCACCGAGAGGCGTCCGTACTGCCGGCTTCCCGGTGTTGCCGCCATGCGTTCCACCACCTCTTTCTGCAGCATGAAATGCATGTCGCGGATACAGTTGTGCTGCGTCAGCAGGTGAAACAGCAGCGGCGTGGAGATGTTGTAGGGCAGGTTGCCAACGATGCGCAGGGGCGCGGCCCCGACCAGCGTGCAGAAATCGAACCTGAGTGCGTCGGCGTTGTAGACAGTGAGTTCACCCAGGTCCGCACAACGTGCCTGCAACGGACCGACAAGGTCACGGTCGAGTTCCACCACGACCAGGCGGCCTGCCTGCTGCAACAGCGGCAGCGTGATCGCACCCTGGCCGGGACCGATCTCGACCAGCTGATCGCTACCCGCCGGACTGATGGCCGCAACAATCCGGCCGATGACTGCCGGGTCATGCAGGAAGTTCTGGCCGAACCTTTTCCTTGGACGGTGACTCAAGGGGTTATCCTGGTATTAGTCATTATTAACAGTCAGTTATAAATTGTTGAGTTGGGTATACCCACTGCAAATCACCACGTTAGAACCATAGTGGGTGCGATTACAACTCTCATCGATATTCGCATCGGTCAAATTCGAAGCAACTGTCTGCATGGATGTCCTTGATAGCAGGTATACCGGTCATACAGTCACTTCTAATATTAACAACTTAACGTCCGGAAAGGGCCACAAAGCGGACCTAGAACGCGTCATTAGCTACTTCTGGAATGTACTGGAAGCGGACCTACAGAGGCTGGATACGGATCTGCAAATATCGACCCGAAACAGACGCACAGATTGGAATGAGAAATTAAATAAAGGAAATTCGTTGCGAAGACAACAATGAGTGCACCCATATATTAAGTGAAATACTATGCCATCTGGGAGCAGTCACAAGCCAGACTCAGGATACCATCAGCTAATTCGTTGTAGTAGCGGTTTGCAGGGTTGATCCAGAGTTAGCGTAAACAAGCACTGTTCGGAGGATTTACACATGCCAACAAGGAAATACCTGACGGTCGCCATCCTGGCTCTCTGCATGGTTGCACCGAAAGCAGATGCAACCAATGGCTATATGTCTCACAGTTACGGGACAATGTCCAAGGGTATGGCGGGGGCTGGCTCAGCATTGCCCCAGGATACGCTGTCCGTTTTCAATAATCCCGCCGGCCTGGTTCGCCTCGACAAGCGCTATGACGCGGAGCTGGAATTATTCAGTCCAAAACGTGAATACAAGGCGAACGACGACTTCGCCCCGCCGCCGAACCCCAGTGTCCCACCCGGCAGAGAGGAGAGTGAGAACGACTACTTTCTGATCCCCGGATTCGGTATTAATTTTCCGCTGGACGACAACAGCTCGGTCGGCATCGCCCTGAGCGGCCAGGGTGGCATGAACACAGAATACGATACCGCCACCTTTGCGAATTTCGCCGCCCCTCCGGGCTCGCCCCAGAATCCAACCGGCGCATTCACGGCAACTGAACCCACAGGCATTGATCTTGCCCAGTTGGCCCTGGGAGTGACCTATGCAAGGGAACTGGGCGCATTTGCAGGGCTTGGCATTACACGCCAGTCCATCGGCATCACCCCCATCCTGGCAGCCCAACGGTTCAAGGCCAGGGGCCTGCAGCCCTTCAAGGCGCTCTCGGTCTCACCGGACAAGATAACCAACAACGGCTATGACTACTCATACGGCGGCGGGGTGCGGGCCGGTTGGCTCGGTTCGCTGCTGCACGACCAGCTCAACGTCGGGATCTCCTACCAGAGCAAGCTGTGGATGTCTGACTTCGACGAGTACGAGGGCCTGTTCGCCAACGGCGGCGAATTTGATATTCCGGCCGTCTTCAATTTTGGCCTGGCGTTCATGATCACCCCGAAACTGACGATTGTGGCGGACTACAAGCGCATCTTCTATGACGATATCGATGCCCTGTCCAATACCAATGACATTAGCTTCAACGAGATCATCACCAACCCGAACAAACGCCTGGGTGGTAATGACGGGCTCGGCTTTGGCTGGGATGATATCAACGTCTACTCGGTCGGACTGCAGTACGAGGCTAGCGAGAAATTGACCTTGCGGGCCGGCTACAGTGACGCCGACGAGCCTTGGGAGGACGTGAACACCCTGTTCAATGTCCTGGCGCCGGCAACGGTTGAAAAGCATGCCTCGCTGGGTGCGACCTATCAGCTGGACAGGCAAAGCCGGATCAGCTTTGCCTTTACCCACGCTTTTGAAAACACCATAAAGGGGACCAGCCAGTTTACCGGCCCGCAGACCGGCCAGGTCAGCATGCAGCAGAACATGCTGCAGATCAGTTATTCGCGTGATATTGGAATCTAGTCGAGTTGGTTACAGGCCATAATGTTTACATGCAACGGCTGAAAATGCCGTTCACTGACATTTAGCGAATGGAAGGAGATGGCCGTCCTCAGAAGTACTAATTGCAAGATGGGGATGTCTTGTTATACTGCATTTACGACCTCCACGCGGAACTGGGGAATGTCGCTTCCTAGCGTTTTCGGACGTTCAGCAAGTAATCCCCAGGATTTCCAGTCGAATGTCTTGTTTCGCCCCAGCGGCCTCTCGTATTGCAGGCGCCATAAAGAGCGCAATCGGCTGGGAAATGCAGTATTCTAACAGCCAAATCTTATAGTTATATAGAAGAGAATTCGAATGGCTAAACCCAATTACGCTTTTGAAAAGCGCCAGAAAGAACTTGCCAAAAAGAAAAAGAAAGAAGAAAAGCGCATGCAAAAAGTTGGGGTAGACGAAAATCAATCTCAGGGCGTTCAACCGACACCTGCCAACGATGATAAAGCGGCAACAGGTAACGATACATAACAAGACAATCAAGAACGGCGCCGTTTATTTTGACGTTATGTTTTAAACAATTGCTGGCATATTGCATATAGGTGAACATCATTATTGTTATAGACAAGCAGAATACATCTACACACCAGCGTGTAGTCTTAAAGAGGAAAATATAGTATGAGTAAAGGTACGGTAAAGTGGTTCAGCGCAGACAAAGGTTTTGGCTTCATTACTCCAGACGATGGAGGAAAAGACCTATTCGTTCATCATTCTGAAATCCAAAGTTCGGGTGGTTTTTCCACTCTCAGTGATGGCCAAGCAGTCGAATTTGAAGTCGGCCAAGGCCAGAAAGGGCCGTGTGCAAATAAGGTCGTACCTATCTGATTTATATTCGCTCTGTTAGGCAACAACACATAACAAGGCACCCCGCCGGATGTGCGACGTTACTGAATGTCCGTTATTGGCGTTCTCGGTAGTACAAACTGCCTGACGGGAACGGCAAGTTCTGCTGCATTGACGACATACGCAGAATCCCTGGGAACGGTGAGTTACGGGCGCATTCCTGCCCTTCAAGAGCAAATACCTCAGTAAGTTACTTGGATGAGTGGAGCAGTCTTGAGGGGACTGTCTGTATGACTTGTGTCCGTTCGTGCATCCAGACACTCGTTCGAGTAGCTGTCATCAGTAATGGCATCGGTCAGGTTCAGCGACTGAATTATCTTTGTGATATTCAAAGAATAATAGAGCAGAGGAAAAGTCTTGAAACAACTGTCTGCATGGATTCTGATGGATTGCTATGACTCAAGCCCCCATCGAATAGCTATCTCCGATAATGGCATTTATCATTTGTATAGCAGACTGCATCGAGAACCCGGTGGTCATTAAGAAGACCCTGACGCACCTGGAAGAAAATAGCCGACACGAGCCGCACTCCTGTTGCCGGACAGTCGAGCGCCGCCGCAGTCCGGTATGCTCGGCTGACTCAAGGAAGCATTCCCGTACCACCTATGGTTGCTGCATTGCGCAGAAGCAACAGGGTCTCGATTGGCCAGGAGGCGTGAATTGGCTGGGGAAAGGGCAAATGATCTGAATTTATACAGGTCAGTGCGGCTAATTTAGGCAGGATTCCGGTATGACCAGGCTGGAAAGTGGTGGCAGCGACTGCACAATGGAGGCGGGTTTCAGGGAAAATAAGGTTTATTCAGCCTATACTCCAGCCATCAAGGCAAGCACTGCCGCCAGCGCGACGTATTCATCGGAACCGGTGGCCGCCAGCCCCACCAGGCCGGCAGCGAGCATGGCCGCGGTTGCCGAATCTGCCCCGACCACCAGGTGCCGCGAGGAACCAAACAGGGCAAACAGGGCCATGGGAATGAGCATGGTGTACAGCCCGGTGATCACCGGGGTCCCGGCAATCTTGGTGTAACCCATCACTTCGGGTATCGCCAGTGCCGCCAGGGTAAGACCGGCGATGAGCTCGAGCGGAATCTGTGAGGCCTTTATCGGCAGCACGCCCTGCAGGACTGGCAGGCGTAACCCTCCGGTGTTGTTGTTCACAGCCTTCATGGCAGTCTCGTATGAAATGGGCTCACGGAAACCAGGCAATCCACGTGCCTCCGAACTGCCGGCAAGAACGGGACTGGATGCCATCGCCTGCAGGCCTAGCAGGCAAGTCACTCGAGCATACCATATTAGAACCACCGGAGTGACTTCATCCACCAGCCTGACCTCCGGCTTCTGTTGTTCTCACTGCGCCAGTCAAGTATGTCCGGCGCACGGCGCCATATGTTAAAACTTTTCCGGGACGTACTTGAGCGGGTAATCCGGCTCCCTGTAATTACCGGGTTTCTGCCGTGGCGGCAGCTTGACCTTCTTGCGCGGCAGCGACTTGTAGGGTATCTGCTCGAGCAAATGGGTAATGATGTTGAGGCGGACGCGTTTCTTGTCGTTCGACACGGCCACGTTCCAGGGGGCGTGCTCGGAGTCCGTGGCCGCAATCATCTCGTCCCGGGCCCGCGAATAGTCGTACCAGCGACTGTAGGATTCAAGATCCATCGGTGACAGTTTCCAGATCTTGCGTCCGTCATTAATGCGCGCTTCCATCCTGCGCGTCTGCTCATCCTGGTCCACATCGAGCCAGTACTTGATGAGAATGATCCCGGAATCCACTATCGCCTTCTCGACGGGCGGCGTCATCTTCAGGAACCTTTGCACCAGATCCTCGCTGGTGAAACCCATGACCCGCTCCACGCCCGCGCGGTTGTACCAGCTACGGTCCCATATCACGACTTCACCTGCCGCAGGCATGTGCGGGAGATAGCGCTGGATGTACATCTGGGTCTTTTCGCGATCGGTAGGTGCTGGCAGTGCGACCACCCGGAATATCCTCGGGCTGACGCGTTCGGTAATCGCCTTGATGGTGCCGCCCTTGCCGGCCCCGTCACGTCCCTCGAACACCACACAGACCTTGAGTCCCTCGTGAACCACCCACTGCTGCAGCTTCACCAGTTCCACGTGCAAGTTGCGCAGTTCCTTTTCATAATCCTTCTTCTTCATGCGTGGCTTGCTTTCCGCGACAGGCTGTTCGTCTGCTGCCTCGTCTTTATGCTTCGATTTCTTATGCTTCTTACTCACGTGACTGCCTCCTCGATTGCGGGAATCCAACAGGACAAATGGCGATCAGACATCCGAGCGCCGCTGGTAAATAATACACTTCACGAGCACAGCCATGCGCATCTCTCACCAGGGAACTTCAGACTCATCATTAATAAGCAATACTATAGGACAGATATAACGTCTCGGCGCCCGGGTTGTTGTCCCCGAAACCCGCGTTGGAGATATGCCCGATTCCCAGACCGACCCTGGAACCGGCCGCAAGCCGATACTCCAGCCTCAGCTGACTGTAGAACTCAAGGTCATACCCCAGGTTCTTGCCATCACCCTTGTCGTAGTAGCCAGCCGAAAGACTGGGGGTTAATGACCATTGCTCATTCAGTGCAAATGGATACCCGACACCACCATAGAGATAGACCCCGCTGTCCTCCGTTACGAATAAGCCGGCCTGCGGCCTGAAGCCAGACCAGCCATTGGAAAAACGGTATTCGGCCTGTCCCATGGCTACCCCGGACTTGCGGACATCGAAGCCACCCAGCGCCATGGTTAAATCTGCTGCTTTCGCATTGAGCTGCGCTGCAATGAGTCCTGCGGCCAGGAGTAATGGTGCCAGCTTCATGTATCCCCTCGTTCAGTCCTGTCAGTGACTGTGAGTTTACAAAAGGTGCTTCACCCATGCCAGCACTGGACGCGTCCACGGGTAAAAGCGAGAATTGCCGGGAAGCAATAACCGTTAACACGCCAACCAGTTAGAACCATAGTGGGTGCGATCACAACTCGCATCGATATTCGCATCGGTATTTTTCGAAGCAACTGTCTGCATGGGTTGTATCTGTAAAGCCATATGCAATAACGAGTAGCTTTCATCAGTAATGGCATCGATCAGGTTCGGCGACTAAATTATCTTCGTTATATTCAAGAAGGAACAGAGCAGGGTAACAGTCTAGCCGAAACTGTCTGCATGGATTGTATCTATTGATGAAGCCAGATGAACGTTTGAGTAGCTGTCATCAGTAATGGCATCGGTCAGGTATAGCGACTGAAATATCTTAGTGGCTTTCAAAGGGAAAATAGCGTTTATTCAGCCTATACTCCGCAATGCCAGCTTGGAACCGTGGAAGATTGTACCCGAACGCAGACTCGTCTGCGTTCGACAGGCACTGCATTGCCAATAGCTTGTATTATCAACAGAGAAGTGGCTGTGGCGGGCGCCGCCACAACATGGGCAGCAGTAACCCTCGGGCCAGCGTGCCTGTTCCAGGGCCTGTTCACATTGCAGCTCCGTCCCGTACTGCTCAAACAACTCAGACAGGCTCATGCCTGGCTGAAACTGTATCGGATTCATCGCCATGATCGCTCTCCGGTTCGTGATCCTGGCGATAGCATGCCCCATCCAGTGGCTCACCATGTGAGTCTGGCTGAAAATTCGTGCGAATCAGGAATCGATATGGCAATATGCGCAAACCATGACCCTGAACTTTTTTCTCTAGGAGGATTCACATGGAATCACTAGCTGCCGGAACGCCACGTGCAGCCATTCGCGGCCCAGCGCTCACCTTCAAAGGAGACCCGTTCCTGGACGGACTCGAAAGCACGATGGTGTACGAGTCCGACGCCATCGTCGCCTTCGGTGACGGCCATATCACGCACTTCGGTCCGGCCGATACGGTCAAGCCCCAGCTTCCGCCCGACATTCCAGTCAAGAATTACGGTCCGGACTCGCTGATTTCCGCAGGATTTCTCGACAGCCACGTCCACTTCCCGCAGACACCGATGATCGGTGCTTTCGGCGAGCAATTGCTTGACTGGCTAAACAAGTACACTTTTCCGACCGAGCGCAAATTCGCCGACAAGGCGTTCGCGAGCTCGGTCGCCAAGGTCTTTCTGAACGAGCAACTCAGGAACGGTATCACCACGAGCTGCGTGTACTGCACGGTGTTCCCGCAATCGGTCGATGCGCTATTCGAAGAGGCCGAGCGGCTCGGGATGCGGATTGCCGCAGGCAAGGTGCTGATGAACCGCAACGCGCCAGACTATCTGCTCGATACTACCAAGACCGGTTACGACGATTCAAAGGCGCTCATAAATACATGGCACGGCAAGAACCGGCTGATGTACGCGATTACGCCGCGCTTTGCGCCGACCAGCACAGCAGATCAGCTCGACTCCGCGGCAGCGCTCTGGAGTGAGCACCCCGACTGCTACATGCAGACCCATGTTTCGGAGAACAAGGGCGAGATCGCGTGGGTGAAGGAGTTGTTCCCTGAGCGCAAGGGTTATCTCGACGTCTACGACCATCACAATCTCTGCCGCCCGCGCGCGGTGTTCGGACATGGTATTCACCTGGACGACGACGAGATGCAGTGCATGCACGCGACCGGATCGGCGATATCACACTGTCCGACCTCGAACTTCTTCCTGGGTTCAGGCTACTTCAACATCCATCGCGCGATGGACAAGAGGCGCCCGGTGCGCGTGGGTCTGGGCACCGACCTCGGCGCGGGCACGTCATTCTCTATCCTCCTGACGCTGAACGAGGCCTACAAGGCAGCCCAGCTCAACAACAACAAGCTGACCGCGGGTCAGGCCCTCTACCTCGCGACGCGCGGCACCGCGCACTCGATGTATATCGAAGACAAGGTCGGCAGCATCGCGCCGGGCATGGAGGCCGACATCGTGGTGCTCAACATGAAATCGACGCCGATCATCGAATACCGGATGCAATTTGCCGAGGACATACACGAAGCATTATTCATTCAGATGACGCTGGGCGATGACCGCGCCGTGCAGGCGACCTATGTCGCAGGCGAATTGCGCTACAGCAAAGACCAGTAATTGATCCGATTAATGTCCTGTCTAGGGAGTTCTGCAAATGAGTGATAGCAATCATCAACTTGGCGGTGCCACAGCGTGGTGGGTCTGGACGCTTGCCGTAACCTTCGTGGTATATCTCTTCAGCTTCCAAACCGGCTATGCGATCGTCAATCCGAGCGTGCAGGAAGAACTCAGCCTGTCGGTAGCGAAGGTCGGTTCCATCGCTGCGATCTACACATGGGCATTCGCGATCTGCCAGTTCTTCGGTGGAGCCCTGCTCGACCGCCTCGGTGCACGCAAGGTGCTGCCGATCTCGATCGGACTGGTGACGCTCGGCATCTTCATATTCGCCAACGCGAATAGCTTCGAAATG
Organism: uncultured Gammaproteobacteria bacterium; assembly: GCA_963701455.1. GTDB lineage: Bacteria > Pseudomonadota > Gammaproteobacteria > UBA9214 > UBA9214 > UBA9214. The sequence goes on from CAVPAE010000006.1 coordinate 303,908, forward strand.
CTGCTGCTGTCGCAGGTGGTGGTGGCAATAGGATCGTGCACCGGCTTCGTCGGTGCGGGCTACGTCGGCGGCCAGTGGTTCGGCATGGCCAAGTTCAGCTTCATGTTCGGCCTGGTTCAACTGGTGGCTGCGCTGACCTCCGCCTTCTCGCAGAATCTGATCGGCGTGGCCCTCGACTCGATGTCATGGCGCACGCTGTTCAATTTCACGGCCGCGTTTGGCGTCGTGCTGCTTGTGCTAGGCGCCATATACATCCGTAACCCGACGCCTGTCGTCAGCGATCAAAAAGGTGGCATTGGCGAATTCTTCGCCTCGGTCGTTGCCGGCATGATTGAGGTCGCAAAGATCGGGCATGTGTGGATGGCGGCGATAACCGGCGCACTCACGTTCGGTGCCCTGCTGGCGCTCGGCGTGGTGTGGATGCCCAAGCTTTTGGCGGTGCATGGCCTAAGCGCTGGTACAGCCACCCTGGGCGCTTCCTTGCTGTGGCTGGGTCTCGCAGCGGGCAGTGCGGTCGTGCCGCACCTGTCCGACGTGTTCCGCAAGCGCAAGGAACCGATGGTGATAGGGTGCATCGTTCAGCTTCTGTGTATGCTCGCCCTGCTCTACATCGACCAGCTCAGCGCCACGACGGCCTTGACGCTATGCTTCATTTTCGGTTTCGCCAATGCAAACCACATGCTGGCCTTCAGCACGGCGGCGGACGTGGTCAAGGGGCATCAGATCGGCACCTCGGCCGCCCTCGTTAACGGCATCATGTTCATCGTCGGCGGTATCCTGATGTCGCGCCCCGGCACCCGTATCGGGTTGGGGCTGGAGCAAGGCCTCGAGCCAAAGACGCTGGAGTTGGCGCAGTACGCTGGCCTGCCCCTCACAGTTGCGCTGGTGCTCTCGGTGGTCTTCGCGATATTGATGAAGGAAACCTATCCGGCAAAGAGCGACGGCTAGGACCAGCGCCATGAGCCCATCGGAAGACCGCGGCCCGCCCGTTCTGGGCGGGCCAAGGGCGTGGTTGGTCTGGGCAATCGCTGTCGCTTTCGTCGTCTACTACTTCAGCTTCCAGACCGGCTACGCCATCGTCAATTCGAGCGTCCAGAAAGACCTCGGCCTGTCGATTGCGCAGGTCGGATTGGTCGCCGCGATCTTTACCTGGGTGTTCGCGCTATGCCAGTTCATAAGCGGGCCACTGCTCGACCGGCTTGGCGCCAGGACGGTACTGCTTCCTGCGATCGCGCTCGTGACGCTGGGAATATTTGTTTTCGCAAACGCCAGGAACTTCGAAATGCTGCTGCTGTCGCAGGCGTTGATCGCGATCGGCGCATGCACAGGATTTGTCGGCGCCGGCTATGTCGGCGGCAAGTGGTTCGGCTGGGCCAAGTACAGCTTCATGTTCGGGCTGGTGCAGTTTTCGGCTTCATTGTTCTCGGCGTTCAACCAAAACCTGCTGAGCTGGCTGCTGACGATATTCCAGTGGCAAGTGCTTTTCATTTATGTCGGGGTGCTCGGGATTGCGCTGCTGGTCGTCGCGGTGATGTTTCTACGCGATCCGGCGCCGATCGAAGCACTTGCCGGGCAGGGATTCGGGTCGTTCCTTGCCGGTGTCGGTCGGTCGATGCTCAACGTCGCGAGAGTACCGCATGTCTGGATGGCGGCGGCGTTTGGCGCACTCTGCTTTGGTGTCATGCTCGGGCTCGGTATCGTATGGGGCCCGAAGCTCTTGACTGTGCGCGGCCACGACATCGGGACCGCGAACGTGGCAGCGTCGTTCCTGTGGCTTGGACTTGCAGCAGGCTGCTTCGTTGCGCCATGGATTTCGGACCAGCTGCGGCGGCGCAAGCTGCCGACCCTGATAGGTATCGCCATTCAGGCCGTGTCGCTGTGGTTGCTGCTTTTCACCCAGTCGATCGGCCCCGACGCTGACGTGCTGCTGTGTTTCCTGTTCGGGTTCGGCAACTCGGCGCACATGCTTGCGTTCAGCACCGCGGGCGATGTAGTCGATCAGAACCACATCGGGACTTCGGCGGCGATTGTGAACGGGTTCATGTTCATTCTCGGCGGCATCATGATCAGTCGTCCGGGCGTGCGGATCGGTCTGGGTCTGCATGAGGGTGTCCCGCCTGGCTCGCTTGAAATGGCGCAGTTCGCGGGACGGCCCTTGCTGGTCGCAATTTGTACTGCGTTCGTGATCGCACTGGTAATGCAGGAAACTCATCCAAAAAGAAAGGGCTAGCAGAAAATGATTATTGAATGTTCCAGGATCAGTTTACTGAGAATCAGCTTGCTGCTGACCGGGATATTTTTCGCCTTGCCTGTCAGTGCTGCAATGTTCCTCTACCAGGCTACAGAACTGCAGGTTCAATACGGTCGATACGAGATACCGTATACGGGGGGAAGCGACAGAGAAAACGGTTTCGTCTACACATTCCAGCATGCCAATAGTTGGAAATATGGCGATACATACATGTTTATTGATTATTCAGATCTGGGCGAAACAGGCAATGAACTGTATGGGGAAATCTATCCGAACTTTAGCCTAGGAAAAATCACGGGTCGACCAGTCGGGTTCTGGAAAGTGAAAGATGTCGGTGTATTGTTAGGTTATAACTATGGCCGGGATTCCGGTATACGCAAGTACCTGCCCGGCGTCCGGTTTTCCTGGGATTTGCCTGGCTTTACGTTTCTGAATACTGACTTCACGCTGTACCTCGATGCTAATAAGGGCGTTAATGGTGGCGGGATACCTAAGGAAGATGACAGCTATATGATCGATGTCAACTGGGCTGCGCCGTTTGACGTGGGGAGGCACAGTTTCAGTATAGAAGGGCATGTAGAATATATAGGCTCCCGAGATAACGAGTTCGGTGAAAAGATTCCATACCATATTCTTGCGCAACCGCAATTCCGTTACGATCTGGGTAAAACCTGGTTCGACAAAAAAGACAAGTTATTCGTTGGTATAGAATGGCAGTATTGGAAAAACAAGAATGATGATCGGGATACTAACGAGAGTGCTCCGCAATTGCTCATTGTCTGGCGTTTGTAGGTAAGAGCTGGAGTGGAGGGAACTGTCGAGGGATAGGCCGATACACTCAAGATGCTGGCGCACCGCCTGCGCTACAAGCTTGCTGAACGCCTCGGGCAGAAACAGCCATCGAGAACGATCCTGGTATCGGCTGCCACCTGCTCACTGCCAAACCCAGCAGGCTTCCCTACAGGGATGCGCCGCAGGAAGCCGTGTTCCAGACGGCCGCGCTTCAGATAGTCCTTCTGAACCTCTAGATCGAAGGCCGTGTTCATATCCATGACCACCGACTTGATCCTTTGTCGGGTTGGCTCATCCAGGTCTTCAAAGAAGGGATGGATCGCTTCGCGACTATGTCCTGACCCAACCCACAACACCTGCCGTCGAAAGGGTTCCACGATCACAGTGGCATAACGGTAGCTCTTGTGCAGAGCAAACTCGTCCATACCCAATAACTCGATGACTCGCCTATCTCTACGCGTCTGCCTGGACTTTCCCGAAAGGTTCAATTTCCCGCAGGTAACGCCAAGTTGATACCCTCCTTACCCAGCTGTTCCTGGACACGCCAGTAACCCGACATGTGCATAAGTAAGCCTCAGGTGCTCTCGCAGGCTTTCTTTCTCGGGCGTATTTGGATAGTAATATTGCGTTTCTCGTGGTCACGCAGAATAATCACCTCTTCACCGGATGCCCTGCCGATCATTTCCAGTCGCAATCCAATATTATCCACTAGCAGCTGTATGAGCTTTCTTGTTGCCCTCATACGGACCGACGTCCCTCTCCGGTATTATGGACCCAGTATCCTGGTTCCGCGCTGATCAACTTAAATTCCTTCAGGGCGTCGACCAGTCAGTTAAAAAGAGGCAAAATGGATTTGCCTACGCAAGCCATCCAGTTAGAACCATAGTGGGTGCGATCACAAATCTCACCGATATTCGCATCGGTCTTTTTTCGAAGGAATCTATTGCTGGACCAATAATATCATTTGTAGGCAGTCGCTTGATTTGTTGGGTAGTGATGAATCGACTCGCCTTTAAGTGACTATTAATTTGCACCCAAATATGATCCACTGTTTGCACAGAAATATGTACCATCTGAACAACAGTAAGTGAATGGATTCAAGGCAACTGTTCTCGGCAGGTAGGGTCAGGGCCAAATACAAATATCTGCATCTATTGGATCAAGTTTCCGTGCAAATTAACACGCAGCCTCCGCAGACATTACCGACGCACATCAAAGACCTCGCCTTTGATCCCTATCGCAGCCTCGCCTGGATCGTCCGTGAGCAGCACGGCTACATCAAGAACAACGTGCCATTCTCGGAGTTCAAGTGGGCCAATTTCTTCCGTACCCGGGTACTGCTGGACCAGGACATCCTCGCCGGTAAACACACCTTTGACGACTTCGCCTTCGAGGTCGACGAGCACGGTCGCCTGGAGCTGACTGACGATGGCAGGGAGGTCATTGATGAAGCGATGTTCCTCGACCGCCAGTGACGAGGCGCGCGGCCTGCCGGGCTTCCGGGGGAACCGCTGATGGCTGCGAACGACAAGGCCCATGCCGGCTTCCGCCTGCCTTTCATGCAGGGAGTATTGCCGATCAATGCGGCACAGATTCCGACTGAGCTGATCGCCGGCCTGACACTGGCGGCGCTGGCGATACCTGAGGTCATGGGCTACACCAAGATCGCCGGTATGCCGGTGATCACCGGGCTGTATACCATCCTGATTCCGATGGCCTTGTTCGCACTATTCGGTTCGTCCCGGCACCTGGTGGTCGGCGCCGACTCGGCCACTGCGGCAATCCTGGCGGCTGGACTGGTCGGACTGGCCTCGGTCGCTTCCGACCAATACGTCGCGCTGGCCGCGGTGCTGGCGTTTATGGCCGCCGGTTTTCTGATCCTGGCGCGGATCATCGGTCTGGCGTTTCTGGCCGACTTTCTTTCGCGCACCGTGCTGGTCGGTTTCCTGACCGGTGTCGGTATACAGGTTGCGTTCGGTGAGATTTCCGGGATGCTCGGCCTCAAGGGCGGCGGACACGGCACGCTGGGGAAGGTCTGGAACGATCTGCAGCAGATCGAACAAGTCAATTTTTATGCGCTGGCAATCGCGCTCGGCGTGCTGCTGGTCATCATCGGATCGAAAAAGATCTCGAAAAAGATCCCGGGTGCATTGATCGCCGTGATTGGCGCGATTGCACTGAGCTGGGCGCTGGGTTTCAAAGCACATGTGCATGTGCTTGGTGCCGTCCCCAGTGGCCTGCCACATCTTGGCCTGCCGCAGGTCGACTGGAGCTGGGCGCTGATCGCGAAGCTGGTGCCGACCGCGTTTGCAATGTTTATCGTCATCCTGGCACAGAGCGCGGCGACCTCGCGTGCCTATGCCGCACGCTATAACGAGAAGTTCAGCGAGAATACCGACCTGGTCGGCCTGGGGCTGGCGAATATCGGTGCCGGGCTGTCCGGCACCTTCGTCGTCAACGGCAGCCCGACCAAGACCCAGATGATCGACAGCGCCGGTGGACGCAGCCAGTTGTCGCTGCTGTTCACCACCGCCGTCGTGCTGCTGGTACTGTTGTTCCTGACCGGGCCACTGGCCTACATGCCGGAGGCGGTGCTGTCGGCGGTTGTGTTCCTGGTCGGTATCGACTTGATCGACCTCGACGGCATGAAGCGCATCTACCAGCAACGCCGCTCCGAATTCTGGGTGGCGCTGATTACCACGGCGATGGTGGTGATCGTCGGCGTCGAGCAGGGCATCATCCTGGCCATTGTGTTGTCACTGATTGACCATACCCGACGTGGCTATCACCCGAAAAACGTGGTGCTGGAGCCTGCGGACAGCAGTGGCGTGTTGCGGGCCAAACCGGTCGCCAGCGCCGCACAGGCCGAGCCGGGTCTGCTCATCTACCGTTTCACCCACAGCATGTACTACGCCAACGCCCAGCAACTGACCGACGAGATCACGACCCTGGTCAACAATGCCGACCCCGCATTGAAGTGGCTGTGCTTTGATGCCTCGGCAATCGATGATGTTGACTTCTCGGCGGCCGAATCGCTGCGTGCCATCTTTACACTGTTGAAAGACAAGGGCGTGCGACTGGTGGTCGCACAGGTGTTGGACGATGTGCGCAAACAGAGCCGCTACCACCTGGACGAATTGTTCGGCAAGGACGCCTACTACGACACCCTGGATGATGTGGTGAAGGCGTACCGGCAAGATAGCACCGGCCAGGCTTAGCCCATTAAAAGGGGCAGAGTACATTTTCTGATTAAATTCAAAATGGTATCCTGACCCTTTCCGGTTTTAGATAGCCCGGGGGCGACTGTTCAACATCTGCTGGATAATTACCCGAGACTGGATGTGACCAGTCTCGAACTCACCATGGCAAATAGAGGATAGGCACCATGTATGAAACCCTGGCGATCCTGTCTGTATTTGTTTTTCTCTACAGCATCTCAAGCGGCGGACTCGAGCGCACACCCATCAACGGCGCACTCGTGTTCACCGCCTTCGGCCTGGCACTCGGGCCACTGGGTCTGGATGTTCTGAGCCTGAATGTGGACACGGAAGGATTGCGTACGTTAGCCGAACTGACCCTCGCACTGGTTCTTTTCACTGACGCCGCCAATGCGAATCTCGGGGTACTCAAAAAAAACATCGGAATACCCCAGCGATTGCTGTTGATAGGACTGCCACTGACCATCCTGCTCGGCTTCGGGGGTGGTGTGCTGGTATTCGACGGGCTGACCCTGCTGGAGATCGCCATTCTGGCAACCATGCTGGCACCCACCGATGCCGCACTGGGCAAGGCGGTGGTGACGAATGAAGCCGTGCCGTCCGGCATCCGCGAGGGGCTGAATGTCGAAAGCGGCCTGAACGACGGTATATGTGTTCCGATCCTGTTCGTGTTTCTCGCACTTGCCGCGGCCACGGGAGCCGAGACCAGTACCCCTGAGCTGGCACTGAAACTGGTGGCTGAAGAGATTGGTATCGGGGTTGTCGTGGGTGTTGGGTTGACGGTTCTGGGAAGTTGGCTGGGCACGAAGTTTGCTGACCGGGGGTGGATCACAGAGACCTGGCGGCAACTGCCCGTCCCGGCGCTGGCAGTGGCCTGCTTTGCCGTGGCACAGTGGCTGGGGGGCAGCGGCTTCATTGCCGCCTTTGCCGGCGGCCTGTTGTTTGGCGGACTGACGAAGCGTCATAAACACAAGCTCCTGCTCGCCGCCGAGGGGACCGGTGATGCGCTGGCCCTGATTACCTGGGTGGTGTTCGGTGCCGCCGTGGTGGGTAAGTCGGTTGGGTCCTTCAGCTGGGAGGTTGTGCTGTATGCCGTGCTCAGCCTGACAGTTGTGCGTATGCTGCCGGTATTCCTGGTGCTTGCCGGGATGCAGCTGCGGACAGATGAAAAGCTGTTTATGGGCTGGTTCGGGCCCCGCGGGCTGGCCAGTATCGTTTTCGCCGTGATTGTGCTCAACGAGCACCTCACCGGCGGTGGCACCATTGCCATGACCGTGGTCTGCACTATCATGCTCAGTGTTATCGCGCACGGCCTCAGCGCGAATCCCCTGGTCGCAGCGCTCGCGGTGCGGCTAAAGCGTGCCACGGGGAACAGCGCGGCCAATGAGCAGGGTTAGCAGCGGGCGCGTGTAGCAGTGACCCTGTCCAGAAAGGCAAAAGAAGCCATCAAGGTCGCCCTGGCGATGACCATTGCCTACGGCATCGCCCTGTCGATGGACTGGGACCGGCCCTTTTGGGCAGGCCTCGCGGTGGCCTTTGTCAGCCTGGCGACGATCGGGCAATCCATCAACAAGGCCGCACTGCGCATGTTCGGCACACTGGTAGCCATGGTGGTGGCGTTAACGCTGATCGCATTGTTTGCCCAGGAGCGCTGGCTTTTCATACTGGTGCTCTCCGCTTACGCGGGCTTTTGCTGCTACATGATTAGTGGCGGCAAGCATGACTACTTCTGGCAGGTGGCCGCCTTTGTAACCGTGGTTATTTGTATGGATGCCGGTCCAGACCCGATCAACGCCTTCAATACCGCCACGTTGCGCGCCCAGGAAACCGGGCTGGGCATCCTGGTTTACAGCCTGGTGGCGATTTTTCTCTGGCCCAGCAGCAGCCGTGCCGGGTTCAATGCCGCCGCCACTGACCTGGCCTCTATTCAGCGCCAGTTGTACCAGGCTTATCTCGGTTTGATGAGCGGGCAGGGGGGCGAGCAGGAGGCCCGGCGCCTGGCTGCGCAGCAGGCCCAGGCAAAGACCCGGTTCGACCAGTTGCTGGATGCGGCGGAGACTGACAGCCAGGAGGTATGGGAATCAAGGCGACAGTGGCGGCGTTATCAACGGCAGGCAATGGAACTGATGCAGACCATGGCGCGCTGGCGTGAGAGCTTTGCCGAGGTGCAAACACTGGATCTGCAGCGCATGCTGCCTGGTATTGAGGCCTTTGGTGCCGAACTCGACGGGCGCATGGTGCAGATCGGTAACATGCTGGCGGGCACTGCCCCCGGGCAGGTGCCGCTTTCTGTGGATCTGTCGTTGGACAATAACGCAGTCGGGAACTTGTCCCATTTCCAACTGGCTGCCCTTGTGGTTACACGCGCCAACATGCTGCACATGGATCAGCTGACCCGCTCCCTGTTCGAGGGGGTCAGTGAACTCAGTGGATTCGGCACAGCAAGTGCCCCGACCGAAGCACCACGTGCACCGGCGGCAGTATTCCTGCCGGACCTGGATCGGCTGGCGAACGTTGTCCGCTACATGGCCATATTATGGATGGCCTGGCTTGCCCTGATCTACGTCAACGATATTCCCGGCGGCGCCGGCCTGGTATCCTTTGCCGGCGGACTGGGAATAGCCGTTGCAAGCCTGCCGCAAGTGCCCGTCTCGAAGCTGTTCAAACCCGTCGCCACCAGCGTTCTGTTTGCCGCCGTCCTGTATATTTTCGTCATGCCACAGCTATCGAGCTTCGCCGGTCTCGGTCTGTTGATCTTCGCAGTAACTTTTGTCATCGGCTATTTGTACGCCGATCCCCAGCAAATGATCGGCAGAGCTGCGGGGCTGGCAACGTTTGTCGTTATCGCTTCCATCTCCAACGAGCAGAGCTATAACTTCCTCAGTGTCGCCAATACGGCCATGACGTTCATACTGCTCTTGCTGATCCTGGTGATCACGGCCTACATTCCGGTTTCACCCCGCCCGGAGCGGGTATTCCTGCGACTGCTTGGACGCTACTTTCGCAGCAGCGAGTACCTGATATCGGCCATGCGCTGGTATCCGGCGCACGCGGCGACGCGACTGGAACGCTGGAAGGAGGCGTTTCATGAGCGAGAGGTGGCGACGCTGCCATCCAAGCTTGGCAGCTGGCTTCCGCATCTGGACACCAGGGTGCTGTCCGGTGCCACGCCGGAACAGGCGCAGGCACTGGTGACCAGCCTGCAATCGCTGACCTACCGCATGCAACTCCTGCTTGATGAACGCGATATCCCGCAGGCACAATTCCTGGTGCAGGAACTGCTCGAGGAATTTCGCGCCTGGCGCCTCGGGGTACAGGGATTCTTTCAGCGGCTGGCGGAGGAGCCTGTCATCGGGGGGCAGGATATGTTGCGTACCAGGCTCGATGGGTTAGTGGTGCACCTGGAATCGCGTATCAAGGATACGCTGAACAAGGCTCCCGAGGGGCAGTTAAGCAACCGGGAGGCGGAAAACTTCTACCGCTTGCTGGGGGCGTACCGGGGTGTATCGGAAGCGCTGGTCGAGTATGGGGCAAACGCCGCTGTCATCGACTGGACCCCCTGGCGTGAAGAACGCTTTGCCTGATGGAGTAACGGTATAGATGATGACGCCAATCCCTCACGAATTCGCCATCGGCGGTGTTTATATGCCGCCGTTGCTTGTGGCCAGTCTGTTTGGTGTAATGGCTGCCTTGGTGACGGGACGTCTGCTCAACCGTTACCGGTTGTCGAAGTACTTTTTCTATTCGCCGCTGGTATCACTGGCTTTTATGATCATTTATACAGTCCTCATCGGGACTTTTATTATCGGGGCGTAGCGAGTGAACCTATCCCGCAAATACCTGCTGACCGGCGCCATTGTCCTGCTCGCCATCGCGGCGGTCTTGCTCAAATACCTGGACTATGTGGTTAACCCCTGGACCCGGGATGGCCAGGTGCGTGCCGAGGTTATTCAGATCACCCCGCGCGTATCCGGTCCGATCGTCACGCTGGCAGTGCGGGATAATCAGTTCGTGAAGGCGGGCGACCTGCTGTTCGAAATCGATCCGCGTACTTTCGCTGTCAGTCTGGCGCAGGCGCGTGCGCAGTATGACAAAACCGGTGACAGCTACCTGGCCCAGGAAAAGCAGGTCGAGGCGGCCGAGGCCCAGATCGATGTGTCCAGGGCATCGATCCTGCAGGCACAGAGTGCCATCAAGGAAGCCGCGTCCGAGATTGCAAAGAACAAGGCCGAATTCCAGCGCCAGCAGGAATTGCTGCCACAGCGCGCAACCTCGCAAAAAGCAGTGGATCGTGCCAGGGCAAACTACGAGGTTTCGCTGGAGAAACGCAAAGGCGCACTCGCCAGTCTGACCCAGGCCCGGGCAATCCTGGCCCAGACTGAAGCCGACCTGGCGGAGACGCGCGCCAGTCTCGGTGCGCCCGGGGACGCCAATGCCAGTGTTCGTGAAGCGCGGGCGAACGTGCAGCAGGCCGAGTTGAATCTCGAGTTCACACAGGTGAGGGCGCCGGTGGATGGCTACGTCACCAATCTTAACCTGCGGCTCGGCAGCCAGGCAGTCGCCAACCAGCCGGCGCTGGCACTGGTCGATGTCAACAGTTACTGGATAGGCGGGTTCTTCAAGGAAACCCTGATCGAAAGAATCGGTAAGGGTGACAGGGCAATCATCACCCTGATGAGCTACCCGGATAAACCGATTGAAGGCTATGTGGATAGCCTCGGCTGGGGTATCGCCCAACAGGACGGCAGCACCGGTTTTGAGCTGCTGCCGACTGTCAGCCCGACGTTCGAATGGATTCGCCTGGCCCAGCGCGTGCCGGTGCGCATTCACATGACCAGCATCCCGGACGGGGTCGCGCTGCGGGTTGGCACGACCGCCTCGGTGCTGGTGATGACCGGTACCGCGGAGAGTGGTCACGATGCTCCGGTGCCACCCGTGCCGTCAATGCTGCAGTAAGGGTGCCGGTATGAATCGCTCATGGCAGACTCTCGGCATTGCCACGCTGTCAGCCCTGATCGCCTCGGGTTGCGCGATGCTGGGACCCGACTTTCAGGAGCCAGGCGCGCCCGTCGAGAGCAGCTGGCTGTATGTAGAGGACCCGCTGGTCAGCAGTGAACCACCTGCAGATCCTAATTGGTGGCAAACAGCCTTTCAGGACCCCGTGCTTGATCGGCTGGTCGAGATGGCCCTGCAGGAGAACCTGTCGCTGCGGTCTGCAGCGCTGCGCGTGCTGCAGTCACAGCAACAACTGGCCATTGCCATTGGTAATCAGTATCCCCAGCAGCAACAGGTCACCGGCCTGGCAGCAAGAGAAAAATCGGACGCCATTATCTTTAATGACTACAGTCTTGGATTCAATCTCAGCTGGGAAGCGGATTTCTGGGGACGCTTCCGACGGCAGGTGGAGTCGGCGTCAGCAGAGCTCGACGCCAGTGTTGCCGATTATGACGGAGCACTGGTATCGCTGCTATCGCAGGTGGCCCAGAATTATATTCTTGTCCGTACCTTACAGGCGCAGCTTGACGTCGCCAGACAAAACATCGAACTCCAGCGGGAAAGTCTGCGCATTGCCAGGGCGAAATTCAATGCCGGCGCAGTCAGTGAGCTCGACGCGGACCAGGCCGAGACACTGCTGAACAATACCATCGCCAGTGTACCTTCACTGGAGACTTCCCTGCAGCAGGTGAAGAACTCGCTGGCGATCCTGCTGGGGAAACCTCCCCATGACTTGAATTACCTCCTCGGTGAAAAGGGCGATATTCCGAAAACCCCGGCGTCCATTGCCCTGGGCATGCCGCAGAACCTTATCCGGCAACGCCCCGACATTCGGGCGGCCGAGCGGCAGCTCGCGGCCCAGAGTGCGCAGATCGGTGTTGCCGTCACCGAATTGTATCCGTCCTTTTCGATTGGCGGTGCCATTGGCAGCAGTGCAATGCACAGCGGTGATCTGTTCGAGAGCGACAGCGAAACCTGGAGCCTGTTCGGTGCGTTTCAGTGGAATATTTTTAATTACGGGCGGCTCAGGAGCAATGTCCGCTTGCAGGACGCACTGTTCCAGCAGTTGCTGGTGGATTACCGGAATACCGTCCTGCAGGCGCAGGGTGATGTCGAGAACTCGATTGTTGCCTACCTCAAGTCCTATCAGCAACTCGCGGCATACCAGTTGGCAGCCGCAGCGTCGAAACGATCGGTAGCCGCCTCCACGGCGCAGTACCAGAATGGTTTGATTGATTTCAACACGGTCATCAGTACCCTCGGCGCTGATGCCCAACAGCAGGATCTGCTTACCTCGGCCCGGGGAAATGTTGCCACCAACCTGGTCCAGGTCTACCGGGCGCTTGGTGGTGGCTGGGAAATACGTGGCAACCAGGACCCGGCCGATTTCCTGCCTGCTGCCATGAAGGACGAGATGCGCGAACGGACCCGGGCATGGGAAGGGGTACTGCAATGAAGTATCACTGCCGAAATGAGCCGGTGAAGCAAGGAGAGACATATGCTGCTTAACACACTAATCGCGGCTTTACTGATGGTGGTGACCTGTGGATGTTAATTTGCATCCAAAAATGACCCACTATTTGCACCGAAAACTATCCCACCAAAACAGCTGTAAGTATTTGTTTATAGAATAATGGTTCTCGGCAGTAATGGATCAGAGCAGAACGCAAATATATGCCTCTATTGGCTCCAATTTAGCTGCAAATCAACAATGTTGAAGCTCACACGCCGGCAGTCATTTGCTTCAATACGTTGTCCTTCTTGATAAAATGATGATGCAGTGCTGCCCCTGCATGCCCAATCACCGCTAGAACGAGCAAAATCCATACTGTGCCGTGAATGGCACGAAATGTTTCCGCCAGCCCTGGGTCCTTAGCCAGGAAGACAGGGAATTCGAATAGACCAAAGAAACTTACCGGGACACCAGCTGCCTGGCTCATCATGATTCCGGAGAGTGGCTGGGCAAACATCAGGACGTATAGTCCCCAGTGCATCGCTTTAGCCACAAATGCCTCACCTGATTTTGTTTCATCCGGAAGCCGGGGTGTCTCATTTATTAACCGCCACGCCAGGCGCAGCAGAATCAACATTAATATGACGGCTCCGAATGATTTGTGCATACCTGCTGCCTGTAGCTTTTCAGGCCCCTTGGGCATGGCGGCAAGAAAATTTCCCATTACTATTGAGAAGGTAAGCATCAGGAACAGCAGCCAATGAAAGCCCTTTGCGACAACCCCATACGTACTAGCAGTGTTTTTCAACATGATATTTCTCCCAAATGGTTCTCTATGTCTGTTTATGTCTGGTGACTCGAATACCTTGAAGGGGTCGATTCACGTTGAAAACAAGGTTATATGTTTCGCATATAAACATAAACGTGCTATAAGGAAACTGATTGTTTCTAATTATTAACCAATATGAGTATTCTTCCCTGTATCGAGACATTTGCTGCCGTCGTTGAAAATGGCAGCTTCACTGCCGCAGCTGATGCACTGGGGATATCCAAGCCGGTCGTCAGCAAGCAGGTTTCTCTACTGGAACAGCATCTTGGCGTTCAACTGCTTAATCGCACTACACGACGTTTGCATCTCACACAGGCGGGAGAGGTGTTTGCCAGCTATTCACACCGAATCATGTCAGATGTTCGAGAAGCAGAGCAGTCGGTGCTGCCCCTGCAAAGCGAACCACAAGGCAGGTTGCGGATATCGGCGCCAGAGAGTCTGGCAATGTCATTGCTACCTGAGGCACTGCTGCACTTTCAGCAGCTTTACCCCAGGCTCGAACTGGATATACAAATCACCGGGCGTTTTGTTGATCTGATTGAGGAAGGTTTCGATGTGGCACTTCGCGTTGGAGAACTGGAAGATTCAAGTTTAATAGCGAGAATGTTAATGCCGTGCAGCTTTCATGTTTGCGCCTCACCAGAGTATCTAAAAAATCATGGCACTCCTGAACATCCCGATGAACTTGATAAACACAACTGCCTTATCTATACACGTGGGTCGAAATCAGATAGCTGGTTCTTCAAAGACAAACAGGGAGAAGTCTTCACTATAAAAGTTAAAGGGAATTTCCGCTCAGATACAGGTTATTTACTAATAAATACTGCACTTAATGATGGTGGCATATTTGTCGGGCCTACATATATGGTAGCTAGTGCTATAAAGGAAGGGAGACTAATAACCATCCTTGACGACTATGCTCCTCCTAACACGGGACTATATGCCGTATACCCATACAGCAAGCTTGTCTCTAAAAAGGTACGCGCTTTGGTAGATTACCTGGCAGAAACATGGAGCGATTGACTTCAAGTGAACGCTACTTTGGGTTGACTGTTAATTTGCATCCAAATATGACCCACCGTTTGCACAGAAATATGTACCACCTGAACTGCAGTAAGTGAATGGATTCAAGGCAACTGTTCTCGGCAGGTAGGGGGTCAGGGCAGAATGCAAATATCTGCATCTGGTTGGATCAAGTTCCGGTGCAAATCAACACTCTCCTTTTTGGTTGCTGAAAAGGTGATCAACTGGCCCACTTGTATCGTGTCCGATGGACATGATGGTTAAGAGGCAGCAGGCCATCATGTTGCAGTCGGCCGACGACAATTCCGGGGGCGATATCGATTTCATCGGCAAATGATGCAATATTCACTGCGCTGAAATGTCCTGCCTTCACGAAGGCGCGCCAGGGTATCGCCGGGATGAGGGTTTTTTGGGCAAACTCATCGGCTTCTTCTTCCTGCCTCTTCCAATCGGGGTCGTCAAGCCCGTCTTCGAGAAAGGTGTGGCGCTTGTCGTGCAGCAGAATATGACCGAGTTCATGAAACAGGCTGAACCAGAAAATATCGGCCCAGCTTCCCCGGATGGTCATCATCAAAACGGCTTTATTTGGAGTCAGCCAATAGGTAGCGCCATTGGTATAGGTCTTGGGGAAGTGCGGCAGCAGCACGAATGCAATGCCTGCGTCTGCCAGCACCTGCTTGAGTTCCGGTAAAAATACTGCAGGTTCTTCTCGGGTCAGGTGGCGAAGCACTTGTAGTGCAGCACGTGCCTTCACATTGTCGAAATGCCCGGTCTCGATCTTATCAGCCTCCAGTGTGCCACCACGCAACCAGGCGACCAGGGCCTCATGAGAAACCTCGGTGCGGGCGGACTGGCGGAATGCCGGCGCGTAGGCGTGCACACCCTGTAAAATGTGTAATGAAGCGACACCGAAAAAGCGGCGCAGTTCCACCACTTTTTCCGCTCGTTTTCGGGTTGGCTTTACCCAGCCAAGTTTCGTGATTGCCGGGTAGGGGAAACGAACAGCCAGATCGGTTTCCTGTTCAACCTGTTCTGCCGCCTCATTTCTAGCCTTTGTCAGCTGATACTCTGATTCCAGACCGGTCCAGATGTGTGCAGGCACGCCAAGCACCTGCTCCAGCTGCAGGGCAGTATCCGGGGTGATGGATTTGATACCGTTGGCGATCTCACTAATTGCCTGGACCGGCCGGCCCATGCGCCGGGCCAGTTCGGCTTGGCTCATGCCCATCTCCTCGGCAATCTCGGTCAGATACACGCCAGGCGGTACCGCAAGGTCCGAATAAATTTCCTGATTAGTCGCCATAGTGTTTGCTCACTTCCTCTATGCGGGCAATTTCCAGCATTTCACCCTCCAGGGAAAAAATCAGTCGATAGAAACCTGTGATATTGACAGCGTATTGCCCTGCTCGATTTCCTTTCAGTGGATGGCAGCGCAACACGGGTAGTTTCATCAACTCCTCGATGTCCCTGGCCTGCTTGATCGTGTTGATACGTAATATGTATCGTTTGCCGGTATCTTCACCGTACGCTTTAACGGCCCTCCGATATTCCTTGTAGCAGCGCTCCAGCTGCTTGGTCCTGAAAATGACGATCAAAGTAGGATCCTTTTGGAATCGCGAATGGCACGTTATTGCTCAGAATATAATTCACCCATGGGGTGAACACAATATAGCATAATATTTCCTGGAGAGCAGCATCCAGGGTGGGAAATTAGTGTGGTCGGTAATTGTTCAGGACCGGATGTTCAGGAGCGGATGTTCAGGAGTGGCGAATGATCTCCGAGTGCTCTCCATGTGTTGAATTGCACCGAATATTGAACCACTTTTGCATCGAAGCATGATCCGGCTGCGAAATATTATCTGTTTGAAACCCGGTAGAAATGCACGGCTCGAGGTGGTTTACACAAAAATGAAAATCTGGGCCAAACGAGTATGCAAACCAACACGGTATGCTCCACTTTGTACGGATCAGCCAGGTCCAGGCAAGGCGCACCCTCCCACGCCAAATTCGAGTCACGAGCAACCGCAGACAAGCTCCGCACCCTGCTTCCTGGTCTGCAGCGGTATCTAACAACTGTCGCCAAAAGTGGCGGCAATCATGTTTCACAGAGGTATAACTTGCTGAGTAACGTGAGGAATCAAAGCCGGGGAAGGACCCTGGCCGAACCTTTTCCGTGGACGGTGACTCAAGGGGTTATCCTTGTATATGTCATTGTTAACAGTCAGTTATAAAACGTCTCAAAGGATTTACCCACGCAAACCCGCCAGTTAGAACCATAGTGGGTGCGATTACAACTCTCATCGATATTCGCATCGCTTTTATTCTGAAGAATCTGAAGAATCTATTGCTGGACCAATAATATCATCAGCAATTGGTTGGGTGATGATCTCGGAAGCAGCACTTCGACTGTTATTTGCCTGGACTTCCAATGATTAATTGCTCCGTATATGGAAATCTTCCACGGCAAGTTTGTAAGCTGCTCCGGAACCACCTGTCAAAGTGGCATTTTGATGCGGAGAGTGTTCTTAACTTGGTCTTATGAATCAAATTACGCTTATACGCTTTACAATGTATATCGTAAGTCGTATATATGATATACCGTATATCATCTCCCCTTGAGAGTAATGTTGCCATGGACGCTGACCAATTTTTCAAAGCCCTGAGTGATCTCACCCGCCTGCGCATGCTGGTGTTGCTGAGCCATGAGGGAGAGCTCTGTGTCTGCGAACTGACCCACGCACTGGATGAGATCCAACCGAAGATATCTCGCCATTTGGCGCAGTTGCGTGAGCTTGGTGTGGTACTGGATCGGCGTCAGGGTCAGTGGATCTATTACCGACTCAATCCCGATTTGCCGGCATGGGCCTGCGAGGTCCTCATGGCAGCGTCCGAAGGAGTAATCACGCTATCCCCCTTTAACGAGGACTTACACGCACTCACAGATATGCCGAACCGGCCGGAAAGTGCCTGCTGCGCTTGATCAACACTGAACGTTATCAGTAAGGAGGCAATTGGAATGACTATTCGTATAGGTATAAATGGCTTCGGGCGCATGGGCCGGCTGGGACTGCGGGCCGGCTGGAACAGAGACACACTGTCGATCGTTCGGGTGAACGAGACAGCGACCGATGCCGCGGGTTCAGCGCACCTGCTGAAGTTCGATTCGGTGCACGGCACCTGGGACGTGGATTGCGAGGCCGAGGGTGAGGCGATGATCATCGGTGGCCAACACATTGATTGTAGTCGCAACCCGGCGATTGGAGAGACCGACTGGTCAGACTGTGACATCGTGATTGAGGCCACGGGCAAGCACCACAAGCAACCGGAGACCCTGCAGCGTTACTTCGAGCAAGGCGTGAAGAAGGTGATTGTTGCCGCACCAACAGAGGGTGCACTCAATATCGTCTACGGGATCAACGATCACCTGTACGATCCGACCAAGCACCATCTGGTCACAGCAGCCTCCTGTACCACCAACTGTCTGGCACCGGTGGTCAAGGTAATGCATGAAAATATCGGTATCGTGCACGGTTGCATGACCACCATCCACGACATCACCAATACCCAGACCATTGTCGACAAGGGTCACAAGGATCTGCGCCGGGCCAGGGCCTGCGGCCAGTCGCTGATCCCCACGAGCACGGGGTCCGCCAAGGCGATCACCAAGATCTTCCCGGAACTCACCGGCAAGCTGAACGGCCACGCCGTGCGCGTGCCGCTGCTGAATGCCTCGCTGACCGATTTCGTGTTCGAGGCGGCACGCCCGGTCACGGTGGAGGAGGTCAACGGGTACTTCAGGAAGCGGCGGCCGAGGGCGAGCTCAAGGCATTCTCGGTTACGAGGAACGCCCGCTGGTGTCGGTGGATTACCTGAACGATCCGCGCTCATCGATCGTCGATGCGCTGTCCACCATGGTGATCGACGGCACCCAGGTCAAGGTCTATGCCTGGTATGACAACGAATGGGGCTACGTGAACCGCATGATGGACCTTGCCGCGCAAGGTCGCGCGCAGACCTGTAGCTCATGGACAGCGCGACCCGCAACTACCTGGTCGTCACCGGCGGCTACTGGGCCTTCACCGTCACCGACGGCGCCATCCGCATGCTGGTGGTGCTGTATTTCCACCTGCTGGGCTATTCGCCCTTCGAGGTGGCCATGCTGTTCCTGTTCTACGAGTTCTTCGGCATCGTCACCAACCTGGTCGGCGGCTGGCTGGGCGCGCGCATCGGACTGAACCTCACCATGCACATCGGCATGGGGATGCAGGTGGTGGCGCTGTTGCTGCTCACCGTGCCGGATGCCTGGCTGTCGGTGCCCTATGTCATGGCCGCCCAGGCACTGTCCGGCATCGCCAAGGACCTGAACAAGATGTCGGCCAAGGCGAGCGTCAAGATGCTGGCCGGGGACGGCGGGGAGTCGAAGCTGTTCCGCTGGGTGGCGGCATTGACCGGTTCCAAGAACGCGCTCAAGGGCGCGGGTTTCTTTGTCGGCGCAGCCCTGCTCGAGTGGATCGGCTTTCGCGGTGCGCTGGCGGTGCTGGCCGGGATGCTGCTGGTCGTACTGATCGTGACCGCCCTGCTGCTACCCAGGGGCGTTGGCAAAATGAAGTCGAAGCCAAAGTTCACCCAGGTGTTCTCCAACACACCGGCGATCAACTGGCTGTCGGCGGCACGCTTTTTCCTGTTCGGTTCGCGCGACGTGTGGTTCGTGGTGGGCCTGCCGGTGTTCCTCTACTCGGTGCTGGGCTGGAGTTTCACCCAGGTCGGTGGCTTCATCGCGCTGTGGGTGATCGGCTACGGCATGGTGCAGGCCAGCGCACCCCAGCTGATCCGACGCAGTCATCACGGCCGGGGTCCCGGCGGCGGCACGGCCAGGCTGTGGGCCTTCATCCTGGCGGTCTTCCCGGCGGCCATGGCACTGGCACTGCAGTACGGCCTGGACCCGGCGCTGGTCTCGTCACCGGGCTGGTGCTGTTCGGCGTGGTGTTCGCCATCAACTCGGCGGTGCACTCCTACCTGATTCTGGCCTATTCCGACTTCGACAAGGTGTCCATGAATGTCGGTTTCTACTACATGGCCAATGCCGGCGGTCGGCTGACCGGCACCGTGCTTTCCGGCCTGGTCTACCAGACCCAGGGGCTGACCGGTTGCCTATGGTGGTCTGCGGCGTTCGTACTGGCGGCCGCGGTGCTGTCCTTCAAGCTGCCCGCCATCGAGCCACCGCCCGAACCCGGCGAGCAGGCGGCCCGTGTTTGAGGCGTTTGCCAATGTACTGGCCTTCGGCCTGCTGGAGCTCGATCCAGCTTCCCGGACAGGTGCTGCCGTGCAGTTCTTCCTCATGGACGTGGCGAAGATCTTTGTCCTGCTGGTCGTGGTCATCTATATCATGGGCCTGTTGCGGGCCCTGGTCGCGCCGGAGCAGGTGCGTGCCTTCGTGCGCGGGCGGCCCGACTGGCAGGCGCGGGGTCTCGCGGTTTCACTGGGTGCGGTCACCCCGTTCTGCTCCTGCTCCTCGGTGCCGCTGTTCATCGGTTTTGTCGAGGCCGGCATCCCGCTGGGGGTGACCTTCTCGTTCCTGATCGCCAGTCCCATGATCAATGAGGTGGCGGCGGTTATCCTGGTCGGGGTCCTCGGCTGGAAGCTGGCGGCCCTGTATGTCCTCGCGGGTCTGGTAGTCGCCTGGTTCGGTGGCATGGTCATGCAGCGCTTTCGCCCCGAACGCTGGGTCGAGGACTACGTCTGGCAAATCCGGATGGGGGAGGCCGACCTGCCGAAGCCGGATACGAGTTTTGCCGGCCGGCACCGCTATGCCCTGGCCGAGGTGCGGGAGATCGTCGGTCGGATCTGGAAGTGGGTGTTGATTGGCATTGGCGTCGGTGCACTGTTTCATGGTTTCGTACCGGCCGGCTGGGTTTCAGAGCACCTGGGCGGCGACAGCTGGTACACCGTGCCGGCTGCGGTGCTGCTGGGGATTCCGCTGTATTCCAATGCCACCGGTGTGATCCCGGTAGCCGAAGCCATGCTGGGCAAGGGGGTGGCGGTGGGCACCACCCTGGCGCTGATGATGAGCGTGGCCGCGCTGTCCCTGCCGGAGATGCTGATCCTGAGAAAAGTCATCCGCTGGCCGGCGCTGGCGCTGTTTGCCAGTGTACTCGCTGTGGCCTTCACGCTGGTGGGCTGGGGCTTCAACGCGATTGTCTGAATGCAAGGAGTGTCATCACATGAAACAGATCAAGGTCCTTGGTAGCGGCTGCCGCAATTGCGAGATCACCGCCAATGTCATCGCTCAGGCAGCGAAAGAGGCTGGCGTCGAGGTGGAGATCGAGAAGGTCATGGACATCGCCGCGATCATGGCCTACGGGGTGATGTCGACACCCGGGGTGGTGGTAGACGGCAAGGTAGTGCATGCCGGTGGTATACCGGGGCCGGATCAGGTGCGGACCTGGGTGCAGGAGTAACACCGGATGATCAACGTACTGTTCGTCTGCACCAGAAACGAGGATGTAGAGAAGCGATGAGCACCCAATGTGAAGTCACTGTGAAGAAAGCGATGGGAAGCCCCATGGGATTCTTCGAGCGCTATCTGACGGCATGGGTATTTCTCTGCATTATTGCCGGTATTACGCTGGGTCATTTCATTCCCGGGCCTTTCCAGCTGATTGGCCGCCTGGAAGTAGCAAAGGTCAATATGCCGGTAGCAGTACTTATCTGGCTGATGATCATCCCCATGTTGCTCAAGATCGATTTTCATGCGCTGCATCACGTCAAGGAGCACTGGCGGGGGGTCGGTGTCACGTTGTTCGTCAACTGGGCGGTGAAACCCTTTTCCATGGCCTTGCTTGCCTGGCTGTTTTTACGCGGCTTGTTTCTGGACTGGCTGCCCGCTGAGCAGATCGATTCCTATATTGCAGGGCTTATTATCCTGGCTGCTGCGCCTTGCACCGCAATGGTATTTGTCTGGAGCAACTTGAGCTCAGGCGAACCACATTTTACGCTGACTCAGGTCGCGCTCAATGATGTGATCATGATCTTTGCGTTTGCCCCTATTGTCGGCCTGTTGCTGGGTCTGTCTGCCATTGCTGTCCCCTGGGATACCTTGTTCCTGTCAGTTGTGCTCTACATCGTCATTCCCGTGCTCATCGCGCAACTGTGGCGGCGCGCCGTCCTGGCCAGGGAACACGGTGTTGGTCGGCTTGCAAAGGTTATCAAGACCCTGCATCCAATCTCCCTGTCAGCCTTGCTGGCAACACTGGTCTTGCTGTTCGGATTTCAAGGTGACCAGATCATCGCGCAACCACTGATCATTCTGCTCCTTGCTGTACCCATCCTGATCCAGGTGTTCTTCAATTCAGGGCTTGCGTACCTGCTCAACCGCTGGGTACGTTCCCCGCACTGTGTAGCCGGGCCGTCGGCGCTCATCGGGGCCAGCAATTTTTTCGAACTGGCAGTCGCCACGGCCATCGTGCTGTTCGGTTTCGAGTCCGGGGCGGCACTAGCCACCGTGGTGGGCGTACTGATCGAAGTACCGGTAATGCTGGCAGCCGTTGGCGTGGTGAACCGGACGCGCTGCTGGTACGAGCAACGTGAGGGCGTGGTGCCCTATGAGGAATGTTGTCCCTCGGAGGGCCACCAGCCGCCACTCACTGATCAATGATGATAAGGCCCGTCATGCCATAGCCGAACGGGCAGTGGGAGGAGGATCTTGAATATGAGTAAATCAAGTTTTGTTAATTACACGGTAATAGGAGGTTCGACATGTTAATACGTCCACTTGCAATCGTATCGCTGACAATTGCTATGGCCTTTCCCGGGTCAGCATGGTCGTATGATGCTTCATTGGCGGAAAGCTATGCGGCATTATTCGCGCACGTTAAAGGGGCGGAAGCCGCTAAAACCCTGCATTTGATGAAGCCAAGTGCTTTCCTTGACAAAGTGAAAGCAAAAGAGTCACTTGTGGTGATCGATGTCAGAACACCAGCCGAGACCGGTGTCTTCACTGCAACATTGCCAGATACATTGGTTATCCCAATAGATGAACTGTTCTCAGAAGCCAACCTGGCACGTATTCCATCTGACAAGACCGTGGTCGTACTGTGCAAGTCCGGCACGAGGGCAATTCTGGCTGGAACTGCCCTTCGACATATCGGCTTCGACAATGCATATGTCCTCAAAGGTGGGTTCGTGGCACTTGCTGGATACATGGGTCCAAAAGAGGCAAATACACCTCCTGCACCGCAACCTACGCAGGAACCTACAACGCAACCAAAATAAACGTTTCCAGTACCACCACATTCATCGTGTAAGACCAGGCTAACGTGGCAGGTGGCTTTTTGTTTATATGAATGTCTTCTTTTGCGGCAACCAAGACACCCAGGGTGATCCGGGGAAAGGCAAGTAACCGCTCGAATCAGGACCTTCCCGGCTGAATACCTGAGTAATTTGGTCAGATGACCGGTGTTGTCCCCATTCCAGACATCCAGCATAAGTTACTGTACGTGTTAATTTGCATCCAAATATGACCCACCGTTTGCACAGAAATATGTACCACCTGAACTGCAGTAAGTGAATGGATTCAAGGCAACTGTTCTCGGCAGGTAGGGGGTCAGGGCAGAATGCAAATATCCGCATCTATTGGATCAAGTTTCGGTACAAATCAACACGCCTGCTTCAACTCCGCTGTCGGGATGTTGCCTGTCGCCTCCGGCAGCCAGCGGTGATTGATCCAGTCGACCCATTCCAGCGAGGCAAATTCGACCGAGCCATACGCTTAACGTACAATTACTCGCCTATGAAGCGTTTCAGTCGGCTAACCCTGTTACTGGTAGCATGCCTGCTGCTCGGGCAGCTGGCGCTGTTGGTGCATGCGAGTGATGTTGCTGCCCATGATGATGGCAGCACTTGCAACATCTGCCTGTCATCACAGCCCCATAATCATGCATCGGCGTATCCGCATTGCGGTCTGTCGAAGCTGTTCACCCATGAACGCATTCATGTCCTCGTCCTCGCGCAGCAGGATCTCTCGACACATTTTCGCTATCTGTCCCGTGCCCCACCCCGGTAGTCCTGAATAACCAGACAGTCTGTTTGTATTCAAGATCTATCCGCCGGCCATCACATGACAGCCGGTTGGTGGAGTACCGGAGGTGTTCATGAAGAAACTGTCTCAAATGGCAGTCAGTGTATGGCTGCTTTTGCTGCCGACTGTGTCCCTTGCTGACGACCTGGCGGAGATTCGCCGGCAAATCGACGCGTTGCAACAGGAGTATGAGGCCCGTATCCGTGCGCTGGAAGCGCGCCTGAACGCCACGGAAAAGGAGGCGGCCGAGGCACGTAGCCAGGCGCAGGCTGCAGAACAGGCCGCCGAGGTGGCTGTCGCTGCCGCACCTGTTGAACAGGAAAGGTCCAACACGTTCAATCCTGCCATCTCGCTTATCCTGCAGGGCAGCCTGAACAGCTACTCACAGGACCCGGACGACTATGGCTTGCCGGGGTTTCAGCTGGGCGGAGAGGCGGGTCTGCCTGCCGAGGGTCTGACGCTCGACGAGACCGAGCTGGTGATGTCGGCCTCGGTCGATCAGTTGTTTTATGCCCGAACTACCATCGGGCTGCACGATGACGGCGAAGGCACCGAGGTTGAGACCGAGGAGGCCTTTGTCGATACGCTCGCCTTGCCAGCGGGCACCGGCCTGCGTTTCGGGCGCTTCTATTCGGACATCGGCTACCTGAACCGGGTGCACTCACACGCCTGGGACTTCAGGGATCAGCCGCTGGTGTACCGCGCCATGCTCGGCAGCCAGTACACCGACGACGGAGTGCAGTTCAGCTGGGTGGCGCCCACTGACCTGTATCTGCGCCTCGGCGGCGAAACCTTTCGTGGCGCGCATTTTCCGGGCGGGGATGCCACCGACACACTGGGGAACATCCAGACAGTGTTTGCCAGGCTCGGCGGTGATGTCGGCAGCAGTCACAGCTGGCAGGCCGGGCTGTCGCAGATGTGGGTGAATGACGTTGATCGCAGCAGCAGTGGACATGCCCATGGTGATGCAGGCGAGGAGGGCGGTGATTCCTTCACGGGTGACTCCAACCTGACCATCGCCGACCTTGTGTGGAAGTGGGCGCCGAACGGTAATCCGACCGATCGCAACCTGATACTGCAGACCGAGTATTTCTATCGCCATGAGGATGGCACGGATATCTTTACCGAGGAGGGTAACAGCGCGCTGCTCGACTACGACGGCCGGCAGCAGGGATTCTATGCGCAGCTGGTCTACCAGTTCATGCCACGCTGGCGCATGGGTGCGCGCTATGACTGGCTGGAGTCTGACAATGACCTTGCCGTCATCAATGCTGGTGGTCTCGATCCGAACGAGGTGCTCGAGGAGACCGTGTTCAACAGTGACGGCCATGATCCGAGGCGCTGGAGCCTGATGGCCGACTGGTCGCCCAGCGAGTTCAGCCGGTTACGCCTGCAGTATAACCACGACAAGTCGCAACCGGGCACTGACAATCAGTGGACGCTGCAGTACATCATGAGTCTTGGCGCGCACGGTGCGCACGAATTCTAGGAGGTGGCTGTGAAATTCGTAATCAAGCAATTACCGCTTGTCTGCCTGTTGCTGCTGAGCCGGGTTGCCACAGCACAAGTCAGCGTGTTTGCCTGCGAACCGGAATGGGCAGCGCTGGCGCAAGAGATCGGTGGTAAACATGTCAGCGCCAGCAGTGCCACCACCGCCCTGCAGGATGTACATCATATCCAGGCCAGACCGAGCCTGATCGCCAGGTTGCGCAAGGCCGACTTGCTTGTATGCACGGGCGCCGGGCTGGAGTCCGGCTGGTTGCCGGTACTGCAAAGACGCGCGAACAATCCTGCCGTGCAGACGGGTACAGCGGGATACCTGGGGGCAACGCAATACGTCAAGCTGCTGGATCGTCCGGCACAGCTCGATCGGGCCGCGGGCGATGTACATGCACAGGGCAATCCCCACATTCAGCTCGATCCGCGTAACTACCCACCGATTGCACAGGCGATGGCCGGACGCCTTGCAGAACTTGATCCACAGCATGCCGGCGACTACGAGGCCGGACTGAGCGATTTTCTGCAACGCTGGGCATCTGCCATGGACGGTTGGCAGGTTCAGGCTCAGCCGCTGCAGGGCGTTCAGATCGTGGTTCATCATGACTCCTGGCCCTACCTGGCCGATTGGTTGGGGCTGCAGCGCGTCGGTACACTGGAGCCAAAGCCTGGCGTGCCACCGACCAGCGCACACCTCAGCAAACTGTTGCAGCAGCTGCAGCAACACGATGCCACCGCAATTATTCGTTCGCCCTACCAGAATGCAAGAGCAGCAGAATGGCTCTCGCAACGAACCGGCTTGCCGATCGTCGTGTTGCCCTCCACAGTTGGAGGCAACGCCGAGGCTCAGGACCTGTTTGGCCTGTTCAGCGACATCCTGCAGCGCCTGCTGTCGATCACGTCATGACACTGGACGGTCTCGATCCCGCCATACTCGGCCCGGCCATGGCAGCCGGGTTGCTGGTGCTGGCGACCCATGTGCCATTGGGACGCGAGGTGCTACGCCGCGGCATTATATTCATCGACCTCGCGATCGCCCAGATTGCCGGCGTCGGTGTGCTTGCCGCCCATGTGATGCACCTGTCCGACAATGTACTGGCGGTTCAACTGGTCGCCTATGCTGCAGCACTGGCCGGGGCAATTCTGCTGTATGCATGTGAGCGCAACTGGCCGGATGTACAGGAAGCCATCATCGGCAGCGCATTCGTGGTGGCGGCCTCGGTCGGTGTCCTGCTGCTATCCGGCAATCCACAGGCAGGAGAACACCTCAAGGAACTGCTGGTTGGTCAAATTCTCTGGGTGGATTACCAACAGTTGCTGCACGTCGCTGTCATCTATGTTGTCGTGCTGTTGCTCTGGCAATTGCTGCGCGGTGAGCAGAGTCGCCTGCTTTTCTACCTACTGTTTGCAGTAACCGTGACGGCCTCGGTGCAACTGGTTGGTGTCTACCTGGTGTTTGCCAGCCTAATCATTCCAGCGCTTGCCGTGCGCCACTGTGATACGGGTGCAACGTGGCTGGGGATGCTTACAGGCACGCTTGGTTACGTAGCTGGGCTGCTGCTTTCGGCGCTGCTTGACCTGCCGTCAGGGGCCGTTATTGTACTGTCGCTGACTGTGCTAGCTGTGGTCGTCAGTCGTGCGTGTGAATCACGGGCAAGCAGAAATACACAGAGTGTCTGACATGAACGGCAAGTTCTGAGGTGACTCCAGACCTCAAACGACAATTCCCTGTGCGACTTGCTCGCATTCCTGATTCTGACTACCAAATGGCTGTTTGTAACAATCGCTGGTTAGTCAGGAATGTACTTTTAGCAGTGTTTTATCACCGTACTTTTTGTCGCATAAAATAATAAATCCGGCTATCAGCTTTATTCGCGATAAAGTAATGAGGATAAAAATTGAATATTTCAGGGTAACCAGAAGATCAGCACTGGTATCTGCTAACTGTCCTCGAAAGTGGCAGCGATCCTGTCATCCTCGCATGTAACCTATTGGGTATCGTGGGAAATCCAACCCGGGGAGGAGTCCTGGCCGAACCTTTTCCGTGGCTGGTGACTCAAGGGGTTATCCTGGTATTAGTCATTGTTAACAGTCGATTATGAAACGTTGAAATGGATTTGCCCACGCAAACCACCCAGTTAGAACCATAGTGGGTGCGATTACAGCTCGCATCGATATTCGCATCGGTCAAAAATGATGAGAAGTCGATTGTGAGCTAAATGATATCACCCGAGCGTAGTGGATTGATCTGAGTTGGAAGGGTGCTTCAGTTATGAGTAAGAGATATGTGTTACCTGAAGTCACATCCCCTGCCGGGCTTACCTTATTCATGCCCGGAACGGCGATTTCGGTCATGTAGATGACTTCATTCTGGAGGAGCCCGACTGGGCGGTTCGCTACCTGGAGATTGATACGCGCAACTGGCTACCGGGAAAGAAGCTGCTGGTCGCGCCTGCCTGGATTCAGCAAGTCGACTGGGCTGACCATGAGGTGCAGGTCGATTTGCCCCGCGCGACCATCCAGACTGCGCCGGAATATGACAGCTACACGGTCATCAGCAGGGAGTATCAGATCGCCCTGTACAAGGGCACTACGGGTTCGAGTACACGGAGCAGTGAGCGGCTTCCAGCGCAACTGATTCGAACTCCCAGTCCTCTACCGGCTCATTCTATGACCGGGGCCACCGGTTATTCTCCCGCTGCCTGCGTGACGAACAGTGTCTGTGTGGGATAGGCAAATTCGATCTGCTCACGTTCGAAGGCTTCGTGGATGGCAAAGTAGATGGCCTGCTGCCTGTCCATGTAAAGATTGTAATCCGGAGACAACACGTAGTAGACGGTCTCGAATTGCAGCGAGTAATCGCCGTATTTCATGAAATGGGAGCGGTCGAACCGGGTGTCGCCTTCCGCCTCGATGGCCTTACGGATGATTTCCGGTATACGCTTCAGCTTTTCGCGCGAAGTGTCGTAGGTTACCCCGATGCTGAACACCACGCGCCGCTCAAACATGCGGCCGTAATTGCGGATGCGACTTTTCAGCAGGTCGGAATTCGAGAATATCAGCTGTTCCCCGGAGAGGCTGCGAATCCGGGTCGTTTTCAGGCCTATGTATTCCACACTGCCCATGTGTTCGTCAATGATGAGAAAGTCACCGAGTACAAACGGCTTGTCGAGGATGATCGACAGGGAAGCGAACAGGTCACCAAGGATATTCTGGACAGAAAGGGCGACCGCTACGCCGCCGATGCCAAGGCCTGCAACGAGGGCAGTGACATCAATCCCGAGATTGTCCAGGGCCACCAGTACTACCACCGACCAGATCAGGATGCGGCTGAGAAAGCCCAGGGCATTGATGGTCGTGGCTGCTGCGGGGTTTGTCTTTAGCGCACGCTGGCGGTGTTGTTCCAGCGTCGATATTGTGATCACACCAATCCATATACCGACCTGGATCAGCAGGGCAATGATGAACAGGTTGTGAAAAATCGACTGGGTGCGTTCAGGTAGCTGCAGAAACTGGGATGCAATGAACAGCGCCGCCACGAGCAGAAACAGGCTTTTGGTTTTACCGATTGCCCCGGCGACGACGTCATCCCACTGCGTTTCTGTTCTCGTGGCAAGCGCTGCCAGGCGGTGCGCCGCAATGCGCTTCGCCAGCCGCAGCAGCAGGTAACTGAGCAGCAGCGCCGCAACGGCGAACAGCCATTGCAGCAGGCTGTTCCCCAGAACAGTCTGGTCCAGAAATTTCAGTTCCAGGTCCATATCACCTCAGCTAGTGTCAGTTGTGTTAGGGGTGGCCTTGTTAATTCAGGCATCCCGTCATCGCGAGTGCGATGTACAGGATCTCTGCCTCTTCCTGTTTCTTCCGAAGATGGACAATCTGCTGTTTGGCTTTAGCGATTACTTTAAGGGTATTTTCGCGGCTTTCAGGTTTCATTCTACGGAATTAGCTCAGGCGATCAACGTGCTACCATGCGAGTGGTCGCTATATAGCAGAAATGGATTCCAGGGCTATCAGGCAGCCTGGTTTCCCAGTGAGCTTAATTTCTCAAGTGTATCGGGAAACTTACGCACCATCAGAATGAGGGCGGACGCTTGAGCATTTGGTCTGGCGCGACCCTGTTCCCAATTCTCCAAAGTACGCAGGGATACACGTAGGCGACGTGCAAAGACAGCACGCGAAACATGTAGCCGCTCCCGGGTATCACGGATCAGGTCTGCATCCACTTCAAGTGGCGGAAGGTCTTCAACTTCGTGGGAGCGTAAGGTTACCTTGCCCTCGCGCTGCTGCTGCATCGCCTCGACACCTTCAATCAATTCATCAAACAGCTTGCGTTTCTTGGTCATCGTCTATTTCTCCTGGCTTCCAATTCAGCCTGAATCGCCTTCTTCAGTGCCTTTTTCTCGCCGGAGGTCAGATCCGTTGCCTCGTCTTTATCATATAAAGCGAAGAACCATATTTGGTGATCAGCCGTGAGGTAGTAATAGATTACTCTCAGGCCTCCACGCTTGCCTTTCCCTCTGCGGGAGTCTTCCCAGCGAACTTTTCTGAATCCGCCGGTCCCTGGCATTACGTCGCCCGGTTCCGGGTTCTCCAGGAGCGCTCTCTGTAATGCTCGGTATGACTCGTCATTCAGGTAGTCTGTAAGGAGACGGGTGAACAAAGGAGTCTTGAAGAATACCAATTACATTGGTACAGTATACGCAACTTGCGTACCTTGGCAAGATTCAAGAAACAATTTCTGCCGTGGGCAGTTGGTATGTTGAATTGCATTGAAGCATGACCCGGCTACGCAATTATACCTGCTTGAAACCCGGTAGAAATGCACGGCTCGAGGTGGTTTACACAAAAATGAAAATCTGGGACAAATGAGTATGCAAGCCAACAGGGAGATGTCAAAGTCGAATGTGCTCTGAATTGCGCGCCCCGCTTGATAGGCATCGACAATCCTTGTCATGGACTGCCCGCACATTACTTTTCTTGATGGCTCCTGTCTGCCAGGTTTATTTGAAACCGGCGTCAGGAAAAGGGTACTGACCCCTTTGTGGTATATTCAGCATTCAGCAAAAGGAGAAAATCATGACGATTCGCAAATTGGTTGTCGCGGTGCTGGTCGCGGGCCTTGCAGTGGCCGGCCTGTCTGCCTGCGAGAAAGAAGGGCCTGCCGAGAAGGCTGGCAAGGCCATCGATGAAGCCGCCTCAGACATGACGGATAGTACGAAAGAGGCGATGGAAGACATCGAAAAGAAGGTCAAGGAGTGATGAGTAAACTGTTCGCCAGAAATACCGGCAACGTGGATCGGATCATCCGGGTGATCGTGGGTGCTTTGCTGGTCGGCAATGTGTTCGTCGGCCTGCAGACCGTGGTCGGCTGGGTTGGCCTGGTGTTGATCATCACCGGCCTGTTCGGTACTTGCCCGGTCTATTCCCTGCTGGGGATTAACACCAGGACCCTCGGGGAGAAGGTTGGCCTGAAGTAGCGCACGGCCTCGAAGGAATAGCCCAGCTGGGCCTGCCGGTTCGGTAGTGCCGGATCTCGGCGGACCGGCAGGCTCACTGGTTTTAGTTGCAGCTTATACCTGCAAAGGGAGGAGAAGAATGGATCTACAGGCATTGGTCATATTCCTGGCGATCGGCGCCGTGGCCGGCTGGCTGGCCGGAACCCTGATGAAAGGAGGCGGTTTCGGCCTGCTCGGTAACATCATCGTCGGCGTCATCGGTGCCGTCGTGGGCGGCTTTGTCTTCGGCCTGCTGGGCATCTCGGCGGGCGGGCTGGTCGGCGCCATCATTACCGCGACAGTCGGGGCGGCGCTGCTGTTGTTCCTGATCGGGCTGGTCAAGAAGACGTAAGCACTTCCGGCAAGGACATGTTGCCGGCGGGTTTGTACGGGCTCCTGCTCGTGACAAACCCGCCGGAAAACAAGCAGGGAACAGCAGGAGTCGACACTGGTCGGACCTTTAGTACGGCTTGATGAAATGAACGACCTGATCCGGTCGCACAGCATTTCAGCCAGGATGGCCGGAACGTAACCTGTCCTTCAGATCATCATTTGCGTTCAGACACAACCAGTTGGTTTTGGCAGTCCCCCGTACTTTGTGATCGGCTTCATCGGGCCGGTCATCCACATTTTGAACATCGCTTTCTGGTCTTCGCCCATGTATTTGGAAAACTTGCGAATGGGTGGCACCACAGCATGTTCCTCGTAATATTCGCGCGCCTTGAGTATTTGCTGCCACTTTGTATCGTCCAGTTCCACATCATCGACTTGCGCCATGGCGTGTGCGATCTCCGACGTCCACACACTGCTGTCGACCAGGTATCCGTCACCATCGCGTTCCGGTAATTGTAATTTCATTGCTTCACCTCACTAAAAAAAAGTTTGATTGCTGTTGCAGATTTTCCCGTTCCTGCATATTCGCCCGCATGGGCAACATCGTCCCCGGGTGATCCCGAGAGATTAAATATGCCTGCCTCTGACGTTCTACAACTATACTTCCAGGAAAAATACCAATGTCAGGGTAAGTACAATGGATGCAAACATAAGCATCCATCTGGTAAACATGAAGGTTTTCTGAGTCATAACACCTGCGCCCTTGTCGCAGTTGGATGCCGCAAAAAAGAAACGAACAGGTGATCGCAACAGATTATGTCAATCAGCCACCACGATCAATATCTGCAGCAGGTTTGCCGAGAGCGTGTTCATAGGGGTGATTCAGGGGCATTTTCTTAAACGCCGCCTTGGTCTCTTCAGACTCGAAGTAAATGGTCAAGTTGCCATCCACAAGTGACGGGTGCCCGTTCACATCGATAATGTCCCGAGCTGTCATCGGGTCGATCGTGCCGATCAAATGGTCCGGTTCGTGCAATCGATTGCTTTGTTCCCGGTCGCGCGGCAGAGCCGATGAGGCAACCCAGTTAAGCTCTTCAAATCGGATGGGCGGCGAGTGTTGTAACGGATTAATGCTATTCATGATTAATATCTCCTTGGTTGTTGATGCCTGTTTGCTAGCACGGGAACGGCATTGATGTCAGTCGCAGAACCCGGTAGTCCTCTCGCTAGATCGGCAACGCGTTGATATGCCAGCCGACGCCACCGTTGATAGCTTCGGGGTGATTGTGGTGGATCAGTGTCTCTACCCGGGCTACCTGCCCAACGGGTACATCAACCATGAGCAGGATTTCCTGGTGACGAAGTGCATCGGAAAACTCTGACAGATGGACGTTGGGCATGTACCTGGTAAACCCGACTCCGACTATAAATGTCGTCAGCATGATGATGGATGCTAATACCAACCAGAGCCCACTGACGTTCATCAGGATCAGAACAATCAGCGCCATTAACGCCAGGAAGAACAGCACAAGATTCCCATCCCAGAAAATAGTTTCCAGGCGAGCGCCAAGGTCCTTGCGTTGATTGGGCGATGCAAGGGGCAAACCTTCCAGGTCAATTCCCTTTGCAGCGATGACATGCGTATCTTTGCGCTCGATACCATTTGTCTCGAGCTTGGCCACTACAGCCCTGGCATGTGCAGCGTCAGGTAGCAGAAAATAAAGACGTCTTTCCACAATGATCTCCTTCAAATGGTTCTGGTGTTAATTAACTGGCTGAGAGGAATCTGTTTCTCCATCACTACCAGAGGGTCCATAGATACGGCTGGTTTTCACATGTATTCGGGTGGGTTTGAGAACGGCTTATGTCCTCATTCTTCGAATGTGATAAACAAGACGGATCGGTGAAAAAGCTGCGGAATACTTCTGCCAGGGAGGCACTCTGATCGCGAGTTTCCGTTGCCATTGCGGCAACCTCGTAGGGCTCGGAATGAATTTGCACTCTGAGCGAACATATCGTTCACATGGCAAATCTTCTGCCTGTAACCATAGAATACCTGACTAAAATAGTCAAGTATTATATTAAGGATATGGACACCCGCCCGGTATGCTCATGCATGCTTACCACAGGGCGTTCACCTGCTGCCAGCGGGCAGACGTCGGATGATGTCTTCTGCCCGGTTAGCGAAGTAAGACAGCTGGACGGGAATGGCAACTGTTGCAGTTTCACTGTTCGCTATTCGTCCGGGACGGACTATCTATACGTGGCCAAACTTCCCCGTACGCAGCTGAGCCAGGAGGTGGCATCGTCCAGGCATCGAACGGCAAGTTACCGACGGAACCCGGTACTACATGCAAACCTTATGTAGGATTTCACTAACAGGCCGGGGGCGAGCCTTTGTTACCGTTAAGGGTGGCATGTACTCCATGTAAGTAGAAATACATATATCTTTCCTTCAGGAAAGGAATAGACTCCTGTTTACTTTCCCCTCTCTATTTGCTCCCACAGCAAGATTGACTGGGTAGCTCCTTACAGCAAGACCATCCGGTCAGGTGTAACAACCAGTACAAGCAGATGGTTACCCCCCCCCTACTGCCTGAATGTGGATTCAAGGCATATAACTTTATACCTGTAGTGCGCCAAGCCAGAGGCGCATAACCATCACGAAAGGAACAAAGTCATGACAAGGATGAAACACACAGAAGTTTGTTTATTTGTATTCATGGTCACAGCAGGCAGTACGGCATTTGCGACTTGCCCTAATACGATGCCACTGGAGCTATTGACAGACTGCATCGTGTACGAAGGTGGGGGGGCGTCAAGCTTCCCAACCAGCGATCATGCTTACATGGACCGCTACCAGGACTGGCTTAAGGCGCAGCCACAAGGGACGACATTGCCGCCTTACGCGGCAGGTTTGACCATAATTGAATAACCAGTACAACATCCATAGCGGCGGCCTTCGGGGTGCCACTCTTTATCAGTTTTATAACCGCCAGCCACCGGGGGAGGCGTCATGACTACAAGGACTTATAGAATGAGCATGCTGTTCTTGCTGGTCCTGTCAGCCGTATTGTCCTTTGCATTAGTATTATTCCTTAATATGCATGCAGGAATAGATGTGTTCAGGCTTATATGATTTACGAGATACTACCCTTGAAGCCGGGGTTAAATGTACAAGACGAGGGGGGGATTATAATGTCTGGAATCCCTTTCCTGCTGTTCAGGGTGGCTTCGTTTTTCGAGTAACTGGATATTCATAGTGTTCTCTCGTATGTGTGTTAATCTCCCTGGTTCTTGCCTCTCTCTATTTGCTCCCACAGAGATCCAGATCGGTCAACGCTGTGAAGCATAACCGCTTCACGTGTACCAGCACAGCAACACCGCTAATCAAGGCTACTGCCCGCAGTCGAGCAGCGTGCCTCCGCCTCCGACCCGGTATGCAAACACCGCGTCGGTCAATCCGGCCATGCCTGAGTCCTGAATAGACGGACCCTTTAACTCTGGCGCGTGCACTCCGGCGATGTCGGCGCGGCCATCGTACCGTTAGCCGCTGCCGTCTGGCTGTTCGGCAGCGGCTTGTTGGGCCTGATGGTATAGCAAGGCGCAAGAGAGCGACTTGACAGATCCCTGCTCAATTAATGCCGCAAAAGGAAAAGAATTCATGAAATCTCTGTTGTTTAAAGGCCGCGCGGACACCATTAAGAGTCCGATTGCGCAAACTAAGGATATCAATGCCAGAAATATCCGTGGCCAGACGCCGTTACATCTGGCGTCAGCGGAGAACAACAACGATGCTGTAAAACTCCTGCTGGAGAGTGGAGCCGAGGTGGATGCTTTTGCAACCAAATCGGGCTGCACGTCCCTGCACTATGCAGCCAGCCTTGGCCATGTCGATTTGTGTGAATTGCTCGTCCGTTATGGTGCCGACACTGATGCACAGACCGCCAGGCTGGAAACCCCCTTGCATCTGGCTGTTTACAGGGGACACTCCGAAGTGGTGGCATTACTGCTGAAATATCGCGCAAGGCTGGATATCAGGGACAAGAATGGTATGACGCCGCTGCAGCAGGCGGAAAATGTCAAGAACAGGGAGATTGTCACACTGATCAAGCAGTATCTCAGTGAGGCCTGGCCCTACCTGCTGATATCGCACCACTGAGTTGCAGTCGTATACGTTCCAATGCGGCTGCACCCGACAGGCAACCGCCTGATGAAATGTGCTTCCGATGGATGAGGTGGACTATGGATAGGGAAGACAAGAGAACCATACGCAATGGTTGTTTGCCTTCATGGGAGGCATATCACAGAGCACTGTGTGATGCTCAAGCCGCCCGAGGTCATTTTCTGCTAAAGGGCTTTTTCGCGACCACAAAATCACTGAAAAATCGTATCTGTTATCAAGCGCGGGAATGGAATATTCGGCTTCGCCCGCTGTGCTGCTAGATTGCGGAACGGCTGCGATTCCTGATGAAACTGTATATCCCGGAATAAGTGCAATACTTCGGAGCCGGGATACTGGCTACTGAATAAACCATCTAAACTGTCGTGCCGACTGAATGGCAAGTCAAAAAGGGAACTGAGACATTCACCAGGCTATCGGGAATGACGTGTACTGGCCGAAAGTGTGAGTACAGATTGCCGGATATGAACGGCATTTTATGCGGCAACCAGGAAGTTCACATAAACCTTGTGAACGGCAAGTCCTGGTCCGTCATTCCGGCGAATGCCGGACAAAAGCGCAAGGCGCGTTGAACGCCTGGAGGGCGGCCCGCAGGGGGAGCGAAGCGAATCATCCAGGAAAATCAGCATGCTGGACCCTGGTCTTCGCCGGGGTGACGACTTGTTCAGAACTTCCCTAACAGAAATCCCGCAATGTTTTGAGATTGGCGCACCGCAGTAGAATACTCGGGCCGATGCCGACGGCTTCTATCCAGACCGTGTTCATTGCGATGAGATTACACTAGAATCCCTCATCAACAAGCTGAGTCACAACACTATTTCGTATGGAGGCGGGGGAATGTGTAGAACCATGGCCGGTCCGGTCTTATATCTGTTTGCCAGTCTGCTGGGGCTGGCGAGTCTGCCAACGACCACGGATGCCGCGGATTACTACGACGTTTCATATGTCTGGTCCCGGAATATCGACGGCGTCCGGGATTACCGCAAGCAGGTCGCGGGGGTGCTGGGACCGGACGTGGCGAAGGATCTCAAGGTGGTTACCCGGGACAACCTGATCGGTCTTGTTTACGTGCGCCACGGCGACAGCGCCGGTGCCACACGGGTTGCGAAGAGCCATACCAGGCTGTTGCGTGACCAGGGTCTGGATGCAGCCAGTCCGACCCGTTCCGAGAACTGGACGCTGGTTGGTGATGCCGGAGCATCGCGAACCGCAGCCGCATCGTCCGCTGTGGCCGGTTCATCCGGTGTCAGGATGACGAAAACCGCGACGGCACCGCACGCCATGCCGGTTTCTCACAGAAGCAGGATGACAAGCACAGAACGCACTCGGGAGATCCACAATCTGGAGGCGGCGGTTGAAGACTACATCAATCGCCTGCGCAAGGATGGCAGGCTCGATCCCGACGAGCGTACCGGCTGGTCGGTGTACGATTTCACCACTGGCGAAAAGCTGGTCACCATCAACGAGGACGAGCAGTTCCAGGCGGCCAGTCTCGTTAAGCCTTTCATCGCAGCGGCGTTCTTCTACAAAGTCAAGAAGGGCGAACTCAGCTACAACAGCGAAAGCCGCCGGCACATGGAGCAGATGATCCAGCATTCGAACAATGCCTCCACCAACTGGGTGACCCGCAAAGTCGGAGGTCCCCAGGCTGTTCAGCGGATACTGAAACAGCAGTATCCTGGAATATTCCAGGAGATCCATCTGGTCGAATACATACCTGCGGGCGGGAAGACCTACCGCAACAAGGCATCCGTGCACGACTACAGCCGCTTTCTGTACGCACTCTGGAAGGAGAGTATCGCCGGTGCCCGCGAGATCAAGCGCATCATGGCGCTGCCGGGACCCGACCGGATCTACACCGGCGTGCGTGCTGTTCCGAAAGGTACCAGGGTTTACAACAAGACCGGCAGCACCGCGCGTGTCTGCGGCGACATGGGCATCCTGAATGTCAAGGGCCCAGGCGGCAAGTGGTACCCCTATACGGTGATCGGCATCATCGAGAAGGAACAGAATGCCACGAACTACACGAGCTGGATCCGCTCGCGCGGTAACATCATCCGTCATGTTTCCAGCATCGTCTATCAGAGCATTGCCCAGAATCACAATATCTAGCATGCAATAAAGGGGTCAGTACCCTTTGCCACTTCAATGATTGATCCAGTCGCAAGTTTGCTGTTTTCGGCAAGTGTTGAATTGCACTGAATATTGAACCACTTTTGCATCGAAGCGTGACCCAGCCGCGAAATTCTATTTGCTTGAAACCGAGAAGAAATGCATGACTTGAGGCGGTCCACACAAAAATGAAAATCCGGGTTAAATGAGCATGCAAGTCAACATACCATGACTGGTTTGGAAAGCGTTGCGGACGCATTTGGCCATGTGTTTTGGTTACGTACTGCCATTGGCGCTGGCCTGAATTAAGTAATCAAAATGACATAATTACCTGGTGTGAATCGGGGTCGCGTGACCGGCATCCTGGTTTTCCAGTGTGCGCAGGGTGGCAATAATGTCCGCGGGTTCCATGCGGCGTTTGTAGTCGGTGTCGGCGAAGGCGGCACGCACGATGCCGTGGCGGTCGATCACGAAGGTGCCAGGCACAGGCAGTTCATAGCGGCCTGGGCCGTTGTAGGCAGCGAGGTCCAGTCCGAAACGGTCCCGGTAGAGATCGCTCAGTTCATCGGGGACTGCGAAGTACAGACGGTAGTCGCGCATTACTGAGCTATCCAGATCGCTGAGGATCTCGAACGGGTAGCTGTCCTTTTTTACCTGCTCCAGGGATTTGCCAGGCTGCTGTGGTGTAACCGCTATCAACCGGGCGCCAAGGCTCTCAATGTATGGCAATGCGCCATGCAGGGCCCTGAGTTCCATGTTGCAGTAGGGGCACCATGCTCCGCGATAAAAGATGAGCACCACCGGCCCCATGGCAAGCTGTTCGGAGAGCGATACGGGTTTACCGAAGGCATTGGGCAGGGTGAAGTCCGGTGCGCGCTCTCCAACCTTCAGGCCGGGGTCCGGCAGCAGTTCTGCCAACTCGGCCGCACTGCGTTGCATCACCGTGCGGTCCTCCGCGCTTGGCTTTCCCGGGTTGCGGTCAGCTTCGTACGCGGTGACCGCATCCGCATAGCTGGGTACAGGAGGGATGTCCTCCCGGGCGCCTGGTACGCCGGGCAGCAGAACCATCGACAGGCACAGCATCGGCAGAGAACGGAGAAATTTTCGGGTTGTCATAATGACCTCATGGCGCCAGCGGCGGGGATATTCCCCGGGTGTTCGAATCAACACCGGTAATTCGACCAGGAAGGCATGCAGTGAGTTCAATCTATATAACCCCGGGTATTGGCAATAGATCCCGAAGGGCAGGGCATTTGTATCAGGATGATGTACAGGTAGCCGCGGATAACACGTATGACATGCTGATTGACGGGGTTGGAAAAAAATTGTAATGCGAGCGCCCCGAGTTCGACCAATGTTCAGTGGTTATTCTCTCTGGGCCTGATAGCCACTGGTACCAGATCCCGGGAAACCGGAAACATGTTTAACCGGTGACCGGCCGTAACTAATTTTGGAGATTACAGAATATGACTCGGAAATCATCAAGTGCCAGGCAGTTGAAATTCGTCTGCTATGCTCATCGGTACTGCATTGGTGAACATTTAAAGAAACCCTGAATAAGAGTTGTCACCCCGGCGAAGGCCGGAATGACGAATAGTGACTTGTTCAGAGCATCCTTAACTATCAAATACAGAGAACGTCTATGAATAAAATCGCAATTGCCCGGTGGTCAGATCTGGAGCCGTTGGCACCAACTTATGCCCTCGTCGTCGATGTCGACCTGGTCATCATTCGTTGGGAGGACGAGCAGCAGGTCTCGGTGCTCTACGGGCGTTGCGCGCACCGTGGCGCCCTGATGGCGGATGGCCGTATCGAGGGTGGAAACATCGTTTGCGGTTTGCATGACTGGGACTACTGTTACAAGTCCGGCATCAGTTCCTACAACCCGTCAGAGCAGCTGCACCGTTTCAATTCATGGGTGGAGGATGGCCAGGTCCAGGTCGATGAGGACGAGATCAGGGGCTGGGCCAGAGAAAATCCCCAACCTAAGGCATACCAGTCAGTCCGGTACCCGATTCTCCCTCACATTGAGCGGTGCGAAAATGCGGACGGGAGACCGGGCTATGCGCTGCGGGAGATTTTGCATATTCGCCACAACAGCCTGTTTACCCCGCGTGATTTTGATGTGTCTCCTTACTTTCGTATTATCAAACCCGATCTGGAAAAAGGATTTGATCATCGCTTGCTGACATGGTCTGACCAACTTGATTCTTCGGCATCAGAGGGGCAGGGGACGCGGGGTAAAACATCCTGAACGGCCTGGTGGCTTGCCTGAGATGTATTGGCAACATCCTGAGGCACTCAGGCCCTGCAGTCGCCGTTGATATGCAGAGACATTACGCGAACATTGTCGTACTCACGTCACACTCGGGTAAGGCAGCCTGCAATGCCTCGGCACCTTGCCGGGTCACGCGGGTGTTCCAGAGTATGACCTCCTTTAGATGTTTCAGTGATTTGAGGGGTTCCAGGCCGGCATCCCCTATGCCGGTATCCCAAAGGATGAGCGTCTCGAGGTTGCTCAGGCTACGCAAGTGTTCCAGGCCGGTGTCGGTGACCCCGGTGCGCGTGAGGTAGAGTCCCTTTAGCCCTGTCAGACGTCCGACATGGATAAGTCCGGCATCGGTTATGTGCGTGCCCTTGAGGTCGAGGATCTCCAGGCTGGGGAGGTTGGTGAGGAGTTTCAGGCCCTCGTCGGTAATATCGGAGTGGTCAAGATGCAGTTCCTGCAGGTGGGTCAAGGATTGCAGGTGGACCAGTCCCGCGTCACCAACCCGGGTCTCAGCCAGTGAGAGAAAACGCAGGTCGTTCAAACTGGAGAGCAGATTACCGAGTTCCCGGTCACTAATCTGGGTCGAGAGCAGATCGAGCTTCTGACCGGTTTGCAGACGCGGCCATTCGAGTATTGTTCCCAGCAGGTGCAGCACGTCATGGGCAGATCGATTTATGTCCGCCAGATGCTGGTCGATGCCGCTACCTGCTGCTCCGGGAGTCCTGGCCGACTCCCTGATGACGGTGCTGGTGTCTGCAATCTGCGCCAGGGAGGTGCTGACTTCCCGGCCCAGATTCGATAGAAACTTGTCCTTGGCGTCATTCAGAGCCTCCAGCTCACCGCGCGCCTGTTCCAGTGCGGCAAGGTGCTCGCGTTGCTGGGCGATGAGGCCCTGGATTTGCAAGTGCGTCGCGACTCGGGCATGCACCTCGGGTTGTTTAACCGGTTTGGTGATGTAGTCAACGGCACCGGCCGCGAATCCCCGGGCCAGGTCCTCGACGTCGGTCCTGGCTGTGACGAAGATGATCGGGATCTCCCTGAGTGCGGCGTCCTGCTTGAACCGATGGCATGTTTCGAAGCCATCCATCCCGGGCATCATAACGTCCAGCAGTACCAGGTCTGGCACGGCGGATGTTGCGACCTCCAGGGCTTTTGCCCCGCTGGTCGCGAAGAAGATCTGATGACCAAGCGGCGCCAGCATCTCCCGCAGCAGGTCCAGGTTGGCGGCTTTATCATCGACGATCAGGAGTTTTGCCTGAGTCGAACCGGTTTGATCGGGCATGGCGTTGGTCCTCTTACTCATGGCATGTGGGCACCTGGGGTATGGCAACGGCAGCTTAGCAAACTGAAGTCACCGAGAGAAGCTGGTCAGTCAATCATCTAAATTCTCTCACCAGGTCCTGTATCGCTGCAGTGTGTGTAGTTTAAGATGGTGACGATATTCCCACGGGGGCCGCCGGCGGTTTCCGTATTGATAGCTGATCGAGTTCAGAGGGGTCGGATGAGTAAGTTGCGCAAGGCGTTTATGTTGTTGCTGATTGCAGCCGTGCTGCTGGTCATGCTCGTACTGGACCTCAACCTGCCGTCGGGAGTCATTCACGGCATACCCTATGTCGTGCTTATTTCTGTCAGTTACTGGCTGCCCTGGCGGTATGCGCCGACGGTGCTGGCAGCGGTCGGGACTCTGCTCATCGTAGTGGGTTACCTCTATTCGGCCACGCGCGTTGATACCACGGCATTGTTGCTTAATGTCAGTCTCGAAGCCGCGGTGTTGTGGGTTACTGCCTTCCTGGTGCTGCGCTATCGGGCATCTTCGCGCTCGCTGGAGGACCGCGAACAGCGCCTGCGGGCGTTGGTGTCGACCGCAGTTGACGGGGTCATGATCATCGATGCCAATGGCACCGTGCAGGAATACAACCCGGCCTGTGAGCAGTTATTCGGATACCGGGAGGACGAGGTGGTTGGCAGGAACGTCAAGATGCTGATGCCATCCCCCTACCGGGAGGAGCACGATGAGTACCTGTCGCGTTACCGTACTACAGGCAACAAGCGCATCATCGGTATTGGCCGTGAGGTGGAAGGCCGGCGCAAGGATGGCACGACCTTCCCGATGGAGCTGTCCGTCGGCGAGGCGCGCCCGGGTGGGCAGCAGGTTTTCGTGGGCATCATCCGCGACATCACTGCGCGCAAGTCAGCCGAGCAGTCATTGCGCGTCGCCAAGGAACAGGCCGAGAGCGCGAGCCATGCAAAGTCCCGGTTCCTCGCGAACATGTCCCATGAGATCCGCACCCCGATGAACGCGGTGCTGGGTTATACCCAGCTGATCGAGACCGATCCGGACATGCCAGACAAATACCGCCGTCCGCTGAAGGCGATCCATTCGGCGGGTAACCACCTGATCAGTCTCATCGACGACATCCTTGATCTTTCGAAGATCGAGGCAGGCGTCATGGAGCTGGATGCCCGCGATTTCGACCTGGGTGACTTGACGGAGGACATCTCCGGGATGTTTGCAATACGCTGCGAGCAGAAAGGACTCACCTGGCGGGAGGACGTGCACATCGGGGAGCGGGCGGTCCGGGCCGATGATCGCAAGCTGCGCCAGATCTTGATCAACCTGCTGGGCAACTCGGTCAAATTTACCGACCGGGGAGTCATCAGCCTCAAGGTAGAACAGAGTGGTCAGCGTTACACGTTCAGTGTCGAGGACACCGGCCCCGGCATCACTGAAGATGCACAGGAACGTATATTCGAACCCTTCCAGCAGGCTGAAGAGGGCGAGGCCAAGGGCGGGACCGGCCTGGGCCTGGCAATCACCAGGCGCCATATCGAGCTCATGGGAGGCTCATTGAGTCTGGAGTCGACCCCGGGTGAAGGGAGTTGTTTTCGCTTTGAGCTGGAATTGCCGCCAGCCGAGGGTGATCTGTCAGCGATGCGTGAGCAGAAGGGCACGCTCTGCCGATTGGCAGAGCCCTACCATGTCAGGGCCCTGGTCGTCGATGATGTCGAGGATAATCGCGAGGTACTCAGTGGGCTACTCGAGCGCGCCGGTGTCGAAGTGACCATGTCTAACAACGGGGCCGAGGCGCTGCAGCGGATCGGCGAACAGTTTCCTGACATCGTCTTCATGGATGTGCGCATGCCCGTCATGGATGGGCTCACCGCTGTCCGGCATGTGCGTGAGCGATGGCCTGCCAAGGGGATTGTGTGCGTCGCAATCACGGCATCTGGCCTGCTGCGCCAGCAATCCTTTTATCTGGATGCGGGGTTTGACGATTTCATTGGCAAACCTTTTCTGTTTGAGAAGATTTGCAATTGCATGGTGAGGCATCTGCAGGTTGAGTTTGTGCACGAACCTGCCGCAGAGAAGGCCGCAGGGATCGTTCCCTGTGCTGATAAGCCTGATGAAATCGACATTCCCGCCGGCTTGTGCGAACGCCTGCTTGCCGCAGCCAGGATCAATGCCCTGACGGAAATAGAAACGTTGATTGACGAACTGAAAAGGCTTAACCCGGGTGCGCGGTGCCTGGCAAATGAGCTGGAGAAATTGCTCTCGAGTTATGATATGAACGGTATCATTGTGCTCATTAACCGGATTGCTGCCGGAGCGGAATAGCGTGCAGCTGTGAATTCTGTGGAGCTTGTTCACACGGGCAAATCCCGATCCGGAAGGCAAATCCCGGACATTCTACGACCGACTTTACCGTGTGCGTGGTGATATGGAGTACCGCATCAAGGAACAACAACTGGATTTGTTCGCAGATCGCACCAGTTGTCACCGCTGGTGGCCCAGTCATTTCCGGCTGCTGTTACCGTCGTATCTGAAAGGGAGTCGTTCGCACAGCGTGTTGTCGGAGTACAGGGCCTTACGTAAGCGGTACCGGGGTCTACCTCTGTATCACTTGTCTGCGTTTTCCTGGTCTGGCGACATGTGACATATAGACCCACGAGTCCACATATAAAGAGTCAGTATTAACTGAAGTCGCGCAGAATGTTCGCCCGGTAATTGACGGCGCGGTAGTATCCGCTTTCATCAGGAGGCGGAACCGGTTTCTACAGGAAGGCCGGCGGTTTTCCATTCAGGATAGCCGTCCTCCAGGCGTCGTGCTTTTAGTCCTTTTTCCCTTAGCCTCGCCACCGCATCGAAGGCCAGTACACAGTGAGGCCCCCGACAGTAGGCCACGATTTCCTGTTTGGGGTTAATGTTTTTCAGGTAGTGTTTCAGCTCGGAGAGGGGAACATTAACAGCGCCGGGAATGTGCCCTGCGGCGTATTCTTCCGGCGGTCGAACATCCAGCACAGTGACCAGGCCATCTCGCACGCGCTTGAGAAGTTCCTTGCGGGGCAGGGGTTCCAGTTCATCCTTGACCGTTAAGTAGGTGTTGATCAGTCTCTCTACATCCGCAACATGGCGTTCGGCAACGCCGCGCAGGGAATCAAGCATGCCGACAACATCATCACCGCTAAGACTGTAAAAAACCTTCAGCCCTTGCTTGCGGCAGATCACCAGGCCGGCCTGACGTAACTGTTGCAGATGCTGGGAGGTGTTGGCCACCGTTAGTCCGGATACCTTCGCCAGTTCGTCCACACTGCGCTCGCCCTGGGCGATATATTCCAGCAATTCCAGCCGGTTGCCGTTGCTCAACGCCTTTCCCACGCGGGCGAACTGGGTGAATAAATCGTGTTTGAAGTTGCCGCTTGACATCTTTTCATTATCCACTAGTATTCTATTCAATAGATCTATTGAATAGTTTCAATTGAAAGCATAATTATAGCAGGCGGCCGACGGGGGGCAATCTGCAGTTCCAGAGGGGCAATGTCCATGAATCTCAATGACTTCATCATGACCAATGAAATGCCCATCCGGCTCGGGTTTTTCTTTGGCATTTTTGCTGTTATGGCCCTTTGGGAAATGGTCAGTCCCCGGCGTCACCTGCGGACTTCAAAGGCCATTCGCTGGGCCAACAACCTGGGCCTGGTCTTTTTTAACAGTATCGTATTACGGCTGGTATTCCCGGCTGCGGCGGTGGGCATGGCCGTGTTTGCCAGTGAGCAGGGCTGGGGACTGTTCAATTATATAGCTGCCCCGTTCCAGGTGGCCGTACTGGCCTCGGTTGTCATCATGGACTTCTTTATCTGGCTACAGCATGTGATGGTGCATGCCGTGCCGGTGCTCTGGCGCCTGCACCGCGTGCATCACGCAGACCTCGATTTTGATGTCACCACCGGCGCGCGTTTTCATACCCTGGAGATCCTGCTCTCCATGCTTATCAAGTTTGCCGTGATCATGTTGCTGGGTCCGCCGGTGGTCGCTGTGGTGGTGTTCGAAGTGGTCCTCAATGCAACCGCCATGTTCAATCACGGCAATGTGCGCCTTCCTGTAACCCTGGATCGGTTCCTGCGGCTGGTTGTTGTAACCCCGGACATGCACCGGGTGCATCATTCGGTGGAGGACGACGA
Organism: uncultured Gammaproteobacteria bacterium; assembly: GCA_963701455.1. GTDB lineage: Bacteria > Pseudomonadota > Gammaproteobacteria > UBA9214 > UBA9214 > UBA9214. The sequence goes on from CAVPAE010000006.1 coordinate 348,894, forward strand.
GACCAACAGCAACTTCGGGTTCAACCTGCCATGGTGGGATCGCCTGTTTGGAACCTACCGCGCCCAACCGCGCTTCGGACACGAGGCCATGACCATCGGCATTCATACCTTCCGTGAGGACAAGTGGTGCAGCTGGTTGCCAGGAATGCTGGCGATTCCCTTTGTTGGCAAGGTGCAGGACTACGCCATCAACCGCCGGCAGTGGGAGCAAACACATGAACAATAACCGGCTCATTCGGATCTTGTTGATCCTCGGTCTTGTGGCGGGTATCACGCTGGCAGTTATTTACCGTGACCAGTTCGACGCTGCGGCACTCGAGGCCTGGATCCAGGACGCCGGGCCGGTTGCACCGCTGCTGTTCATACTGATTTACGCACTGGCTACCGTCCTGTTCCTTCCCGGCTCGGTCCTCACGCTGGCCGGCGGTGCCCTGTTCGGGCCGGTGCCGGGAACGCTTTACAACCTGACCGGCGCCACGCTGGGCGCCACATTCGCCTTCCTGATTGCACGTTACCTGGCTTCCGACTGGGTGGCGGAAAAGAGCGGCGGGCGTGTGAAGCAGCTGATTAACGGTGTCGAAGGCGAGGGCTGGCGCTTCGTCGCCTTCGTGCGACTGGTGCCGTTGTTCCCGTTCAACTTGCTGAACTATGCCCTTGGGCTGACGCGCTTGCGGTTGCTGCCATATGTCATTGCGACCTGTATCTTTATGTTGCCGGGTGCGATCGCCTACACCTATCTGGGCTACGCGGGCCGCGAGGCGGTCGCCGGTGGCGAAGGCATGATCCAGAAAGGCCTGCTGGCGCTGGCATTGCTGGCGGTGGTGGCCTTCCTGCCACGCCTGATCGGCACCCTGCGTCGTGGTCCGATGCTGGAGACCGGAGAATTCAGCCGACGGCGTGACACGGACAAGGAGCTGCTGGTGCTTGATGTGCGCACGGCGGAAGACTTCATCGGCGAGCAGGGACACATTGAGGGCGCGATGAATATACCGGTGGAGGAACTGCAGCAGCGCATGGCCGAACTGGGCGATTACCTGGAGCGCCCGGTTGCGATTGTGTGCCGGACGGACAAACGCTCCGCCATGGCGGCACTGCTGTTGACGGAGGAAGGCTTCGCTGACGTGCACGTCGTTCGCGGCGGCATGACAAAGTGGCTGGAAGCGGGCCTGCCGGTGATCCGCTAGATGGCATGAATTGCCAGCAGGCAATGGTGCGCCTGATGAACTTTATGTGTAGAACCTATCTCAAAATATGCTTCTGTAAGAACACTCGGTGTCCTATGTCCTGCTCCGCTGCTCATGTGCTGCTATGAATAAGCCTCGGCTCAACAAGCATACTTCGTCATTGCGAGCAAAGCGAAGCAATCTCCCGCCATGAAATCAATCAGTTGGAGATTGCTTCGTCACTTCGTTCCTCGCAATGACGAGTAAATCTGAAACTGCGTAACGTCCGCCCCTCAAAGACATGCGACTTGCTGGGTGGCCAGTTTACAATTTTGAGATAGGTTCTAGTAGTTATGCGGAGGCAAGCCAGGATGAATATTACCATCGTAATCCAGAATTCCCCCTACAGGGGAAACAACAAGGCCTGGCATGCGCTGCGCTTTGCCGGCGCGGCACTGGCCGAGGACATGAGTGTCCGCGTGCGGCCTGGCGCACTGAACTGATTGTGCTACTCGACGAGTGCCGCCATGCTGCCGGGAATCGAATGTGGCTCGATGAAAGCACTGGCTAACCGGGTAAAAGGCAGTGACCACGTGATGGTGTTCTAGGGGAATGCAAATGCTGCAGGCAATACCCATTCTGGTGCACAATCCCCGCGCTTCGAGCGGCACCCGGCAGGATCTCATGCCGGCTCGCTATCCTGTTGCGGTGCAGCTGCTCAGCATGGCGGCTTTTACCCTGGCCTTTTTCGGCTGGCTCAACGAGGCCTGGCTGTTCTGGTTCGAGAACCCGATCTGGCTCAACCGCTACACCGAGTATGCCATCATCCTCGGGTTTGGCGTCTGGCGCATTCTGGCCGAGCAGAATCCGTACACCCGCAAGCGGTTCATTATCCTGGTATTCGTGGTCACGGTGTTCTGGTGGCTGATTCCCTGGCTGTATCCGTTCTATGAATCCTATGTTGGGTTCCTCTGGGCACAGCCGGTATTTCCGTCTTTGCACGTGCCGGGCACGGTGACATTTTTTCTGGTTCTGGGTCTGGTGTTTCTGTTTGGCCGGCGCATTATCTGTGGTTTCGGTTGTCCCTGCGTGGGGATTCGCGAGACCGTGGGGTTTCCGTTCCGGAGGAAAACTCCGCGCTCCAGATGGACCTGGCGGCTGCGTCACAGCAAGTGGTTTTTCTTTAGCTACTATGTCGGGATCATGGTGGTGACCCAGTACCCGCCAAATTCCTGGACAGTGAGCTTCGTCGGCGGTTTTTACCTCGTCGTCGCGATCACCTACTTCGGTACTTTTTTTATTACGCCACTGGTGGGCAACCGGTTTTACTGCCGCTATCTGTGTCCCTATGGCGCCACCTTCGGGCTGCTCAACCATGCCGGCTTCTACGGCATCAACATGGACACGGACAAGTGCATCGATTGCCGGCGCTGCGAACAGGTGTGCGACATGGGCATTCCGGTATGGGAGCAGGGCAGGCAGGCCGGGCGGGTAACCGCGATCGAGGATTGCATGGGGTGTGCCCGCTGCGTGGTGTCCTGTCCCACCGATGCACTGGAAATCCGCGATGTGCGTAACCTGTTCATGCCAAAACTGGTACAGAACGCCAGTCACCTGTTAAAGCGGAAAGCCCCTGAGCCGCTGCCGCGCCGGGAACCTTGGCTGCGGCCGGCCGGGGAACGTCTCGGCGACTGGACAGAGACGACGGCGCTACCCGGACTGGTACACATTCAGGCGCAGGCGGCACGCTGCCTCGACTGCGGCGTGCCCGGTTGCAGCAATGCCTGTCCCTTGTCCAACCGTATTCCTGAATGGCTGGAGGCCGTGGCCGCCGGCAATATCGAGAGCGCTGCAGAAATCTGCCATAGCACCAGCAATCTGCCGGAGGTCTGTGGCAGCCTGTGCCCGCAGCAGCGGTTGTGTGAAGGGTCCTGCACCAAGGCCAGGGAGCCGGATGGCGCGGTAACCATCGGCGCGATCGAGCGCTATCTGGTAGATGCCGCATTCAGGCAGGGCTGGCAGCCACACCCTGCTGCCCGGCGTAACGGCAGGCAGATTGCCATCATTGGCGCCGGACCCGCCGGGTTGGCCTGTGCCGACCAGTTGAACAAGGCGGGCTGTGAGGTCACGGTATTTGATAAACAGACGGTCATCGGTGGTCTGCTCGCCAGCGGCGTGCCGCCCTTCAAGCTGGACAAGGCATTGCTGCTGCGGCGCCATCAGTTGCTGGAACAACAGGGGGTGCATTTCCGGCTGGGAGTGGAGGCGGATGCAGCGCTGCTGCAGGAACTGCTGGAAACCCATGATGCAATATTTCTGGGTACCGGCACCCAGACCTCCCGTGATTTGCAATTGCCGGGTCAGAAACTGGCAGGCGTCACAGATGCGCTGAGCTACCTGCAACAGGTTAATCGCGACACTGAACGTGCAGCAATGGCAGATAAACATGTACTGGTGATCGGTGGTGGTGACAGTGCCATGGACTGTGCCCGTTCCGCGGTGCGCCAGGGTGCTGCCGCAGTGACCGTTGCCTATCGCAGGGAAGAACAGGCCATGCGCGCCACACCCAAAGAGAAGCAGGCGGCCTTTGAGGAAGGTGTGTTCTTTCGTATGGAGCGTGTGCCGACGCAGGTACTGGGTGATGAGACCGTTACCGGTGTGCGTTTCAGTACACCCGATGGCGGTCAGGAAACCATCGCCTGTGATGTCGTTATTTTCGCGGTAGGCCAGGTGAACCGGCCGCAGGCATGGATGACACGACTGGGCATTGAAACCGATCAGCGCGGCATCATTGTCGTTGATGAAGATGGCAGAACATCAAACCCGAAAATCTATGCGGGCGGCGATAATACCCTGGGTCCGGATCTGGTGGTGACAGCCGTTGCTGCCGGCCGTCGTGCCGCTGAGGGTATGCTGGACAGCTTCCGCCTGTCGCGGCGTTCCAGGGAAGCCTTTAGCGGCAATGTTCTCTTCGCAACAAACACCAGCTAGCCGGCTTCCTGTTGCGGCTACGCATGTTCAGTAAGCGTCTTTACCATGAAAAGTCTGGTCTTCTTCTGTATGGGTATATTCTGGTGCGTGACAGCAGTGGCCAGCCACAGTTATGGAGGGCTTGATCTGTGCACACTGTACCCCGAGGTCATGCCGCCCGGTATGCCGCCGCAGGACCTGCCGCACCCCGGAAGCCCGGGCGCGAATCTGCTGCAGTCCTACTGTGCCCAGTGTCACGCGCTGCCAGGCCCGGGGCGGCATACGGCAGACGAATGGCAGGCGGTGCTGGACAGGATGAACCTGCTCATGGATGTCGCCAGCCGTTTCGGTGGCCTGATGGGGAATATCAAGGTACCCGGTACCGGGGAGAGCGAAGTAATCAGGGCCTATTTAACCGACAACGCCCTGCAGGCACTGCAGGGGGAGCCGCGTGGAATAGGTGCGACGGCTTTTTCTTCCCATTGCGGCAGTTGCCACGCTTTGCCGGATGCCGGGCAACACCGTCTGGAAGAATGGCCCGCGGTACTGAAACGCATGCAGCGCAATATGACGGTGATGAACTATTCTCCACCCTCCCGGGAACACATGGTGCAGATTCAGCACTATCTGCAGCAGAACCACAGACAGGGCCTGACACCGTCCCTGCCGGTACGGACCCGGTTTTATCCGGAAAGCCACGGACGCTAGCGGCTTTAATGCCAGCAGACCTTTTCGATAGCGGACGCTGGATGGCGCTGGGGCCCTTTCTGCTACTGGTATTCGTCGGGCTGGCACGTTGGTGGCGGGGACGGGCGCGACCATGAGCCGAAAACGGGTTCGTTATATCTGGATTCCGCTGGTCATTGTCCTGCTGGCCATACCCGCAGGTTTTTATTATGTGACGTGGAGCCAGGGTGGCGGTGGCGCCGGACTTTATTCCAGGCACTGGCTGCCGGATGCCGTGTTCGCCTACTGGAACCCGGCTGACTTCTACCAGTCGACAGACGCCGTGGCTGGTGAGTTTGCAGGCGAACAGTGCATCACCTGTCATGCAGCGGTGACCCCCGGCATCGTCAAGGACTGGCAGGCGAGTCGTCACTCCAATCCTGGCAACGGAAAAGCCACGGTCTACTGTTCAGACTGTCACGGGAATAATCATCAGGCACTGCACCTGCCGGCACCGGAGGTTTGCGGGGAGTGCCACAGTACACAGCACGCCCAGTTCGAGGATGAAAAGCGTTACGGCTTTCCCAGTCATGCGCTGGCCATGGAACGGGCACTGGATGCAAAACATTTTGTCGACAAACCCAAGGCGGAAGTGACCGCTTGTTTACAATGTCATTCGGTTGCCACCAAGTGCGACTCCTGTCATACCCGTCACCGTTTCAATGCCGCCGAGGCGCGCCGTCCGGAGGCGTGTATTACCTGTCACAGCGGACCGCCGCATCCGGACGATGAAACCTACTTTGCCTCGGCCCACGGCCAGCTGTACCTGGACGAGGGACAGGAATGGGACTGGTCGAAGCCGTTACGCAAGGGTAATTACAAGGGACCCACCTGCGCCTACTGTCATATGGGCGATGGCAACCACCAGGTGGCCGACAAGTCGATGTGGAAATTCGGCATCGTGCAAATCAACCCGCTGACCTCCGGCAACGAGGTCAAACGTGAACAGTGGGTGGCCTTGTGCAGTGACTGCCACGAGGCGGACTGGTCGCGGCAACAGCTGGCCGGGCTGGATGCGGAACGCAAACAGGCCTGGAAAAAGCTGTATAGCGCTGAGGCTGTTCTGAAAGGTTTGCGTTCACAGGACCTGCTCTATCCCGCGGCCGGCGAACGTCCTCCTTATCCTGCCGACTGGCTGGACAGTATCCGGCCGCGGGCGCATGTCGGGTTTTTTGAAGGGCAGGCATCGGCTTTTTATAATGTTTCGCCCATTGAGCGGGATTATTTCGAAATGTGGTACTTCGATAACCTGGGTGCCTACAAGGGTGCGGCGCACGGCGATCAGGATGCCGTCAGTCGCGGGCATGCGGCCATGGAGCGTGATCTGGCGGCGATTGCAGCGGAGGCAGAGCGGTTGCGCAGTCTGGCCGGGCAGGAACAACTGGAGCAACGCCAGCGGCCCGATCCTTCAAGTCTCTGGCTGTCCGGTGAATACACAGAATTCAACCGGGAGCAGAACTGATGCGCGGACTGTTATGTGCAGGGCTGACCATGGTTGCCACAGTGTCTATAGCCGATGTGCCCATACCCGCAGGGCCATTTGAAAACAGTGCATGCCTGGAGTGCCATCAACAGCACAGTACTGAACTGGTAGCTGCATGGCAGCAGAGTGTGCATGCACAAACGGAGACGCTGGCCGGTTGTGTGGACTGTCACGGCAATATGCACGGCAATGCTGCAGCGCATGCCCGTCGGGACAGGACGTGCGTGGATTGTCATGGTGGCAATGACAGTCCTGTTGTACACAGCTATACCACTTCGAAGCACGGCGTACTGGTGCGCCTGGAGCAGGATGAATGGGACTGGACCCGCCCGCTTGCCAATGCAAACTATCGTGCACCCGGTTGTAGCTACTGTCACATGCACAAGGGTAATCACAACGTCAGTGCGAGTGTCCGTACAGGGCGTTCCATGGAAGAGACCGAAGCGGCTGAACGCGAACGGGTACAGGATGCCACGCGTGCGGTCTGCCAGGACTGTCATTCACCCCGTTATATAACTCGTTTGTTCGACAATGGTGAACGCATGCTGGACATCGGGCGCATGAAAGTGCGTGAGGCGGCCGGTGTACTTGAACAGTCAGAGGGCGAATTCAGCGGGGCAGAGCTGGCGGCTGCCCGGGAACACTTTGTGAGGATGCAGTCGCTGCATCTGAAAAATGTCTACCTCGGGGTCGGGCACCAGTCGCCAGATTACCAGTGGTGGCACGGCCAGCCGGCACTGGACGGCGACCTGTTGCGTATCAAGGGCGCTGTGGGTGAACTGCACCGTATGCCGGTCAGTGGCAGCGGCAAGGATGGAGGTGAACGGTGATTCGCAAAACCATCCTGCTGCTGCTCCTGCTGCTTGCGATATTCCTGGCGTGGCGCTTTATCCGGCCGTTGAATATTTTTGTTGTCACAGAAGCCTTCGATTTGCCTGAGGACACTTCAGTCATTCCGGAACCCCTTGCTGGCCTGGGTGCCAGGGAATGTGCCGCCTGTCACCCGGCCTTCTATGAGGAGTGGCGTACCACGATTCATAGCCAGGCGTGGACCGAGCCCTATTTCCAGACCGACTGGAAGTTCGACAATTCCCAGCAGATCTGTCGCAACTGCCATACCCCGCTGGACCGGCAGCAGCCCCATGTCATCCTTGGCTTTCGCGACAAGGAGAAGTGGGACCCGATCATGGCACCCAATCCGGACTTTGATCGTGACCTGCAGCACGAGGGCGTGACCTGCGCTGCCTGCCATGTGCGCGATGGCAGGATTGTGGGCGTACTCGGAATTCAGGACGCCCCGCATCCTGTGCGGCAGCTGGATGACCCCAATGAAGTATGCGTACGCTGTCACGTGGTGGATGGTGACCGCTGGGATACCTTCTTCCGCTTCCCGCCTTGTGGCACGGTAGCCGAGATCCGGGGCAACCCTGACAGCCGCTTGAGTCCCGCGGATATTGAAACCCTGACCGCATATCAGGACAAGCATACGGAGCCTCCGGCGACTGCCGGCACAAACTTGTTGGAGCACATTAGCCACCCACAGGGCAAGACCGGCGAGATCACCGTTGCGGATACGGCTGCATTGGGTTGCGTACAGTGCCACATGCCGCTGGTACAACGACCGCTGGTCGAGGGCGGCCCGGTACGCCCGGTGCGAAGGCACCTGTGGCGGGGCGGACATGATCCTGACATGGTGAAATCCGGGCTGCAGGTCCGGTTCGAGGAAGTTTCCGGAGACATCAACCGCTACGCGAACCTTTGTACTGACGCTAACCAATGTCGGTGCAGCGCACTACCTGCCAACCGGCACACCCGACCGGCACCTGACCGTGGACCTGCGCCTGCTGGATGCTGAGGGCAGGGTGTTGCAGGAGCAAAGCCACAGCCTCAAGCGTACCGTCATCTGGCGGCCCTTCATTATCGATTTATGGGATACGCGATTGCCGCGCTGGCAGCCCCGCAGCTACGAGTTGTCGGTTCCTGCAAACCGCAGGCAGAAACCGGTAGCCGTTGAGGCGATCGTGCGTTACCACTTGCTGGATGAAAAGCGGCGCAAACGAATCGGCTACGAGAACAAGACACCGATTGCCTATGAAGTGTTTCGGCAGACACTTTCTCTGGACACCGGTTGAATCAGGATGACTACATATATGCAGAAACGTGATCTGGTGATTATTCGCGGCGGCGCCGGTGGACTGGTTGTGGCCGGAAACTGTTCAGTCCGGGTACCCGGCGGCTGGTCAAATGGATCAATCGCCTGGTGCCGTGAGTTCATGAATGAGTAGCCGGAAATGAAAAGCATCTCCGATCCAGCCGCCTATGAGGCCTGGTACCATACCCCGCGAGGGCGCTGGATCGGTGATCGTGAATTCATTTTGTTGCAGAGCCTGTTAAAAACACGCAGAGGCAGCTCGCTGCTGGATGTCGGGTGCGGGACTGGTCATTTCAGCCGTCGCTTTGCCCGCCCTGGTCTGCAGATAACCGGAATTGATCCTGATCCCGAAGCCCTTGATTTTGCACGGCAGCAGGGGTGTGATATCCACTACCTGCAAGGGAATGCACTGGAACTGCCATTTCCCGACAATGCCTTCGACTATACGATCGCCGTTACCAGCCTGTGCTTCATCGAAGATCCTTTACAGGCCTTGCGGGAGATGTGGCGTGTGACACGACATACCCTGGCGCTTGGGCTGCTGAACCGTAACAGTCTGCTCCACTGGAGAAAACAGGGGCAGGGCAGTTATCTTGGCGCTCGCTGGGACACGGCAGATGAGGTAGTGAAAACGTGGATACCTGCGCTTGCGCCGGTACCTCATGAGATTGCAGTGCGAAGTGCCATCATGCTTCCGCAAGGAACCGGGTTGGCGCAGTGGAGCGAGCAATGGTTGCCACGCACACTACCCTGGGGTGGATTCCTGGCAGTTGGACTCAGGAAGAGACCGATGCCATCTCTTGAAGGTAGCTATAGTGGTCAATGCAATTATTCACTAACCGGGAGTTCGAAGCTGAACAAAGCCCCGTTCTGATGAGTTTTATCCGCCCACAATTTACCGCCGTGGAGTTCAATAATCGAGCGACTGAGGGACAGCCCGATCCCCATACCTGATTCCTTGCTTGTCTGGAACTGGTCAAAAATTCTGTCAGCCATGTCTGCATCAATTCCGGGCCCGTTATCAGTCACGGTCACTTTAATCATGGCATTCGGCAGTAAGCCGGTTTGTATGACTATCCGGCCTCCGCTTATATGCTCGTGCTCTATGGCTTCCAGGCTGTTCCGTACCAGGTTGATTAATACCTGCTCTATCTGAATCTTGTTGGCCATTACATTGCGTGACTGGCAACCCGGCAGGTGTTCGATCTGTACACCGGCTTGCTGCGCTTCCCATTTAAGAAACATTATGACGCCCTGTATGGCCTGGTCCATGTCAAAGGCTTCTTTACTGTTATTTTCCTTCCTGACAAATTCACGCAGCTGCCGGATGATGTTGCTTGCACGATGGGCCTGCTCCGTGGCCCGTTCAATGACTTTCCCCAGTAGTGGAGGCGGCGATGGCAACGAGTTCACGAGTGAGGCGGCAGTGCCGCAATAACTGACTAATGCGGTCAGTGGCTGGTTCAATTCATGCGCCATGCCGGTCGCCATTTCTCCCATGGTGCTGAGCCGCATGACGTGTGCCATGTCCTGATGATAACGCTGCGAATCCTCTTCGGCACGTTTGCGCTCGGTGATATCCTGGCCGGAAGACAGAGTGCCGATAATTACACCTTTCGTGTCCGTCTCAACCGAATTATTCCAGTCAATGTAGCGGACCTCGCCGTCCTTTGTGAGGATTTCATTTTCATACTTTTTCAATGGTTCGATTTCGCCGGTGATAATCTTCTGGAAAGCGCTGAATACCGTGTCACGGCTTTGTTCCGGCAACACGGTTTCAAACCAGTTCCGGCCCAGTATTTCCTTCTCGGAATATCCCAGGATCTCACATCCGCGCTGGTTGATGAGGTTGACATTGCCCTCGCGATCAAGGCCGATGATCATGGCCTTGGATATTTGCAGGTAGCGTTCTGCACGCGCCATTTCATGGCGAAGATAGAGTCTGGCATAGACCAGCATCACCCCGAAGGTAAATAAGGCGAGCAACAGCGTTATACCCAGTTTCCCCCAGCTTATGATTCCCCAGCCCAGTTGATGCTCAACAAGTAGCGCAAAAGGCTGACTTGTGGAATCGAGCATCATGCCCAGGCGCAAGCGTGGAAATATGATTGATTCCAGCCAGCTTGTTGCTGGTGCTTCATGTAAATGCAGGTGTCCGCGCGGGTCTGTTTCGTCGTATTCTGCCCTGTACAGCAATTCACGCATGCCTGGCAATGGGTGGTGTTCCCTGTCAAGCAAGGTGTCTGCCCGGACAACCAGTACTGCGAACTCGCCATCTGCCCCGTATTGACTTGAATAGGACTGTGACAATTTGTCAGTCGACGGGACAGGCCGGTGGATGATATATGCCAGGTCACCTTCAACCAACCTGAACGGATCGCTGGATGTCGGGCTGTTCAGTATCTCGGATTCTTCCAGTGCGCGCGTGAAGAATACATTTGAACTGAGATCGAGCCCCATGACTTTCCGGGACTCTTCGGGGAAGGGTTCCATGAAGACAACAGGCATGTGATAAGGCACTGCCTTGACTGGCTGCCATTCCCGGTCCGCCTCGTAGCTGAACCCTTTTACTTCAAAGTCCGGGTAGAAGTTTTTTCGGTAATGTTCGGTAAATGTTTCGATCAGCTCATGTGGAACCTTCTCTACAATCTCGAACATGAAGATATGGGGGTATTGCTCAAGCATTCTTTTTGCGTAACTTCGAATACGCTCCCTGCCAAGGTCGTTGGTCACACTAACCATGGCACTGAATCCTTCCAGAACTGACTCAGTGACATGAATCCTGTCGCTGGATTGCTGGTAGTGCAGGTTGGCATTTTCAAGAAAAAGTGTTTTGGCCCGTTGCAGATCCAGCACAACAATCCACGACATCATGACGGCAAGCAGGATCAACCAGACGATAATCACTGCCCGGTAAATATTTTGCTGGTTTTTTTCGGTCTTGTTACGCATAACTAATGGTGCCTTTTACTTCCCTGTTGCTGCAACTGGCACATGGCATATTACCGGACGAACTCCGGAAGCGGTTCTGCCCCCGTCATTTGCATTACCCTGTGCCAGCGAGACAAGGAGTGCCCCGCATCTCCTGGTCTGGTCCGGAGGCTGGCGGCGCGTTATTGGCCCGGGCCTGCGTCAACCCGGGGCCTCAACAAACACACCGTAATGGTAGGCCCCTTCAATCACGCCGCTCGTGTAATAGCCTTCCAGGCCCATGAAGCCGCCTTTTGCAAAATATATCATCAGGTCAGGGTTTTCACTCATGGCCCTGGTGACGTTTTCGACCAGCTGCTCATCGGCATTCCTCACCAGCACGCCGCAGAACCCTGCCGTCAGCGGGAAGATGTCGTTGCCGCTGTCGCCGCAAAATACCACGTCCTCTTTGGCCGCGCCGAACTCCTCGGCCACGTACTCCAGGGCGGTCTGCTTGGTTGCGCTTGCCGGCAGGAAGTCGAGCAGTCCCTTGCCGTCCTGTGAATCAAAACTGTAAATGATGACCTCGTCAAACTTTCCCTTTACCAGTTCATCTACCTGTTTCAACACGGCGTCTTTTTTATCATGCTCGACATAATAACTTTGCTTGAACTGGTTCAGATGCTCGCTTTCCTGCTCGCGCATGCCAGCAACCCCGCTGACTGCATCCCGAATCGCGGCGGCATCCCATGCCGGGCTCGCATGCCTGACATGAGAGATCCAGCCCTCGTCGAATTGCCACTCGCCGTTCACGTATTTCCGTATCGAGGTGCCGACATCGCCGCACAGGACATCAGGGTACCTGACCCCGTATTCCCTTATCGCATTTTCAGTGAGTGCCAGGTTGCGTCCCGTCACGTACACAACGAGAACATCCTGGTTTGCCGTCAGTTCGTTAAACAGGTCGATGGCTTCGCTGTCGGCCTTCCAGCTGCCATTCGGGAGCAGTGTCCTGTCCATATCAGTCGCCAGTATTTTCATGCTTGTCCTCTATGAGAAATTACTTTCACTTTCGCGTGTATAATTTGGGATGGATTGATTAAGGAGACACTCAACAAGTCCCGATTCGTCATTCCGGCGCATGCCGGAATCCAGTGAAGTCTACAAGCTGGACCCCGGCCTTCGCCGGGGTGACGACTTATTCAGGTGTTCTTGAATCATCTTTCGTCATTCCGGGAATAACGCAGCGGAGACTCGGTATGACGAATTAATCAGTACATTATTAGCGATACGACGTGACATATTCCTCGCAGGCCTCGCCCTTGTGGGTAACACTGAAGCCATAGTCTCGCAGGTCGGCATTCAGGGTTGCGATACAGCCGTGATGCTTCCAGGTCAGGTGCAGGCGGTGTTCTTCCGAGTCATGGATTTCGAGCTCGCCGGCAAAAGCGGGTGACTTGTTGCGCAGTCGCATCAGTTCCAGCTGGTCTCGAACAACGATTCGCGAGAGTCCCAGCTCAACATCACTGATTGCCAGGGTGGTGCGGTTGATTTCCTTGTGTCCGCCGGCGCCGCCCGCGTCCGCCGCAGCGTAATCGTTCTTGCCGGCAAACAGGTCCAGGTACCAGACTTGCGGGACACCCGGCATGAACATTTGAATCGCCCTGGCAAGGCGCAGCTTGCGCTCGTCTTCGCCGAGTGCGCTGAAGAACGTCGCGTTTATCTGGTAGTACGAAATCTTCTTGCCGTCCGGACCATACAGGTTCTTGACTCTCCCGCCCCGGCCCATGATTTCATCGATGATCGTCATCGATTTCGTCATCGCTCAATAATCCCTGCCTTGTTACGCCATCTGTTTGCTTGCCTCTCAGGTCGAGTACAGGAATGCCGTCATGACAGCCAAGCATGTTGATGGTCTGGATATTCTTTTCCAGAATCTCGCGAATCCAGCTTAAAAGATGCTTGTTCGAGCCGCGATCCATCGCGTCAATCACCAGGCCCGGAAAGAAAAAGTCATAGATGGGGAAGCCCCTGGACGCCACTTCTTCATGGAGACCGGTGCCATATTCGGAATGTATTTCAGGCAGCAGGATCAGGTCGTACTTGTCCGCTATCTGTTGCAGCTTTTCCAGGTATTCCCAGGTCCCGGGCTTGTTGAAGAAATTGACCTCGCCCGGCTCCTTGTGCAGGTAGGCGAAGGCATCGAGCCGGACCAGTCTGCCGCCGTGTGCGCGCAGTTTCTTCAGGGTCTCGTCGTAGAAATTCCAGACCTCCTCGGATTGCGCGTTCAGGTCCATCTGTCCCAGGTATTTACGGTTCTGCTCGACGATGGAAATGATTTCTTCCGTGTGGCGGGAGTATTCACCCAGGTCGAGTTCACTTAAATCGCGTTTCGCATTCAATACATCATTCACGATGGTTGCGATATTCTCCGCGTCCTCATGGGTGAGTTCCTCTATCCCCAGTGACTGCAGCAGGTCGTGGGCCGCGACCTCGTGATAGGCAACTTCCTGGTAAAACGTATTCCAGTAGGGCCGGTCAGTCCCGTCAGGAAAGCGCACTTTCAGAATCGGCAGACCTGGCTTTCTCATGAAAAGCTTTTCGAGGTGTTCTTCATGCGGTACCAGGTGACCATCTGGGCTCATCTCGCCGTGCGGACCCCAGAACTCATTCCAGTCGATAAAGAAGTTCCTGTATTTTGACTTGTCCCCGTTCTTCAGCAGGTCCTGGAACTGGGGAGAGCCTACGGAGAGGTGGTTCAGGACGAGATCGAACTTGAACATGACATTCAGCTCATGCAGCGTTTCCAGGTCCTCCCGGGAAACCAGCTCGTCATTGAGGTCGTAATCGATGATGGAAAAACCGCGATCCAGGTCGCTGTTGAAAACCGTCGGCAGGATGTAGAACAGGGAGAAAACATCCTTGAACTCCGGCATCTTGAGCATGTGTACGATGTCAGCAAGGTTCCGGCCAATGCTGTCGGGGTAGGCATTGAACATCACGCCTTTTGGCAGCCCGTTTTTCATTGCTACGGCTTTGGTATTCATAACACTCGCTCTATTGCGTGCATGGAATTCTTGCGGCTGCCTGCACGGCAGATTTGCAGGCCCTCTGCCATGCAGAGGCCGTATATTCTAGTGGGAAAGCGGTGTTTATGGAAATTACCGGACTGCAATGGCGCCGGGAAAGCGCCCTGATAGTGCTTTCTGATTCTAGTGGGAAAGCGGTGTTTATGGAAATAACCGGACTGCAATGGCGCCGGGAAAGCGCCCTGATACCGCTTTCTGCGTAACTGGTCTGGTTGGGTTTGCCCTGAAATACGGGTCTTGTTGCCGAAATTCGATCTATTCGTCCGTAACGTTGAAGGCGGCCGCCTTTACCCTGCCATTTTGCGGGCCTGCCTGTCTTGACTTTCGCTTGATATTTGCCTGAGTTTGGCTTGATTCTTACCTTGCTAGGGTGGCGCCACCAGATCCCCGGGATGCGGGGTCGATAACATACAGGTGGCCTCATTTCATGGCGAGCAGATTCCGCGCAGCGGCGGTTCCGGTAGAAGCCCCCCGGGGTTTATCGACCCTCACCATCGGTTTTATTGTTTCGGTGTTCTGCGTGCTGATGTTCAATCAGCCTTTTCTGTCTACCATCGTTGCGGCACACGGGCTGCAAAGCCTGCATGATTACCTCTTCGCGGGTTCCGCTGCCGTGTTTCTGCTGGCCGTCATCAACCTGTTTCTGGGGCTGGCCGGATTCCGATATGTGTTCAAGTTCTGGCTGATCAGCCTGTTATTGATCGGCGCGGCCCTTTCCTATTTCGAGAACAGCTACGGAATCATTGTGGATCGCGACATGGTCCGCAATGCATTTGAAACCGACTCCGCCGAGGTGGCGGAGCTGGTTGGCTGGAAGCTGTTTTTCTATGTGGCCCTGCTGGGAGGCCTCCCATCGCTGCTGCTGGCCAGGACCAGGGTCCGCTATGGCTCCCTGCTGCGGGAAATCAGCAACAAGTTTGTGGTTCTGCTGGCGTCGCTGCTCGTCATCGTGCTGATAGCACTGGTTTTCTACCAGGACTACGCTTCGGTATTCCGCAATAACCGGCATGTTCGTTTTTTGATCATGCCGGTGGGGCCGATGGTCGCAACCTGGTCCTACCTGGATCACCGGTTTTTGAATACCTCCAGGGATGTCAAGGTCATCGGCAGTGACGCCCGGCTGGGTGCCAGCTGGGGAGAAGGCCGCAGGAAAGCGGTGACACTGCTGGTGGTGGGCGAAACTGCGCGCGCGCAAAATTTCTCGCTGAATGGATACGAGCGTCAGACCAATCCCCGGCTGGGCGAACAGGATGCGATATTTTTCAGCAATGTTCATTCCTGCGGCACGGCCACCGCGGTCTCGGTCCCCTGCATGTTCGCCCTGGAAGGGCGCCGCCAGTTCGATCCGTCGGATGCCGGTTACCAGGAGAATGTGCTGGACGTGGTCAGGCATGCCGGACTGGATGTGTTGTGGCGTGATAATAATTCCGGCTGCAAGGGGGTTTGTGACCGGGTGGAGCAGGAAGACCTCAGTCATTTGACCGGGAGTGCCGACTGCCATGATCGCGAGTGTTTCGACATGGTGCTGTTGAATGGCCTCGAGGAAAAGATCAATACCTTTGAGAAGGGTGGCGTGATTGTCCTGCATCAGAAGGGTAGTCACGGGCCGGCATATTTCCAGCGGGTCCCCGCGGAGTTCCGCAAGTTCACACCCGTCTGTCATACCAACCAGTTGCAGGAGTGCAGCCGCAGCGAGATTCTCAATGCCTACGACAATTCAATTCTCTACACCGATTATGTTCTCTCGCGCCTGATCGACTTTCTCAAACAGCACGCAGCCGACTACGACGCGTCGCTGATCTACGTGTCTGACCATGGAGAGTCGATTGGAGAGGGTGGGATCTATCTGCACGGCATGCCGTATATGATCGCGCCCGAGGAGCAGACCCACGTGCCGTTGCTGTTCTGGATGTCGGACGGATTTGCCAGTCGCTTTGGTATTGACGGGGCCTGCCTGGCGGCCAGTGCGGGGGATGAGTTCAGTCACGATAACCTGTTTCATTCGCTGCTGGGCCTGCTTGATATCCACACTGAAATCTACGCGGCAGGCCAGGACATGTTTCGGAGCTGTACCCGGGCGACCGGTCATGCCGGTGCAGTGTAGTCGTGGCGCCCATGGCGCCTGAAAAATCGCCGGGGTTTGTAGATCGTTACCCGCATTCCCGGCACTTGCTGATACCGGGATTGTTGTTTGTGGCAGTGATTCTTTCCTGGTATCGGTTGCACATGGACTTGCAGCTGGCCGATGCCATCTTTCTCTGGGAAGGCGGGGCATGGATGCGGCGCGACTGGTTGCTTGCCGCGGTTATTCATGACGGCGGCCGGATTCTGGTGATCAGCCTGTTGCTGGCTTTGATCGTGGCGCTGGCGGGCTCATTCATGAGCGCGTATCTGCAGCCCTACCGGGATGGGCTGGTTTATCTGTTTACAGTTATACTGTTGTCGCTGGCGCTGATAAACATCGTCAAGGCGATTTCCGGGGTGCCCTGTCCCTGGAGCATCACGCGCTATGGTGGCAGCGAGCTGTTCCGCGATATCTGGTCCGGGTTCGATTTTACTGGCGGTTGCTTCCCGGCGGGGCACGCCAGCGGGGGTTATGCATGGGTGGCGCTGTACTTTTTCGCACGGGTGTATTTTCCCCGCTGGCGCTTCTTTGGCCTGGTCGTGGGGATGTGCCTGGGGCTGGTGTTCGGCGTGGGACAGCAACTTCGTGGTGCGCATTTTCTTTCTCACGACATCTGGACAGTGACGATTTGCTGGTATGTTTCTCTCATCGGTTATCTGTGGTTTTTCAGGGGCAAGCTGTCTCGCCCGACCATCTGAGCCTCCCGGGAGGCTTGTGAGCAACGTCACCTGCACCCGGTTTGCCACGTTATGCCATGTCGGACGGTAAGCTGAAAATCCTCTTCGTGGAAGACCACCAGGCACTGGCGGAGAACCTGTCTGAGTACTTTGCCGACGATGGTTACCAGGCTGATTTTGCAGCCGATGGTCTGACGGCTCTGCACCTGCTGGCAACGAACCAGTACGATGTTGTGGTTCTGGATATCATGCTGCCGGGTGTCAGTGGTATCGAGATTTGCTCGCGACTCAGAAAGGATCTTGGGTCAGCGGTACCGGTACTCATGCTGACGGCGCTGGATTCGATCGACGACAAGATTGAGGGTTTCGGTTCCGGTGCGGACGATTACCTGGCGAAGCCATTTGACATGCGCGAACTGGAACTGCGTATTCAGGCGCTTGGGCGGCGCAAGCTGACGGGTGGCGACCGTCTCAGTGCGGGCGACATCGAATATGATCCGGGTACCCTGACGGTCACGGCCGGCCATGGGGAAAAGCTGGTGCTGTCAGGGTACAGCGCTACCCTGTTCGAGGCCTTGATCCGGGCCTATCCGAATTATGTCAGCTACGAACGGCTTGGCGAGATGCTCTGGGGTGCGGGCGCGGACGGCTCGGAACACACCATCAGAACGCATATCTACGTGTTGAGAAAACTCCTGAAACAGGCATTTGGTCGTTCCCTGATCCGGTCACTCTATGGCCGCGGTTATCAGCTGGACCCGGGCCAGGAATGAAGCGGCCGGGTTCCATATCGCGCCGGGCATTTCGCACCGTGCTGTCGGGCATGCTGTCGAGCCTGCTGGTTATCCTGCTGTTTGCGTGGTGGGCGCTGGAGGATCTTGAGAACACCCTGATCGAAACCGACCGCGCCATCGAACTGGAACACTTCGAGGAATACGGGGAAAAGGATCGCTACCAGAAGATTCAAACTGCCCAGATGGTCAGCGTATTCCGCCCGCGGAAGTATGCTGGTGAATCCGAACTGCCCATTGTCTTCCAGGGTGTACCCGTTCCCTATGAAGGCTCGGTGGACCTGCTGGGTGTCGAGTACATGGTGCTTACCCATGCCTTTCCTGAGGGCGATTTCTACCTGGCCAAGAGTCTGCGATTATTTGAAACGCGTGAGAAGCAGCTTGTTATGTATATCCAGCTGCTTGCTTTCGGCTTGCTGTTGGTGTCTCTCGTCATTGCCATGGTTGCCAGTCGAATCCTGTCGCAGCCCGTCGTTAGACTGGCATCAGCCATAAACGATCTGCGTAATGGAGACATGACCGGGCGGCTCGATGAGCAGTTTACCGACATTGAACTCGGCGAGATCGCTGCAGCAGTAAATACCGGTCTGGACCAGCTGGAAGAGTCTTTCACCCGTGAGCGGGCATTGATATCGATGGCCAGCCACGAGCTCAGGACACCCGTGTCAGTGGTGCTGGGCGGTGTGTCGGTTATGGAGAAACGCGGCAGGCTGGATGCTGATGATGCCAGGACGTTGCTGCGGATCAAGCAGGCGTCCCGGGATATGTCCGACAATATCCATGCCTTGTTAAGTCTGGTCAGAAGAATAAAGCAGGGGAGCAGCGCAGAGATCTTCCAGGTTGTGGAATTGCTGCAAGCCATACGCGACGACTACGAACTGGGCAGCCGCTTTGATTTGCGGCGCCTGGTACTGAAAAGCAATGCAGGCGCAGCACAGCTCCATGACGACAGGATTCTGGTGAAGATGGTGCTGCACAACCTGATCACCAATGCCCTGAGCCACACCCGCGGACAGGTATTTGTAAGGGTTTTTGCGGATCATGTTGAAATTGCAGACCAGGGTGACGCACCCCGGCCGGAAGATACGCTGGATCACCCCGGGGGAGCGGTCGAGCCGGGGTCCGGCCTGGGTCTTTATATTGTCAATCTTGCCTGTGAGCAACTGGGCTGGTTGTTTGAACAGGATATCCTGGCAGACGGGCTCCGGGTCAGATTATGGTTCAACCGGGCCGGTCCGAAGCGGGTTGGCCAGCCCCCCCGATTCTATGCAGGCACATAGGAGAATATTACCCGCCTGGTAAAAATGGGCCGGATACATTTTCCCGGGATTATTCATGGTGCGATGCCTATTTCGCCATTGTTATGGCACCGCTGATGCCGTCAATCAGCATCTGTACCCCGATCACCGCCAGAATCAGGCCCATGAGACGTGTGATCACATTCAGACCACTTGGGCCCAGAAAGCCCACGAGGCGCTGGCCGAAAACGAAAAAGCCGTATGTAATCAGGCAGAGAACCGCATAGGCGGCGATCGTGGTCACCATTTCCGCGACACCACCGGTGGAGGCGAAGTTCATTGCCGTCGCAATTGTGCCGGGACCGGCAAGAATCGGTATTGCCAGTGGAGTCACGGCGATGCTCAAGGCTGCATCCATGCTGTTTTTCTGATCCGCCGGGGTTGGCTGGTGAACACTGGACTGTTCGCCGTGGAGCATCTGGTAGCCAATCAGGGCCACCAGTACGCCGCCGGTGATGCGGAACGCCGGCAGTGTGATTCCAAACAGGCTGAAGATCATCTTGCCCAGCAGGCAGAACACCACGATAAGCACGAACGCAGTCAACAGTGACTTCGCCGCAACCCGCTGTCTGACGGCCGCCGTATCATCCGCGGTGAGGCCGAGAAATACAGGCGTATTCGCGATGGGGTTCATGATGGCGAAAAAGCCCATGAAGACTGACAGGGCGTGACCGGTAATTATATCCATTTAATGATGTCCTCCCGGCTGGTTCGTTCAGGGTTTTGCATGTGTCCGGCATCATCCCCGGATTCCGCGCTGCTCCATCCGGGCTACAGGCGGCAGTGTGAAATGGCTGCAGCGGTTTGAGTCATACCTGCCAGCCCGTGATGTGGTCGCGCCCTAAATTCGCCGGGTCTTTTTAAAGAACAGCGCGCCCAGATAAGCTGCAAGCAGGGCCAGCAGCGGCAGTACCAGGATCGGTTGCACGGGCTGGTCCTGGTGCATGCCGTGAAGGTACCAGTATTTATACAGGCCGAGAACGTAAATGGCAGCCAGAATAAGACAGGTTGTTCCGTACTCTTTCTTGATCACCCGTTTCCAGTTGAACCGGTAGTTGCCGACCGTCTCGTAGACCCGGTGAAATACAGGCCAGAAACGTGGAACCGAACGGCAGTAGGCAGTGAATTCATCTCCGAATTTTGTGGCGAGGAAGCGCTCCTCCTCTGCGATGATGCTGATATAAATCAGCAGGAACAGCGGAAACAGGCCGGCGTAAACCCAGGGGGAGCCGTACATAAGAGCAATTCCCGCTGCAATGAGCAGGTTCCCCAGATACATCGGATTCCGGACGTGGGCATAGATCCCGTCGGTTACCAGGTCGTCGGCAGACACCCTGCGATTTCTTCCCCCGCGCCTGATGTAAACCAGGCCGATAGTGAGAATCCGCACCAGTCCGCCGGCCAGGGCGCACACGATCCCGATGCCGGTCACGACAAGGTCGAGTGTTTCCTGCCCCAGGAACAGGGCCGGACGAATAAACAGGGCCATGATCAGGAATATGACCGGAAACAATCCATTTCTAAAACGAAAAAAGAAGTATCCGAACCGGCTCAGGATACCGGGAGATGTTGCTGCCTGATTGGTCATTTTATGGCGATGATCCCGCAAAAGTTATACCACCGGAAAAAGGATTCAACCTCGCGAAACCCGTTGTCGAGAAGTAGCTGGCGGTTTTCCATGTAACGATACGGTACGAGGATGTTCTCCAGGGCTTCACGTTTCTGGGCAATCTCCATCTCTGAATACCCGTTAGCCATCTTGAACTGGTAGTAATATTTGATGAACAGCCGGTTGATTGTCGAATTGGGCGAAGTTACTTTTTCAACCAGCAGGAGGATACCGTCGCTGTTCATGCCATCTGCAATTTGACGTACGGTCCGGGCGCGAACCAGGGGGCGGATGAACTGCAAGGTAAGGTTCATCAGCACCACTGAGGCGTTCTGTACCGAGAAAGGTTCGTTCAGATCCTGAAAACGGAGCTCGTACTTCCGGGAGAAATCCATCTCCTGAAGCTTGCGCCGCCCCTTGTCGAGCATGGCCTGTCAATTATCCAGGCCAACAAAGGTGACATCTTCCGGCACCATGTGTTCCAGCTGCATGAAGGATGCACAGGTTGAGCATCCCAAATCGTACACGCAGGAGCCGGGAGTGACGAAATCCGCAGTGATCTCGCCCATCATGCGCTGTATTTCGCTATAGAAAGGCACCGAACGGTCCAGCATGTCGTCGAACACTTCAGCCGTCTTTTCCGAAAAGTCGAAATCAGGAATGAGTCCTCGTTCCTGACGGAAAAGTTCGTCTTTATTTTCTGGCATGCTGTCTTCCGGTTGGGGTGCAGGTGTAGCCGGCTATGAAAACCGGACGCCGGGTCAAGGCTGTCTGGTGAGTGTGCCCGATCATTGCACAAAATCTTACTGTAGGAGCACCCTGAAGGGCATAAACGGCTTTGAGCCGCGATTCGCGCCTGCAAGGCGCTCCTGCTGCACAAAATGCTGGTGCAGGGTTATAACAGTCCTCACGGCCTAGCCACACCTGCCGGCCATGCTGATGGCGGTTTCCAGGGCGGCGTGCAGGCTGCCGCAGTCGGCGCGGCCGCTGCCGGCCAGGTCGAGCGCTGTACCATGGTCGACCGATGTACGAATAACCGGCAGGCCCAGGGTGATATTCACGGCGCGGCCAAAGCCGACATGTTTCAGTACCGGCAGGCCCTGGTCATGGTACATGGCCAGGATGGCATCAGACTGACGGATGCTGGCCGGCGTGAAGACCGTGTCGGCCGGGATCGGTCCGTCCAGCGTGATGCCTTCAGCACGCAGTGCCTGCAGGGCCGGGATGATGCTGTCGATCTCCTCGCGTCCGAGGTGGCCGCCTTCGCCGGCGTGCGGATTCAGGCCGCAGACCTTGATGCGCGGCTGCGCGATGCCGAAGCGTTTCTGCAGGTCGCCATCCAGGATGCGGATGACCCGCTGCAGGCGCTGCGGTGTAATCAGGCTGCTGACCTCTGCCAGCGGCACGTGGGTAGTCGCCAGTGCGACGCGCAGGTCGCCGGCGGCCAGCAGCATGACGACGTGCGCCGTCTGCGTGGCCTGCGCCAGGTATTCGGTGTGCCCGGTGAACGGGATGCCGGCATCGTTGATGATCCCCTTGTGCACGGGGCCTGTAACCAGCGCGTGAAAGGTGTTTGTCATGCAGCCCCGGATCGCCTGGTCCAGGGTTTCCAGCACGTAGGCCGCGTTGCGGCTGTCGAGCTGTCCGCAGCGGGCTGTCGCCTGCAGCGGCACCGGCAGGATGCACAGTTCTCCCGCGGCGGTCGCTCGTGGTGCCTTGCCGGGATCCAGCGGGCGCAGCACCAGCGGCAGTCCGGCCAGCGCCGCCCGTTCCTGCAGCAGTACCGGGTCGGCAACGGCGACCAGCTCCACGGCCTGCGGCTGCTGCGCCAGCGCGACGCAGAGTTCGGGTCCGATGCCGGCAGGTTCGCCTGGTGTCAGGGCAATGCGAAGGGGAGAGTCGGGCACGTCGATTCGCCTGGTGTTGCTGAGTGTCTGGCTATGCTGGTCGGGTGCGGCAGCCTGCGGTGGCTTATGCCGGGGCGTGATCGGTCCCGTGCTCAGGCGTCTTCGAGCCGGTAATCCACGTAGGATTCGTCGCGCAGGCGGCGCAGCCACAGGAACAGCTCCTCGTCGTACTTGCGGCTGCGAATCAGCTGCCTGACCTTGCTGCGCTCGTATTCCTCGGTACTGTCGTAGTCGCGACGCTCCATGACCTGCAGCAGGTGCCAGCCGAACTGGGACTTGAAGGGCCTGCTGAGTTCGCCCGGCTGAAGCCGGTTCATCTGGTCCTCGAACTCGGGGACCGTGTCGCCCTGGCTGAGCCAGTCCAGGTCGCCGCCGCGTGCCGCCGATAGCGGGTCCTGGGAATGGGCGCGCGCCAGGGATTCGAAGTCCTCGCCGTTCTGCAGGCGGATGAGGAGCTGCTCGATGCGCACACGCACCTCTTCGTCCGAGTTGACCTCGTCCGTTTTCAGCAGGATATGGCGGGCCTTTGTCTGCGCGACGATGTGGCGTTCGTCACCGCGCTTTTCCAGCAAGGTAATGATGTGGTAGCCGCCGGGACTGTGTATCAGGTCCGAAACGTCACCCACCTGCATTGCCTTCACCGGTTCGAGGAACAGGCTCGGCATCTGCCCGAGGCTGCGCCAGCCGATATCACCACCCTCCAGCGCACTCTGGGCGTCGGATTCGGCAATCGCGGTGTCAGTGAAACTGGCGCCGCTGCGCAGGCGTGCGAGGATGTTTTCCGCGCGCTGTTCCGCCTTGAGCTTTTCGTCGGGCCCGGCGGACTCCGGAATGGCAACAAGAATGTGGGCAAGGTGGTATTCAACATCCCCCTGGCCGCTGGATTTCAGCGTGGCCAGCATGTTGTCGACTTCCTGTTCGTTGACGGTAATGCGGCTGCCGACCATCTGCCTGCGCACCTGCTGAATGAGCAGCTCGTTGCGCAGTTTTTCCCGGAATTCCGCGTAGCTGTAGCCCTGGCTTTCCAGTACCTCGCGGAACTCTGTCAGCGACAGATTGCTTTGTGCGGCCAGCCGCTGGGCTTCCTCGTTGAGTGTGCCATCATCGATGCTGATGCCGTTGGTTTCGGCGAGGTCGAGCTGCAGGGTTTCCATGACCAGGCGTTCCAGCACTTGCTTGACCAGGACCGCCTGCTCCGGAATCGGCGTGCCTTTTTCCTGCAGCTGCGCAACGATATCGCTAATCGCGGCTTCCAGCTGGCTGGACATAATGATGTCGTCGTTGACTATGGCGACGATGCGGTTCAGCGGCTGGCGTTTCCTGCTGTCCGTGGCGGCTCTCCTGCGGAGTGCTGCCGGTATCGGCCACGGCCTCCGGTGCCGCCGCTGGCGGTGCACTGGTAATGTCGTCCCCGTCCTGGGCAAGCGTCGGGAATGCGAATGCCAGCAGCAGGAGCAGCAGCGGGATGTAGAGCTTCATAGCGTAAAACCTGCGGTGTTCAATCAGTAATCAGCCTCGTAGCCAAGAATACCACGTTCCAGTGCATCATCGACCTTGGTGCCCAGCTTGCCGAGACCCTTCAGTTCCAGCTGCAGGAAGACCGAGGTGTTGCGCTCGTCCTCGGTATTGTGGATGTAGCTGCGGGCCAGCAGTTGCAGACCCCAGCAGCAGCTCTCGTAACCGATGCCACCCAGCGCCTCGATGGTTTCGCTTGCCTGCAGGGAATAATACCAGCGTCCCACCATGTGCCATGCCGGTGACAGCGGCCACAGGAAAGACATGTCGACCTGCTCGAGGGTGTCGACCTGTTGCCGGTAGGACAGGTTGACCAGCTGCCGCGGCCCGCGCCGGTACTGCAGTCGGTAGTCGTTGCGGCTGGTCCTGGATTCGTGTGGGTCCCAGTGGTACACCGCATCGGCATTCCAGTGTTGCGCCAGTGCCAGCGTTACCTCGCCGATCAGGTCCGAACTGTTGTCGGTCTCAACCGGCTGGTCGGGCAGGGTGACTTCGCGGTCGCTGAAATAGAGCAGCGAACCCAGGCTGGCGCTGATGAGCTGTCGGCCGCTCGCGGGGTCGAGGATGCGCGAGGTGAGCGCCAGTGCCAGCTGGTTGGCGTCGCCCATGCGGTCCGGACCGCTGAAGCGGTTCTCCCGGAACAGGGTCCAGTAATTGAAGTCATAGTCGCCGGTGTCGAATACCGGCAACTCGTCCTGGTTCTTGTACGGCACGTACAGGTAAAACAGGCGCGGCTCGAGCGTCTGCACGTAGCTGCTGTCACCCCAGCTGCCGGTGCGTTCGAAGAAGCTGCCGGCGTCCAGGCTGGCGATCGGGGTGGTGCGCGAGAGGCTGTCATCCGCACCCGCTGCCGTGTTGTTGAGGTCGTAGACCGTATGGCGCACGCCGACCGCGGGGTCGATGTACCAGGCGGCGCGGTGCACGGGCAGGCTGAAGCGCGGCTGCAGGTCAATGCGGCTGCCTTGCACGACGTTGCTGTCGCTGTGCTTGAAGTGATTCAGCTCGGCGCCGGTTTCGATTTTCAGTCCCAGCAGGCGTGTATCAGGTGCGGCGCTGAAGACGATCTGCGGCAACTGCTTGTAGGGTCGTTCGGCCGAGGTCAGGGTGGGGTCGATTGTCTGGAAATCCTGCACCTGCATGCCGAGCTGCCAGCCTTCGCCGTGATAATCCATCGCCGCGGTGCGCTCCAGGTTGGTCTGGCTGGTCTGCACCAGGTTTGTTCCCAGGTCCTCGAAATAGTTTTCATCCGAGACATTGCTGGCGATGATACGGGTCTGCAGGCGTGGCCAGGGATTGCCGTGGTGGTTTATCGCCACCAGGCTGCGGTCTTCGTTATTGCTCTTGTTGTCCGACGGCAGGTACTCGCCGCTGATCTTGCCCAGGTTGTGGGGATTCAGGTAACGGAACTCGGCGCCGAGCATGGCGCCGCGGTCGCTCATGTAGCGCGGGATGATGGTCATGTCGCGGTTGGGCGCGATATTCCAGTAGACCGGCAGGCTGGCATCGAAGCCGGTCTCTTCAGTCTGTCCGATCCTGGGGACCAGCAGTCCCGACATGCGTCGATCATCGATCGGAAAGCGGGCATAGGGGGTATACATGAGAGGCACCCCCTTGAAGGACACCTTGGCGTCTCGCGCCGTGCCGATTCCCTCCGCCTGGTCCAGTTTCACTTCCTGCGCCGACAGGACCCAGTCTTCATTCCCCGGCGGGCAGGTCGTGTAGTAGGCTCCCTCCAGCTGCTGCTCGGCAACGCCATCCAGACGCAACGTCTCCGCCTCGCCGCGGCCGTGCTGTTCATACAGGGCGTATTCAACGTTGCGCAGTTCACCCAGCTGCAGTTCCGGGTACAGTGCGGCGCTTTCGCCGCTGACAGACAGTCCCGGACCGGTGTAGCGAATGCCCTGCTGTGCTTCGATTTCGCCGCTGTCCTGGCGGAAGACGATGTTCTCGGCCTCCAGCCGCTGTCCGGCATACTGCACGACCGCATTGCCTTCCAGGGTGAAGACATTGCCCTCGCTGGCCTGCGCGCTGTCTGCCTGCAGGTCGATGGTTTCCGCGTCGAGGGTGTCCTGCAGGGGAGCGGGGCGATCAACCGGTGGACAGAGTGCCCAGCGGTCGATGGCGGCCGGGTCAACGCCTGCGGTTATTATGGAGGGTGTCTCTGCTTCTGCGTCCGGCCCGTCGGGTTGTGCGAGCACGGCAGCAGGCATTGCCGGAGCCACGGTCGCTGCCTCGCTATCGACGCTATCCGGGACAGGCGCGGTGCTGTCTGCATCCCGGGATTCGGCCGCCGGGCTTTCAACCGGGATCGCTGCGGTTCCGGCAGCCCCGGTTGCGGGCAAGGTTGAATCTTTGTCCGCTGCGCCGGTCTCACTTGCTACTGGTGTGCCGGCGGCCGCGGGTAGCTCGCCGGTTTCGGGGTCTGCCTGCGCGGGGACGCCATCCACTGCCGGGATCTGTGGCGGGGGAGGCGCTGGCTTGCTGTTGCAGACCCACTT
This sequence comes from uncultured Gammaproteobacteria bacterium, assembly GCA_963701455.1. Taxonomy (GTDB): domain Bacteria; phylum Pseudomonadota; class Gammaproteobacteria; order UBA9214; family UBA9214; genus UBA9214. The sequence goes on from CAVPAE010000006.1 coordinate 375,807, forward strand.
GCCGTCCACCTGTTGGCTGCAGTCCCACGGCATCTCCGCCCATGCCACCGCCGGCAGCAGCAGGACGAGCGCCAGCAGTTGCCGGGACGCCCGCCGGTTCACGCGGTCGGCATCCGGTTCATACCGGGAATGGGTATTGAAATCATGCGGCTAGAGGTCATGTGTACAACAGGGTGTAGAGTTTGCTCCATGCCGGCCTGCTGGCGGGCGCGAGGTAAAATCGCATAGAATGGCTTCAACTTCAAATATTTTATAATCAGTGTGTTATCTCTCAAGCCATCCAGACAGCTGTATCTCCTGCTAGCCCTCGCCGCGATCGCCATGCTGCTGATCGTGACCCGTCCTGAGCAGGATCCGGAGCTGCGCGAGGCCGTCAGCCCGCAGGTGCAGGTGGAGGCCGTGACGCTGCACGACCTGCGGCCGCTGGCAACCGTCAGCGGCCGGCTGGAACCTGCCCGCAAGACTGCACTGCATTTCGAGCTCTCCGGCCAGGTCGATGCCCGTCCGGTGGAGCCGGGGCAGGCGGTGCAGCAGGGCGAGCTGCTGCTGGCGCTGGCCTCCGGCGATTTCGTCGATGCCGAGGCCGAGGCCGAGGCGCAGCTGGCACAGGAGAGCCGCAACATCGAGCGCGACCGGGAACTGCTGAAGCTGTCACAGCGCAACTATACATTGCAGAAGAACGAGCTTGCGCGGCTGGAAAAGCTGGGGGCTGACTCGCTGGTGTCCGAGTCGCGCCTCGACGAGAGCCGTATTCGCCTCATCCAGCTGGAAGCGGAAGCCGCGCAGCTCAAGGCCAGCGTGGCCTCGGCAAGTTCCCGGCTGGCCCTGCGCGAGGCCGCCCGCAACCGCGCTGCCCGCAACCTGGAACGGACCCGGCTGACAGCACCGTTTGCCGGCACGGTGAATGCGGTAGCGGTGCAGCGCGGTGACTACGTAACCCCGAACCAGACGGTGGTGGACCTGGTCGACAGCAGCACGCTCGATCTCTACCTGGAAGTCCGCGGTGACGTCGCTCATGCCCTGTCGCAGGGTCAGGCCGTGGATGTCACGGTCAACGGTGCGAGCCTGCGTGGCGAATTGATTGCCCTGCAGATAGATCCGGACCCGGTTACCTTTACCCACGCGGTGCGGGTACGGCTGTCCGGTGAGCAGGCGCGGCCCGGGCAGGTGGCAGAGGCAAGCCTGCCGTTGCAGCCGCTGCGGCAGGTTGCCGCCGTGCCGTCCACGGCGGTGCTATACGACGAAGGCCGGGCCTACCTGTTCCGTGTCAACTCCGACACGCTGGAGCTGGTCGAGGTGCGGCTGGGTCCGCGCGTGGGCGAACTGCAGGTGGTTGAGCAGGGCATCAAGGCCGCCGACCGCATCGTGACCCGGGATGTTGCGGCGCTCAGCCACGACCAGAAGGTCCAGCCGGTCATGACGGGCGATACGCCCGTCGCCGCGGTCGAGCGCTAGCGGACCGCGCCGGTGCCCGGTATGCATTGCATGTGGCACGGCGCGTTGCCGGGAGCGGGACAGCGGGGAATGCGCCCATGTGGCTGATCCGCTTCTCCATCGACAACCCCCTGGTAACCAACCTGCTGCTCGGGATTATCCTGATCCTCGGCATCCTCTCGTGGCGCGCCATGCCGCAGGAGATGTTTCCCACCGTGGAACTGGATGCCGTCAGTATCCAGGTCGAGTTCGAGGGCGCCTCGCCCGAGGAAGTCGAGCGCCAGGTGGTCATACCCGTCGAGGAACAGTTCGACGGCATGCCCGAGATCGACGTCATCACCTCGACCAGCAACGAGGGCATGGCGACCATCCTCATCAAGCTCAAGCCCGGCACCGACGTGGACCAGTACATGCGCGACGCGCAGACCGCGCTCGACCAGATCACCGACCTGCCGGACGAGGCCGAGGAGCCCGAGCTGGTGCGACTCAAGGCGCGTTTCCCGGTTATCAGCATGAGCCTTTACGGGAATGTCGCGCGCGGTTATCTCTATGACCAGGCGGACCTGATCAAGCAGCGCATGGCGCAGATCCCGGGCGTCGCCAGCGTCGGGGTCGCGGGCAATCGCGAGTGGGAGATCTGGGTCGAGGTGAACCCCTTCGGGCTGGCGGCGCACGGCGTCTCCCTGGGGCAGGTGCTGGAGGCGGTGCGCGGCAACCTGCGTGACCTCCCGGGCGGTTCCCTGAAGGCGCGCGAGGGTGACATCCTGCTGCGTGGCAAGGGCGTGGCGCCCGACCCCGAACAGATCGCACAGATCCGCGTGCGCGGCAACGAGCGCGGCGGGCAGCTGCGGCTGGGAGAGCTCGCCGAGATCAAGCTGCGCCTGGAGGAAGCGAAAACCATCGGCCGCTTCAACGGTCGTCCCTCCGTCAACCTGACGGTGACCAAGACTGCCGAGGCCTCGACCATCGACGTCGCCGACGCGGTGCGCGCCTTCGCGGCCGAACTTGGCGACGAGCTGCCGGCCTCCCTGCAGGTCGGCCTGTTCAACGACCTGTCGAGCTACGTGCGCACCCGCCTCAACACGGTCAAGTCCTCCGGCCTGGTGGGCCTGGCCCTGGTGCTGCTGTCGCTGTACCTGTTCCTGAATTTCCGCGTCGCCCTGATTACCGCCATGGGCATCCCGGTGTCGTTCCTGGTCGCGGTGGTCACGATCTACTACCTCGGTTACACCATCAACATGGTGTCGCTGTTCGCCTTCCTGATCGCGCTCGGCCTGATCGTCGACGACGCCATCATCGTCACCGAGAACGTCTACCGCCACATGGAGATGGGCATCCCGGCGCCGGAGGCGGCGCGCAACGGGGCGCGGGAAGTCTTCTGGCCTGTGATCGCCAGTACCGCGACCACCATTGCCGCGTTCCTGCCCATGTTCGCGATCCAGGGCATCATGGGCGCGTTCATCGCCGTGATCCCGGTGGTGGTGAGCGCCGCCCTGGTGGGCTCGCTGTGGGAGGCCTTCGGCGTGCTGCCGTCGCACGCGGCGGAACTGCTGCATGTCCGCAATGGCCATACCCGCGAGCGCCGCGTGGACTGGAGTGCGCTGCTGGCGCGCTACATCGGCTGGCTGCGCTGGTCGCTGCTGAACCGCTACTTCGTGGCGCTGTTCACGATCGGCGTGTTGCTGGTGGCGCTGATCCTCGCGGCCACGCGCGTTCCCTTCAACCTGTTTGGTCACGTCGATGTCGGGCAGTTTTTCATCAATGCCGAGGCGCCCAACACCTACAGCCTGGAAGACACGGCAAGCCTGGCGACGCAGATGGAGAAGGTGGTGCTGGAGTCGCTGGACGAGACCGAACTGGGCAGCCTGCTGACCAACGTCGGCGTCAGCTTTATCGACTTCAACCGCTTCCAGACTGGCAACCAGTATATTCAGCTGGTGGTCGACCTGCACAAGACCCGGCCGGAAGGCTTTATCGAGCGTTTTATTTCGCCGCTGGTTAGTCTGGATTTCGAATGGGAGGGCACGCGCGAGCGCCCCACGGAAGACATCATCAACGAGCTGCGCGAAAAAATGCAGGTTATCGCAGGTATCCAGCGCATCTCCATCCAGCGGCCGCAGGGCGGACCGGCCGGCGCCGACATCGAGATCGGCGTTACCGGGCCGGATGTCGACGTGCTGCATGACCAGGCAGTGCGCATCGTCGACTACCTGGAGCGGCTGCCCGGCGTGCATGACGTACGCCAGAACCTGGAGGCCGGCAAGCTGGAATACCAGTACTCGCTGAACGCGCGCGGCAAGGAACTCGGTCTGAAACAGAGCGACCTCGCCGCCGCCGTGCGCACCGGTTTCCTCGGGGTCGAGGCGGTGTACGTCACGCTGGGTGACAAGCGCGTCCCGGTGCGGGTGATCTATCCTGATGCCGTGCGCGAGACCAGCGACCTGGAACGCCTGCCCATCGTGCTGGATGATGGCCGCCTGGTCTACCTGGGCGACGTCGCCCGGGTAACGGCCGGGCGCGGCATGAACAGCATCAGCCGGCGCGACACCCGGCGCCTCGGTATCGTGACCGCGGAAGTGGACGACAAGGTGACCACCCCGATCGCGGTGACCGAGCAGGTGGGCCGCGAGTTCGCCGGTCTCGGCAAGGAACTTCCTGGCTACGAACTGCTGTTTCTCGGCGAGAAGAAGGATGCCTCGGAATCCTTCCAGGGGATGCGCGATGCGCTGGTGATATCGGTCGCCCTCATCTTCTTCATCCTTGCGGCCCTGTTCCGCTCCCTGCTGGATCCGCTGGTGGTGATGTTCGCGATTCCCTTCGGCGCCATCGGCGTGATCTTCGGACACGTGCTGTTCGGCTATAACCTGCAGTTTCTCTCGGTCATCGGCTTCCTGGCGCTGACCGGTATCGTGGTGAACGACTCACTCATCCTGGTGAACTTCGCCAAGCGCATGCGCGAGGCGGGCATGGACCGCATCGACTCGCTGGTCGAGGCCGGGCGGGTGCGCATCCGTCCCATCCTGCTGACCACCATCACGACCTTTCTCGGTATCTCGCCGCTGATCTTCTTCGCGACCGGGCAGACCGCCTTCCTGTCGCCGATGGCCGTCAGCCTGGGCTTCGGTCTGCTGTTCGCCACTGCCATCATCCTGGTCTCGATCCCGTGCTTCTACCTGATTGCCGATGACCTGCGCACCTTCACGTGCACCCGCGTGCGTGCCTGGTTTCCGCGCGAGGACAACCTGTAAGCCGAATAACCCGGCCGCAACCGGCCTGAATGCGGCGCCGCCGGACAGGCTATAATCCCGACTTTCTGAATCACGCCCGAACAAGGAATCCCCGTGCCTGAACGACTTGAACGACTCAAACACTGGCTGGAAAACGAGCTGAACTTCAGCGAGTACACCCTGAAGCCGGCCTCGGCCGATGCCAGTTTCCGGCGCTACTTCCGCGTCGCCCACGAGGGCGAGAGCTGGATTGTCATGGACGCGCCGCCGGAGAAGGAGGATTCGCGGCCGTTCGTCGCTATCGCGAAACTGTTTCTCGACGCCGGTCTCAATGTCCCCGAGGTCATCGACGCCGACCTGGAGCAGGGCTACCTGCTGCTGTCCGACCTCGGCAGCCGGCCGTATCTCGATGCCCTGGATGAAGCCAGCGCCGAACGCCTCTACGGTGATGCCCTCGGTGCGCTGGTCGCGATCCAGGCCTGCCACCCGGAGCCGGGCAGCCTGCCGCACTACGACCGCAGGCTGCTGCTGGCCGAGCAGGAGCTGTTCCGTGAATGGCTGCTGGGCAAACACCTTGGCACTACGCTGACAGCGGCGCAGTCGGCCCTGTGCGACAGCGTGTTCGAGCGGCTGGCCGACAATGCGCTGCAACAGCCGCAGGTCTGTGTGCATCGCGATTACCATTCGCGCAACCTCATGGTTACCGAACGCAATAATCCCGGAATTCTCGACTTTCAGGACGCGGTGACCGGTGCCATCACCTACGATCTCGTGTCACTGCTGCGCGACTGCTACATCGCGTGGCCGCGGGAACGTGTCGAGGACTGGGCGCTTGGCTACCAGGAACTCGCGCTGCAGTCCGGCATCCTGCGCGAGGAACACGAGGACCCGGCGCAGTTCCTGCGCTGGTTCGACCTGATGGGCATGCAGCGACACCTCAAGGCCGCCGGCATCTTCGCACGCCTCAACCATCGCGACGGCAAGCCCGGCTACCTCGGTGACATCCCCCGCACCCTGGGCTATGTTACCGAGGTCGCGGCCCGCCACGACGAACTGGCCGGGTTCGGCGAATTCGTGCAGCAGACAGTGCTGGACAAGCTGTGATCCGGGGATGAGTCGTGCTGTGCCCTGCGACCGGTCAGGAGCCGGGAGAGATGATCTGCCTGTCCAGTCAGGCCGGCCGCGGGGAGATTGCCCGGTTGATTCCGGGCCGGTGTTGCACCGTTTTTTGGTAGAAACCTTGAAGAGCATGGGAATGATGCAACCGATACGCAATGTTTTGAGACTGGTATTTCCCGGCTTGTTCGCCGCGAGTTTTATGCTGCCGTGCTTTGCACTCGATTTCGAACCCCGGCAATGGAGCCATCTTCCTGTCGGGACAAATTTTGCCGGTGTTGGCTACGCCTACACCGATGCCGATATCGCTTTTGACCCGGTTCTCAGGCTTGAAGATGTTGAAATGGATCTGCAAACCTGGGCCGGCAAGTACATTCGCACTTTCGAGTTGTTTGAAAAGTCGGCACGAATCGATCTCACGCAGGGCTACCAGAAAGGGAAGTGGACAGGGTTGCTGGACGGTGATCCTGCGTCAACTTCAAGAAGTGGCTGGTCGGATACATTTTTGCGCCTTGCAGTAAACCTGTATGGCGCACCGCCTTTGCGGCGCAAGGAATTCGTGGCTTATCGATCCGGTGTGAAGGATGAAACCATCGTGGGAATGGGGCTGGTGGTGCGCTTGCCGACCGGTGACTACATGGATGACAAGCTGATAAATCTTGGTCAAAACCGGTTTGCCTTCCGGCCGCAACTTGGCATCAATCATACTCGCGGGAAGTGGACGGTAGAAGCTACCGGCGAAGTGGCCTTCTACACAGACAATGATGAGTTTTTTAACGGGAACAAGCTTGAACAGAAGCCGGTTTATATTATCCATGGTCATCTCATCCGTACATTTCGCCCGGGATTATGGGTGAGTGCGAGTGTTGGTTATGACTATGGTGGTGAAAACAAATTAAATGGCGTCGAGAAGGACGATAACAAGCAGGATGTTGGCTGGGGTCTCAGCTTCGCCTGGCCAATCAGTCGCAATGCAGGTTTCAAAGCCACTTATATTGGCTCCCGCAAGCTGGAGTCAACAGGTCTTGATACCGATACGCTGGCGGCGAGCCTGTCTTTTTCCTGGTAAAAAGCAAACGCTTGTAAACACGAGAACCCTCAGGTCTGCGTGAAGCAAATCCTGGCGTCCTGTCATTGAATGGTTCCTTAATCGTCGTCGGGTGACAGTCTCTCCTGCTGTCTCCTGTCCGGCCATCCTGAATGACTGTCAACCCACCTCAGGCTCAACCCGTACCAGAACGTAACAGGGACCATCATCGCAAACCAGCTCCAGTCTTCGATCAGGAATATTTGCGCGACCCAATCCGGTTCCGGGAGCAGCAGGCGCCAGGGTATGCAGTAAACGGAAAACACAACGCAGGCCAGAATCAGCAGCAATGCCGCCTTCCTCGTTGGGATGCTCGAAAATGCCAGGTAAACCCATAGGGGCATATTTTCTGTCTTTTCCATTTTTCCGGTTTCCGGGTCAGGCCAGAACGCGATATTTGGCAGCAGACAAAAGCGGCGACCCGAGGGTCGCCGCAGAATGAATCCCCACTGTGAAAAAAATGCACAAAATGTGCAAAAAAAGCAGTGACGACAGTTTCAACATATCAGGTAATGGCTCCAAGATATATTGTGGACACTACGTATGTAAAGTCCCGTCTGGCATGCCATGGCATCAGCCATGCCATGCCATGCCATTACACACGGTTTGCGCGTGGTTTATCCGTACAGTCCTGCGCCAGCACCAGGGGGGGGCGGATGCCAGGGCGATTATTTCGTGTGCCTGGCAGGTATATGACATTTTCATGATGCCAATCAAGGCCCGGCAAGTGTTCATTTGGTAGCGTGTTTTTTCAAAGGGATATCGAGATACGCAACGTCATAAGGAGATGGTCATGAATACCCGGATTTGGTGCGTGCTTTCTATTGGCCTGTTGCTTTCCTCGGGCTGCGCCTGGCAGCGGGTTGAGGCACCGCCTGCCTATGCGGCAGACAAGTACCCGCTGACAATCGCAATCAGGCCCACTGACGATCCGGTTTCAAAGGATATGGCAAATCAGCTGGCCACAGAGTTAAAAACTGTTGGTGGATTCGATGGCATCATTTATCCCTACCGTAGCGGCGACAATGTGGACTGCGTCCTTGAGTTGAATGCCGTTGGCAGCTTCGAGGGAAAGGGTGCTGGTGCAGGGGTTATAACCGGTCTTACCTTTGGCCTGGCGGGCACCGTGGTCGGGCCGGAAACGACCATTATTCATGATGTCGACTTTTATCTTTCCAATGGTGTTCAACAAACAGAACATCACAGGATTCATGTTGTGTCTGAAGCGGAATTCGGAATATTTGCTGATATACAGGAAGTCGCGAAGCGACAGGTTGCGCTGCAGCTGAGAAAAATCGCTATTGCGATCTCGGAAGCACTCGAGAAGGATCGAGGCAGTGTCATGGAAACCTGCATCGGCTACGTGGAACCTGAATGAACAGGGCGTTCGCCGGAATCCGGCGCATAACGTGAATTGTCAGGTCTGATTCCCTGAGGATGAAGATGACAGATGGAGGGGCTTATGAATCTGAAACTGATCGCATCATCTATTCTGGCGCTGGTCTTTTCCGGCAACCTGTATGCAGCTGAACCGATGTCGGCAGCTGCAATAAAGCGCCTGCTGACCAGTAACACCATTAACTGCAACAACCTCCAGAAGAATCATGAGTCCAGCGTCTACTTCAGGGACGATGGCACTGCCACAAGACTTAATTACGAAGGAGAGAAGATACCGGGCACCTGGCGTGTCACTGACGATGGGCAACACTGTGTTGACTGGGGCGAAGAGGAACGCTGCAATCCGGTTGTCGATCTGGGGAACGGTACCTACCAGAAAATCGAGGAAGACAGGCCGCGGGCAGAATTTACGGTAATCACAGGCAATCCGCTGGGTCTCTAGTCAGGGGGGCACTTTCACTGCACATGCTTGCACTGTTTCCTGGTTTGGGCTATCTGATGGTTTCATTTCCTCATAAGTAAAACCCGTAAGTACATTCCACAATAGCAAGCCTGCCTTCAGATACTAGAATATCCAAATATGTGGTTCTGGATCTTGACTGGAACAAGGTCGGGGGAGGTGTAGTATGAAATCTATTGCAGTTATTATTGCATTCTGTTTTATCTTAAGTCCTGCAGTACATGCAAGGCACAACAGTGACCACCCACTGTCCGGTGATGACTGGAAAGCAGTCATGGAGAAGGTGGTGCTTCTGGAAGCTACGGGCCTCATGCCAACCCTGCTGCCGGTCATCATGAGCAATAGTGATACCCTCCAGCTTACCGATGCACAGGTAAGTGCCTTCCGCGCATGGCGCAAGCAGAACTACACCAACATGGTCAATATCATGAATGAAATCATCGAGAAGATGGTGCAATTCCGGGTTGACTCGTTATCACCGGACATATCCGCCGACCAGCTGCTTGCCTTTCAGGCCGAGATTCAGGAATTACAGCGTCGGCTTCTGAAGATCAAGCTCTCCTGCAGGGAACTGGTTATGACATCCTTCACGGATGAGCAATGGGACAACTTTGCATTCGTGGTTGCTGATCACCCCAGGCTTGCCAGCCTTCTGCTGGAAGGCAACAGGTAAGCATGGTGCGTGGGGGAGCAAATTTAACCAGGCGGTTTCGGTGTATAGAAAAACCCCTCCGTGAAGGAGGGGCGGTTAGAATTACAACGCTGACTTGTTATTCGCAGCTTTTCTGAAGTCTACCCGTGCCGATCCAGGCCATGGAAACCAGCAGCATCAATGCAAGCAACGGATCGACTGACGCTGGTTGTGCGGTCCTCATGCTGCAGCCGCCACCGCCACCGCCTCCTCTGCCGAAGTAGGTCGGCACTTCATACGCGCCGATATCGGGTTTAAAGTCCCGACTCTGACCACGCTGGTCAGTGGTTACGCCATCGACGGCAATACCTGCATTGATCGCCGGACTACCAGCAAGCAGTGCGTGTGTCATGGGAAGGCCACCGTTGTCGGCCAGCGGCCCGATCTTGGGATCGATACCCTCATTCAGGTCACCGATGGCATCCAGGTTGCACGATGTGTCGTCAGACAGGTTGTAACCCAGTGTCATGATCTTGCGTGCAGGCGCATCGAGCACACAGTCGGGCTGGTTACCCGTGCAGCCGCAATTCGCATCACGCGGCGGACCCTCTACACCCGAGCCGGCGGTATTGTTGGACAGCAGGGTATCGATCAGGGTTATGCTGACAATGCCTGAGTTGAAGACGTTGATGCCTGCACCGCCGAACGCTTCTGCGCCGATTGCCCGGTTGTCAACGATCGTTGCATGGACGAGTGCCACGACGCCGTTAGAGTAGACGCCGCCGCCGACGTCAACACCGGTGTTGCCGCTGATCGTACTGTTGGTGATGTTGATTGGCACTACGCGGCCGCTGATGGCGCCGCCACCGATCGCCTGATTACCGCTGAAGGTCGAATTCAGGATGTCCACCGGTACCGCGGGGTTGCCGGTCGCGAACATGCCGCCGCCACCCTCGGACTGGTTGTCCTGGATGACTGCTGTGTCGATCAGGGTCATCCCTTCATTGTAGATGCCGCCACCGTTGGTGCCGGAGATATTCCCGATGATGCCGATGCGATTGGCTGTCAGCGGACCGGCATTGTACAGGCCACCACCATCACCATCGCTGAGGTTCGTATCCAGCACGACCTCGGTGAGTGTCACGGTGTAGGTGCCGCCGATCTCGCCCCCCGGGTCTCCCGGTTTCTGGCTGCCACCGCGGCCGGCACTATTCTCGTCGCCGGTGATATTCGGGTCATCCAGTACCGTGTTGGCTGCAGGGCCGATCGCAATGCCACCACCGGCGCGTCTGCCTACCCATGCAGTCGGCAGTTCCGGAACGGGTGGCGGAACCAGCGTGGTTGGCGGTCCCTGGCAGAGGAACTCTTCCAGCAACATGCCATTGCTTACCCGCAGGCCATTGAAATCGGCAAACACGTCACCTGTTGCATTGTAGACATGAAATATCCGGTCAGCTTCTGCCGCGCCCAGTGGCCACTCCACGATGGTCGTATCCGGACCGGCACCATTAATGATCACCGAGTCCGTAATATCCAGGTCGCCGATGCTGGCGTCGGGCGTGTTGGTTACCGCCGGCGCATTTGCATCACCATCCACGCAGGCGGCAAAAACCTCGTCACTCCCCACGGTAGCCAGGGTATAGGTACCCGCTGGCAGGTTGATGGTGTCCATGCTGGGTAGCAGGCTGCCATTGGCGTACATCACTGCCTCGCGTAGCGTGGGGCACTCAATATCGTATGCAGGGTCTGCCGATGCTACGCAGTTCTGTACATCAGGAATCGCCGTATCAGCAAAGCCGGTCACGTTGATGGTTTCACCCGCCGGCGGGGGTACCGGCGGTAATTCTGCGGCCATTGCCACTACCGGGAGCAAGCCCAGGGCAAAGGCGCACAGTACGGTAGTTCCCCTTCTCGTGCTGCTCATATCGCACCTCCTTGTAATTGTTGAAATGCCTGAAGCAGGAGGAAAAATTCTCACTGTTAGAAACATTTAAGTACAGGAATGCCAACGCCGCCATGATGCAGATCAGCTAAAGTTCAAGTAGGCATGGCAATCCAAATCAAAGCTGAAATGAAAATGAAAAAATGGACAGATTTATTTGTTTCAGGGTCGATGGGCAGCCGGCTTGCACATCGGAAAGCGCTGCCTGCTAAAATAATGCGACCAGGCAAGAGTTGAAACCAGGATGGCAAAGAAACCTGGAAATGCAGTGGTGAGACGCTGGTCGGACAAGGTCACTCGCGAGAGTGATGCGCTGGACCTGGAAGATGGCGTATTCACCTGGGACGACCCGAAGCGGATTGCCGCGTCACTGAAGCGCTCCGCCGACCGCAGTCGCCGGCGCAAGTCGCCGCCGTTTCGCTCCGCCATGTCGATGCTGGTGTTCTATATCAACCGCGCAGGCAAGAATCTCGACCGGAACCGGCTGCGCATCCTGGAACAGGCCAAGGAGGAACTGCGCCGGCTGTACGGCAGGGAAGGTCGCCGCAAATAAGCCGCAATACCCGCGTAATGACTTTCATTGGTAGCATCCGACCCGGATTCCGCAGTGCTCCAGCCGGGCTACAACTTAGAGAGAATCGGCCAGCAGTTCCGCAAGGTAGTCAGACCAGTTGCCCGGCAGCGGGCCTTCCAGCTCGACCGACTTTTCCATGTCGACCGTGAATACCTGTGCCAGCAGGTCATCCACGGCAGCTGCATGGGAGGTCGCCAGGTTCATTTCGTGATTGGTGCGCAGGCTGAGGCGATCCAGGTTGGCGGAGCCCAGGCAGGCCCAGCCGTCGTAGACCGCAGCTTTCAGGTGTGACATGCCGGGATAGATGTATACGCGAATGCCGTGTCGCAGCAGCATATTCGCGGCAAGCGCATTGCTGCGGGTGATGATGCCGCTGTCGGTCCGGTAGGGCAGGATGACGCGCACATCGACGCCGCGACGGCGCGCCTTCACCAGTTCGAAGAGGATTGCATCACTGGTGAGGTAGGGATTCTCCAGGTAGATATGGTGTCGCGCCTGACGTGTCGCCGCGATCTGGGCGCGCAGGATCTGCGAGTCGCCGGGTCGCGTGCGCAGCAACCGTAGCGGGTAATCGGAGTCACTGGCAGTTGCCGGCTGCAGGCGTTTCCGGTTGACGAGCTGTTGCAGGTCGCCCAGGAATCCGGAGGCAACCCATGCCCGCCAGAAATGATTGCCGATATCGGCAACGACCGGACCCTCGACTTCAACCATCAGGTCGTGCCAGTCATAGCGGTACTCGCGCCCGATGTTCATGCCGCCGAGAAAGGCGGTCTCCCCGTCAATCAGGATGGTCTTGGTGTGATCGCCGGCAAACCAGACATTCGCAACCGCACGCACCTGCACTTCCGAGTCCTGTTCGAGGTAGCGGGTGATGGAGGATTCCGGGACATGATCGGGAGGATGAGACGGTGCCCTCGCCATCCCTGCGCCCAGCGTCCCCAGACTGTCCACGAGTACCTTGACGTCGATCTCGTGCGAACGCCGCTTGAGGAGCGTCGCAATCCCGGTGGCGTAGTCATCGTTGTCGAAGATGTACACCCGCAGCCAGACGGATTCGCGGGCGGATACGATCCTGTCGATCAGGCGCGGGAAAAAACCGGCGCCGTCCACGCGATAGGCCAGCCGCCCGCTGGAGGCCGTGGTGCCGGTGATGTCGTCGAGTGTTGCTTCCCATTGCACCAGGTCCATCGGTTCTCCCGGTTCCAGTGGTGCAACGGGCAGGCCTTCAAGCATGAGCAGTGGCGTGGGGCGGGCCAGGTCAGTCGTCGCCGAACTGACCATCGTGAACAGCCGGGTGATGGAGGTGACCGGCTGGTTGAACAGGCCGCGCACCTGGTCAGCGATGCTGCGGGCGATGATCTTCAGCGTGGTGCCCAGTCGAGTTACATCCAGCCGCGGTGTGCCGACCGGTTGCTGCTGCAGGAACAGGATGAGGTTTGCAGCGGGCTCGGCATACACGAAGGGGTAGCCATAGATGCTGTCGTCACCGGTTTCAAACAGCAGCCTGGCGGCGTGCGGGTAGCGGTCGGACAACTGTTGCAGCATCACCTGCAGCAGCTGGTCGAAGGTATAGCTGTGCTGTATCTGGATGTCGGCGGGTTTGAAGACCAGCGGTGCGGAGACCCGGTCTCCCGACCCGCTGCGATACAGGATCAGTTCGGCTTCCCGCAGGATATCGATGGCAGCACCCACACCGGCCTGCGCCGGCGTCAGCGTGTCCAGGGATGCATTCAGCAGTGCCTGCCAGTCCCGGTAGCCAAGGACTTCAACCGTGGTCGCATGCTGTTCTTCGCCCGGCGCCTGGGCCTCTGTGGCCGGCTCCAGCCCCCTGACGGGGAGCTGCGCTGCGGCGCTGGTAAAACGTCCGCCGGTAACCGGTTCGACCGATGCGGTTGCATGCATTTGCTCGCCATCCGTCCGGAAAGCAAGCAACAGCCGCTGTCGGTAAAGTGAGGCATGTTCGATACGCGGAATAATCGGCAGGATGCCGGGGATCGGCTCGACCGCTACAACGACGGGCACCACCGGCGCTGCAGGCGGGGTTGTGCTGCAGCCGCTGCCGGCAAGCAACGCCAGGAAAAACCCGGCGAGCAAGAGTACGCGGACCCACCCATGCAGGTTCATGGCCTGCTTCCGCCGACAGCCACTAATGCACCGGGACAGGGTTGCTGCAGTTTGATCCAGGCATTCACCATGGCTTCGAGCAGGCGTCGCCTGTTGCAACTCACATGCCGGTTCCGCTGCTACTCCCTGACCGATGATTCGCCGACGATACCCTTGATGCCCTCGTGAACATCGGCGAGATCGGTCGCTCCCAGCAGTTCCGAGAGTCTTGCCGTCGTGCCGCGCTGCCGCTTGGCCAGCAGGATGGCCATCTGGTGGAGCAGCTTGTAGGCGACGAGATGGTTATCGTCGATGAGTTCGCTAAAGGCGTCGCGCGGGATGCGGAAGGCCACGGCGTCCGTCTCGGCCCGGATGGTCGCCGAGCGGGGCGAGCCGTCAAGGATGGAGATTTCGCCGAAGCAGGCCTTATCCGGGAGTTCGGTGATTTTCTTTTCACCGGTCACGCCGTGCTTCAGGACATCCACGGCTCCGCGGTAGAGCACGAACCAGGCGTCGCCGGGCTCCCCCTCGCTGAAAATGATGTCGCCGGCTGCGTAATGCTTGACCTCGACGATGTGAATGACTTCCATGATCTCGGCCGGCTCAAGCTTTTCGAACATGGGTGTTTCAAGCAGAAAGGTAAGCATCCTTTCGCGGTTGACGATTGATTCCATGGCTTCCTCCGGGGCAGTCGGGTTGTCTTTCCGGTTCAGCAACGCAACTGCGCAACGACATCCGCGCTGCTGCGCCTGCACGGCTTGCCTGCCGCGCGGCTTGCAGGGTTACCTTAAACAGGTTTGCCGGGGAAGGCTTTGATGTGTGTCAACAAGGCAGGAAGATGCCCGCATGGCCACCGTTGCGGCACCCATGCCCTTCAGGGTGCTCCTGCAGTTAGAATTTCTGTAATGGCCGGGTTAACAGGCCCCGGATTCAGGGGCTGTCTGCTGCCGGGACCGCGGCTTCCCCGCGGTCCACCGCATGCGCCTGGCCCAGCAGCATATAGACGGCCGGGACCACGAACAGGGTGAACAGTGTGCCGATACCCAGCCCGGTCGCGATCACCAGGCCGATGTGAAAGCGGCTGACGGCACCGGGTCCGCTGGCCAGCAGCAGTGGCACCATGGCGACCACCATGGAGATGGTGGTCATGAGGATGGGGCGCAGGCGGATGGTTGCCGCACGCTCCACCGCTTCCCGTTTACCCAGACCTTCCTGCAGCTGCAGCTGGTTGGCGAATTCCACGATCAGGATACCGTTTTTCGCGATCAGCCCGATCAGGGTGATCAGGCCCACCTGGGTGTAGATGTTCACCGTGGCAAAGCCGAGGTACAGGAAGGCCAGCGCGCCGGCGATCGACATCGGCACCGACACCAGGATGATGATCGGGTCGCGCCAGCTTTCGAACTGCGCTGCCAGCACCAGGTAGATCACCAGGATGGACATGAAGAAGGTGATGAGCAGGGCGCTGCCCTGCTGGGCATACTGGCGCGATTCGCCGGCATAGTCCCAGGCGAAGCCGCGCGGGAACAGCGCGCGGGCTTCCGTTTCCAGGAACCCCAGCGCATCGCCCAGGGTATTGCCCGGGGCGACCACGCCCTCGACCGTGAGCGCGTTGAGCTGCTGGAACTGGGTGCGTTTGCTGGGCTCGACACGCTGTTCGAACGACACGATGGTGGAAAGCGGTACCAGTTCGCCGCTGCCGGTGCGGACGTGGTAATCGTCCAGCATGCTGCTGTCGAGGCGGTACTGCTGCGCGACCTGGGGAATGACCTTGTAGCTGCGGCCGCCGAGGCTGAAGCGGTTCACGTAGTTGCCGCCGAGCAGCGTTGCCAGGTTGCTGCCCACGTCCTGCATGCTGATGCCGAGGTCGCCGGCGAGGTCGCGATCGATCACGACCGTGATCCGCGGGCGCGTGTACTCGATGGACTTGCGCAGGAAGGCGAACTTGCCGCTCTGCATGCCGCGGCCGATGAGTTCGTCGGCCAGTTCAACCAGCTGGTCGTAATCGCCGCCTGGCGAGGTGACCACGAACTGCAGCGGCAGTCCGCGCCCGGCGCCGGGCAGGCTGGGCCGCGGGAAGACCGCCGTCTGGAAGCCGGCGACGTTGTTCAGTCCCTGCTGCACCTCGGGCAGGACCTCCATCTGGGAACGTTCCCGCTGTGACGGCGGCGGCATCTTGAAACCGCCGAACACGGTGCGGTTGTCCCCGCCGAAGCCCAGCAGGTAGAAGCTCTCGTGGTACTCGGGTACGGTCTCGAACAGCTCGACGATCTGGCGGGTGTAGGCCTCGTTGTAGTCGAGCGTGGCGGTCTGCGGGCCGAGCGCCTGGAAGAACAGGATGCTCTGGTCCTCGGTCGGCGCCAGTTCGTTCTGGCTGGCGCTGAACAGGAAGTAGATACTGCCGAGGATAACGGCGGCAAACAGCAGCGTGGCCGGCAGCGATTCCAGCGTGAAGTGCAGGGCCTTGCGGTAGGCGCCGGAGAGCCGGGTGAAGAAGTGCTCGACGGTCTGCTCGAAGCGACCCTGTTCGCCGGCGGCCTTCAGCACCTTGCCGGACAGCATCGGCGACAGCGTCAGTGCCACGATGCCGGAGACCAGCACGGCGCCCGCCAGGGTGAACGCGAACTCGGTGAACAGGGTGCCGACCAGTCCGCCCATGAAACCGATCGGGGCATACACCGCGACCAGTGTCGTGGTCATGGCGATGATCGGCATGGCGAGTTCGCGCGCAGCCTTGATCGCGGCCGTGGTGCGGTCCTCGCCGTTCTCGATGTGGCGGTGGACGTTTTCCACGACCACGATGGCATCGTCCACCACCAGGCCGATGGCCAGCACGATCGACAGCAGCGTCAGCAGGTTGATCGAGAAGCCCAGCAGCAGCATCAGGAAGGCGCCCCCGACCAGCGACAGCGGTACTGCCACGGCCGGCACCAGTGCAGCCCGCATCGAGCCGAGCGACAGGAAGATCACCACCAGCACGATCATGACCGCCTCCGCCAGGGTGGTGAACACCTCGTCGATGGAGTCGTTGATGTAGACGCTGGCATCGTAGGGGATGTGTGCGTTCAGTCCCGGCGGCAGCTGGTCGCGGATTTCGTCCAGGGCGGTATGGACACGTTCCGCCACGCCCAGCGGGTTGGCGCCAGGCGCCGGTTCCATGCCGATGTAGATGGCGGTCTTGCCTTTGTACCAGCTGGTGGAGTCGTAGTCCTCGGCACCCATGCGGGCATCGGCAATATCGCTGATGCGTACCAGCACGTCGCCTTCGTCGCGCACCACCAGCCGTTCGAAATCGCGCTCGCTGGCGATGTCCGTGGTGGCGCCGAGGTCGATGGTGACGTAGGTGCCGCGGGTTTCGCCGACGCCGGCGAGGTAGTTGTTGGCCTGCAGCGCCGCGCGTACGTCGGCGGCGGTTACGCCGAGCGCGGCCATCCGCTGCGGGTCGAGCCAGATGCGCATGGCGAAGGTCTTGTTGCCGATGAGCCCCGCCTTGGCGACGCCGGGCACGGCCTGCAACCGTGGCTGCACCACCCTGAGGAGGTAGTCGGTGATCTGCGAGGGTGACATGGTCTCGCTGTAGAAGGCGAGATACATCAGTGCCGTGGAGTCGCCCGTGGTGGAATCGATCACCGGGTCGTCCGCTTCGGCCGGCAGCACGTTGCGCTGGCTGGCGACCTTGGCCTGGATCTCGGCGACCGCCGCGTTGGCGTCGTGGTTGAGCACCATGTTCGCCTCGATGACCGAGCGACCCTGGGTGCTGGTCGAGACCAGGAAATCGATGCCGTCCGCCTCGGCGATGGCCTGCTGCAGGGGCGTGGTGATGAAGCCCTTCACCAGTTCGGCGCTGGCGCCAGGGTAGGTGGTGGTGACGGTGACTACCGTGTTCTGCGTTTCAGGGAACTGGCGCACCTCCAGGGCGGCGATGGCGCGCAGCCCGACGACCAGGATCAGCAGGCTGACGACGCTGGCCAGCACCGGGCGCTGGATGAACAGGTCGGTGAATTTCATGGACCGCTTGCAGTGCCTTCGAGCTGCACGCTGTCATCGATGCTGACCGGCATGCCGTTGCGCAGCTTCAGCTGTCCGGCGCTCACCACGCGTTCGCCGGCCTGCAGTCCGTCGTTGATCTCGATCTGGCCGGCGCGCACGCTGCCGGTCTGCACCTGGCGGTATTCCACCACCAGTCCGGCGTCGCCCGGCTGAACCACGTAGACGGCATCACCGTAGGGGTTGTACATGATGGCGGTCTGCGGCACGGTCACCACGTTGCCGCGTACAGGCAGCAGCAGGCGCACCTCGGCGAACATGCCCGGGCGCAGCAGCAGCTTCGGATTGGCAAGGGTGGCACGGATGCTGACGCTGCGGGTGTTGCTGTCGATGCGGGGATCGATGGCGCTGATCACCCCCTCGAAGTGCTGATCAGGCCACGCCTTGACCTGGATGTTGACCTGCTGGCCAGGCGTGATCGAGGACTGGTAGCGCTCCGGCAGCGAGAAGTCCGCGTAGATCGGGTCCAGTTGCTGCAGCGACACGATGTGGTCGCCCGGTTCCAGGTAGGCGCCCACGTCCACCTGACGGATGCCGAGCACGCCCGGGAAGGGCGCGCGTATCGCCTTCTTCTCCAGCAGGGCCCGCCTGGCGGCAAGCTCGGCCTGGGTTTTTTTCAGGGCGGCCCGGGTGCGGTCGTAGTCCGCCTGCGATCCCAGCTTGTCGGTCAGCAACTGCGCGGCGCGTTCGAACTCCAGCTTGCCGAGGCCCTCGTCGGCGATCAGGCCCTGCACCTCCGCCTGCTCGACACTGTCATCGAGTTGCAGCAACAGTGCACCGGCCTCGACCGGTTCACCGGACTCGAACTGGATCTCACGGACCTTGCCGGCGATCTCCGCGGAAACGAATACGCCCTGGGTGGCGACCAGTGTGCCGATCGCCTCCAGGTAAGGTTGCCACTCGGTCTCCGTGGCAGTCGCCACGGCCACGGTTGTCGGTGGTTGCGGCGCGGACTGCATGATGGCCATCTGCCGCGACTGGCAGGACTTGATGGCGAACATGCCGCCGAACAGCAGACCAAGAAACAGGATGACAACAAGCAGGCGGGTGCGCATGGGACGATCCAGGGAACAGGTTTGGAGGCATTCTAGCAGATGACCCCGTAGAACCGGCAAAGTTGCAGTCATGCCATATCGGGGCGGGGGCATTCCTTCCACGGTCTGGAGCCGGAGACGGCGACACGATGGTCGACTGGATGCCGGGAAGGGATTTCGTTCGCCGAATTCGTGACTGGTTCCGGACAATCGCGGTCAGGTGACCGCTCCTACGCCGCTACAAGCACCTGTAGGAGCGCCGGCCTTCGGCGCGATTGTTTAAGTATTTGCAGTACCGCTCCCGGGTCCGGACAATGCCGCGAACGACAACGTGAGAACCGGCGGCCAGCCTTCCTGTGCTGCCATGAGGGAGATATGAACAAAACCTGGCTGCTGATATTCGCCGTGGTATTCGTCTGGTCGGGCATTCAGCCGGCGGATTTCTTTACCTGGGTGCTGGAAGTCTCGCCGGCGGTCATCGGGCTGGTCGTGCTGCTGGCAACGCGGCGTACGTTCCCGCTCACCGGGCTGGTCTACTGGCTGATCCTGCTGCACTGCATCGTGCTCATGGTCGGCGGGCACTACACCTACGCCGAGGTGCCGCTGTTCGACTGGATCCGGGATACCTTCGGGCTGCAGCGCAACAACTACGACAAGGTTGGTCATTTCGTGCAGGGCTTCGTGCCGGCGCTGGTTGCGCGGGAGTTGCTGATTCGCAAGGCGGTGGTGCGTGGTCGCGGCTGGCTGAATTTCCTGGTGCTGTGTTTCTGCCTCGCGCTGAGTGCCTTCTACGAGCTGATTGAATGGATCGTGGCGCTTGCGGTGGGGGTCTCCGCGGAAGCATTTCTGGGCACCCAGGGCTATAGCTGGGACACCCAGTCCGACATGGCCTACGCCCTGGCCGGTGCGGTGCTCGCGCTGCTCCTGCTGGGTCGTTATCATGACCGGCAGTTACAGGACGGCGGCTTTACCGGCCGCGCCGAAGAGTCGCGAGGCAACTGATGCAAAATCTCTCCTACCCCTGGCTGGCGCTGGGCCTGGGCCTGCTGGTTGCCTTCGGGCTGCTGCAGTCGGGTGCGCTGCCGGCGGATGGCAACTATGCGCTGCCGATGCTGACCATGCTGATTATCAACGAGTTCGGTTTTTTCGTGACCGCCATCGGCGCCGGCGTCGGCGTCAATAAACTGCTGGCCGGGGGTGTCAGGCCGCCGATGCTGCTGGCAACGCTCGGCTGCGCCGTGCTGGCGGCGGGTTTTCTTTACCTCGGCATCCAGCTCTGGCCGGGTGGTTTCACCGGCTGACCCGGCCCGGCAAAACCGCGGCAGGCCCGTGTTGCCAATCCTGTATTCCTTTCGCCGCTGTCCCTACGCGATCCGTGCGCGCATGGCGCTGCGCTACAGCGGTGTGCGGGTCGAGCTGCGCGAGGTCGTCCTGCGTGAGATGCCGCGGGAACTGCTGGCCTGTTCGCCCAAGGGCACGGTGCCGGTCCTGCTGTTGCCGGATGGCGCGGTAATCGAGGAAAGCCGCGACATCATGGACTGGGCGCTGGCGCAGCACGACCCGGACCAGTGGCGCCCGCAGCCGGGCACTCCCGACGCTGCCGCGGCGCAGCAGCTGATGGATGCCAATGACCTCGATTTCAAGCCGCAGCTGGACCGCTACAAGTACGCCGGGCGTTATCCGCAGCACCCGGCGGACTGGTACCGCTCCCGGGGTGAACGCTTCCTCGATGAACTGGAACAACGGCTGCTGCGCCACGCCTGGCTGCTGGGTGAGCGCATGAGTATTGCGGATGTCGCTATCTTTCCGTTTGTGCGCCAGTTCGCCCTGGTGGACCGGGGCTGGTTCGATGCCACCCCCCGGACAAGGCTGCGTCACTGGCTGGATGGCTTGCTGCAGGCGGAGCTGTTCACCGCTGTCATGTCCAGGTACCCGCAATGGCACAGCGGCGATCCCGTCTCACTGTTCCCGTGACGCCGGCAGCAGGTGCGGTGTGATGTGCCTGCCCTGAAGTGAACCTGCAATACGGATTCTGTACCATAGGGGCCTGAGGCACGAACCGTGCGGACAGGGTAAGGCGACAGGGAGAATGACATGAAGAAGGTGTTTATCGGTTTGGGGGTTCTGGTTGTGGTGCTGGGCATCGTGCTGTGGCGCGTGTATGCCAACCTGGACAAGATCGTCGCAAAGGTCATCGAAGACGTCGGCACCGAGGTGACGCAGACCGCGGTCCGGGTCGGCGGCATCGATCTCGACCTGCTGAACGGCAAGGCCGGCCTGTCGCAGTTGTCCGTGGCCAACCCGCCGGGATTCACCAGCCCCGATATCTTCTCCCTCGAACTGGTCTCGGTCGCAATCGATGTGGCGTCGGTTAGCAGCAACCCGATTATTATTGACGAGATCGTGGTAAAGCAGCCGCGTGTCGCCTACGAAATCAACAAGCAGGGGACTGCCAACCTGGATGTCCTGAAGAAAAACGTGGCAGGTTATTCCGCCTCGCGCGATACCGGGAGCGGCACTGCAAAACAGGAGCAGGAACCCGCAGAGAAGGGTGAGGAGATCAAGCTGATCATCAGGAAACTGCATTTCGAAGGCGGCGAGCTGAACGCGACCAGCGCACTGCGGCCGGACAAGCCGATAGCGGCCACGCTGCCGGCCTTCAGCATGAGCAATATCGGCCAGGCCAGCGGCGGCGCTACCAGCGAACAGATCGCGAAAGAAGTGCTCGACAGGCTGGTCAAACAGGCCGTGGATGCCGCCAGCAAGGCCGGCGTGGACAAGCTGACCGATGAACTCAAGGGCAAGGTCGAGGAGAAGTTCGGCGACAAGGTCGGCGGGGCGCTGAAGGGCCTGCTGGGTGACTAGTCTGCAGTCCGCGGGTTCGGGTTATCCCGGTGTGCTGCTCCTGCTGTGCTCCCTGTCGTTCGCCGCGCCTGTCGCTGCCGGCTGGGGCCTGCAGGAAGAACCCCTGCCCGCGGGTGAACTGGATCGCGCCTTCGAGGTCGAGGTTTATCATCTCCTGCAACAGCGCCTGGGTGGCGAAGCGGTCCGCTACGTGCGCATTACCCGCTTCGGCAACACCCTGCTGCTGACCGGCGCGGTGCAAGACGCCGCGGTGCGCGCCGGGGTGGATGATGTGGTGCTGGAGGCAGCGGGTATTCGCCGCGAGGCGCCCGGTACGACCGAAGTTGTCCCGCTGCGGACACGCGATTGCGGCGGCAAACCCGTGATCGGCAACGTGCGGCGCAAGCAGATTGTCCGGGGTGACGCGGATTGCAGTGCGCTGCGCGCCGCGTCCGAGGCTCCGGCAACGGGCCAACTTCACAACCATCTCGGTCTGACCGGCACGGAGCCGGACAGGCAGGCTGCGGCCGCTGACGTGCTGGCGGCGCAGGCCAGGCTGGCACTGGTCGAGGCCGGCTATTTGCAGGCGCTGGACCGTAATGCCATGCGCATCGCCGCGCAGGGGAGCACGCTCTATGTGCTGCAGCCGGAAGACGCGGCACAGTCCGATATGCGGGCTGTCCTGCTGCGGGTTCCCGGC
The DNA here is from genome assembly GCA_963701455.1 of uncultured Gammaproteobacteria bacterium. Taxonomy (GTDB): domain Bacteria; phylum Pseudomonadota; class Gammaproteobacteria; order UBA9214; family UBA9214; genus UBA9214. The sequence continues at coordinate 398,404 of CAVPAE010000006.1, forward strand.
GTGGTGGAAGTGAACTTTTATACCGAATAGGTGATGCCGGCATGGCGGTGCAAACCCTTTTCAGCATTGTCGAGTCGCCGCTGCACCCGGACTTGTCCGCGTTGTACCGGCGTCTCGGCATCGACGAGGTGCGGCTGCCCTCGATGCGCAAGGCCATCAGCGCACTGAAATCCCGCGTGCCGGACATCGTGGTTGCCGAGTTTTTCTACGGCTATGGCAATAACTATGCCGGCGTGAATGTTTGCAACCTCGACGTGTTTCTCTACAGCCTGCAGAAATATTCCAGTGAGGCGCGCATCATCGTCCTGGTAGAGGCGCGCGAATTCGAGTACGTCGACAAGCTGGCCGCACTGTTCCCGCTGCACGCGGTGCTGCGGCACCCGGTCAGCGCCGGCGATATCGAACCCTGCCTGGCCTGATGACCCGCCTGCGACTGTTCAAGGCCATCAATGCGTTTGTATTTTACAGCAGCTGCCTGCTGTTGCTGGTTTCCTGCTGGAATCGCAATGATTTTCCCGAGTCGATGTCCATGCTGGCGGGGCTGTCGCGGGAACCGCAACAGTCACCGGTGAATGAATCCGCCTTCAGTGTCGTGCGCGATGGCGTGACTTACCGGGTGGAGCCGCGCTACGAATACGAGTTGCAGGGGCTGGTGGTTTCCTATGCCCTGCATAATCCCCGCTACAGCCTGCACCGGCTGTGGAATGATTCCCTGAATGTTGCGGATCTGTGCGTCGTCTGGCGCGACAATGCCCGGGCGCAGGACCTGAATCGCTTCAAATTCTGGAATGGCGAGTTCACCTGTAATTTCAGCACCAAAGATGCGGCTGCCTGGGAACGATTCCGTAACGACCAGATCTCCAACAACCACCTGCTGGCAGACAATGACTTCCAGCGCAGGCAAATCGGCAAGGTCCGTATCGGCGACCAGATCCGGGTGCGCGGCTGGCTTGCGAGCTACAGCAATGACCAGGGCTTTTCCCGTGGCACCAGCACCACCCGGGATGACCGTGGCAACGGCGCCTGTGAAACCATCTACGTGCGGGAATTCGGTATTCTGCAATCGATGCAGAATGGCTGGCGCGTGTTGCTGGTTTGCGCGCTGCTGGGCTTTGCCGTCAGTTCCGTGGTCTGGGTGGTCGCGGTGGTGCGGGGGGTGTTCTAGATTTGGATGCATGGAAGTTTAGTCGAGTAGTGACGTCTTTCTCTATGGCCACGGAATCCACGGAAGAACACGGAAAGAAACAAGACCCATTAGGGGTCTTCTGATTCATTCGTCATTGCGACGACTGCAGGGATGCAGGAGGTAGGGTAACGCAGGAGCAGTTACCGAGGAACGAAGTGACGAAGCAATCTGTAACTAATTGATTCGCTGGTTACGAGATTGCTTCGCTGGCCGCTCCCGGCATCCATGCCTCCCGCGGCACTTGTACATCCCTGTACATCTTGCTCGCAATGACGGGATACATGGATTAACCAGAGATTCCTGGAATATTTTTCCGTGTTCTTCCGTGGATTCCGTGGCCATGATGTTTTTCATCATCAAATTGAAAGAGTAACTCCGGCATGCACGGCACTGGCCGCGATACGGTAAGATAGTCCCATGAAAGCGATGCTACTGGCGGCAGGGCGCGGCGAGCGCATGCGGCCCCTCACAGATACGACACCCAAGCCGCTGCTGCGCATCGGTGGCCAGACCATGATCGAGCGGCATGTTCTCGCGCTGGCTCGCGCGGGGATCACCGAACTGGTCATCAACCATGCGCACCTCGGGGAACAGCTCGTCGCCGCCCTGGGTGATGGTCATGCCTATGGCGTCGGGATTGCCTGGTCGGCAGAACCTGACGGGGCGCTGGAGACCGGCGGCGGCATCTTCAAGGCGCTGCCGTTGCTGGGTGATGCCCCGTTCCTGGTGGTCAATGCCGACATCTGGACCGACTTTCCGTTTGCCGAACTCCCCGCGGAGATCGACGGCCTGGCGCACCTCGTCATGGTCGACAACCCGGAACACCATGCGGGTGGTGATTTCTCGCTCTCGGCCGGGCGCCTGTCGCAGCGCGGACCCGCCATGCTCACATTCAGCGGCATCGGGGTATACCGTCCGGCCCTGTTTGCCGGTTGCAGCCCCGGCGCTTTCCCGCTCGCGCCCCTGTTGCGCAAGGCCATGGACGCGGAGCAGGTCAGTGGCGAGCATTACCGCGGCGGCTGGTTCGATATCGGTACCCCGGAACGCCTGGAGGCCGTTAACCGCGTGGTGATCAACCGGCAGTAACTGCAGCGGAGACGGCAGCCGCCAGCACGCTGCAAATAAACCTTCGACAACGGGCAGGCAGCCATGGGACAGGAAATCGAGGCAGCAAGGTTCAGTGAGGCCGACTTTGTCGCCTATGCCGAGCGCCTGCGCGCGGAGACCGGGCTGCTGGGTGAATGGTTCCGGGATGCAGCCTTCTCGGTACGCGACCGCATGGGCGGTTTTGAACTCGAGGCCTGGCTGATCGACGCCGCGGCGCGTCCCGCGCCGGTGAACGAGGAGTTTCTGCGACGGCTGGACAACCCCATGGTGGTGCCGGAACTGGCGCGCTTCAACGTGGAGCTGAACGATCATCCGCAGCATCTCTGGGGTTCAGCCCTGAGCCGCTTCGAGGCCAGCCTCGGTGCAACCTGGCAGCAATGCATGCAGGTCGCCGCAGACATGCAGTCGCACCTGGTGATGATCGGCATCCTGCCCACGGTGCGGGAGTCGGAGCTGTCGCCGGCGAACATGTCAGACCTGAAGCGTTACCGTGCCCTCAACGAACAGGTGCTGCGCCTGCGTGAAGGCCGGCCGCTGGAACTGGATATCAATGGCCGTGAACACCTGAAAACGCAGCAGCAGAGTGTCATGCTGGAGGCCGCCACTACCTCGTTCCAGTTGCATCTCAAGGTACACCCGGCCATGGCCGTGCGGGCCTATAACGCCTCGATCATCCTGGCGGCGCCCATGGTTGCTGCCACCGCGAATTCGCCTTACCTGTTCGGGCACGACCTGTGGAGCGAGACCCGCGTCCCGCTGTTTGAACAGTCGGTCTCGGTGGGCGGTATCGCCGGCGCCAGCCAGGGTCCGCTGCGGCGGGTTACCTTCGGTTCCGGTTATGCGCGCGATTCCCTTTTCGAATGCTTCGTGGAAAACGAACAGCACTATCCCGTCTTGCTGCCCATGCTGTTCAGCGACGGTGTCGAGCGCATGTCGCACCTGCGCCTGCATAACGGTACCATCTGGCGCTGGAACCGGCCGCTGATCGGCTTTGACTATGATGGCATCCCGCATCTGCGCATCGAACACCGCGTCGTCCCGGGCGGGCCGGGCATCGCTGACGTGATCGCCAATGCCGCCCTGTTTTTCGGCTCTGATGCAGGCACTCATGCTGCAGCCGGAGCCGCCGGAACTGCAGCTGGCGTTTGCCAGTGCCCGTGACAACTTCTATGCAGCCGCGCACCAGGGACTGGATGCACATGTCACCTGGGTGGACGGGCATCGCGGCAGTGTCCAGGCATTGCTGGTCGAACAACTGTTGCCGCTGGCGCGCGCCGGGCTGGAGTCGCTGGAAATCGACGCCGTCGATATCGATCGCTACCTCGGCATCATCGAGGCGCGCGTGCGCAGTGGCCAGACCGGTTCGGCCTGGCAGCGCGCCTGGGTGGAGCGGCATGGTCGTGACATGGCGGCATTGACCCATGCGTACCGGCAGCGCCAGGACAGCCGGGTACCGGTGCACGCGTGGAACCTGGATTGAACACTACTGTATTGACCGTTCACGGCAGGGAATAACCCTGCGGGTGCGGAGTGATTGCAAGAGACACACCATGCTGAATGAAACCGACAACCTGCCGGACGGCCTGCTGGACATTCCTGCCGAAGGACTGGCGGATCTGCTGGGCGGACCGACCCTGTTTCACCTGCCGGGGCGCCGGCCCGAGCCGCTGTTCGTCAGTGTCCTGACCCACGGCAACGAAACGACCGGTTTTTATGCCGTTCAGTCGCTGCTGCAAAAGTATGCGAACCGGGAGCTGCCGCGGGCGCTGTCATTATTCATCGGCAACGTGGATGCCGCCCGCCTGGGGCAGCGCTACCTGGACGGTCAGCCGGACTACAACCGCATCTGGCCCGGCACCGGGCATGCGGAATCCGAAGAAACCCGCATGCTGCAGCGGGTGGTCGACAGCATGCACGCCCGCGGGGCTTTCGCGAGCATCGATGTGCATAACAATACCGGCATCAACCCGCACTATGCCTGCATCAACCGCATCGACAACCAGTTCCTGTATCTGGCATCGCAGTTCAGCCGCACGGTGGTGTACTTCATACGGCCCCTTGGTGTGCAGTCCATGGCCTTGTCCCACGTCTGCCCGGCGGTGACCATCGAGTGCGGCAAACCCAGCCATGAATACGGTATGACGCATGCGCGCGACTACATCGATGCATGCCTGCACCTGCAGCATCTGCCCGATCACCCCGTGGCAGCGCACGATGTTGATTTGTTCCATACCGTCGCCACGGTGAAGATACCGGACCAGGTCAGCTTCGGCTTCAACGATGCCGCGGGTGACCTGAACCTGCTGGCGAACATCGATCACCTCAATTTCCGGGAGTTGCCGACGGGGACGCAGCTGGGCTGGTTGCGCGACGGGGCCGCGCTGCAACTGGAGGTGCGCGACGACAATGATCAGGATGTCCAGGATCGCTATTTCACTGTCACCGATAGCCGGGTGGTCACCGCGAGACCCCTCATGCCATCGATGTTCACCCTCGATGAAAACATCATTCGCCAGGACTGCCTGGGCTATCTCATGGAGCGGCTGTTGCCGGAATAGCACGTGATCGCCAGACAACGGGGATGGTCTGCATGAAGCCGTCGCCACGGCTGCTGCTCGCGGTATCCGGCCATGGCTACGGTCACCTGGCGCAGTGCGCCCCGGTCATCAATGCCCTGTGGGACCTTATTCCTGAACTGCACCTCACGGTCTGCGGCACCCTGCCGCGCAGCGTGATCGCGGAGCGTCTCGAGCGCGAGTTCACCTTTTTGCCGCTGGAACTGGACCCGGTACTGTGCATGCACAGCCCCTGGGAAATCGATGTGCCGGCTGCGCGCAAGGTGTACCGCGAATTTCACCGCGACTGGCAGACGGGCCTGCAGCATGATATGGACCTGCTGGCGACGCTGGCGCCTGACCTGGTGCTGGCGGATATTCCCTGGCGCATCCTGCATGCAGCGCGTGCGCGGCAGATTCCGGCGGTCGCACTGTGTTCGCTCAACTGGGCCGCGATCTATGCCGCCTGCTGCGGGGAGGGGGATGTGGATGCGGCCATGCTGGATGAAATGCTGGTCGGCTATCGCGCGGCATCCGTGTTTCTGGCGCCCGCGCCGGCACTGCCGATGCCGGAGCTGGATAACTACCGCGCGATTGGTCCGATTGCGCGGCGCGGCAAGCCGCGCAGGGATGAATTGCTGGCCCGCTGCAAGCTGCCGCAAGCTGCGCGCCTCGTGCTGGTCGCGCTGGGCGGCATTGCTAGCGGGCTGCCGCTGGAGCGCTGGCCGCGCCGGGAAGATGTGGTATGGCTGAACGCGGGCGCGGTCGACAGCGCCAGGGGAGACATGCTCGACATCGCCGCCACCGGTATGGCGTTCATCGATGTGCTGGCCTCGTGCGATGCCGTGCTGACCAAGCCGGGCTATGGCACCTATGCCGAAGCGGTTTGCAACGGCATTCCGATCCTGACACTGGCGCGGCCTGACTGGCCGGAGACGCTGTATCTCAACGAATGGGCGCGCCGGCACGGCCGGCTTGAGGAAATCAGTGCGAGTCAGTTCGCAACCGGGCATTTCATGGCGGCGCTGGAAACCCTGTGGGGTCGCCCTGCAACGCCGCCGCCCGAGGCAACCGGAGCAGACCAGGCGGCAGCCATAATCGCATCCTGCCTGGCGCGGGCATGAGGGTTTGAAACGAGGGCTTCCTCTCAGCGGCCTGCGGGGCGCGCCAGGATCATGAAGTCGTAGGGTTCCATTTCCAGGGTGTGGGCGGCAATGATGGTGCGGCCGGCTACCAGGTCGACGACGCTCTTGCGCAGGCCCAGCAGGCGCAGGCGCCGGCCCTCGACAGGCTGCGGCGTTTCGCTGAAATTGGCCAGTACCAGCACGCTGTAATCGCCGTTGGTCCGGAAGTAGGCAAAGACATGGGCATTGCCGGATTCGACAATTTCGGTTTCCGCGCGGTCCAGGGCCGGGTTCTGCTGGCGGATCTGGATCAGACGCAGCAGGTCCTGGTAGATGCGTCCCGGGATGGTGCCGGGCTCGCGACGGGCATCCGCTCGCGTCCAGTCAAAGGCGGCGCGGTGCAGCCAGCGCGAATCCCCGATCTTCTCCGCGTTACTCTCATAGCCGTAATCGTTGAGCATGCCGATCTCGTCACCGAGGTAGATGAGGGGGATGCCGCCAATGGTGAGGATGATGCCGTGGATCAGCAGGATGCGCTGGATAGCGAGTTCGATCTTGTGCGCATCGTTCTCTTCCAGCCCCTGCTCCAGCCCCGTCAGCGAGGCACAGGTTCCGGAGATGCGCGCCTCGCCGGTTTTCGGGTCTTCCTGGAAGGGCAGGCCGCGCGCGAAGCTGCCGGGGAAGCGGCCGGTGAAAAATTCCGCCAGGAAGCGGCGGTGCGAAGCCGGGTCGTTGTCGGTGTCCCTGAGGTCGTCATTGGAGAAGGCGAAGCCGATGTCGTCGTGGCAGCGCACGTAATTGACCCAGGCACAATTCCCCGGTATCGAAAAACGGCGCTGCATGCCGGTCTTCAGCAGGTCAACCTTGCGGGTTGCCAGGGAGTTCCACAGCAGCGCCATCAGCTGCGGGTTATAGGATAACTGGCACTCGTTCTCGTCGATGTACTTGCGCACATCGTCGGGGTGCACGATGGCCTCGGACTTGAAGACCATGGCCGGGGCGGCGATGCTGACGAGGGCATTGAACGCCTGGATGATGGTGTGCGCCTCGGGCAGGTTCTGGCAGTCGGTGCCGAGTTGCTTCCAGACGAAGGCGACTGCGTCCAGGCGCAGGATCTCGACGCCCTGGTTCGCCAGGAACAGCATTTCCTCCAGCATGCGGTTGAAGACCGCCGGGTTTTCGTAATTGAGATCCCACTGGTAGTTGTGGAAGGTGGTCCATACCCAGCTCTTCAACCGGTTGCGATAGGTGAATGACCCCGGGTGCTCGTCAGGAAAGACGGGGTTCATGGTTTTTTCATAGGCGTCCGGCAGCGAGCGATCGGGGAACAGGCGGTAGTAGCCCTGGTATTCCGGATCCCCCTTCAGTGCCTGCCTGGCCCAGTCATGTTCATCAGAGGTATGGTTGAAGACGAAGTCGAGGCACAGGGAGATGCCGTGGTGGCGCAGTTCCGAAGCGAGTTCGGCCAGTTGTTCCATGTCGCCCAGTTCGGGGTCGACCTCGCGGTAACTCGATACCGCATAGCCCCCGTCATTGTCGCCTTCCGGCACCTTGAACATCGGCATCAGGTGCAGGTAGTTGACGCCCAGTTCCGTCAGGTAGGGAATCCGCTCGCGCAGACCTGCAAGGTCGTTCGCAAACAGGTCCACGTAGCACATCGCACCGATCATGCGCTGTGACTGGTACCACTGCGGATCCGTTTCGCGCAGGGCGTCGAGCGCCTTCAGCTCCTGGGGCCGCTCGATCCACATGGCGGTTGCCGCGGCCAGTATGCTCTCCAGGTGGTAGAAGAAATCGTAGTGCTGCCCGTAGAGCGCGTGCAGGCCGCTGAACAGGCGGGGGAAATGCTGTCGCAGGCGCAACAGGTAGCCTTCCCACTCGTCGTTATCCACCCCGTTCGCGAAGCGGGCTTCGAGGCGCGGCAGAATGCGATTCAGAGAGGTGGTTGCTTGGGTTTTTTGCCAGGTTGTATCTTGCATGGGTGTCTGCCGCTTGTCGCCGCATTATAAACACATGTCGCAGGATTAGGATATGCATGCGGGCCGCGGCACCTGCTGGCATCCGTGCCCCGGTGGCTGTATAAATACAGGCAGTCATCAACCCTCACTATTGGCATGAACAGGGAGTCCTCCTGATGCGCCGGCGAATTGCGTCAAAGCTGTCAACGACCCTCGTTGTCATCATGGCCGTGGGCAGCCTTCTTATGGGCGTCGTGATTACGCAGACCGGGACCAGTCTGCTCATGGATGCTTCAACCTCACGGCTGTCCCATGAGAGCAAGGTTGTTTCCATCCGTTTGCGGGACATCTTTGAAGCCCTGCAGCGTGACATGGAATTCCTGATGCGCAGCCCGTCGGTACGCCGGGTCATCAGGACCACGGCAGGCGGCGTTTCCCGGGAACAGGCGCAGGAGCAGTTGCAGGAGGCATTCGCGGCCCTGCTGAACAATCATCCCTGGTACGTTCAGGCGCGCCTCATTGGCGTAGCAGACGGGGGCATGGAGCTGGTACGGGTCGAACAGGTTGACGGGCAGATCCGGCGGGTGCCGAATGACGAGCTGCAGCGCAAGGGTGAGCGGCAGTACTTCAAAGACATCATGCAGCAGGCTCCGGGAAGCGTCTTTATGTCTTCCATCGACCTGAACCGTGAACATGGCGAGATTTCCGAGCCTCACCAGGCGGTGCTGCGAGCGGGGTTGTCTGTCATGGCGCCCGACGGCAAGCCTTTCGGCGCCCTGGTTGTTAATGTGGATGCTGATCGCGTGTTCGATACCGCGCGCGACGTGGTCAGTCCGGGAGTGACTTTGTACGTGGCGAATCAGGATGGTTACTACCTCTACCATCCGGACCCGAAAAGGGCTTTCGGTTTCGAACTGGCCCGGCCTTACCGCATCCGGGACGACTTTCCGGCTGTTGCGGAACTGCAGTCAACGATAGCCACCGAGAGTCTCGAAGAGGTGCAGTCACCGGGTACTGATGAACCTGTCGTGGCGCATTTGAGCGAACTGCCCATCCTGCCGGACAATGACAGGGAACTGCTGCTGGCCCTGACCATGCCGCGCTCCGTTATCGTGGGTGAGGTCAATGCCGCCCGGCGGAAGAGTGCGTCACTGATCCTGCCGTTCCTGCTGGTCGGTTCTGCCCTGGTGGTCTGGATGGTGCGGCTTTTCCTCGCACCACTGGAACGGGTTACGCGCGAGATGAGCCACTTTTCACCAGGCACCCGGCGCCGGCGGCTGCCGGAGGAAAACCGGTTTGACGAGGTGGGGCAGCTGGCGCAGGCATACTCGCGCATGGCGGAACGTATCGAGCGGCAGGTGAGCGAGTTAAAGGAACAGCGCAAGCGTTTTCAGAGCCTGTTCGAGACCGCGGCCGATGCCATTCTGATCATTGACCAGGACGGCAGCATAGAATACTGCAACGGTGCGACGGAGCGCCTGTTTGGTTATACCTCCGACGAAATGCTGTCACAGGATGTCAAGATGCTGATGCCGGACCCGGACAGGAGCCAGCACCGGGAATACATGCGGCGCTATCTCGATGGCGGTGAACCGCGCATCATTGGCGTTGGTCGCGAAGTCACCGGTGTTAGCAAGGACGGGAAACCGCTGCGACTGTATCTTTCCATCGGCGAGTTCACCCTGGAAGGTCGCCGCAAGTTCACCGGCATCCTCCACGATATATCCACCGGCTAACAGGCCCGCAAGGCCTGCGCACGGGCTTTTTCAGGTCTCGACGGTCGGCTCGATTTCGACGGCGCAGTTCAGGGACCGGGCAATCAGGCAGCTGTTGTGCGCCTTCTCGATGATGCGCCTGGCCATGGAAACCGATTCCCCGGGCACGCGCAGCACGGGGCGGACCACGATGCGATGAAAACGGTAACCTCCCTGGTCCGGCTGTTCCAGTTCACCCGTTGCGCTGGAGTGATAGTCTCTGATCTCCAGGCCGGACAGCCTCGCGAACAGCAGGATGTAGTTGGCCAGGCAGGCTTCGACCGTGGCCACCAGCAGGTGCTCCGGGCTGAAGCGGTCCGCATCATGGGGTGAGCCAACCGGCAGGGGCGGGTGTTCCGCGATGCTGATGTTGCCAGCCATGTCCGTGCCGGTCCATGCGTAAGCCGGTTTCGTATTGCATGGGGATTTCACTCATGTTCTTGCTCCCTTTTCTCCCGCGTCGTTCAGCAGAATTGTAGCGCCACGCAGCACAGGAGCTACCGGTTCACCATAGAAATTTTATATGAGGATTGATAAAAGCTATTGTACTTCCGGGCTAGAATATAAGTATAATGTAAACAACTGAAATTCCATGACCGGGAGTCTGAAGTGACTGACTTCGTTGAAACCATGAGACTTGTCGAGAAGGCGCAGGAAGACATCTACTTCGCGAAACTCAATCGCGAACTGATCGAGGAACTGCATCGGCACGCGGCAGCCGAGGAAGCGGCCGCCGCCGCTGCTGCGGCAGAAAAATCCGCAAAGGCAAGACAGGCCGTCGCAAGCTAGCGCTCCGCAGCTATTTCCCCCTGCGGTTTTTTGCAGGGGGTCCCATTTTGTTTCCTGACGGCCGGATACCCCGGCCAGTTGTCCCGTGTGTCTAACCCACCACGTCCTTTGCCTGCTGGTCGGCATGGTAGGAAGAGCGCACCATGGGACCGCTGGCGACATGCGTGAATCCCAGCTCGTAGCCGAATTTGCCAAGGCGCTCGAACTCATCCGGATGTACGTAGCGTACCAGCGGCAGATGATGCACGCTGGGCTGCAGGTACTGGCCCAGCGTCAGCATGTCGCAGCCATGAGCGCGCAGGTCGCGCATCACCTGCTCGACTTCGCTGATCTCTTCACCAATCCCCAGCATCAGGCCTGACTTGGTGGGTACCTCGGGGTGCAGTGCCTTGAATTGCCGCAGCAGGTCCAGTGACCAGGCGTAGTCGGAGCCGGGGCGCACCTTTTTATACAGCCCGGGCACGGTCTCCAGGTTGTGGTTGAAAACATCCGGCGGCGACTTTACGAGGATGTCCAGCGCGCGGTCCATGCGGCCGCGGAAATCCGGTACCAGCACCTCGATGCGGATGCCCGGATTGCGGGCGCGAATGGCCTCGATGCAGGCGCTGAAGTGGGCGGCACCACCATCACGCAGGTCGTCGCGATCGACCGAGGTGACGACCACATAACTCAGACCCATGGCCTGAATGGTGCGTGCCAGGTTGTCGGGTTCCTCGCTGTCCAGCGGGTCGGGACGCCCATGGGCGACATCGCAGAACGGGCAGCGCCGGGTGCAGATGTCGCCCATGATCATGAAGGTCGCAGTGCCGCCGGCAAAGCATTCGCCGAGGTTAGGACAGGAAGCCTCCTCGCAGACGGTGTGCAGGCGGTTTTCGCGCAGGATGCCCTTGAGGCGGCTGACGGCCGGGTCGGAGGGTGACCTGGCGCGAATCCATGCCGGCTTGCGCAGGGGGCGCGTTGTCATCTCGATTTTCACCGGAATGCGGGCCGTCTTCGCGGCGCCGCGCTGTTTTTTTTCGCTTTCACTCATGATTCAGGGTTTTCCAGCAGTCGTTCGAAATGTGCCTGGAACTGGCGGGTGATTTCCTCCAGCGATTCCGTGACACCGAGATCGGCCAGCTGCGTCACTTGCAGGCCGGGATAGCCGCAGGGGTTGATCATCGAGAACGGGGTAAGGTCCATGTCCACGTTCAGGCTGAGGCCATGGAAACTGCACCCCCTGCGTACGCGCAACCCGAGGGCCGCGATCTTGCGATCGTCGACATAAACGCCGGGTGCCTTGTCACGGCGAGTGGCGACCTGGCCATGTGTTGCAAGCAGGTCGATGACCGCCTGTTCGAGTATGCGCACCAGGGATTGTACACCGAGCTGGCGCCGGGTGAGATCCAGCAGGGTATAGACGATCAGCTGGCCTGGCCCGTGGTAGGTAACCTGGCCGCCACGGTCCACCTGGATGACCGGGATTTCGCCGGTGTCGTGGAGGTGTTCCTGTTTGGCGTTGCGACCCAGGGTGAACACCGGGGCGTGCTGTAAAAACCAGGCTTCATCAGGGGTAACGGCTGACCGGGAATCCGTGAAGGACTGCATGTCATGCCAGGTCCGTGCATAGTCGACCCGTCCGAGATGCCGGTACAGCAAGGGGGGGACGGAGGCCGCCGGATGTAGTGCCGCTGACATCAGGGGCTGCTCAGAGAGCCATGATGACCTGCTCGCAATCGACCAGGTCCTGGTAAATGGCATCCAGTTGTTCGCGGCTGGTCGCATTGACGACCACGGTGACAGACAGGTAGTTGCCGTTTTTGCTGGCACGGCTGTAGATCGCACCTTCCGCCAGGTCGGTAGTATGCCTGCGGACGATCCCCACGACGATGCTGTCCAGTTCACAGTCCGACTTGCCCATGGCCTTGATGGGGAATTCGCAGGGAAAGGTCAGGGCGCTTTCGCTTTCTTCAGTCTCGGTCATGGATGGCGGTCATACAAGTGTTAACAGGCCCTAGTTTAGCAATCAATACGGGTGCACTCGATGGCTTTCCGGCATGGCGACATTCCGGGTGAGCGGCGGTAGCCGCAAGCCCTCCGACAGCGGTGGCAGCTTGATGAGGCTGCTGCGGGTGTAGTGTTTCGGCCTGGGGTCTCTGTGCGGGTGCTTGTTGTGGTGGCGCTTATGGTAGCGCGGGTAGTAGGGGTAGATGTACCCGCCGGGCCCGTCCTCGTAGACGATGGTGGGCTGTTGTGCCGCGAGAGCTTCGGCCCGTGCCTGGTTCGCTTCGGCCTCGGCCTGGAGGCGCTCGGCCGTGAGCTTCTCGTTCAGCAGACGCCGGGTTTCCATGCGCCTGGCCTGGTTGATCACGGAATAGAAATCCCCATCCGCCGGGATGCCGGCCGCAGGCGGCGGCAGGTCCTCGATCAAGCTCAGGCTGACAGGTTCTTCGGTCGGTGGCGAATCGCTGAACCAGGTGATGCCGCTGGCATCGACCCAGGTGTATACAGGCCCGGCGCTGCCGCTTGAAAGCAGCGTCAGAAGGACAAGACATCCGCCGATCTGTTGCAGTAATTGCATGTTTAACAGGCCTCTTTAACTTCAGACAGTAACCCGGTTTCCGGGTTCCGCCCTGGATAATTCTAGCCCAAATCTGTCATTTTCCGGCGCTGCTTCTCGCAGGTTACTGATTTAAAAATATATTTCCCTGTTTCTGGCCGCCTGTCAGTCAGGTTGCCACCGCGGGGTCTGTTCAGGCTGGTTGTAAAACCCCCTTCAAAAATAATGGCTTAATAAATAGCTGCGGGGTGAGGTTGCCTTGTTCCTGCGATCGATCCCGGGATATCGGTGCCGTTAACCCGGATTTCTCACCGGGTTAAAGCCACTTCCCGGGATGGCCGATACGAATTTTACGGCCCAGCCTGGGTGATTTTTTTCAGGGAAAGGGGAAGGGGGCAAGGCGATGAGCGCAGTCACACATGATGTCGTACCGAAACGGAAGCGGCGCAAGAAACGCGGCAAGGGTGAAGCAGCATTACGTACCCTGCGCCGGGCGCTGGCACGGCGGACACTGGAACAGATGCGTGAAGACGAGATCCTGCAAGAGCAGATCTACGATGTCTTCGAGGACGAAACCACCAGTAAAGCCTGACGCACCCGGGTACAGGTGCACTGAATCACTTCCATACCGGCCCGCTTTCTCGCGGGCCGTCGGCGAGCCGGCAGGGTATGCTCCCTGTTCGTGGTTCGCATAGAATCACGCAATGCCCGCTGCAACAATCACCCTGCAATGCGACCTGGCCGTCAAGGAAATCCTGTGTCGTGCAATTCGCGAGTATGCCCATGCCGCCTACCCGGAAGGCGGTTCGGACTGCGCCCAGGTGGCGCGCTACACCCTGCTCGAACTTGCGCAACAGATCGATGCCGGGATCACGTCCGGGCAACCGAGTGTTGAGATCAGCAGGCGTCCCAGGGCCATGGTCAAGGCCGCAATCGCGTACTTCTTCGATCGCCAGGATGCCGCGGCCGGCACTGGCTCAGCGCACCAGCGTGACCTGATGAACGGGATGCTGCGGGGTGGGGTGGTAACCCGGGATGAACTGGCGGCGGCGGTTGCCGCCGATCATGCCGGTTAGCGGTAGCAAATTTACTTGATCCAGCCCTGCAGCGCCTCGATGATTTTCTCGGCCTGGTCCTTGCTGGAAATGTTGAACTTGGATTTTTGCTGGTACTCGCCGTTGCGCTTCTGGTAGCGGCGGATGGTGTACTTGTCCGGACCGTATTGCTCCTTCTGCCGGTCCCAGTCCTGGTAGCGAAAAATGATCGTCGACCAGGCGCCTTTCGTAAGGACCTGCTTGTCCAGTTCCTTGACGGTCTCAATGCCGTTCTCTTCGTATGTGACTGTCAGTTCGTCTACCGTTGTGGCCATGCCATCCTCCGAGTGCGATCAGGTAATGCGCGGGGACGCGGACCGCTGTCCTGTCCTGCGCGCGCCATCATACGGATTTATCCCGGCAGCGAAAGGCCCGGCGATGAAGTCACTGATTTCAAAGGCACGGCAGGGTGAGCGGGCGTCAGCTTTCCTGCGGCGGGTTGTCCGGTATCTCAGCGGGCTGACCGGGCGGAATTTCCAGCGGTGGTTCGGGGCTGGTTTCGGGCGGACCTTGCGGCGGTATGCCCGGTGGTACCTCCGGTTGCGGGACCTCGGGCGGCATATCCGGCGGGATCTCCGGGTCGCCCATGCTGTGGTACGGAGCAACTATTGTTTGCGCTTGCATGGTGTTGTCCTGTCTCGCGGTGTCGGTCCCAGTGTAATGCCATTGTCCTGTTTGTGTAAGGGGCGCGCCTCGCCAGGGTCTCGACTTTGAATGTCCGCGTAATCCCGCAGTATCGGGGGGCTCGGTATGCCCTGACAGCTGGTCCGCTATTTCGAGACCGGTTCTTGTATGATTCCCTGCGATTGCACCAGGGTTGATGACATTCATGGCAAAGTACCATACGGCGCCGCTGGCGCGCGCCGGCATGCCCGCAGGCATTCCCTTTATCATCGCCAACGAGGCGGCGGAGCGCTTCAGCTACTACGGCATGCGCGCCATCCTGGTGGTGTTCATGACGCAGTACCTGGTCAGTGGCAGTGGCGTACTGGATGTCATGTCGGAAGACGAGGCCAAGGGCTGGTTTCACCTGTTTGCCTCTGCCGTCTATTTCACCCCGTTGCTGGGCGCACTGCTCGCCGATGGCCTGCTGGGCAAATACCGCACCATCATCCTGCTGTCGCTGGTGTACTGCGCCGGTCATTTCGCCCTGGCATTCGACGATACCCGCGTGGGGCTGGCTATCGGGCTGGGCCTGATTGCGCTGGGCGCGGGCGGCATCAAGCCCTGCGTGTCCTCGCACCTCGGTGACCAGTTCGGGCAGACCAATGCCGGTTTGCTGTCGCGCGGTTTTGCCTGGTTCTACTTTGCCATCAACCTGGGTGCCTTCATCTCCAGTCTGGCGACACCCTGGCTGCTGCAACATTACGGTTCTTCGGTTGCCTTTGGTGTCCCTGGCGTGCTGATGCTGCTGGCTACCGTGGTCTTCTGGTCCGGTCGCTACCGGTTCGCACACATCCCGGCACACGGCCGGCGCTTCCTGGCGGATGCCCTTGGCAGGATCGGCCTGGGTGCGCTGGGGCGCCTGTGTATTATCTACCTGTTTGTTGCGGTGTTCTGGTCGCTGTTCGACCAGACCGCATCCTCCTGGGTGCTGCAGGCGCAGCACATGGATCGCAGGGTGTTCGGATACGAGGTGCTGCCGGCGCAGATCCAGGCGGCCAATCCGCTGCTGGTGATGCTGCTGATCCCGGCCTTTTCCTACTGGGTCTATCCGGCCATCGACCGTCTTTTCCCGCTCACGCCCCTGCGCAAGATCGCCATCGGCCTGTTTGTCGCTGCCGCTGCCTTTGCCATTCCCACGGGGCTGCAGCTGGCAATCGATGCCGGCGGTGAACCCTTTATCGGCTGGCAGTTGCTGGCCTACGTGGTGCTGACCGCTGCGGAGGTCATGGTCTCGATTACCTGCCTGGAGTTTTCCTATAGCCAGGCGCCAGCGAGCATGAAGTCGTTCGTGATGGCGTTTTTCATGTTGTCGATTTCGCTTGGCAACCTGTTTACCAGCGCAGTGAATTTCTTCATCGACACACCGGATGGTGAGAGTCGACTGGCAGGCGCGGATTACTTTCTGTTCTTTACCTTGCTGATGCTGGTCACGGCCATACTGTTCATCGTGGTGTCGCGCCGCTACCGGGGTCAGGTCTACCTGCACGCGGAGCAGCCCGTGCCTGGCGTGACAGGCTAGCCGCGTATGCGTGTCCTGTTGCTGTCGGCCTATGATGCGCACAGCCATCGCCGCTGGCGGGAAGGTCTGGTGGCTGCCTTCCCGGAGTGGGAATGGACGGTACTGACCCTGCCACCACGCAACTTCGCATGGCGCATCCGCGGCAACAGCCTGAGCTGGGCCTTTGGCGAACGCGCGCTGCTGGAGCGCCCCTGTGATTTGCTGCTGGCTACCTCGATGACGGACCTGTCCACCCTGCGCGGCCTGGTCCCCTCCCTGACGCAGTTGCCGACCCTGGTTTACTGTCATGAAAACCAGTTTGCCTACCCGGAAGGGGGGCAGCAGCCGGTCAGGGTCGAACCCCTGATGGTCAACCTGTATACCCTGCTGGCTGCCGATCGGGTGATATTCAACTCTGCCTGGAACCGCGACTCCTGCCTCGACGGTATCCAGGGCCTGCTGAAAAAGATGCCGGACGCCGTACCGCCCGGGGTGGTCGCGCATATCGCTGCAAAGAGCCGGCTGCTGCCGGTGCCGCTGGAAGCTGACTGGTTTGGCACCACCGGCGCGGTTGCCGGCGGTGAACCGCTGACTCTCGTGTGGAATCATCGCTGGGAATACGACAAGGGTCCGGAGCGGTTGTTTGCCGCGCTGCTGCAATTGCAGCGGGCGGGCATGGACTTCCGGGTTCATGTGCTCGGGCAGCAGTTCCGCGAACAGCCCGCCGTGTTTGCGGACATGCATGCCAGCCTCGGGGCGCACATCGCCAGCTGGGGCATGGTGCAGGATCCGGCGGACTACCGCGAAATCCTGCGGTGCTCACATGTCGTGCTGAGTACGGCGTTGCACGAATTCCAGGGTCTTGCCGTGCAGGAAGCGGTGGCATCCGGATGTGTCCCGCTGGTGCCGGACCGCCTGGCGTATCCGGACTTCTTTGCGGCGCCTTACCGCTACCCGTCCTGTGTCGATGATCCCGAACGCGAGGGTGCCGCGATCGCCGACCGTCTACTGCAGTGGTGCGGGTCTGGCGATGAGGGCGGGTTGCCGCCGGTTCCGGATCTTTCCGCCCTGTCCTGGGCAGGGCAGAAATCTGCCTACGCTGCGGAACTGGGTACACTGGCGCTGTCTCACAGGTAATCCGGCGGCATTTGGCAACGACCCATGGCAGCACCCAGGCATAGAAAGGAGCAATTGCACGGCGGACGTTCGGCGCAGCACAAGCCTGCGCCCGCACTGCGGGTAATGCGTTTTCTGTTCGCGCGACTTGGCAGGGTTGCACCCGCCCTGATGGGGCGCTGGGCCTGGCGCCTGTGGTTCCGCACCCGGCGTTTTCCCGAGTCAGCGGCGGGTCGTCGTATTGCCGGCCAGGCGGGAAGGGAAACGCTGCAGGTCGATGGATTGCCCGTGGCCATCTACCGCTGGGGCGCCGGTCCGGTGGTGCTGTTCGTGCATGGCTGGTCCGGACGTGGCAGCCAGGCGGCGGCGTTTGTCGAACCGCTGCAGCATGCCGGTTTCCAGGTGCTGGCGGTCGATGCACCGGGCCATGGGGAGACGCCGGGTGACAGCACCAACATCCTGGAGTGCGCGGCCGTGCTGCAGGCGATAGAGCAGGCCTATGGCCCGCTGCATGGTGCCATCACGCATTCCTTCGGCGGCATGGTGCTGGCCTATGCCATGCAGCATGGCCTGCGCGTGGGGCGGGTAATCAGCCTGAGCGCACCGGCCACCGTGGAGTTCCTTATCGACGGGTTTGCGCAGACGCTCGACATGCCCCCGGCGGTGGTCGCAAACCTGCGGCAGAGGATGGAGCAGCGTTTCGAGGACAATTTCTGGGAGCGCATCTCGATGGTCAACAATGTCCGCGACCTGGCGGTGCCGGCGCTGGTGATCCACGATGTCGACGATGCCAGCGTGCCCTGGCGGCAGGGGGAGATGATCGCCGCAGCCTGGCCGGGTGCGCGCTTCATGAAGACGCAGGGGCTTGGCCACGGGCGGATTCTGCGTGACCATGAGGTTGTCGAGGCTGCGGTGGATTTCATATCGCAGTAAGATGGCCGCATCGGTCTTCGATTGAAAGCGCATGGTCTGACTTATGAAATTGTACCTGGCACAACACGGCGAGGCGGTGCCGAAGGCGGAAGACCCTGAGCGCCCGCTCTCCGAGCAGGGCAGTCGTGATGTGCGTGCCGTCGCGAGCCTGCTGCAATCGGGCGGGGTGCGTGTGGAACGGGTCTGGCATAGCGGCAAGGTCCGCGCCGAACAGACGGCGCAGCTGTTCGGCGCTGCGTTGCTGCCGCGCGGCAGGAAGCCGCAGGCGATCGAGGGCATCGGCCCCAATGCGCCGGTTGCGGAATTCAGTATCGATGCGGATGTCTGGGAAGAAGATACCCTGGTGGTGGGACACCTGCCGTTCATGGCCAGGCTGGTCGCCCTGCTGACGACCGGGGACAGCGAGCGCGATTGCGTCGGCTATTACCCGGGCAGCGTGGTCTGTCTCGAACGGGCCGATGCCGGGCACTGGGTGTTGTTGTGGATGATCCGCCCGGACATCCTGCCGGGGACGGACTGAGGTGAGCCTGCGCGGCATCGTCCCCCCGGATCCGGAAACCGGCGTATCCCAGGAGCGCTTCGCGGTGATTTTCACGCCGCGCCAGAGCCGCAAGCGGTTTCCTGCCGGTTGTGTAGAGATATTTGCTACCCGGGAAGCCGCGTTGCAGGCAGCCGACCCGGCAAACAAGCGCCATGCGGCCCGCGTGGTGGGGCCGTCAAAATCCTCGGAAGGGCAGTTTATCTACTACCTGCTGGAGTGGATTTAGAGTCCCCGAACAGGGGATCAGTAAACCCCCCGTCTTCAGGCGGAAAATCGTCATGCCGGCGCAGGCCGGCATCCAGAGAAATCACTCCACGGGTAGATCTGGATTGCGGCCTGCGCCGCAATGACGAGGTCATGTAGATAGTGTATGGGCGAGAGCAGAGCGCAGGGATCGTGGAATGACATCGGGGGTGGATATCGGGGCAATCGGCCGAAGGGCCGATCAATCCTATCGGCTTTCAGCCGTACCCCGAAGCCAGCGGCTTTAGCCGGTGGAGTATTCACCCGGCTACTTGTCCAGGTTGCGCAGGAACTCCAGGTAGGCGGGTTGTTCCCATTCGCGGCCACCCAGTGCCTGGTACTGGATAAGACCTTCGGGGTCGACCAGGTAGGTTGCCGGCAGACCGCGCGGCTGCCAGGCCTCCGTGGCCAGGCCGTCGCTGTCCAGCAGTGGCACCTGGTCAGGGGCCACGATTCCGAGAAAGGTGAACACGCTGTCCTCGGTTTCGGCGGTATTGACCAGCACGAACTCGATATCGGTGTCGGCCAGCAGCCGGGTCATCCGGTCGATGCTGGGCATTTCCTTGCGGCAGGGGCCGCACCAGCTTGCCCAGAAGTGTACGAAGCGCCAGCGTCCCTGCGAGTTTTCCAGGTCATAGGCCTCGCCGTCCAGGTTGTCCAGCTGCAGCGGCGGTGCGGGCTTGCCGGCAACCTGCATGACGCCCTGCGGCAGTTCGGCGGCCTGCGTCGACGCGGCAGCGAGCATGATGAGCAAGGCGGCGATAGTCGCACGTGTGACGGGTTTCATTCGGGGGGTTCTCCGCGTGGACAGGCGACGTTTTCAAATCGCACCTCGAGCACTTTGCCGCGTCGGTCCTGTCCGGTCCGGAAGAATGCTTCCAGGTTGAAGGTTGCGGTCGTTCCGGGAAACACGACGTTGCCGCCGACCGGTTCGTCCGGCTGCAGGTCGCGCACCGCGGGCAGCTGGGTCCAGCCAAAGGTGGAGCGGTTTGCCTGCGACAGACCGACCGCATCCCACTGGGTCCCCCAGTAGTTGCTGTCCAGGCGCTGCAACGGCTGGCCATTGCTGCTGAACTTCCAGCTGTCCGGTTCCATCCACATGACCCGCTGGCTGCGGTTCTCGATGTGTACGGTGACAAAACAGGTTGCCTTGATCTTTTCGAGCGCTGCTGGCGGAAAGCCGCGTGCCTCGTAAAAGGCCGCCATCTGCTCGGGGGTGCGCGGCATCAACACGAACAGGAAGTCCTCGTTTTCGACGAACGGTCCGGTATAGGGTTTCTCCAGCGCGATGGCGCTTGTTGCGGCAAGGCAGCCGGCGAGCAGCGCCATTAGAATTTGTCTTGTGCTTCGCATACCATGAGGCGGGATTGACCGGATCAACATGCGTTCCGAGTTTGCACAGAATCGGGCAGGAGAACAAGTTATGTCGAAATGGCTCGCTACCCTGGCAATCCTGCTGCTGGCAGTGCCCGGGTGGCACGCGGCCAGTGCCGGACAGCCGCTTGCACTGCGCCCGGTACATACCTATTCCATCGTCGCCCGGGACCCGGGCAGCGGCCAGCTTGGTGTGGCCGTGCAGTCGCACTGGTTTGCGGTGGGGTCGCTGGTGCCATGGGCGGAGGCGGGTGTCGGCGCGGTGGCCACGCAGTCTTTCGTCGAGGCGCGTTACGGCTTCGCCGGACTTGACCTGATGCGCTCCGGACTCGATGCGCGCCATACCCTGGATGCACTGCTTGCCGCCGACCCGCATTCGGACGTGCGCCAGGTGGCGATGATCGATGCGGAGGGCGGCGCTGCCGTGCATACCGGAGAACATTGCATTCAGCATGCCGGACACCTGGCGGGCGAAAACTTTACGGTGCAGGCCAACCTGATGTTGAACGAGGGCGTGCCCGAGGCCATGGCAGCGGCATTCCGCGGCGCGCAGGGCAGCCTGGCGGAACGCATGCTGGCCGCGCTGGATGCGGCCCAGGCGGCCGGTGGCGATTTGCGCGGCAGGCAGTCGGCGGCGATACTCGTGGTCGGCGCGGAGGCGACGGGACAGCCGTTGCAGGATCGCCTGGTCGACCTGCATGTCGAGGACAACCCCGAGCCGCTGGTCGAGCTGCGGCGCCTGCTGGTGCTGCAGACGGCATACGAGTACATGAACCGCGGCGATCACGCGCTGGAGCGCAATGATGTCGATGGCGCGCTGCAGGAATACGGCCGTGCCCAGACGCTGTTTCCGGACAACCAGGAGATGAAGTTCTGGCATGCCGTGTCGCTGCTGAACGCGGGCAGGACCGAGGCGGCCATGCCGGTACTGGAAGGGATAATCGGGATCGAACCGGCCTGGCGGGAACTGCTGCGGCGGCTGGTTGCGGCACAGTTGCTGACGGTTGACGCGCCCGTGCTGGCGCGCATCGAGAAACTTGGGTCTACAAACGGAGGAGATTGAATAATGAACAATCTGATGTTGAGTCCATTCAAGACAGTGTTTCTGCTGTGCTGCCTGCTGTTTGGGTCGCCGCTGTTGGCGGAAGACGTTGTCCCGGTCAGGCTCATGGGGCTGGATCTGGCGCGGGATATTGCCCAGGGCGCCATCGACGCCTGCCGCAAGGACGGTTACCAGGTGTCCGTGGTGGTGGTCGACCGCAGCGGGCGCGTGCAGGTCGTGATGCGGGATGTCTTTTCCAACGAGCAATTCACGGCCCTGGCGCAGGGCAAGGCGCAGGCGGTGATCATGTCCGGCGGCAGCTCCGCGGCGCTGCGCGAGAACCGTGGCGACATGATCAACGAACTGAACCTGCTGCCGGAGGTGTTCGTGCTGCGCGGCGGGCTGCCAATCCAGGTGGCGGGTTCCAGTATTGGTGCGGTGGGAGTCAGCGGCGCGCCCGGTGGCGACAAGGACGAGGCCTGTGCGCAGCGCGGCATCGACGGTGTGCAGGAACGGCTGGATTTTGCCGAGTGATGCTGTGGCAGCAAGCGGAGCGAATGGTCTCCGTGAACGGGCAGTACAACCGAATGATTATTCGCCGCGGCAGCGGCGCACCTGACAACCAGCAAAGGAAACCCGGATATTGAGCACAGAAACCAGTAGCGATTTCCGTCATGATGCCGCCGAGTGTCTCGGTGTGCTGCTCACCAACCTGGGGACGCCGGACTCCTGCAGCCGCGCCGACGTGCGCCGCTATCTCGGCGAGTTCCTCTGGGACCCCCGTGTTGTGGAAGTGCCACGACCGCTGTGGTGGCTGATGCTCAACCTGGTGATTCTGAATACCCGTCCCCGCAGGTCGGCCGCTGCCTATGAGCGCATCTGGACGGATGCGGGTTCGCCGCTGCTGGTGATCTCGCGGCAGCAGGAGGCGGCATTGCAGGAGAAGCTGGCGCAGCAGTCGGGTTTTCCCGTGAAAGTGGTGCTGGCCATGCGCTACGGCAATCCCTCGATACCTGCGGGGCTGGAGCAATTGCAGCAGGCGGGTGCGCGTCGCATCCTGGTGCTGCCGCTGTACCCGCAGTATTCCGCCACCACGACGGCATCCACCTTTGACGCGGTTGCCGCCGAGCTGCGTCGCTGGCGCTGGCTGCCGGAGGTGCGCTTCGTCAACCATTACCATGACGACCCTGCCTATATCGAGGCGCTGGCCGCCAGTGTGCAGGCTTACCAGGTGGAGCACGGTACACCCGAGCGGTTGTTGATGTCGTTTCACGGCATACCCAAAGATTATTTCATGGCCGGTGATCCCTACCATTGCGAGTCTCTCAAGACGGCACGGCTGCTTGCGGAAAAGCTGGGTCTGGATAAAATGCAATGGCAGCTGTCGTTCCAGTCCCGTCTCGGTCCCAGGGAATGGCTGCGGCCGTATACCGACGAAACCCTGCGCAAACTGGCCGCAGAAGGGGTTCGCAAGGTGCAGGTTATCTGCCCCGGCTTCAGCGCGGATTGCCTGGAAACCCTGGAGGAAATCGCCATGGAGAATCGCGATGCCTTCCTGGAGGCGGGTGGTGAAACCTATGAATATATCCCTTGTCTCAATGCAGACCCGGTGCATATCGACATGCTGGCCGGCCTGGTGGCCCGGCATACCGACGGCTGGGTTCCGGAACAGACGGAGGCGGAGCGTGCGGCCGCGCTGGAAATGCGCATGCACCTGGCACAGGCGGCCGGCGCGAAGCAATGATGATTTGCACCCTGCAAACCGTAGCCTGATGATAGATATCATGGCCACGGAATCCACGGAAGGACACGGAAATACTTCTAATGGGTGTTTTTTCTTTCCGTGTTTTTCCGTGGATTCCGTGGCTATAGAGAGATACTGACACTCGACCTGGCTTGTCAGCATCCGTTATTTGCACGTTGCAAGAATGCTGTAAAAACACAGAGAGAATTGCATGAAAGCTTTACTGCTGGTGGCGCACGGCAGTCGCCGTGAGGCTTCAAACGACGAGGTGCGGGACCTGACCCGGCTCCTGCAAAAGGTGGACAACAGCTTCCAGCATGTCGCCTGTGCCTTCCTGGAACTGGCGGAACCGTCCATCCCCGATGGCTTGCGTGCCGCGATTGCCACAGGTGCGGGCGAGGTCGTGGTGCTGCCGTATTTCCTCTCGGCGGGCCGCCACGTGGTCACCGACATTCCTGCTGATGTGGCCGTGGTCCAGGCCGAGCATCCTGACGTGCCGATCCGGGTGGCGCCTTACCTGGGTGCGGCTGAAGGAGTTGTGCAGATCCTGCTGGAACAGGCTGCCGGTGTGGAGTTGGGGCAGCCTGTTTCCGGTGCCGCCGGGTAACAGAGACAGGTTTATTGCCGCAGAGCGGCGGGATCAGGTTTCCGTGCAGGTCAGCACCAGCTTGCCGACCGTTTGTCCCGATTCCAGTGCCCGGTGGGCATCGGCTACCGCTGCAAAGGGGTAGGTGGTTACCGTTGGCGGCTGCAGCTTTTCCTGCTGCAGCCACTGCAGCAACTGCTGCATGCCGGTTGCCAGTATCGTTTTGCGGTCGAACAGGAAGCTGAGGTTGAAACCGAGCACGCTGCGGTTGCGGGTAGTGAGATCGAAGGGACTGAAACGGGGCGTGCGCAGGTAATCGATCACCAGTCCGAGTTTTCCCGGTACACCACCGCGGGTGCGAAGCATGCTGTGAAACCCGTAAACCACCAGCTTCCCGACCGGTGCAAGGTGCCGGTAACTCTGCCGCAGCGTGGCGACGCCGTTGGCATCCATGATGATGTCGTAGCCATCCGGCGCGGATTCCTCCGCGGCCTTCCAGAGGTCAGTGGCTGACTTGTCGATGACGGCAGCAGCGCCGAGTTTTTCTACGGCGGCGACCTTGTGGGGCGCGCCGACCACGCCGGTCACCTCGCAGCCTGCAATCCTGCCAAGCTGTACCAGCATGCTCCCCACGCCGCCGGCGGCGGAATGCACCAGCATCCGGTCGCCCGGGTGCGGGTGTGCCAGTTCGAACAGCGCAAACCAGGCGGTGAGCGCCACCGTCGGGAAACCCGCCGCGGTTTCCATGGTCAGTTGTGGAGGCAGCAGGAATACCTGCTCGCGGGGAACGACGAGTTGCGTCGCGTAGCCATTGAAGCGGGTGACGGCCAGTACCGCCTTGCCGGGTTGCAGGTCAGTGATTGCAGCGCCGACGGACCTGACCGTGCCGGCGACCTCGAAGCCCGGGGTGATCGGGTAGCCCATATAATGTTTTGCGGAGGCATACAGGCCCATGCGGGTGACGCAGTCGGCGTAGTTGATCCCGATGGCGGTGACCTCGATCAGCACCTCGTCCGGTCCGGGTGCCAGGTCGGGGTGCTCCTCGATCACGAGTTGCCGGTAGCCACCGGGCTTGTGGATGACGATTTTTTTCATGCGGTGGTTGGCAGCATGTTTATTTGAGTCCTGCGGCATCGACCCCATATAGGTAGCATGAGGTTCATCTTACCCGGAGCGTGACATGACTGCTGGAATTATCCTGATACTTGCCGGCATATTGCTGGTTGTCTATCCACCCCTGCTGTCGATCATCGTGGCGGTCCTGCTGATTCTCGTCGGGGCGACGGTGATTTCCATCGCCCGCTTCGAGCGCAGGCAGCAGCGGCACTTCAGCAACCCGACGATCGAGTTTTTCATCCGCCACTAGGGCTGTCGCAGTCGGGCAGGTTTCGTGCGGTTGCCGGGGTGTTGATCAGACAGGGTTGGCTGTAACAGACGAGTGCCTGGCAGCGGCGGGGTGGGGTGCTTGCAATATGAGTGTCTGTCACCATGCGGATAATGATGGTGACAGACCTGTCCGGATGGTCGTGTGGAAAATAAAGGGGCTTCCCTGCCCCTGTTGAAGGTGCTTCAATTACCGGATGTAGGTAAGTGTGCCGCTACTGTCATGTCCCCAGCCGCCTCCGAAGCTGTTGAGTGTGACCTTCTTGTCGCTGGCAACCCCGGGCTGCTTTTCGTATGACGGTACGTTGGCATTCATCAGCGTGCCGGTGTTGCTGTCCTGGGTCAAACCGCCGCCGAACTCACTGCCCTTTTTGCTTTTCATTGCCGTCGCGGAACTGCTGCTGGTGTAGCTGGGGGCGTTGGCATTCGTCAGCGTATTGGTGTGGCTGTCATGCGACCAGCCGCCGCCAAAACCCGTGGCCATCACATTGATGGATCCCATTACCATTGCCGCGCCTGCGATTGACTTGATTATCAGTTGATATTTCATTTCAGCTCTCCTTGTACACGTGTCGTGTCTCTCGGTTGGGGTTGTGTGCTGCTAACTTTTTGAATATGTGTGCAGTTGAATGGCTGCATATATTCTCCAAGTTGTACATTACTTATGCATCTCACCGGTTTGGTATCTAATGCATGGCTGTAATAATATACAAAACTTCTACACTGTCAAGAAATTAATAAAATATATGTACAAAATTTGTATATATATGATTTTCATGGGTGTCTGCGGCCGGGTCTCTGGTCCTGCCGATCGGCAGCGTGAATTCCGGGGTGTTCTTCAGGGTGGGTGATGTCGTCCAGCCAACGTCTGGCGCGGTTTGTGCCATGTGTGCCACCCTTTGTGGAATCCGCGTGCCCGGGTATACTGCGACAATACCTGATTAAAATAGTCGGGAATTTGCTGGTCGCGATCCGGGTTCGGGGGGGGCAGGCCGGGAAGAAGCTCCGGCCAGTAGTGGCCGGACTTGATGTTAACGCCAGGAGAGGAGATGTAATGATGCCGCAGAGATGGTTGCAGGTAAAAGGGGACCCTTCGGTGAGGGCATTCCTGTTCCAGCAGTCACGGGTGGAGAGCCTGTTCGACAGCGAACTGGAGCGCGTACACGAGATTGTCCGACTGTTGTTGACGCGCAAGGGAGCCTTTCACGTCAAGGTGCATTATTCCTCCAGCCAGCTCACCTGCTGGTTCTGCGACGATGCCTATCGTTACCGGGTCTATGTGCGGGAAGAAGTGCTTGCACCGGGCTTTATCGAACAGTTCCGCGACGTCTCGCTGGATCACCTGCAGCCGGTGATCGACGCGGAAGATACCCGCACCATCCTGGCTGAGTTCAGCCGGCTGCGCACTACCGATGAAACCATCTACCTGCGTAACGGCTCAATCAACCTGATCAATGGCATGATCGGAATGACGTTCTCCTGCGACGGTGCGCACTATATCGATCACAAGACCTTCTTCGAAAAGCTCGAGACCTTTGCGACATCCGGTGGCGAGGACCTTTTGCACAGCGTGAAATGCAGGTGATCCGCATTCACCCGGGCTATTGAGTCTCGGCTAACAGTGCTTTCCTGGTACTTGTTTAATGATTTTGTTCCATTACCTGGTATAGATCGCGAGCATGATTCGTCTCCGTACAGACGAAGCATAAGCTGTCCTTGTTTGCCTGTATCACTGGTGAATGGAAAGGAGCGCCGCATGCGCGGCATCGCTGTGCTGTCAGGTGGAGCGCAAACTGGACCTGCGGCTCCCAGTAAACGACGCTGACAGCTTGCTGGTTGCACACGTCTAAACAAATGGCGCAGCCTGTGCAGGATTCGGCGTCGAGACTGTATTGAGGATTGCCATCGCTTGTACACATTGAAATGGCGTCCTGGGGGCAAAGTCGTGCACAGGCGTCACAGCCGTTACATTTTGCGGGATTAATCCGGGGAATAAATGGGACGATATCGCCCGGTCGTGTCCGCGGTAATTGTTTTCCTGGCGGAATAAATGTTTCTTCTTCCTGCAGACCTGCGATATCCATCCCTATAGTTATGGATGACTCTGCTGCCATGCGGAAAAAGTTTCTCCGGCTTAAAACGGGTCCAACGGGTTCCTGCCTTGTTTCTTCCAGCCGCTGTTTCCATCTGTCGCAAGGCAAGACTTTCAGGGATATCGTGGCTAAATTTCGACTTGCCAGCAAATCGTTCAACTGTTCAACAAGGTCCCACAGGCGCAATGCCTTGCTCCTGATGCAGGATGCACAGTCCCCACTGGCAACGCTTATATGCCGAGTGCCACTGCGATACATTTTCAGTAAGTCCTGAAGCCCGATTGCGTGCAGGCAAGGAATAATTCCCTGTTCTCCATCGATACCTGTTATTTCACAGGCAAACAAGGCGATGTCCCGGCCTTCCGGTTTCAGCGCTGACATAACCTTCTGCGAAACGACCGCGCCTTGCGGACAGGCGGATGCGCAAAGTCCGCAGCCGTCACAGACCTCGGTATCGATGCCCAGGGATTCATCATCCATCACCCACGCGTTCACAGGACAGGCATCCACGCAGGACTGGCAGGAGGCTTGCGTCAGCTTCGTGTGTACACAACGTTCTGCGATGACTGTGGGCAGGGTTGTCGGTTCACAGTAGTGTGAGATGGTTTTGCGCCACAAGACACTTGCCTCCGGAGTGTGTTCGTCAAACAAGACGGATCTCTTACCAGGAAGGGCCGCCTGCGCCAGGGGTGAATTTCACCGGGATGGCTGGCATGTCTGTCCTGGTCGGTTGCAAACGTGCCTCGATTTCTTCGGGCGTCGGGCGTGGTTCGTTCAGGATATCAGCCAGGAGGTCACGCAATTCCTCGCAATAGACGCCGGTGAGGATGTTGATGCCCGCGTAGAATGGTGTTGCACAACGGCCGGCTACGCGGTTGGCAAACGGCATCAGCCAGCGCAGCAGGTGCTCATCCATGAATCGGGCAGCCGTGGTGAATGCTTCATCCCGCTGTTCCTCTCCGAACAGGTGGGCCAGGAACTGGAGCTGGAGAACCAGGTGATCATCGGCGCGCATGCGCCAGTTTGCGGCCCCCAGGCCATAACGGTGGTAATACTCCCGGACCTCGAACATCGGCTGTTGCCGTTCGAGGTGCTCTTCGTCGACCCATACCGATTCGTTGGGTGAGGCCCGGTAAGCATGGGTGAGGTAAATACCGGCGTAATCCACTGCGAGTTCGTCTGCATATTGCTCATTGAGCGGGTCAGGCATCCCGGCGAGTGCCCTTTCGATCAGCATCATTGCGTCGCTGGCGGCCTTTGACTCCAGTTTCAGTCCAAGGGCGACTGGAAAACCAGACTGCTGCAGCGATTGAATCAGCCGATTATCCGCTTCGGCGTCGTGCAGGGTCGCAAGTTGCGCCAGGTCCTGGGAAACTGCTGCGCAGAAATCCTCCAGCGGCTGTGCATGAACGGCTGCCGTATCTGCGCACATCAGCTGACTTTGCCCTTGCTGTGTGCCACGAATCCGATGGAGGGCCTGGTGAGTTCCGGATCGGCCATATTCTTCACCTGACGGACAACGGTGTCATTGGGGCCGACGGCCTTGGTCTTCAGTTCATTTTCCCAGATCCACTCGATGGGACCAATGTCCAGCACCCGCATCATACAGGCCATCACGCAATAGGGTTTGCGTCCGGCCTCTATTTCATCCACACACATATTGCATTTCTTCACCAGACCGTCCGTGGGATCGAACTGCGGTGCGCCATAGGGGCAGGCAGCCTCGCAGCGCCGGCAGCCGATGCACAGGGTCGAGTCGATGTCGACGATGCCATCCTTCTTGCGCTTGAAGATCGCACCGGTCGGACAGGCTGGCAGACAGGCCGGTTCCGCGCAATGATTGCAGGACATGTTGACCTTGTAGACATAGACATCCGGGTATGTCCCGCCCTCGATATACTGAACCCGTCTGAACCGGGGGCCAGGGGCCAGACCGTTCTTGTCCTTGCAGGCAATCTCGCAGGCGCGACAGCCGATGCAATCCATATTGTTGTGGACAAATCCCAGCTGCATATCAGGGACCACGGGCGTGTAGACTTCTTTCCTGTGACGCCTGATCGCGGCCTTGATCGTTGCCTTGTCTTTCGGTGTGGCCATGGTTTTGTTCCTTTAGCCCTGTTTCACTGATCGCGCCGGAATACGTGTGCACGCGAGGTGGCCAGCTTGTCCCACCCCGGACGATGTGCCAGTTTTGTCTTCCTGATGGTTGCCAGCACGGTGTTATAGGCGAAGGCACCTGCCGGGCTTGGCTCGTCGAGGGTCAGGAAGTCAGGGTTGCCCGAGCGGTCCACGCCGTTTTCATCGAGGTCCATCCAGGCCCCTTCATAGATAATGAGCACGCCGGGCATGCAGCGTTCGGTGACATAGGCGGGTACGACGACCTTGCCCCGGTCATTCCAGACTTCGACGATGTCCCCGTTTTTGATACCCAGCTTTTTTGCATCCGACGCGTTTACGGTGACCTCCTGCTCGTAGGTCTCCCGCAGCCAGCTGCAATTGTTGAAAATTGAATGCGTCCGATGGCGGGGATGCGGCGAGATCAGGTGGAACGGGTATTTGGCAGTTTTCGGACTGTTCAGATATTCCCATGGCTCGATCCACTTCGGGATGGCCGGGATATGATAGCCGTACATGGTCTTGGTCCAGTCCGTGATCTGTGCGAGCTGGGTTGAGAGGATCTCGATCTTGCCGGAGGGGGTCTGGAAGGGTAACCCTTTTTCAACCTGGTCCTGGAACGCGACATGCGGCCGGGATAGTTTGAACTTGTAGACCCCTCTGCGCTTGAATTCATCCCACGGCATGGTTACACCCTGATGGGCCATGACCTTGTTTTGCCACCAGTCGCGTAAATAGGCCTCGTCGACGTCGTCCTCATACTGGAAGTAGTTACGCGTAGCCTTGGGATTGAAGTCGCGACCAAATTCAGGGCTGATCCGATAGGCCAGTTCAGTGAAGATCTGGTAGTCGGTTTTGCTCTCGCCCAGCGGTTCGATGACTTTCGGGCGATGTATGTAGTAATGCCCCTTGTACCAGGGCAATGCCGTGTCGTGCCGCTCGAAATGTGTTGCCACCGGCAACAGCACATCGGCCCACAGCCCGGACGGTGTGATAGTGGAATCCATGCACACCACCAGTTCCATCTTCTTGATGGCCTGCAGTTCCTTGTTGATATTGGTGAGCTGGTTCAACCAGTCGGAACCTTGCCAGAAGATACCGCGGATATTGGGGATCTGTCCGTCAGTCTCATCCTGGCGTGGCCACAGGCCTATCTCCTCGCGCTTGACATCGGGATAGTTCAACACACAGTGCGCCCAGCGATCGGACTTGATCGACTGGAACCAGATGTTGGAGTACTGGTCGTACGGATAAGCGATAGATTCCGCATGCCAGGCCTTGCCGACACCTTCGGCGCAGCCGCCCAGGACGCCGATATTACCGGTCATGGCTTGCAGTGCCGCTGCCATTCGGTTGTATTGTTCGCCATAGGCATTACGGCCTGGCGCCCAGGATGCCTTGAGCGCAGCCGGCTTTGTAGTCGCATACATCCGGGCGAGCTTCTTGATGTCATCGGCTTTTACACCGCAAATTTCCGCTGCCCATTCAGGCGTTTTGGGCTGACCGTCGGAGTTGCCCAGGATGTAATCCCTGAAAGACTCCGTGCCTCTGGCCCAGTCGGGCATGGTGCCGGGGTCCATCCCCTGCACGAATCGATTGATGAATGACTGGTCCTGAAGATTGCTGGTGAATATATAGTGCGCCATACCCGCCATCATGGCCGCATCCGTATTGGGCCGGATGGGAATCCACCACGCGTCATAAACCGCAGCCGAGTCCGTATATTGCGGATCGACCAGCACGAACTTGCAGCCTTGCTGTTTGGCCATGCGCATGTAATAGAAGGTATTGCCCCCGTGGAAGGTATAGGCCGGGTTCCAGCCCCACATAATGATCAACCTGGAGTAGGCAAAGACATCGTCCTCGTTGCCGTCCTCGATCGTGCCGAACGTCGTGCGTGAACTGAAAGTGGTGCCTTGATAGGAGGGCACCGACCAGGAGTTGGTACGGCAACCGAACATTCCGAGGAAACGTCCAAGCAGTCCTTCTATCTGGTCGGATTTATGCAAGACACCATAAGAAGCACCCGCGTAGCTCTGGTCGAGCAGCGCCGTGGGCCCATACTTGTTCTTGAGTTCAACCATCTTGGTAGCAACATGATCGAGCGCGGTATCCCAGGAGACGCGTTTGAATTTTCCTTCGCCACGTTCCCCGACGCGCATCATGGGATACAGCAGGCGCTCCGCCGAGTAGATGCGCTGGCGGTATGAGCGACCGCGCAGGCAGGCGCGCAGCTGTGGCTCTTCAAACGTATCCTTGCCGTGTTGGCCGTCTACCTGATAGCTTCCATCATCGGTCGACAGGCGCACGATGACATCCCCCTTTTTGTGGGCCACCAGCATGTGACGGGAACCGCAGTTGTGCGCACAACTGGTAACGACCGTCTCGAGGTCATCATCACGTGGATAGGGTTCGTAAGCAAAGGCCCTGGCCTGTTTCGCAGTGCGCAGCTCAATAAGGCTGCCACCGGTCAGGGTCGCGGCGCCAGCAGCCGAGGTCTTCAGGAATGACCGCCGGGTCATGTTAAGCCGTGCTGCGAGAGCCTTCAGTTTATCAGGATCCATGTAGGTACCCATTCTGTTCGATGATTACTGTTCAGGTTGTCCGGATTCCCCGGGTATGCCGCCAAGAAAACGCGCCTCCGATTCCCTGGGCCGGTCCTTTGCCCAGTCAGGGATCTCCTCGGCGATACCAGGCCAGCTGTGACGCGGATATGGGAAACTGGTTCGATACCATGAACGTCCGCCATGACAGCCAAAGCACACATCTGCATCCTCCTGTCCGGCCTGTTCGATGGCTTCGGTATTGAGGAAATTAACCTGGTGGCGGTGAGTGCGAAACGCTATATGGCAGGTCAGGCATGAATCACCAAAGGTTTCGCTGACTTCAAGCCAGGGACCAGGCAGCCCCATGAGCTGGTAGTTAAACTGTCCATGACACATCAGGCAGGTGTTCGGGTTGACCATTTTGCGTAAGGTATAGCCGGCATCGCTGTTGGTCGGCGGAACCGGCGCCTCTTCGCGGGGGTCGTTGCCCTGATGACACGTGGTGCATTTCATGTCCATCACCTGTTTCGCCAGGGGTGTTACCAGGTGGCGCCGGTGAAAAGTCTCCTGTGGTCCCTCGTAGGTGCTCAGGGTCTGATACCACGCCAGCGTTTCGCTGGCCGTAACTCCGGCTGGTGACTGTTCCAGCACCCTGCGTTCCAGTATTTCCTGGTGGCAACCAAGGCACTGTTCGTTGCTTGTATTATCGATTGCCGGTTTAAAGTGGCTCGGATGCCAGCGCGCGGCTTCATATAACTCCGTATCCAGATCGGCCGCCAGGACGTTTGTCCAGGCAGTAATTGTGCTGAGCATAGTCAGCAGCAGAAAGAGGCTTGCCTTGACTGGGCGCATCGGACACGGACCCTTAAGAAAAGATGAATCAGTTGATTGCGAAGGAATTGAGAGGTACGTCCCTGTACCTCCGGATTCCTTACTGGATACTCACTCGCTAGCCGGTGGCGTCCATTCCTTCTTACCTTCCATACCTTCCATGCCGGACATACCGCCCATACCGGACATACCGCCCATACCGGACATACCACTCATACCGGACATGCCGCTAGGCACAAAGACCCACTGGCCACTCATGCCCTGCATGCCTGACATGCCGCCCATTCCGGACATTCCGCCCATGCCACTCATACCTGACATGCCGCCCATGCCGGACATACCGCCCATGCCACTCATACCTGACATGCCGCCCATGCCGGACATACCGCTCATTCCAGTGGCGGGGTAGAAGTAGATCTGGCCCTGAGGAGTGATCTGGAAATAGCCGGACATTCCGGACATACCGCCCATGCCACTCATGCCTGACATGCCGCCCATACCGGACATACCGCCCATGCCACTCATGCCTGACATGCCGCCCATACCGGACATACCGCCCATGCCACTCATGCCTGACATGCCGCCCATACCGGACATACCGCCCATACCACTCATACCGGACATGCCGCTAGGCACAAAGACCCACTGGCCACTCATGCCTGACATTCCGCCCATACCGGACATTCCGCCCATACCGGACATTCCGCCCATACCGGACATTCCGCCCATGCCGGACATACCGCCCATGCCGCTCATACCTGACATTCCGCCCATGCCGGACATACCGCTCATTCCAGTGGCGGGATAGAAGTAGATCTGGCCCTGAGGAGTGATCTGGAAATAGCCGGACATTCCGGACATACCGCCCATGCCACTCATGCCTGACATGCCGCCCATACCTGCCCATACCGGACATACCGCCCATACCGGACATACCGCCCATACCGGACATACCGCCCATACCGGACATACCGCCCATACCGGACATACCGCCCATACCGGACATACCACTCATGCCGGACATGCCGCTAGGCACAAAGACCCACTGGCCACTCATGCCTGACATGCCGCCCATACCGGACATTCCGCCCATGCCGGACATTCCGCCCATGCCGGACATTCCGCCCATGCCGGACATTCCGCCCATGCCGGACATTCCGCCCATGCCGGACATTCCGCCCATGCCGGACATACCGCCCATGCCACTCATACCGCCCATACCGGACATACCAGTGGCCGGATAGAAGTAGATCTGACCCTGGGGTGTTATGTTGAAATAGCCGGACATACCGCCCATGCCGGACATGCCACCCATGCCTTGCATGCCGGACATGCCTTGCATACCGGACATGCCTTGCATACCGGACATACCCTCCATACCGGACATGCCTTGCATGCCGGACATACCTTCCATACCAGACATGCCTTCCATGCCGGACATGCCTTCCATACCAGACATGCCTTCCATGCCCGACATGCCGCTCATGCCCTCCTGGGCGGACTGGGCTTGCGGTGCGCCGATCAGAGATCCCATCACGGTAACCAGTCCAATCATCTTCTTGAATTTACACATTCGTGACATATACATTTCCTTCTCCTTTACAGATTGACTTGCTGAGTTGAACCGCGGTTATCCGCAGTCTGGTTTAACATCCGACTGACAAACCGGTCGGGGTTCTACAAGTTCGCGTTACGTGTGAGGGTGAAGCCAGACGCAAAATCCCGGCTATTCCACGCGCCCTTCAATCACCGGTATACCAGCCACGTAGGTCATACCGACCTGTCATGCCTGGATGGATAAACGGTGTATACCAGTTTCCCTGATCCTCGAGAAAACCAAGGCTGTTGGGATAGGGCTTGCTTATGCCTGTCAGTGCTTTCTGATACCAGGCGTCGTCCTTCTTCACCTGTGTGATGACAGGTGCGTTGATCGGACGCTCATAAGGAGTGAGGCCGGCAATCGGATACTCCGCCTGCGCAGCGCCCCATACACTGAAAAGTGCGGCCGTAAGTCCAACGGACGCTTTCCCCTGTCGATGATGTTTCAACTCACTCCTCCAACCCGGATGGGGAATAAACCCCTCCTTCCGCGCTTCGCTGTCTGGTCGCGGTTTGCCTTTCTCATCCTCAAGACCACATACAGCAAACTCCGGGCCAACAACCATCAACTTCCTGCAGGAATCTGTTGTTAAACGGGTTTTAGACTGACTGGCGGGAGCCAGGCGGTGTTTGGCAGTTACTGAAATCTGCCAATTTGGCGAGAATGGATGGCGGGTATACGCGATCCCGTTGATTTGTCTGGAGAATTATTTATGCCAAATTTGCAGGTGATGGTGCGTTTCACTGGCGGGGCGTGCGCATGATTTGCAGTATGCTTTTAGACGAGATCCGGGGAGGGTGTTAAGGACACTCCCCGGAGTGTCAGGCAGGAATACTAATATAAAGACAACAGCTGGCCGCTTCGCTTGTTAATGATCAGTTCGTTACGCAACCTGTAGGGCGGGATCTGGTCAACAATCTGGACAATATAAGTCCAGTTGATGTCACGAATATTGCCCACGTCAAGCTCCGTATACCCGGATGCCCAAAGCCAGTTCGCGCTGATCAGCCATGCCTCTTCGTCGGTGTTTACCGGCAACGTTATTCCTGCCGTGAACAGAAACTCCTGTTGTGCTTCGGCACAATCCGCTTTCATTGCGGTGGAATGTGCATGAGTCTGCGCAGGTGCCACGAGATGTAAAGCGTTGCTGCCTTCCTGTACCAGATTCCAGCTGTAACCATCTAATAATTCGCGTAATTGCTGCATGTCTTCAGGTGACACCGTCAATGAGACCGATGCAGGTGCCGGCTCCTGTGCCGGTGGAGTGTTTTGTAACGGAAATAACAGGGTGGAACCATCGGGGGTGCGCTCTACGTGCCACCCCCGTGTTTCCAGCTCGCTGCGCAGGCTTTCAAAGTTGTCATTCATTGATGGCGGCTGCACAGTGGCTTCTCCTGTCTCTGCTGCCGGTGGAGTGTTTTGTAACGGAAATAACAGGGTGGAACCATCAGGGGTGCGCTCTACGTGCCACCCCCGTGTTTCCAGCTCGCTGCGCAGGCTTTCAAAGTTGTCATTCATTGATGGCGGCTGCACAGTGGCTTCTCCTGTCACTGCTGCCGGTGGAGTGTTTTGTAACGGAAATAACAGGGTGGAACCATCAGGGGTGCGCTCTACGCGCCACCCTCGCGTTTCCAGCAGGCTGCGCAGGCTTTCAAAATCGCCGCTCATCGATGGCGGCTGCACGGTGGCATCGCCTGCCTCCACATTCCATGCCCATATGGCATATCCAGAAATAGCAAGCACCAAAAACCATCGGAAAGCCTCGTGCCACTGGATCAGAATTTTCATGTTATGCTCCTCAATACTTTAAATTTAATCAGTTATACGACCGCGTAGAGTATGTGCGTGGCAACGTTTTCATCGACCTGCGTAGCGGGCGTCGGACGCTCGTGATGGTAGGAGCAATTGTTATGCCAGTTGCCGGCTGCCTGGCAGGATCATTTCAACCGGGTATAGCCTTGCCCATGTGCAATGCCGTACAAATTGATGATGGATCGTTTACCAGGCTCGGCTCAGGCATCCAGATTGTTGATCTGTAGAACCTGCCTCACACAGGTGTGTTTTCCGGTTGCGTGGACGTCTGCTGCGGGGCTGACAATATTGCGGTAGCCTGGATGAATGTAATACCCACAGCGATCAAGCGTTGGATACAGGCGAGTCTCAGCCGCAAGTTCCTGACAGGCGTCGCTGCCGGGCTGGTTGCCATCTCGATTGTCTTCCTGTTGCTGTTTATGACCATGTACCGCGCCCAGTTACAGTCAGAGCGCAGCCAGGCCGCAGAGGATATCAACAGGTTGTTGCAGACGTCCCTGGAAAACGCGATGCTCAAGCGGGATCTGGACGGACTGCGCGACATCGTTACCAGACTCGGTCAACAGGATGGCGTCGTTGGAGTGATGATCGTCAATCCGGACGATGAAGTGCGTTTCGCCGCTGATCAGAAAATGCTGGGGCACCGGTTTTCCAGGGAAACGGATTCAGCCTGCCGCGTATGTCACCTGAGCGGAAGCGTGCCTGACGACACCACTGTTTTTACAGTGAACGAAAGTGGACAGGAGGTGTTGCGCAGCGTTAACGCCGTGCAAAACAAGGCAGTCTGTACTGGTTGCCATGGCCCCATAGAGACTCATCCTGTCAATGGCGTCCTGTTTGTCGATTACGATGCAGTGCCCATTCGTCGCCACGCACAGCAAACGACCTGGTTACTCATGGGCTCTGGTGCCCTGGTGGTGCTCATCACGTTAACGGGTGGCTGGTGGTTCATGCGCCGCTTCGTTCTGCAACCGGTGCAGCAGCTTTGCAAAGCCAGCCGGGCGATGTCGGAAGGACAATTTGATGCGCGTGTCCGCTTGCCCGTAACAGATGAATTGGGAGAACTCGGCCGCACTTTCAATGTGATGGGAGAACGTCTGCAGCGGAGTATGCGCGAATTACAGGAGAAAGATTTATTTCTGCAAGGCGTGGTGGATGCAATTCCAGACGGCATTCGCGTGATCGACGAGCAGTTCACTATTGTGCTGTCCAATCGGGCCTATCTCCAGCAGCTGGGTCTAACAGAGGAAGAAGAAAGTGCCGGGCCGTGTTACCTTTCCAGCCATAAGCGTAACCAACCCTGCCCGCCGACCCTGGTAACCTGTCCGCTTCACGAGATTCTGAAAAATGGTGAGTCGGTGAAGGTGCTTGACCAGTTTGTTGGTGCGGATGGTCGACCGTTTTCCGTGGAAGTGGTTGCTGCGCCGATGCAGTTGTCATTCGGGGGGGGCACCAGAACCCTGGTCGTGGAATCAGTGCGCAATCTCGAGGAGCATGTTCAGTACTCACAGGAACAGCGTCTTTCCGAACTGGGACGACTCGCGGCTGGTGTGGCCCATGAAATCCACAACCCGCTAACATCTATACGCCTGGCACTGGATTCGATGGTAAAGATAGGCAAACATTCCGATACGGAACTTTACAAGGTCTGGGACTACCTTGCAGTCATTGATTCCCAAATCGACGAGTGCATCAGCGTAACAGAGCGACTGCTGAAAATGAGCATGTCGCCGGGGCAACGCCAGGTGGTCGATATGAATGCTGCGGTCAGCGAGGTCGTGTCACTGGTTGCATGGGAGGCCGAGAACAAACGTGTTTCAATCCAGCAAAAACTTGATCCAGCCAGTCCGCGAGTGATTGCGACCGAAAGCGAATTCCGCGCGATAATCCTCAATCTGGTACAAAATGCCTTTCATGCAATGCAGGACGGTGGGCAGCTCGATATCTCCACTCACAAGAACGACGACAAGGTGACACTTGTCGTCGAGGATACGGGTTTGGGCATCCTGCCTGAAGACCGGCCGCATATCTTCGAGCCTTTCTTCAGTCGCCGTGCTGACGGCGTAAGTGGTACCGGACTTGGATTGTCCATTCTTCGGGCGATTGTTGATCACTATGACGGACATGTCGAGGTGGAGAGCCGGCATGGTCAGGGTAGCCGGTTCACCGTTATATTTCCTGATGCCGACAGCCAGGAGGAGGGGTAGTGACAAAAAGTATCCTGGTAATCGAAGACGACAAGATTGTGAGTCGTCTCATTGCCGAACACATCGAACGCATGGGCTACGCGGTTCAGGCTGCGAACACCTGGGCAGAAGCCGGTCGGTATCTGGCGCACCATGAACCGGAGCTGGTATTGATGGACATACGTCTGCCGGATGCGAACGGTATGAATCTGCTGCCGCAGCTGGTTGCCGAGCAATCCGTTATCGTTATCACAGCTTACGGATCGGTGAAGGATGCCGTGAAAGCGATGCAGGCAGGGGTCGAGGATTACCTGATCAAACCCATCAGTCTCGATGAGCTGGAAATCGTGATAAAGAGGACGCTGGATAATGTCACCATGCGAGCGGAACATCTGTTCTGCAAGCAGCGGATGCAGGCAAGAGAAAGCAAGAAACACATGGTTGGTAACAGCCCGGCCATGCAAGAGGTTCATCACCTGATTGATGCGGTTGCAATAACCGATATGACCGTGCTGATTCAAGGTGAAAGTGGTGTCGGCAAGGAACTCGCAGCAAAGACCATCCATGAGCGCAGTAACCGGTCGGGACGTAATTACGTTGCAGTGGATTGCTGTACCCTTCCTGAAAACCTGTTCGAATCCGAGTTGTTCGGACACGAGCGCGGTGCCTTCACGGGCGCCGATCGGCAAAAGAAAGGCCTTATCGAGGGTGCTGAGGGCGGAACCCTTTTTCTGGATGAGATCGGTGAGCTCGAATTGGCGCTGCAGGCCAAACTGCTGCGTGTGCTGGAAACCGGGGTGTTCCGCCGGGTAGGAGGGACGAGGGATTTACCCGCCAATGTTCGGATCGTGGCCGCCACGAACTGCGATCTGGATAATGCGTGCCAGGAAGGGGCCTTTCGTTCGGATCTTTACTACAGGCTGAGTGCGTTTGTCATTACGGTTCCACCGTTGCGCGATCGGCGTGAGGATATACCCGAGCTCGTTGAGCATTTTGTATGTAATCGCGAATTTTTACGCCGCATCAACACCACGGTATCCCGTGGTGCGATGCGGGTGTTAATGGTCTATGACTGGCCGGGCAATGTCAGGGAGCTGAAAAACGCTATCGAACGTGCCATTATTCTTTCCCGGCAGACCAGGAAAATACGCCCCGAACATCTTGCGCCGATTCTTACCAGTGCGGAGTCGTTGGGTTCGCTGACTCTGACCTTCGATCACGAGCCGAGTCTTGCCGAGGTCGAGGGGAAATATCTGCAGATACTGCTAACGAAGTACTCGGGCCATCGTTCGCTTATAGCGAAAAGTCTGGGTGTCAGTGAAAGAAATATTTATCGTCTGATCGACAAACATCGGCTGAAGACCTGATAACACGGCACGAAGCCCGGGACTCTCTGCTGTTGTGCCGGTACTTCCCAGGGGAACCCTGAATAAGTCGTCGCCCCGGCGAAGGCCGGGGTCCGGCTTTTTGATTTACCTGGATGATTCGCTTCGCTCCCCCTGCGGGCCGCCCTCCGGGCGTTCAACGCGCCTTGCGCCCTTGTCCGGCATGCGCCGGAATGACGAATCGGGACTTGTTCAGAGACTCCCTGATATAAAAGTAATTCCTGCGGTGTCAAAACGACTGTAAAGTAACCTGCGTTTTTCAGTTTTACCAGGGGTAGCTTCTGTGAAACCGTACATCTGGTTTGTGCCGTTAGTTTTTCTGTTGGTTAGTACAGTCGCGTCGTGTTCATCCGAAAGTGATGAGACCGGGGTTCGGAACCTGTTGCCCGCGACAGAGTTCGATCCGGCCTTGCCCTGGCTGAATGTGAAGCGACCACTGACACTGGAGGATCTGAAGGGTAAGGTTGTTATCCTTGATTTCTGGACTTACGGGTGCATCAACTGCATCCATGTCCTGGAAGACCTGCGACGTCTCGAACACAAGTACGGGCACCAGCTCGCTGTAGTTGGTGTGCACTCCCCGAAGTTCGATAACGAGAAAAACGTCAGTACCTTGCGCAACATTATCATTCGTTATCGGATCGAGCATCCTGTCGTGAATGACGTGGAGTTCAGTCTGGCCCGCTATTACGGAATGCGTGCCTGGCCAACGCAGGTTCTCATTGATCCGCAAGGAAGGGTGGCGGGTAAAGTGGTGGGAGAAGGTAAATATGACCTGCTCGATAAAGCAGTTGCAAAGCTTGTCAAGCGGCACAAAGCGGACATGAATCCTGAGCCGCTACCCTTCAGTCTGGAGCGAGACGGATTGGCTGAATCGCTGCTTGCGGCCCCCGGCAAGATTGCGGTATCCGCTCGGCATGTCGCTATCAGCGATACGCTGCACAACCGCGTAATTGTGGCAGATCACCAGGGGAAGATCGAGGAGATCTACGGTGGTAACGACGAGGGTTTCCTTGACGGGAACAACACCACGGTACGATTTCTTGCGCCTCAGGGTCTGGCCTTTTCAGGTGACGGGCTGTATGTGGCCGATACGGGGAATCATGCGGTTCGCTACATCAACCTGTCTCGGCGGGAGGTCGAAACTGTCGCTGGTGGCGGGGAAGTGGAGATTCCACGTTACGGGACGTTTGATGCGAAGACAGTACGCTTGCGCTCGCCCTGGGGTCTGGCGCTTAAAGATAATCAGCTCTACGTCGCGATGGCCGGCACCCACCAGATCTGGCTTCTCGATACCGAGAAGGGACAGATACGAAACTACGCGGGTAGCGGACGAGAGGGTTTAAGGGACGGGGCGTTACCCGAATCCCGATTCAGTCAGCCCAGC
Source organism: uncultured Gammaproteobacteria bacterium (assembly GCA_963701455.1). Classification (GTDB taxonomy): domain Bacteria; phylum Pseudomonadota; class Gammaproteobacteria; order UBA9214; family UBA9214; genus UBA9214. Next base: position 439,591 of record CAVPAE010000006.1, read on the forward strand.
GGACTGAGCGTGTACGGGAATTGGCTGTATATTGCAGACGCCGAGGATTCCGCAATTCGCAGGATTGATATCGACAGCGAGCGCGTGGAGACGCTGGTAGGAACCGGCTTGTTTGATTACGGGGACCGGGACGGTCCTTTTGACCGGGCCCTTCTGCAGCATGTGCTGGGAGTGGCGGCAGTGAGCGACTCCGAGATCGTTATCGCAGATACCTATAACCACAAACTGAAGCAACTGGATCTGAAGCAGCAGCAGGTTATGTCGCTTGCTGGAACCGGTGTGCCAGGTAAAGACCTTGGAGGAGGGTCGCATGCCGTCCAGTTGAATGAGCCCGGTGGGCTGGCTGTGCTGGACAGGCGTATTCTGATTGCAGATACAAACAACAACCGAATCCTGCAGTTTGACCTTGATTCCGGTAGCGTCAGCGAGTGGAATCTGGCGCCCCAGGGAGCTTCTGATTAATTCATATGCCACGTCATTGCAAGCGTAGCGAAGCTATCTCCAACTGATTGACCATTGATACATAGAATGCTTCGCTACGCTCGCAATGACGACTTGATCAGACCTTCATTCGGTGGCGGTATGCAGCAGTGCTGCTTGCGCAGGTTTGGGGTCTCAGTCGTGTGATTCTTCAGATTCTTTTCCCCAGAGTTCCTCGAGGCGCCTGTCCCGGCCGCAGCCGTAACGGTAGAACTTGTAGCGCAGTGGATTCTTCAGGTAGTAGTCCTGGTGGTAGTCTTCCGCCGGGTAGAATGTCGTGGCGCTTGATATCGCGGTAACCACTGGTTCCTTGAACGGTTTCAGTTCTTCCAGTGCCGCTCTGGACTGTTCCGCAAGCTGCTGTTGTTCAGGCGTGTGGTAGAAGATTTCGCTGCGGTACTGGTTGCCCCAGTCGCAGAACTGGCCGTCGGCCATCGTCGGGTCGATGTTGTGCCAGTATATGTCCAGCAGTTCCTCATAGCTGATGCGTTGCGGGTCGTAAACGACCTCCGTGGCCTCGGCATGGCCGGTGCCGCCACGTGAGACTTGCCTGTAGGTCGGATTCGGTTGGGTGCCGCCGGTGTACCCGGCCGTCGTCGAGATCACGCCGTCAAGCTTGTCGAACGGGGGTTCCATACACCAGAAACAGCCGCCGGCGAACGTGGCCTTTGCACAATCCGCCGCATCCCCTGCCGGCTCAGCCTGGCTGCTGCTGAAAACCAGGGCAAGCAACAGCAGGGTCCAGTGGCTGAAATGGTTGTGCTTCATGGTGAGTCCTGCCGGTGGTGATGTGTAATGATGGACAATCGGTGTCGCGGATTGTTTCATCCGAACCGGAAAATTTCACCGTTGCAGGTCTGCAACGCATTCAATTGCCTTTCATGCCGGCGGGTTTGATAATGCCTGTGTGGCAATAATCAAGAACAATTACTATCCATACGCGCGGTGGATTGCCGCAAGCGGGCCTGTGCATGCCTGACTGGATACGCCAGCGCGGCCTCATTGGTCTGCTGCTGGGCCCGCTGGTGTTTCTGGCGCTGCTGTTGCTGCCCGAACCCGCAGGCTTGTCGCCGCAGGGCATGAGCGTGGCCGCTGTTGCGGCATTGATGGCCATCTGGTGGATCACAGAGGCAATACCGGTGCCTGCCACGGCGCTGCTCCCGATCGTGCTGTTCCCGGTGCTGGGTGTGCTGGACGGCAGCGAGGTGACCCGTGCCTACGGGGATCACCTGATCTACCTGTTTCTCGGCGGTTTCCTGATTGCCGTCACCATGGAGAAATGGAATCTCCACCATCGCATTGCACTACATACCATTCGTCTCGTCGGCGTTACCCCGAACCGCATTGTGCTGGGTTTTATGCTGGCCACCGCCTTTCTGTCCATGTGGATCAGCAACACCGCCGCCACCATGATGATGGTGACCATCGCGATTGCCGTGCTGCGCGAGATCGTGCAGGACGCACAGGAGACGCAGGGCAGGTCGCAGTTTGGTACGGCGCTGATGCTGGGTATCGGCTATGCCGCCTCGATCGGCGGGGTGGCGACGCTGATCGGTACCCCGCCCAATGCGATATTCGCCGGGGTGGTCGAAAAGACCTACGGCATCAGTATCAGTTTTGTCGACTGGATGAAGTTCGGCCTGCCGCTGTCACTGGTAATGCTCGGGATCACCTGGTTCTACCTGACGCGGATCAGGTTCCGCGGCGAACAGCCACAGCTGGCGGGCGGGCATGAGTTTATCCGGGAGCAGATCGCGCGGCTGGGACCGATGTCGCGTGCGGAGAAGGGCGTGGCCGCCGTGTTTTTCCTGGTGGCGTCGCTGTGGATCGTGCGCGGCTTCTACAGGCCTGCGGCGCTGCATATGGTAACGGACTCCACCATCGCCATCGGCGGCGCGCTGCTGCTGTTCCTGATCCCGGTGAACCTGGCGCGCCGTGAATTCCTGCTGGACTGGAAAACCGCGGTCACCATTCCCTGGGACATCATTATCCTGTTCGGCGGCGGCTTCGCGCTGGCAAGGGGATTCAGCGAGTCCGGTCTGACCACCTGGCTGGCCGGGTTGCTCGGGGTGCTGCAGGGCACAGACATTGTGCTGATTATCGCCGCCGTGGTGCTGCTGGTGATTTTTCTCACGGAGGTGACTTCAAATACCGCGACGGCATCATTGCTGCTGCCGGTCATGGCGGCGCTGGCCGCGGCTGTTGAAGTGCACCCCTTCGGGCTGATGGTGGCCACGGTGATCGCGGCCTCGTTTGCATTCATGCTGCCGGTGGCGACGCCGCCGAATGCCATCGTCTACGGCAGCCGCCAGGTCAGCATTCAGCAGATGGCGTGGGCCGGCCTGTGGCTGAACCTGCTGGCGGTGGCGGTGGTGACCGGGTTTGTCTGCCTGCTGCTGCCGCGTGTCTGGAACCTGGACCTGCAGGATGCTGCGGGTCTTATTCCTTGACCCTCGCAAGCACGTTGACATGAAAGGAAATTTGCTCGAGGAATGCCTGGGTGTCGCGTGCCCCTGCAGCGATATTCATGCGTATCCGGCAGTCCTCGTGGTCGAGCTCCCCGGCGGCACCGAAAATTTCCCAGCCGGCAAAGCTGGCTACACCGTCGTTGCGACAGCCGGCAAGCGCGGCGTTGGCCAGGATCTTGATGACGGCCTCGTTTTCGACGTCGTAGCACCTGCCGACATCAAAGCACACAACTTCCAGTGACCAGCGCGGATGCGGCAGGCCGCCACAGAGTTCGACCTCAGCCATGCCGCTGTACATGAAGAGGCGGTTGGCACCGTCCGGGCCGTTCACATGCACTTCCATTTCCTGCATGTTGGTCAGGCGCTTGGGTTGAATGATGTTTGTATAGTCCATGCCCATCCTCCGGATTGTTATTGCTGATTTTATGCAGGTCTAATTGGACGATACTTGCGCCCATAAGGCAAGTAGGCCGCACCCGCGGCGGACTGGTGCAACTTGCGGGCTAGTCGCGCCTGTTGCGTGGCTGCGGGACGGGGAAGGGGGCGACGTTCGGTGCGCTGCCATCGCCGGATATGATCTTGTTGGTGCCTTGCCGCGCTACCTCGTCGATGCGGATGACTGCCTGCAGCGGGATATAGGTTCGCTTTACGCCCTCGAATTCGGTTTTCAGTTTTTCCTCGGAAGGATCAACCACGATCGCGGAACGTTCCCCGAAGACAATGTCCTCGATTTCCACGAAGGCATACATGTTGCTCTGCTGTATGTTGCGTGCGTGGAGTTCGTAAATGTCACCGCGGTTGTAGAACGAGATGCGGTACAGCTTGTCTGCTTTCATCGGCGGGATCTTGTTGTGACCGGGCTCACTGGTCGATCAGGTGATCCAGCTTGTCATCCATGTGCAGTTCCGTCAGCTCGGTAAACCCGCCGATACACTCACCGTCGATGATGATCTGGGGAACGGTGCGAGCGCCATTGGTCGCAACGGAAAACTCGCGCCGGGCAGCGTGGTCCGTGTCGATGCGGGCTTCCTCGTAGGCAATGTTCCACTTGTCCAGCAGTTGCTTGGCCTTGACGCAGAACGGGCAGCTGCCCGTGCTGTAGATCTTCACTCTTGCCATGGTTTCCCTCGAATTCATTACGAGCGAGCATTATACAAGAAACTTTCGTCACCCCGCTGACAATCCGTCCGGGCCGGGGTGCAACTGCCTGCAGGCTTCAGGAAACGCATGATCTTCCAATGCTGCATGGCATGCAGGCGGCCGGAGACTTGCGCTCCCGGGTGCTGTGGGGAATGCCTGCGCAGGCGGATCCTGATATATAAAGAAATGTTGGCCGTCTGCGCTGCAGACCGGTTGGTGGTGCAAATGCTGACGGTGGTGACGGATATCGGGCGCTGTTGCGGCGAATATCCGGCGCTTTGATCTACTGTACGGTTGCTGTGCAGGTGCAGAGCTGTTTGCGCAGCAGTTCCATCAATTGTTCCAGCGTCAGGTGGTTGGGGACGTCCTGAATGTCTGAAAACCAGATGTTTTCAACCTGCCCGTCCTCGATGGCGGTGTCTTCCCTGACCAGCGGCCAGCCAACGAAGATGCCCTGGGTGCCATTATCCAGTTCAACGGTAATGAGCTGAAGTGCAAGTGTTTTCATGCCGGACCTCCATTCCCGGCCAGCGTTTGCCGGGGCCGGGAATTCAGTGGGTTCAGCTTAAACAATGCATTTCATGTGCCAGTTTCTGGTGTGGTGCCTGCCTTGCGTTCCCGGCGCCGGGACAACCAGCGCCACACTATGCCGCTGGGTCGGTCATGGCCGGTGCAGATGAAGTTCAGTGCATGGAAATTGTGTGCGGACCAGCGCATGCGCTGTTCGGCGAGGTGGCGTCCGCAGAACAGCAGCTGGTCCCCGATTTGCAGCGGCATATCGTCCTCCGGCAGCAGGACGTCGTTGTTGTCGGCGTGCTTCAGAAACAGCGGGACACAGGGCAGTCGCAGGCTGACATCGCGCGGATCGGTCTGCAGGTCCCGCAGCGTTACCGGGCCACAGTTGTGGAGCCGATCGATTATCGCGGGCGTTTGGGTCCGGTTGATTGTCAGGATCCAGGTCGCCGGCGGCCGTTCGGAAAGGATGCCCACGACACGGCTGACCAGCAGGTTGGCCCAGGTCTCGTTCTGCTGCCGGGCAGCGCGCAGGAAATCTCCCAGCAGGTCCTTGGTCAGCAGGTCCACCACATGCCGGCCGATGAGCGTGCCCGGGTGCATGGTGAGATCGATATGGGCTGCGCGGAACATGGCATCATTGCTGCGCATGTTCTGCCGGGCGACGGTGAATAGCTGTTCGTTCATGTGCAGGGCGGTCATGATGATTGACAGGTTGTTGGCATCATCATCGGTGCCGGCGATGATGCCCACCGCCTGTTCGATCCCGGCCTCGTGCAGGGTGATGGCTTCCGTGCCGCGCCCGCCGATGGCGCCTTCCGGTGCCTGGGTTCTCTCCAGGTCGGATTCGACGATAATGGTGCGGATACCCTTGAAGGAGAGGCTCTTGCGCACGGCCTTGCCGAAGCGACCGTAACCGCACAGGATCCAGGTACCCTTGGGCGGCGACGCAAACTCGCTGAGTTGCGCTTCCCTGACGCTGGTCATCCACTCGTACACCAGGTACATGCTGGGTGACTGGAACATCAGGGCGAAGCGGTCGGCAAAGGTGTCGAAGGGGTTGATGATATTGTCCGTGCCGAACGAGGCCATGTTGGCCTGGGCGTCATGGGTTTCTGTCCGGCAGATGACGGGCAGATGCGGAGCCAGCAGCTTGCTGGCAATGGCTATGGTCAGGTTGACATGGTCCTTGCCGGTGAGTGCAATCACCCCCTTGCATTGCGGCTTTCCCAGTCCGGCCGCCATCAGTACCGTGGTATCGGTGACATCGGCGGCAAGCCCCGGTACGTGGACCGGCAGTTCCTCAAGACGGAGTGCCTGGATGACGTTCTCGTTGCGATCCACGACGACGCAGCGAATGCCGCGGTCCGCCAGTTCCCCTATCAGCAGGTGTCCGGCATCACCTACGCCGCAGATCAGGTGGAAATCCTCACGCAGGTTTTTTACGGTGCGTGTAAAGGCGGCGTAGGAAATCAGGCGGCGGAAGGCCGGGTCCTGGAGCGCGGCAAACAATGCACCGATGGCATACAGCCAGGAAAGTACCGTCAGATACATCGCGACGGTGGTCCAGATCCGCTGCGGATCCGTGAACGGGTAGGGGATCTCGCCGAAGCCGATGGTTGAGCCCATGAAGCTGACGAAGTAGAACGCGTGAAAAAACGTCATGTCCCACGGATTGCCCTGGTCATCCACGCCCGGTATCAGGACCAGGCCGAGTATCGAAATGGCATAGGCCAGCACCACCACGATCAGTGGCAGGCGCATGCGGCGCAGCAGCAGGTAGACGAGATTTTTCATGGCGAAGCGGGAGTTTTCAGCGCCGGAACATCACCGTTTCCGTGACCAGGATGGTTACCGAGGTGATATTCGCCAGCAGCGCGCCGCCGGACAGTGACACGATACTGGCCATGACCGACGGGGTCAGGCCGGCTTCCGTGGCGTGCGCGAACATGGTCCAGACCACGGCAGCGGCGATGAGTTGCAGATCGGCGACCAGGCTGGTCGCCAGCAGCACCGCACCGATGTGGGCGCGGTCGCCGAATTTGAGAATGGTTGCGATCAGGCTCACGACCAGGGCGGCGTAGAGTTCGTAGACATTATGATGGTTGGGGTCGTCCAGGTCCCCGATGAAAAAGCCGAAATTCAGTGTCAGCGACAGGACAATGAAGAATGCAAACAGGACTTTTTCGAAGTTCATGTGCTGCTCCTGAGCGTTGCCGGAATATTGCGGGTTGTCGATTCAGCCCGTTGTCGGCAACCGTAGCAAAGCGCACCCGCGATCACAAACTGATTGTGATCTTCGATTGAAAAATACCGGAAGGCCATCGACAATGAGATATGTCCCCCGGGTCCACAGACGAGGCCATCCTGGCTGCGCTGCGTGAGCGCGTCGGCAAGATTCACTTGCGGCAGCGGCTCGGCATCGAGACCGATTACGAGCGCAGGATTTTCGGCCAGGGGCGGACGTTTTTCCATATCGAGAACTGGTACGCGCTGCGGTCCATTATTCGCAACTGCCTGCGCCTGGTGCTGATGCTGGGGCGCGGCCGGCGTAATGCCCGCCGGATTGTCCTGCGCCACAACCCGATACCCCTCCCGGGGCTGCCGCGGGCTTTCGATAACTACAGGATTCTGCAGATCTCGGACCTGCATCTCGATATGGCGCCGGATTTTCCCCATGCGCTGATCGAGGCGGTGCGCCAGGTTGATTATGACCTGTGCGTTCTGACCGGGGACTACCGGGCGGAAACCTACGGTCCGTATGCGGCGGCGCTGGACGCGCTGCGGCAGGTGCGGACTCACCTGCGGGGAGACGTGTACGCCATCCTGGGCAACCATGACACCCTCCGCATGGTTCCTGCCATCGAGGCCATGGATATCCGGATGCTGCTGAACGAGCAGGTACCCATCGAGCGTCAGGGTGAAGTGATCCACCTGGCCGGCATCGACGACCCGCACTACTACCGGGCGGACAACCTGGAAAAGACGGCGGACGCAATTCCCGATGGCGCCATTTCCGTGCTGCTGGCGCATTCACCCGAGATCTACCGGCATGCTGCCCATGCCGATTTCAATGTCATGTTGTGCGGGCATACGCACGCGGGACAGATCTGCCTGCCCGGTGGGTTGCCCCTGATGTGCAATGCCAGCTGCCCGCGGGCCTTTTGCCGTGGCAGCTGGACCTATCACGGGATGACCGGGTACACGTCAGCCGGGTCCGGTTCCTGCGTGGTGGACGTGCGGCTGAATTGCCCGCCGGAAATTACCCTGCATCAACTGCGCTGTGCGTGATAGCGGCGCAGCAGCCGGGTAAACAGCAGGTCGATGGCGGTGAACGCGGCAATGGCAATGGCCATTTCCATGGTGTTTGCGCCCATCGCCGGCAGCATGGTCCAGAGCGGCAGCAGGGTTTCCGGGACCTGGTCAAGCAACGGGACCGAGTGGCCGGAGTGGAGCCCGAGGCGGCGTTTGCAGAAGCTCGATACCAGGTCGCCCAGCATGGCCAGTGCTCCGAAGCCGGCGCCCTGCAGCAGGTCCAGGTCAAACAGGGGGGCCAGCAGGGCACAGACGGTGATCGAGCCAAGCAGGCCGCGAAAAGTCTTGGAGGGTCCCAGCAAGGGGTGCCCATCGGGAAACAGGATGCCGCGATCAATCGGCTGTTTCCAGCGGTCTCCAAGCAACAGGCTGAGGATGACCGGCGTGGCATTCGCGATCACCAGTAACAGCACCAGTTCACTAAGCAGCCATAGGCGCATTCGGAAACAGATTCCTTGCTGACACGGGGTTATTGTACCTAAGGAGCCTCTGATAAATTCGTCATTGCGAGGAACAAAGTGACGAAGCAATCTGTAAGCAATTGATTCGCTGATTATGAGATTGCTTCGCTACCCTCGCAATGACGTGAAAAGTGAATTGATCAGAGGTTCCCTAACCTGCTTCAGCGGGATGTTTGTATAGCGCCGGAAAATTGTCTGCGTGATGGTCGTCCGTGTTGCCAGCATCGCTCAGGCAGGCATAAAAAAAACCCGCCACACGGGCGGGTTGGTAATGGAGGTTGGTGTCGGGCTAACACTCAAATATCAAATGCTGCATATCCACTAGGTATTGTCGCTGTTGATCGACCCAACTCAGGGAGTCGGGGTCATCAGCGGCAGCACGTTGTACTTCATCGATCCGGCGCTCGGCCTCTTCGAGGCGTCGTGCCTGTTCAATCTTGTCCAAGCGTGAAAACTGGTCCACATCGAAGAAAACGTTTTCCATAGACATCGCTCCTCAACAACAAGACCCGACCAATGACGTTGTTAATTACGCCCGCTGGGCCGCGAGGTGTCAACCACAATTGCTTGACGCGATTAATGTCGTTTTCGGAGTGTATGTGGCTAGGGTTTTGAAAATACTTGAATATCCAGTTCGACTAATAACGCTATATTCAGATATGGAAAGTAAAAAAATTTTTCCGGTCCGTCTGGCTCGCGGCAAGCAATTGATATTTAAAGAATGACCTTGCGGTGAGGCATCAAAAAAATGGCGGGTGGGTTTTCCAGAAGGTGATGTACTTTCCTGGAATATTGGCTAACCTATTGATAATTAATGCATGCCATGGTATTTCGGTACATTAAAAATAATTAAAATTAGGACTTGCTTATTTTAGAGTTTGCTTATATGATTATCACCGTTGTATGAATACGCAGTTTTATGCAAACACTTCGTTAAATAGAATTTTTGGAGATACATCATGAAAAAGATTGTTACAGTGATTTCTGCTGCCGCGTTCGCAGTTGTTTCTTCTTCCGCTTTTGCCTGGGGTGGTCCTTGGGATCGTGGCGGTTACAACGACTGGGGCAGTGACTGGGGTCCTTTTGACAGCGACGGCGATTTTGACGGCGACTTCGGCTTCAACATGAGCGGTAGCGGTCGCGGTCGCGGCAGTGGTTACGGTCGTGGTTATGGTCGTGGCTATGGTTACGATCGTGGATACGGTGGTTATGGTCCTTACGGCTATGGCGCTCCTTATGGTTACGGCGCTCCTTACGGTGCCCCGGCTCCTTATGGTGCCCCGGTTGCCCCGCAGGCTGCACCTGCTGCCCAGTAAGTAAGACTTACTACCAGAAATGCCAGACGGGGGCGGCTCTCACGAGTCACCCCCGTTTTTTTTGCCTGCAGGGACGCAGGTACATCGCGTGAGGCAGGGATGCCGGAAGCGATGCGCCTGCAGGGACGCAGGTACATCGCGTGAGGCAGGGATGCCGGAAGCGATGCGCCTGCAGGGAGAAGGTGAGACCGCGCAGCGGTCGAGAGACTGGCCTGGGCCATGTACGACTGCAGGGATGCAGGAGGTAGGGCAATTACCGAGGAGATAGGGCAGCGCAGGACGCAGTGCCGCGGGAGAAGGTGAGACCGAGGCTGGCCTGGGCTATGCTGAAAGAGAATCGCTATGGTCAGGGCGCGTCCATGCGATAGCCTGTCAATTGAATGAATGAGTTATGGGTTTTTGTTCGAGGTGATCCGATGAAAAAAGGAATGATTGCATTGATCCTGCTGCTCGCCGGCGCGGTGACTTTTCCCGTGCGGGCCGAGGTGTTGCTGCTGGTGCATGGTTACCTGGGCGGTGCGTATTCCTGGGACAGCAGCGGCATCACGACGATATTGCAGCAGCGCGACTGGCAGCGTGCCGGCGTTTATGTAGCGGATCCTGTTGGTGTCAGGCTGGTGCCGGCGCCTGGCGTACAGGCCAGGCGCAAGTTCTATGCGGCCGATCTGGCCTCGGAGGCCCCGATGCGCATCCAGGTGCTGCAGCTGCAGGCCATCCTGAATGCCATCGAGCAGGCGCACCCGGATGAGCCAGTCATCATTGTGGGCCATTCCGCGGGTGGCGTGGCAGCGCGTGCCGCGCTGGTGCTCGGCAGTGGCAAGAATGTGAAGTCACTGATCACCATCGCCAGCCCGCACCTGGGAACCGTCCGCGCGGAACAGGCGCTGGATGCCACGGACATTCCTTTTCCGTTCTCCATGGTGGCGGATTTCTTTGGCGGTGAAACCTACGACATCGCGAGGCGCTCCAGCAGCCTGTACGTCGACCTGGTGCGTCCCTATCCCGGCACGTTCCTGCACTGGCTGAATGCGCAGCCACACCCCGACATCAAATATGTTTCTGTGGTTCGTGGTGAGACCGGTGCCGGGTGGGGCGACTACGTGGTGCCGGGATACAGCCAGGATATGAATAATGTCGCTGCCCTGCGCGGCAAGGCCTCACTGGTCACGATTCCCGTGCAGCACGCGCTTACGCCGGCGGATGGCAGCGTGATCCTGCATATGCTGGCAGAACCGGCTGCGGCCGCAACCGGCAGTAAATAATCTCGCGGGGCCCCTGTCACGGGAGCGGGTTACCCGGTACGGGCGACTGTACAGGTCGCCTTCCGTCTGATTCTGGCCAGTCCGGCCTGCCGGGAAACTTTTTGACCGGGCGGGTCTCAAAGTAGTTGGGTAATCGGGGGGCATTTCCCGTGTGGAGAAACACACCAGACACATACGGCCGGGTCAGCATTTTCCTGCACTGGCTGATTGCGGCTGGTGTCCTGGGCCTGTTTGCCCTGGGCTTGTGGATGGTCGGGCTGGATTACTACGATGCGTGGTACCACCGTGCGCCGGAGTTGCACAAGGGTATCGGCGTACTGTTGCTGGGGGTCATGCTGTTGCGCCTGGCGTGGCGCTACGGCAATCCGCAGCCACGGTTACCGGGCACACCGCTGCAGCAGGGGCTGGCGGGCGCAATGCACCGGGCGCTGGATGGCCTGTTGTTCGCGGTCGTGCTTAGCGGTTATCTTGTCTCCACGGCGGATGGCCGCCCGGTTGATGTTTTCGGGCTGGTTAGCCTGCCGGCCACGCTCAGCGGTATCGAGCGGCAGGAAGACATTGCGGGCGTATTTCACGAGTGGCTGGCCATGGTCATGATTGGCCTGACGGCGTTACATGCCCTGGCGGCACTGAAGCATCACCTGATTGACCATGACCGGACGCTGCTGCGCATGTTGTCCGCTAAACCACCGGTGAAGTCTCACCATAAATCCTGAGGGGGCACTATGAAATCCAGACTATTCTGCGGGTCGCTGCTGCTGGTCAGCAGCATGGTTGCCGGCGTGGCGCAGGCTGCCGACTACGTCATCGATACCAGGGGTGCGCATGCCTTTATCCACTTTCGCATCAAGCACCTGGGCTACAGCTGGTTGCTCGGCCAGTTCAACGATTTCAGCGGGCAGTTCAGTTATGACGAGGACAATCCGGACGCGGCCAGCGTCGAGGTCCGGATCAAGACGGCAAGCATCGACTCCAGCCATGCGGAACGCGACAAGCATCTGCGCGGCGAGGATTTTCTGGAGGTGGACAAGTATCCGCAGGCAGAGTTTGTCAGTACCGGCTACCGGGAAAACCCCGACAGGACGGCTGTTCTCAGCGGTAACCTGACCCTGCACGGGGTGACGCGCCCGGTGCAGATCGAGGTCGAGCCGGTCGGGCAGGGTCCGGATCCGTGGGGCGGCTACCGGATGGGATTTGCCGGGACCACCCGGTTAAAGCTGGCGGATTACGGGATTGATTATGACCTGGGTCCTGCCTCCACGGAGGTGGACCTGTTCCTTTCCATCGAGGGGATACGCCAGTAATTCAGATTGCGTGCCGGAAGCCGGCTCGTGGATGTGTCCGGGACGGGGGGTGCGGGGTTGCCTGAGAGAGCATGCCGCAAGACGCCGCGGGTAATGTTGCAGCGATCCTGCAACACCACCCGCGGTGCAAACGATCAAATGATGCCCGTTAGCGCTATCAATTGCCCCATACGTTGGGCTGTGGTTTGTCGGCCTGTTCCAGCTTGCGGATGCGATCCTTCAGGCGCTGGATTTCCATCTGGTCATCGCTGGTGACGCCGGGGCCATAGTGGCTCGAGTCTGACGGGCCGGTGTAGTTGCCGCCATAGGACGGACCGGAATAGCCGCTCCCGGACAATGGTGCGCCTGACGTGCTGTAGTCATATGCCTGCAGTCCCTGGCTCGCGGGGCCTCCACCGTAGCCGGGTGCACCGTAACCGCCGTAACCCGGGCCACCGTACCACCACCGTAGCCGGGCGCACCATAACCGCCGTAACCCGGGCCGCCGTAGCCACCACCGTAGCCGGGCGCACCATAACCGCCGTAACCCGGGCCACCGTAGCCACCGTAGCCGGGCGGTGGGCCGTAGTCGTAGTAATCATCATCATCATCGTAGCGGTCATTGTTTCCGCCGACCCACTTGGAAGGATTCATCATATTGCCCATGTCGAATGCCTGGGCCGGCATGGCAAGCAGCAGGCTGGATGCCAGAAAGATACTGCTGAATACGGCTGGTCTGGTTTGCACTGGGTACTCTCCTCTCGCTGATTTTTTGTAATCAAACTGCGGATTTGGCAATCCGACTGTGACTACTTATCGCACCTGGTGCGATTGGCGTCAAATTTAACTGCGTTTGCAGTTGTTGCTGCCAGGCCGGTTTATGCCGGTTGTGTCTCCCCGTCAGTGTCATGCGTGACGAGATATCAGCCGCGCGCGCAGCCAAATGCAATCCCGGGCCGCTTGGGATTTGTAACTTTCTGTAATTTATATAATTATACAAGCTCCATGGTTGGGTTCAGGACTGCGGGGCAACTGGCGGCCAGGTAAACGTGATGCTGCGCCATTCCGGCAGGTTGTGGTTGCAGGGCAGTTTTACTCAGTGGGAGGTCTATAACTTGCTTCGCTACATTTTCCGCATTGCGTGGCGCATCATCTGCTGGGTGGAATTGGCAGTGTTTACCCTGCTGCTGTACCTGCTGTCATTCCTGCCACACTCGCTGCTGCAAACCTTTTACTTCTCCCTGTTCCGCTTCTGGACGCGCGCCTTCGTGCGTGCACTGGGCGTGGACCTGCGCCTGCACCAGAAAAACCTGCGGCCCTTGCCGCGGCAGTACATCCTGATTGCCAACCATCCTTCGGCATTCGAGGATATCGGGATACCGGCACTGTTTCCGGTGCATTCGCTGGCGAAGATCGAGGTCGCCGACTGGTGGCTGGTCGGGCGCATCAGCACCGCGTCGGGTTCCCTGTATGTACAGCGCGAATCGCGCGAGTCACGCAGTGCGGCGGCGGAGGCCATCGAGCGGGAATTGCAGGCCGGCAGGAATATTGCGCTGTATCCCGAGGGTGGCTGCAAGGGCCGCCGCATCTTCGAGGATTTCCGCTATGGCGCCTTCGATATTTCGCTGCGGACCGGCATCCCGATACTGCCGGTATTCCTGCACTACGAATCCCAGGATGACTTCGAATGGCGCAGCCCGCAGACGCTGCTGCACAAGATCTGGCACATGATGACAACGCAGAACAACCATGCGAACTACTATGTCTACGATGCCATCGATCCCGCTGCATTCTCCGACAGGGAATCCTGCGCGGCCTATGCACATGCGAAATACCTGGAATGGCAGGCGCGCTATCTTGACTAGTCGCAGGCGGTTCAATGCCGGCCGCACCGGGACTGTGGCATTCCTGTCGGCTCAGGTAAACTTCGGCGTTTCATTAACCATCCGGAAAAATTCGACCGGGGAGAATAAACAATGTCTCTACCTGTGATTCGTATGGCAGGCCAGGTTTCTTCTGGCAGTCCTGCTCGCCGTGACGCAGACTGTCACGGCAGACGAATTGCTGATGAAAGACGGCTCCCGCCTGCTGGGCAAGGTCCTGAAAAAGGAAGATGCCACGCTCGAGTTCGAGACCACCTATGCCGGTGTGATCAAGGTGAAATGGGACTCGGTCAGTGAATTGCGAACCGACGAGCCTGTAAAGGTCCTGCTTGAGGACGAGACGAAGCTGAGTGCAGGTGCGATCACGAAAACCGACGAGGCAACGCTGCTGGAGACTGAACCCGACATGCCGGCGCAGAGCGTGACCCCGGGTACAGTCGCCTATATCAATCCGGAGCCCTGGCGTACCGGCGAGGGTGTTAAATGGACCGGGCGTGTCAATATCGATCTGGAAGTCGAGCGCGGCAATTCCGATGAGGACGAATTCGAGGCGGACGCGGAGACAAGAATCCGCCGCCAGCACGATCGCTTCTCATTTATGGGCCAGTATGAAAAAGACAAGACTGATGGGACGGTTACGACACAGAAGTGGAAGCAGGGCAGCAAGTACGACTATTTCGTTTCCGAAAAGCTTTACTATGGCGCGCTGCTGGCCTTCGAGCATGACAAGTTCTCCGATCTTGACCTGCGTACCCGTCTCGGCCCACATGTCGGTTACCAGTTTTTCGAGAGCAAGGAACTGAACCTCGACACCAATGTGGGTCTGCTTTACGTCGACGAAAACTTTGACATGGCGGAGGATGATGATTTCTGGTCACTCGGGTGGCAGATTGATTTCGACTGGTTCCTGGTGCCGGATCGGGTGCAGCTATACCACCGTCAAACGGGGTTTCAGTCCGTGCAGGACACCGACAATCTGACTATCGATTCCTGGACCGGTTTTCGATTCCCGCTTTACAAGGGCATCGTCGCCAGCACTGAGGCGGAAATTGATTACGATGGCGGGGCTCCCGGGGATGTTGACAAGACCGATACTACCTACCGGGTGAAGCTCGGATATCAATGGTAGAGACCCACCTGGAATTCTGCGCATGAAAATACATTTCTTCCTCATCTGCCTGCTGCTGTTGCCGCCGGTAACCGCCGCGCTGGCGGCGGACCCGGTCTCCTCTACTGAGGCGGGTACGCCCCTCGTGACGGCGGCAACCGTCAATGCCAGGCTGAAAGAGGTGGAGGCGTCGACCGATCTGGACGAAACCACGAAGGGAACACTGACTTCACTCTTGACCAAGACACTTGGCAGCCTGGAGGCCGTGCGCAGCAATGATGCTGCAATGGAAGCCTATCAGCAGGCACTGCAGACAGCACCGCAGCAGGCCGACGAAATCCGGGGAAAGCTCGACAAGGCGGCAGTAGCTGACTCAGAGGTGAGCATCAAGTCGACGGAAGACTCGCCCTTTGAGGAGATCGAGCAGGAGCTGTTGCAGGAGAAGGCCAATCTTGCCGCAGTCAAGGAGAAACTGAGCGACGTCGAAGAACAGCTTGCCCGGCAGGCAGAGCGCCCCAACGTCGTGCGCAAGCGCCTGGCCGAGGTAAAGTCACAAAGGACCGAACTGGATTCGGCGCTAAAAATATCGCCACCGGCTGATGAGTTGCCCTGGCTGACTACGGCGCGCCTCTGGTCACAGCAGGCTCAAATCGCTGCCTTGCGCAGTGAAGGCAGGATGCTTGACCAGGAACTGCTCAGTCAGCCGGTGCGCGTCAGGCTGCTGGAGGCCCGCCGGGACGACGAAATGCGTAGCATCAGTCGCATCGCCGAGCGGGTAAAACGGCTGGAGGAACTGGCCAACCGCAAGGGGAGCGCCGAAGTCGAGCAGGCCGAGGCGGAGGCGCGTGTTGCCGTCTATGGTGCCGCCGACAAGCATCCCCTCATCCAGGAACTGGCTGCGCAGAATGCGGAACTGACGCAAACGCTCAAGACCATGACAGCCGGCCTCAGGGAAGCATCATCCGGTGATGATGATGTCATCAGGGAGGCAAAGACCATCGAGGCAAGCTTCCGTGTCGCCCGGGAAAAGCTCGAGGTTGCGGGTATGAGCGAGGTGCTGGGCGAGGTGCTGCGCAGGCAGCGGGTGACACTGCCCGATATGCGCAAGCTGAAAAAGCTGGTTGCTGCGCATGAACGGGAAAATGCGCGGATGGCATTGCAGCAAATCCGGCATGGTGAGGAGTACAAACGTCTGCGGGACGTGGATGAATACGTGGATGCGCTGCTTGCGGACCTGCCGGCAGAGGAGGCTGCCGGGGTGCGTGCCGACCTGCTGGAGCTTGCCACGATACGCAGGACGCTGCTGGACAAGGCTATATCGCTGGAAAATTCCTATCTGCGTGCACTCAATGAACTGGAGGATGCCTACCGGCGCCTGCTTGAGAATGCGCAGGGCTTCGATGCCTTCCTTGCGGAAAACCTGCTATGGATCCGCAGTGCACCATGGCCGGGACTGAACGATCTGCGGCTCATGTCGGGACAGGTGGGTGCAATGCTGTCGCCGCTGAAATGGTTCGAGGTGTCCGAAATCCTGCTCACTCGTGCCATCTACTCGCCCCCGTTCCTGCTGATGCTGGCAGTGTTCTCCTGGCTGCTCTGGAGGACGCGGCGCTTCCGCGCCCTGCTCAGGGTGATGGGCCAGCAGGTCGGCAAGCCCTCGGTTGACCGGTTTTCCTCCACCATCAAGGCACTTGGCATTACCCTGTTGCTTGCCGCTCCCTGGCCGCTGCTGGTGTATGCGCTGGGCTGGGAACTGCGCTACTCAGGAGAAGAGACGGATTTCTCCCAGGCCGTCTCAACGGCGTTGCTGTGGGTGGCGCCGGCCTTTTTCTACGTGCAGTTTTTCAGCGTCCTGTGTGTGCCGGGCGGAGTTGCCGGGCGGCACTTCCGCTGGTCGGACAAGGTGTCAAAGCAACTGCGGCGTGAATTCAATTTCCTGAAAGTCACATTCCTGCCGGCTGTTTTCATTACCGTGCTGGTTCTTTACAACTCTGGCGGGACGAGCGGAACGCTGGGCATCGGTTTCGAGCGTCTGGGACTCATGACGGTCCTGGTGCTGCTCGCAGTCTTTTTCTATCGCGTCTCCGGTGTGGCGCTGAAGCATTTGTCAGGTTCTGCTCCCCGCTTGCGTCAGCTGTACATGGTACTGACGGTGCTGTTGCCGTTGCTGCTGGCATGTCTTGCCTTTACCGGCTACTTCTACACCGCCGGCACGCTTACGACCAGCCTGATTGCGACGCTGTGGTTTGTCTTCGGGCTGGTGGTGCTCCACCAGCTTGCCGTGCGCTGGCTGCTGCTGGCGCAGCGGCGCATCTTCCTGCAGACCGTGCGCAAGCGTATGGAGGCGGCCAGGCAGGAAGACAAGCACGATGCCACTGAGATCGAGGGCATCACCGTGGAGGTCAAGGAACCCGAGATTGACCTGATGGCGCTGCGCGAGGAGAGCCGCAAGTTGCTCAATGTCGCGCTGGTGATCATTGGCGTTGTCGGTTTCTGGATTATCTGGTCAGAACTCCTGCCGGCCTTTGGCATCCTCAAGGAAGTCACCCTCTGGCACCACAGTGTTGTCGATGCCGGCGAAGAGAAGCTTGCCCCGATTACCCTGGCCGATATCGGCAAGGCCATTCTGATAGCGATAGCTGCGTTTGTTGCCATTAAGCGGCTGCCGGCCCTGCTGGAGATTGTGCTGCTGCAGCGATTCAAGATGACTTCGGGCAGTCGCTACACCGTGACTACGCTGACCACCTACGCCATTTTTGCAGTGGGTGCAGCTGCTGTTTTTCAGGACGATCGGTGCGGACTGGTCGAAGTTGCAATGGCTGTTCGCCGCACTGGGTGTGGGCATCGGTTTCGGCCTGCAGGAAATCGTGGCCAACTTCATCAGCGGTCTGATCATCCTGTTCGAGCGTCCGATTCGGGTGGGTGATGTGGTCACCGTGGGTGACACCGACGGCGTGGTGACCCGCATCCGCATTCGCGCGACCACCATCAAGAACTGGGAGAACCAGGAGTTGCTGGTGCCGAACAAGGAATTCATCACGGGCCGGCTGCTGAACTGGTCCCTGTCAGACCAGACGACGCGCATCAAGGTGCCGGTTGGCGTGGCCTACGGCAGTGATGTGCAGAAGGCCATGCAGTTGATGGACCAGGCCGCCCAGGGAAAACGCCAAGGTACTGGCCGATCCTCCGCCGTCAGTCATCTTCGAGGCATTCGGGGACAATACCCTCAACCTGGTGCTGCGCTGTTTCGTGGGTTCGCAGAATGACCGCATGCCGACCATTACCGAACTGCACGAGGAGATTAACCGCAAGTTCATTGACGCCGGGATCGTCATCGCCTTCCCGCAGCGCGACGTGCATCTCGATACCAGCAGGCCACTGGATATCCGCATCCGGCGAGATGATCCTGAAGTGGGCGGTAGTGGCTAGCGCCGGGCTGCGGAATCAGGAAATGTGCGTCTGGCGTATCTTGTTGTTAGGAGGCAACACTAATGTTGCAAAATAGCTGCAAGATGCTCGTGGGTTATGCTAAAATCCGCCAGGTTCGCGGCTGTGACGCAGCCGGTTTTTCATCAACATGACAGAATCCATATTATTAGGAGATTCAAGTGAAAATTAAATCCCTGTTCAGTCTGGTCGGTGCAGCCCTGGTCCTGTCCGTCAGTCAGGCGAGTCTGGCTGACGAATTCTCGGTTTCAACCGGTTCGCGACCCATCAGCGCGGGCCTGGGTATCCTGTACAAGGACAAGCCCTACCGGGGTTATGACAGTGATGCGAAGACCAACCCGGTACCGGTGATATTGTTTGAAGGTGAAAATTTCTTCGTTCGCGGCAGCAGCCTCGGCTGGAAGTTCATTGATAACAACGGCCTTGAATTTGCGGCTAGTCGGCGAATACCTGGCTGATGGCTATGACTCCAGCGACAGCGATTATCTCGTTGGTATGAGTGACCGGGATCCTTCTTTCGGTGTTGGCGCCCATGTTATCTGGAACCCGGAAGCACTGGGCTTCAAGATGAGTGCCGTGACCGACGTGACGGATAACAGCGATGGCCAGCAGGTGCGTGGCGAGGTGTTCTACAAGTACCGCACGGGCGACTGGATGTTCAAGCCCAGCGCCGGGTTTGTCTGGCAGAGCGATGACTATAACGATTACTACTATGGTGTGAAGAACAGTGAGTCCTTCAATGCGATCGGCAGGAGAGCCTACTCTGCTGATGATGACATCAACTACCGGCTGGGTGCCGTGGCTGTCTACCAGCAGAAGACGTCACCCTGGATGTTTGCTGGCGGACTGCGCTACGACATTCTCGGCGATGAAATCAACGACAGCCCCATCGTCTCTGAGGACGACGAAATGACTGCCTTCATCGGTTTTGCCTATCGATTTGGCAAGTAAACCGTAGTCATCAGGATAGTACAAAGACCCGCCGTATGGCGGGTCTTTGTCGTTGGGGCCGCGGCCCGGCCGATGAGTTCCTGGCCGGCAAGTCAAGCTGAATAGCAGGGACCCGGCATCAGAAACGCGGTGTCGACCACTGCGCCCAGTTGATCCCGTTCATGCTGTCCTGCAGTTTCTCCATGGATTCCAGCAGGCCCTTGAGACTGCCCAGCAAGGCATAGAGGTTCTGCGTCCCGGCCTCGTCAACCGCAGTTTCCCGGCCGTGCTGCAATTCGTCCAGGTGCTGTTGCATGTCCTGCGACAGTTCCGGCTGCCTGCGCCAGGTATCTATCAGATCATCGGCAGGTTCCAGTCGCGCCCATTTCTCGAATACCTCGTGAATACGCCGGCGCCAGTCTCCCTGCAGCGGCAGGATGGCCTGCAGCAGTTCGGGCGATTCGCTGGCTGCCGTGTTGTAGCTGGCTTCCAGTGCCAGCAGCCGGTTGCGGAGTGAGTACAGGTTATTTGCAAGATCCCGGACGCTGGCCTCGCTGTTGGCCGGAAACTGTTGATAGTCAAGACGCTTCATGATGCCCTGCAATTGTGCCGGCAGTGGCAGGATCCTGTTTTCAAACTGGCGTTTCCTGAGCCTGCGCGCCGCTGACACCCGTCGTGTTGCCAGCGGAACATAGGCCATGGAGATCCGCGCGCAGCCCCGGAAAAACCGCTGCAGGGTCCGCAACAGGACTTTTTCCGCATGCATGGGGCTCAGCAGGCGATGCACCAGTACCACGATGCTGATCCCCAGCAGCATGACCAGGCCCCCGGTCACCAGCAGGATAAATGAATAGGTCTGGTCGTTGGTGACGTTGGCCATATTGACGAACATCATCAGCGGCCCGAGTTTCAGTGCGGGCGAGCGGTTGCCGAGAAATCCGAAGCAAAACGTATACAGAAATATCAGTGTGAGGATGGCGAAGCCGGAATCCAGCAAGGGCATGAGCAGCAGGTAAACCGGGGCGACGAAGATGAACATGCTGAGCAGGAGTACCAGCAGCAGGCCCAGCAGGTTGATCGGTGCCATTACCATCAGCAGGGCGAAGGCCGTGGCCATCATGGGAATGGATGGTCCGCCGGGTGGCTGGACGTGAATCCAGAAGCTCCAGGCAGCGATCCAGCACAATGCGGGGAACAGTGCCTTCAGCAGGCGCTCGGGGTTCCAGCGCGCGGGCTGGAACGGCTCCGACTTGTGTGCCTGGCTGTGGAGCAGGGCGGCAGGCTCAAGTCCGGCCAGCACCCGCAGGGTTTGCAGCAGTTCCCGGCTGGTGCGGTCGAGCATTTTCAGCTGGCTGACAAAGTTCAGCAGTGCCGCGTGCTGCAGGTGGGACAGACCGGTAACGGCCCGGGTATCGATGTCCAGGGCCAGTTCCGTCAGCAGGGCGCCGTCGCCGCTTTCCCGTTCGTTGCCGGGTGTCTGCTGCGCCTGCCATAATGCTGTCCCGCGCGTGAGCCGCGCTTCCAGTGTGGCCAGTGCGCTGTCGAGTCCGGGAAGCAGCCTGCCGAGGTCCAGTTCCCTGCAGTCAGCAATACTTTCCCGCCACAGTTCCTGGGCACTGCCAAAGGCCTGCAGGTCGACCCGCAGCAATTCCCAGCTGTCTTTCTGGCGGCGTACCGCGGCGGTATCGGCATAGGCGGCATCCAGCGTCGCCAGCAGATTCTGGTAACTACCGGCCAGTTGCGTGCGCAGCCCCGGGTTGTCATCTTCCGGTGTCGGGTCCTGCAGCAGCCGGCGGTACTTCCCGAACAGTTGCTGCATGCCTTCCCAGAGGGCCTGTCCCTGCTGCTGCAGTGCCTGCCTGGAGGTGCGCGGCCATAACAGGATGCTCACCAGGGTGAATATAATGACGCCTGCCGCGGTTTCCAGAAACCGGGTGGTGGCGAAGTGGAATGCCGTGTCCACTTTCATGTAGCTGGACGACCACACCGCGACCGCGATAAACCCGGCATTGAACCAGGTGTCGCCCTGGCGGCTGGTCTGCATGAAATAGCCGATGACCGTCAGGTAGAGGCTGACACCCAGCAGCATGCCGGTCGAGGTCTGGGCGAACCAGGACAGCAGCACGAAGCCGGCCAGCGCGCCGAGGCCGGTGCCGGCAACGCGCATCACACCCTTGTTCAGGCTGGCGCCGGTGGTGGAGAGGCTGATGACGATGATTGCCAGGGCGCCGAATTTCGGCAGGTCCCAGTTCATCCACAACGCCAGCCAGTAGAACAGCGTCATGCTGAGTGCCAGCTTGAAGGCTTCCTGCAACTGGACCTGCCGGGGCACGGCAGCTGCCTGTTCAGCCACGCGGAGAAAATCCTATTCCGTGGTGATGAAGACCGAGGCCGTGGTGCCGACACGCAACTCCACGTCGTCGGGTACCCGGGTCAGCCGTATTCTGACCGGGATGCGTTGGGCCAGGCGAATCCAGTCGAAGGTCGGGTTGATGGTGGGCAGCAGGTCCGCGTCCGACTGGCCGTCCTGCTGGGATATGCCCCAGCCGATGCTTTCCACGACACCGTCCAGCGGCTGGTCCGGATAGGTCATCAGCTTGATCGTGGCCTTGTTCCCGGAGCGCACATTGCGAATCTGGGTTTCCTTGAAGAAGCCATGCACCCAGAAGCTGTTGCTGTCGATCAGGGCCAGTGCCGGCTGGTTCGCCACGGTCTGCGTGCCATAGCGCAGTTTCAGGTTCGTGACATAGCCATCCACCGGTGCACGCACTTCGGTAAATTCCAGGTCAAGCTGGGCGGCATGCAGGTTTGCCTCTGCAACTTCGACATCGGCATTCGATACCAGCAGGTTGTTTTCCTTCCTGACCAGGGACTGCTCGGAGATCGCGCCCTTGTCGCGGGTGTGCAGGTCGCGTGCGCGCGTGGCCTGGTCGAGTGACACCAGGGCGGAGGCCCTGTGCCTGCTTCAGCTTGGCCTCGGCCTGCTCGACGGCAAGCGCATAGGTGCGGGGATCGATTTTGAACAGCAGGTCGCCCTTGTGGACCGCCTGGTTGTCACTGACGGGCAGTTCGACAATCGGGCCGCTGATCCTGGGTGTGATCTTGACTACCTGCGCACGGACATGGCCATCCCGGGTCCAGGGATGAAACAGGTATTCCTCGAACATCACGCTCAGGGTGTACCCGGCAACGGCAACGCGCTCAGGGTGACAAGATAGCGTAGGTAGCGGGTTATGCCTTGCTGCATGTTCAGTTACCTATATCGGGATGATGAAAAGTCCCACCAGGCGCGTGCATACCACTGCCAGTGCGACAAAGAACAGGGGCGGGTGCCAGATGAAGCGGGTCAGGTTCAGCCGGTTCAGCAGCCGGGTAAGCAGGGTCGCGAGCAGTACGCCCAGCAGGATGGCGAACAGCACGGGTGGAAAGTAGATGCCGCCGATGGCGATTTCACCGGGTATGTTTGCAGGGTTCATGGCGTCGCTATGCCTGTGTGCAGCTGCAACCCGTTACCAGTCCGGTGCCGGCCAGTGGTCTGCATCCGGATCCAGCACCGGGACATTGCCGTCGCTGATATCAAGCATGTCTCCCCAGTCTGTCCGCTCGCTCATTTTCTGTTGTACCTGTTCCGGTACGAAAGGCGTGTCCGTGCGGGTTTCCCAGCCGCCGCCAAGCGCCTTGTAGAGGGCAATCAGGTTGATGGCGATATTACCGCGAACCTGGGTGTAGGCATCCTGCTGTGAGGCCAGCGAGCGGTTGCTGTCGAGCACGCTCTGGTAGAGGCTGACGCCCTCGGTGTATTGCAGCATGGACAGGTCGGATGAGCGCTTGGCTGCCGCCGCGCTTTCCCCGCGAAAAACAGCCTCCGTCCTGGAATTCATGAAGCCGCTGATGGCATCCTCGACCTCGCCGGCCGCGATCAGCACGGTGTTTTCATAGTTGGTGAGCAGTTGCTCGAGGCGTGCATCCTGCACGCGCACCTGGTTCTGCAGCCTGCCATAGTTGAGGATCTTCCAGTTGAAAGCGGGTCCGGCGGAGAACGAGAAGCTGTTGGCATCGAACAGGTTGCCGAGGTTGTCCTGCCCGGCGTTGTTGACGTTCCAGCCGAAGGAACCGAACAGGGAAAAAGACGGCAACAGTTCTGCACTGGCGACACCGACCTGGGCTGACTGGGCGGCGGCCTGCAGTTCGGCCTGGCGAATGTCCGGACGCCTGCGCAGCAACTCCGCGGGGATGCCGGCTGCCACTTCGGCCGGAGCGGTCGGGATCTCTCTGCCACTGCCAAGCATGTCCGCAAGGTCCTGTGGCGGCATGCCCATGAGGATGCTCAACGCATGGCGAAACCGGTCCAGCGAGATCTGCAGGCTGGGGACCGTTGCCTGGGTATTGCGCAGTTGGGTGGTGGCCTGCTGCATGTCCAGCTCGGTAACCGAACCGGTCTCGTACTGGTTGGTCGTCAGTTCGAGTGAACGCTGCTGGATGGCGATATTCTCGCGCGCCAGCCGGATGCGTTCCTCCAGTGTCCTGATCTGGACGTAATTCCTGGCCACTTCCGCAGTCAGGGTAACCAGGACGTCATCGTAGCCGGCAACGCTGGCAAGCAGGCTGGCGTCGGCAGATTCCAGGCTGCGCTGGAATTTCCCCCAGAAATCCATTTCCCAGGCGACATCGAAACCGGTCCCCGCCTGGCTGAAATACTTGTCGGTTAGCGGTGTTTCCTTCCCGCGGTTGTAGCTGTAGTTGCCTGACACTGTCTGGCTCTGAGGGTACAGGCTGCCTGTGACAATGCCGAGCTGGGCGCGCGCCTCGAGTACCCTGAGACCGGCAATCTGCAGTGTGAGGTTCTGGCTGCGTGCGGTTTCTACCAGGGTATTCAGTACCGGGTCCTGGAATACCTGCCACCACTGGCTGTAATCATCCTGCTGCTGGTCAGAAACACCGGTGCCAGTGTCATTCCACTGTTGCGGCAGGTCGGCCTGCGGCGGTTCGAAATCGGGGCCGATCAGTGTGCAGCCGCCAGACAGAATGGAGCCGACAAGCAAGATCGCCCATGCGATTCCCGGTATGCTGCTGTAGGCGTTGTTAACCTGTCTCATGCGGGTGTCTGTTGTTGTCACTGCCGGCGGTTGGCCGTGCAGTTGCAGGGCCGATATATCGATGCGTATGCATCCCGGGCTGCATTTCATTATTTTTACCGGCGCATTATAGTACGTTTCTGTCCTGCGGGTCAGGAGATATGCCCTGACATCTTCTTTCGCTGTTGCGGAACCGGGAACCATGAGGAGCAAGAATGAATAATATTTCCGAAAATGCTGCTGACGCGATCTTTCAACGCCGGGCGCTGGAGGCAGCGATCCGTATCGGGTTGGTCGTGCTGCTGGTGCTGTGGTGTTTCAATATCGTCAAGCCTTTTATGATGGTGGTGCTGTGGGGGGCGATTATTGCGGTGGCCATCTACCCGTTGTTCCTGAAACTCAGCGCGGTGCTGGCCGGGCGCCAGAAAACCTCGGCCGTGCTGATTACAGTTCTCGGACTCGCCTTGCTGATTACCCCGACGGTGATGGTCTCGGATGCAGTGCTGGAAAACACGAAGTCTCTGGCTCATGAGTTGCAGGCGGGGACCCTGGCAATTCCAGCGCCGCCTGACAAGGTGAAGACCTGGCCGCTGATCGGAAAGAGGCTGTACAGCGCGTGGGACATGGCTGCAAACAACCTGAGTGCGGCACTTGGTAAATACAAGTCCGAGCTCGCCTCGCTTGGGAAAAAGGCGCTGTCTGCAGCAGCAGCGGCAGGCATCACCGTGTTGCAGTTTATCGTTTCCATTATCATCGCCGGCGTGCTGCTGGTGTATGCAAAAAGCGGCAGCCACGCAGTCGGGGCGGTCGCTGTCAGGCTCATGGGAACCGGGAAGGGACAGGAATTTACCGAGATGGCGGGAGCGACCATCCGCAGTGTCGCCCAGGGCGTGCTGGGAATTGCAGTGATACAGTCGATTCTTGCCGGTATCGGCCTGTTCGTCATGGGGGTTCCCTATGCCGGCCTCTGGTCACTACTGGTGTTGCTGCTGGCAATCATCCAGCTGCCGACCATTCTTGTGCTCGGGCCGATCATTGTCTATGTCTTCTCCGTCGCCGCTACAGTCCCCGCAGTTCTTTTTATGATCTGGAGCCTGCTGGTCGGTTTGAGCGACAACATCCTCAAGCCGCTGCTGCTCGGGCGCGGCCTGGATATTCCCATGCTGGTCATTTTGCTGGGCGCCATCGGCGGCATGATCCTCTCCGGGATCATCGGCTTGTTTGTCGGGGCGGTTGTGCTGGCGTTGGGTTACCGCCTGTTCATCGCCTGGCTCGCCCAGGGTGCGGAACCGGAAACAGCGCAGGGGGAAGCCGAAAGCTGACCGTGGCGCAGCCGCAGACTGCAGCCTGTCCGGCAGGCTTCAGCCCAGCTGTTTGACGATTTCCGTGTACAGCAGCAGGCCGAAGACCAGTACCGAGAGCAGCAGGATGAAGTTCGTTGCCGTGCCGTTTTTCATTCCGCCCAGCCAGTCGCGCCGGTTGTTCATGTAGAGCAGCAGCGCGGCGAGCAGCGGCATGAAGAAGGCGCCGGCAACGGCATAGGCGATCACCAGCCAGACCGGTTTGCCTGCCAGTAGCAACAGCATGGGCGGCAGAGCCAGATACAGCAGGTAACCCCGGTAGGCACGCGAGCGTGTGTCGACGGTCGCCATCGTTACTTTGTTGGAGTTGAACTGGCCAATGAAGTCGGCGAACAGGTAGGGGACGCCTTGCCAGACACCCAGCATGGAACTGAAGACCGCGCTCCAGAATCCGACCAGGAAGCACCACTTGCCGGTCGGACCGACAACTTCCGCCAGCCTGTCGGCAAGACCAAGCACCATGGTCGGTCCGCTGACCACCTCCGGTCGTGCGCCGGCCGCGATGATCATGATGGCGATACCAAAGATACCGGTCAGGGTATAGGCGACTCCAAGGTCGATCCTGGAGCGCTGCAGGTCCGCGCTGCTGTTCCAGTTGCGTTCCCTGATCCAGTAGCCGTAGCACAGTAGTGTGACACTGCCGCCAACACCGCCGATGACGCTCATCACGAACACGGCGGACCCTTTGGGAATTGTCGGCGCAAGCAGACCCCGGGCGATGTCGGACAGGTCGGGCGCCACCATGACTGCGCAGACGATGACGACCAGCAGCATCAGCGCCATGAACAGTTTCATGATCTTTTCCAGCAGGGCATAGCGGCCCGTAATCACCAGCAACAGTGCGGCCAGTGAGTGCAGCATGCCCCAGTGTGCAACGCTGATGTCCTGATAGATGGCATGCGCCGCCAGGCCGGTGCTGGCGATCAGGGCGCCGGCGACGATGAAACTCCACAGCACCAGGTAGACCAGGAAATAGAGGGAGACGATGCGTGGCAGCCGTTGTATCCAGCCTTCAATCAGGGTGCTGCCGGTTGCCAGTTGCCAACGCGCCAGTCCCTCGTTCATCGCGAACTTGACGATAGCCCCGAGGATGGCCGCCCAGAGAATGGCTGTACCATAACGGGCGCCGGCAACCGCGGCCGCGATGAGATCACCGGCACCCAGGCCGGTTGCGGCGATCACCAGTCCCGGGCCGATATCTCTGATCCTGAAGAATGGCGGTTTCATCAGTGTCCGGATTTTTCCTGGCTCCCGGCAACGGCAACCGGTGGTCGTGGTAAAGTAGTCCTGATTTTATCCGGTGCGGATGACCCGTCGATGAAGCTGCGTAGCCAGATATCCCTGTTACTTTTCATGTTCGGCCTGGTGCCCCTGCTGGTGGGGTTTGCCATCAACGTTCCGATGATTTTCGACCGGATCGAAAAACTATATCACAAGGCGCATTTGCAGAATCTGCGGGCCGGGTTCGGCGACCTGGATCAGCATATCGCACGGCGACACGAAATGGCGCGGCTGCTGGCGAAGATGCCGGAGCCGGGATTCATCCTTGGGGACAGCGAACCGAAGTCGAGCCGCAGTCTTGAGCAGGCCCGCAAGGCCTATGTCGACTGGGTCAACCAGGTGCTGCTGGACCAGTTCGATATCAATGAAATCCTGTATCTGGATGAGGATGATGTGTCCAGCTTCTGGCTGGACCGGAATCCCAAGACCGGTTTGCTGGAACCCCGCAAGGGCGTGCGCAGCGGTTTCGCTCCGGAGCTGGTGAATGCCGGCAGAGAACTCAATCCGGGGGGTGTATTGACCGGTCCGATCCTGTTCGATCGTGCTGCGGAAGCGGAGTCGCCCAGCCGCTTCATGCAGCTTAGCCTGGTGAGTCCGATTGTCATCCCGACGGAATCCGCGGATTCCGGGGAAATGACCGAAAAGCGCGGCACGGTGATCATGTACCTGGATATGGGCGGCCTGGCCAGTGCTTACCGTGGCAACTACTGGGTGCAGAGTGACGGCCACTACCTCGGCAGCAAGGATGGCAAACAATCCGTGAGGACCGCCTTCGAGGATTTCCAGGGCCTCGATGAGATATTCGCCAGGGGAGAGCTGGCGCTTTGGGAGTACCAGGGGCAGCAGGTTATGTGGGTGCCGCTGTTCTACACCTACGATGCCGGACCGTTGTGGGTGGGGCGCAGTGTTGATCCCTCTCCCCTGACCACACTGCAACGCACCGTCGAGGGGCGTATCGCCATTATCGCCCTGGGTCTGTTACTGGTGGTGTTCGTGGTGGCGCGGCTGCTTGCACTCAGGGCGGAACGGTTCGGTAACGAACTGACCGACGGTATTTCCCGGGTGCTGGAACGCGACGAGGTGGTCAGCTTTTCCTGGCGCAGGCCACAGGAACTGCATGAGCTGGGAACGAATCTCACCCGGTTGGCGCAGACGCATGCCGCACACAACAAGGCACTGTATGACTACGCGCAGGAACTGGAAGCCTCCAACCGCTACAAGTCGGAATTCCTCGCCAATGTCAGTCATGAACTGCGGACGCCACTGAACTCGATCCTGCTGCTGTCGAAGATGCTGGCTGACTGCGGTGACGGAAACCTGTCCGAGGAGGGTTGCAGGCAGGCACGCATCATCCACTCCGCCGGGTCGGACCTGAAGGCATTGATTGACAATATTCTTGACCTGTCACGTATCGAGGCGCGACAGATGACGCTGGTGCCGGAAACCATTCACCTGGGCAAGCTGCTGGATGACATCCTGGAGTTGCTCAAACCGCAGTTCGACGAGAAACACCTTGAGTTGACGCTGGAGGTCGCCGACGGTTTTCCGGAGACGATTGTTTCCGACAGCGAGAAGCTCCGCCAGATACTGGTCAATTTTCTCTCCAATGCCGTCAAGTTCACCCGCGAGGGCGGTGTCGTTGTCAGGCTGCTGCGCGGCATCAACTATCCGGTGGCAATCAGCGTGACCGACACCGGTATCGGGATTCCCGTCGAGAAGCGCGAGCTGGTTTTCGAGGCATTCAAGCAGGCGGATGGCTCGACCAGCCGGCGTTTTGGCGGTACCGGGCTGGGCCTGACCATCAGCCGGGAGCTGGCTGCCCTGATCGGCGGTCGTATCGAGGTCGAGAGCGAGGCAGGCAAGGGCTCGACATTTACCCTGTTGCTGCCCGCGGAAATCCCCCCGCAGGCTGCCGCCCGGGATGAAGCCGGGCCGGCTGCGGCAAGCAGCGGTGGCAGACAGGAGCAGCCGCTGCCGGTGGCGGATTACCAGGGGGCGCGTGTCTTGCTGGTCGATGATGACATGCGCAACCTGCTGGCACTGACGCCGCTGCTGGAGCAGTGGAAACTCGATGTCATGGCGGCCGGTGATGGCGTCGAGGCGCTGGAAACACTGCAGACCGCCGGGGCGTTTGACCTGGTAATTCTGGATATAATGATGCCCGATATGGACGGTTATGAATTGACCCGGCGCCTGCGCCAGGATCCCCGCTTTACAGCCCTGCCGGTCATCGCCCTGACAGCACGGGCCGGCAAGGAAGAACAGCAGGCCGCGCTTGAGGCCGGCGCCAATGCCTTCCTGGTCAAGCCGGTCGAGCCTGCGGAACTGAAGGCTATGCTGGATAAATACCTGGCCGTGCGCGGTGACAGCGGTGCGCCGCAACACATGGATGCCTGATATGAATCGTTATGCCGATTTCCGAATCCTGATTGTCGATGACAACGAGAACAATCTCTTTACCCTGCGTGCCCTGATCGGTCGTCACATGGATGTGGAGGTGCTGGAGGCCTCGTCCGGGCAGGCGGCGCTGGATATCGCGCTGCATGATCCGCGCATAGACCTGATCGTGCTGGACGTACAGATGCCGGAAATGGACGGGTTCCAGACGGCCACCATGCTGAAGGTGCGGCAGAAGACACGGGATATTCCCATCATCTTCCTGACAGCGGCGTACAAGACCGACGAGTTCCAGCAAAAGGGCTATGACGTTGGCGCTGCCGATTACCTGCTCAAGCCGATTGACGACAACCAGCTGATCAACAAGATCAGCACCTATCTGCGCCTGATCGAGAAAGAGCGGGACCTGAACCGGCAGCTGGAAACCCTGGTAGAGGAGCGTACCCGGGAATTGCGGCTGGCGAACACCTACCTGGAAAATATCATCGGTAACATGGGCGAGGCCTTGCTGTTGCTGGACCCGGAAGGCCACATCAAGTCGGCCAATCCGGCTGCCTGCAGCATGCTGGATTATCCAGAGGCGGACCTGGTCGGAATGGCGATCGGCGATGTCTTCGAGGAGGAGGAGACCGAGCAGGCAAATGCCTTCATGGGTATCTGGCTGGAGGCGCTGATTCGAACCGGCACCATCAGCAGTATCGGCGCCCGCTTCATCACCAAGGATCAGCGCCGTGTGCCAATCCTGTTTTCGCGCACGGCGATCAAGGATGAGCATGGCGAGATCACTGATATAATCTGCATTGCCAAGGATATGACCGGCTATACCCGGGTCGAAGGGGCCGGCGCGGATAGCTGAACCGGTGCGTGGTCGCCGGCAGGTTGCACTTCGGGGCACACGGGGTACACTTCGCAGCAGGAAAGAATGGAGTTTCCAATGGAAGAAGCAGAGCAAGACCAGGGACCTGAAGATGATATCGTGCTGACCGCGGATGCCCTCAAGGCCATGGGCCATCCGCTGCGCTGGAAGATTCTCTGTACGCTCGGCAACAGCGAGATGTCGGTAGGCGAGATTGTCGAGAAAATCGGGACCTCGCAGAGTAATGTCTCGCAGCACCTGGACCAGTTGCGCAACAAGAATATCGTCAAGTCACGGCGCGATGCGAATCGCATCTACTACTGCGTCAGGAACGAGAACCTGCTGGAGCTGATCGGCACGATGCGGAATGTTTTATGCCGCACCAACCTGGACGACATGCTGCCGCCGGAAGACTGATCGGCGCTTGCTGGCGGGCGCATAGATAGCGACCATCCCTGTAAGCGCATCGCTACCGGCATGGCCCAGGCCAGTCTCTCGACCGCTTTGCGGTCTCACCTTCTCCCTCGGCAACTGCGTCCTGCGTTGCCTATCTCCTCGGTAACTGCTCCCGCGTTACCCTACCTCCTACATCCCTGTAGTCGTACATCCATGCAGTCGTGCGCTACGCGATGTACTTACGATGGACAGGGATGTACAAGTGTCGCGAGAGGGCAGGATGCCCGTAGCGACCTTCCCTGTAGGCGCATCGCTCTCGCGCATCCATGCGCTACGCGATGTACTTACATCCCTGTAAGCAAAAACGGGGGTGACTCATGCGAGTCACCCCCGTTGGCTTTTCTGGCTTGTCGAGCTGCTTACTTGGCTTCGGCAGCCGGGGCCTGCGGTGCTACTGGCGGGGCATAGCCATAAGGGGCATAGCCGTAAGGAGCGCCGTATCCATAAGGTGCGCCATAACCATAGGGCCCATAACCGTAGTAACCACGATCGTAGCCATAACCGCGACCATAGCCACTACCCCGACCACGACCGCTACCGCTCATGTAGAAGCCCATGTCAAAGTCACCATCGCCGCCAAACAGGCCGTCGAAGGGACCCCAGTCGCTACCCCAGTCATCATAATCATTCCAGCCGCCGCGATCCCACGGACCCCAGCCCCAGGCTGAGGCAGCAGTGGAAGCAACAGCCAGTGTTGCAGCTGTCATCACTGTAGCAATCTTTTTCATCACAGTTTCTCCTTTCCCGATCGGTGCCTGGTACGGGTGACCAGGCCGATTTCATCTAAATACAACCCAAAGTATATAAGTAGAAGCTAAATAAGCAACCACTAATTAATCCGCTTTGATTAAAATGTTTTTATGCAAGCTTATAAATAACTAATAATACTAAAAACATGAGGTTAGCTTTATTTCTCGGGATCCTGCGCTGCGGGCCTGTTATGGCACAGATCGCTAGCGCTGCCGCTGGCGGAGCGGTGGCCATGGAGGCTTGCCGCGCACAGCAAGCCTCGCAGAGCAAATTTAATTCCTCTGGCAGGACACCCGGTGTGCTTTGGCGGCTATGATGGAGCCATGGCTGTGGATGCACCAGACAAGTTGCTGTTGTCCATTATTGAACTGGGAGGCTATCCGAATTTTACGCCCCTGTACCGCGAGCTTGGCTACGAGGTCGTGGTCGAGACCCGGATGCGCAAGGCCATCAGTTTTCTGAAGCGGCGAACTCCCGATGTCATTGTGGCGGAATTCAACTTCCAGTCTGATTTTCGTGACCGCACCAGCAGCCTGGAATCTCTGCTGGCGGTGGTGCAGCGCATGCCCGGGATACGCGTGATTATTTTCTACGAGCAGGAATACCTGCCCCAGTTTGAGGTATTACGGGCCCGCTTGCCGGTGCATCATGCGCTTGCCTTTCCCGTTGACGAAGCCGGGGTGCGTGCCTGCCTGCTGGATGTGAATAACGGGAATTGACGCACGAAGTGCGGCTTGTATAGAGTGATATTATCCACAGGGGGCTGTACCTGCATTCACGCATCAACGTTGCCGCGACATAAAGGACATAATATGAAAAGTGCTATCAAATCGCTGGTTTTTTTGCTGATGGCGGCCATCTCCAGCGCCGCCTTTTCCTACGGCCTGAGCGTGCGGGTATTCGAACGCGGGGGTAATGCTCCCCTGGCAGGGGTTGCCGTGTGCCTGGGTACGCCTGCAAGGCTGGACCAGTTCGGGGCCATGCTCACGGATCCGGGGGGCTACGCTGTCTTCACTGATATCCCGCAGGGTCCGTTACTGATCACCGCTTCCAAAGCAGGCTTCAAGGCCGAACAGGAGAACATGGTGACCTCAAACATGGACCGCCGGCTGGTGCTGTCGCTGACTGCCGGTGGCGGCGGCAGTCAATGCCCGCTGGACAGCGATGGAGCCAGTCAGCAAGTCAGTGGACTGGATGTCAGTCGTTTCACCATTAACAATGGCGCCGCGAAAACCGGGCAACGCAAGGTGACGCTGGACAACCGGGTCGCAGGTAATCCCACTCAATACCGTGCAAGCGAGCGGGCTGACATGCGGGATGCGCAATGGCAGACCTATTCCGGGGCGGCGTCTTTCGAGTTGAGTGACGGGGCCGGCAAAAAGGTCGTTTATTTCCAGGTGCGCCGGCATGCAACCATCAACGGGGCAGACCTCGAGGTGTTGTCACCGGTGGTGCGTGATTCGATAAGCTTGTCGCCCTGACCGGGTCGCGTCTTTCAGAAAGGCACGTCTTCGGGGTTGTAGTCCAGTGTCTTCTCGGTAAGGACTGTCCCGGACGCGTTCGTAACCACCACCCGCCAGCTGCCCTGCATGTCCGGGGTCAGCAGTCTGCCGGACCACAGGCGCGCATGCGGTTCCCCGACATCAAAGCGCACCCGGGCGATGATCGCGCCCTTGTGCTCCCAGGTATGCATCACAACCTCGCCGTCCATATTCCGGAGTTCCGTGAACAGGAAAACCTGCTCCGCGTCACTGCGGAGTTCGCTGAGGCTGTCGGCAGGTTCGGCCTGCTGGATGGCGGTGGTAAAGACGGCGCGTGACACCGGGCTTGCCGTGGCTTCGCCGGCCTGGGGTGCTGTCATGAATAACAACAGCAGGATGGTCGCGGGTAACAGGATTTGCATGGTCTGGCATCGTGTGGACTGCCTCCCATGAAACGCCTGAAACGCGGCAGGAGCCGTGATTCAGGTCTCATCGCGTAAACGCAATGCCTGTTTTTTCAGGCTTTGCGGTCCGGCTTGATGGATAGCCGGGTCGCGTCTTAACTGTTGCTGTTTGAGTTTTGCTCGTTCTCCAGCGCCTTGGTGGTGATTTCACTGTAGAGACTCATCATGCGGGCGGCGAGCGGCTGCCAGGCCGGGTACTTGTCGAGCATGCCCCTGATCTTCTGGGAGTCGCGCAAGACATTTTCCAGGAATTCGAGATCCAGGTCGTTCAGTGTCTCACCCTTGTTCACCTTGTCCTGCAGTTCCAGGGCCACTGGCAGTCTCAGCTTCTCCATCCGGTCCACTATCGCCTGGATGACGCCCTGGTCTACTGTTTCTTCCGACATGTGTTATTCCTCGTGGTAAGTTGTTTTTGTTACACGCTGGCCGGTGCCGGCTGATACTTGCGTGGTGTCTGCTGTATCACTGCAAGCGGGGCTGATGCAGGATTCCAGGATGATCTCAGCTGTCTCCTGCGCGTGGCCGCTTGCGGCGTCCCTCGAACTTTACAATGGCCTGTATTATGCCATCGTACGGCAGTTCCGCCAGTCCGCCGAAGCGTTGCAGCGCCAGATCGACCAGTCCGAGGACATTCTCGATATTCTGCTGTTCGACTTTTTCCGGGTGCAGCAGTGCCTGCAGGCCGAGCAATCCGCCTGTCTGTACCTTGATTTCCTTCGCATGGGGAAGCGGGGCATCGGCGCGGGTCAGGTGCAGTGCGAAGCGTGCCTTGTGGCGCATACTGTTCAGCAGTTCAATGCACAGGGCATTGCCCGCTGCGGACTTGCAGGCGATGCCTTCCCGGTCGGCGAGGTGGAAACGCAGCGCCTTGTCACAGGTGCAGCGGCGGGAACTGATCGTTTTCTCGAAGATGCAGCGACGCTTGTTCAGATTATGGTAGGTGTCCTTGTATTCCTGTTCTTCCATCGTTGCTGATTCGTGCCAGGGCCGCGGTTATTTTTCCCACTCCCTGGCGATCGGTTGCTCCCGGTACTCCGTGAGTCGCTGCTCGGCTTCGGCCTGGTCTTCTGCGAACATGACCTTGTAACCCTGCGATGCTTCCAGCGGTGCCTCGGTGCGCAGGCGTCTTACCTCTGACTTTGCGTCCTTGAAATTGTCGAACTCGCTGACGTATGCGGCCGACTTGTTATTGCCGGTTTCACTGCTGCTGACAATATAGATGTAATAAGGCATATGCGGGCACCTGATAGAAATTGTTGACGGGATGATATCCGCGTAGTTGTTCAGTTGTCGAGCAGCACTGCGGACACTTGCGTGTTGTGCATGATAATGCATCCGGTCTTGCGCCCGACCCCGTCGGCACTGTAGTCAAAGGTATAAATGCGCCGCAGGCCGGGCCCCGCGCGCCTGGAGAAACAGGGACGAATCTTCTGCAATGCAGGTGTGCCATCGAGAAATTGCAGGCCCTGACGCTGACAGGTTTCTCGCGCAGTCGCGATTGCGGTGTCGCGACTGTCCTGGCCTGTCCGCCAGAGCCAGAAAACCAGGATGATCACAAACAACAGGGCAAGTGGCGTCATAATCCGTGTCCTGTCCTGATTGTGTTGGGTGCAGTTGTATTCATACCTGGCGGGTTATGCAAGAGGGCATGATAACGCGGCAATGCTCGCAATAAGCGCATGGAATACGTGGTTTTAAGCGCGGATTTAATGAATTTCTGCCGGATATCCGGTAATGTGGCCACAGGTTTGGACCTATTATAATCCGCGTTGTTTTTCATCAAAGGCACATCGGTATGTCAGCACTTACACCCGAAGATCGCAACAATCTTGGCCGCATGGTCGTGAATCTCCTCGACGACTGGGGGATCAAGGCCTCCGACCAGGTGGTGATGCTGGCCCTGCCCAGCGGTACACCGACGCGGATGCTGCGGCGTTACCATGAAGACACGCCGTTACCGGATGACCCGGATGTGATGCGGCGGGTGGAGCACCTGATCGGCATCGGCGATGCCCTGCGGACCACCTTCCCGCGTAACGCCGGTATCGGCATGCACTGGCTGAAGCAACCCTGTAAACGCCTGCGCCGCCGGCGGCCGCTCGACATCATGGTTGAGGATGGCCTGAATGGTCTGATCAGCGTACGTACCCACCTTGACTGTTCATTTGCCTGGCGCGAGTCCGAGCGAAAAGACTGATCACGTTTGTACGTGAATAGTCATATATCTGACTATTCGCATGGATTTATGGACAAAAAATTGGCGTGAACACTGCCGTCCCGGCATATACGTAACTTTACTTAGTCCTGCTTTTCGCTGCAGGACTCCTCGCACCCCCCCCCCAATATTTACAACCTGCTGTAAATTAAGGTAAAAACTGTGGTGTCGCTGTCGGCTGGTGGCCCGTGTCGTGTTGTCGTTTCCAGCTGTTGGCATATCTCTTGCTCTTACCTGTTTACGGGTGCTGCCGGTGTCCGCGATTTGAAGCATGCGTTCTCCCTCGGCAGTGCACATCTGGATAGGTTTCGGGGATGTCTACGAGATGGTCAAGGGAACACTAGCGGCGCGCATTCGCAAATTTGCCTTGCTGGGGCTGCTTGGTCTGGCTGCGGCATGCATGTCGCCGGCATATGCCGCAGTCACCTGTTTTTCCGATATCGATGGCCCCAACGATCCTCCCGGTGACGGGCAGGGTGATATCACGCGTTTCTGCCTGGACAACGCCAACCTGCCAGCCTCGTTTGATGTCTATATGAACTGGGACGAGGATAGTTTCAACGGTGCCAACACGGGTGACGGTTGTGTCCTGTTCGACACCAACGGGGATGCCGGCGGCAATGTCGATTTTGCCATTTGTATCAGTGTAGGCGGCAAACCCGCGAGCATGGTGGCAGGACCGTTGCTCTACAGCTGCGGCAATACTGACCCTGACAAATGTACTTCACCCACTCCGATCGTCCCGTCAGGGTCGACGTCGTGCTCCGCCGCCGTGCAGCCGGATGATCCATTTTCGGCCGGCGACAAGTATCCAAATGACACGGTCGGTGTATGTACCATCGACGTCAGCGATATTCCGGCCGGCGGCAGTCGCATCAATTTCTGCTCTTTCCCGTCACTCAACCCGAACTCATCACCGAAAGACTGTGCTGGTGCCATTGGCGGTGGTTTCATCAATATCGTCAAGGTGGCCGATCCGGATGACGCTACCCCGTTTAATTTTGTGCTGGACGGGCAGACCTACACGATCAATGGCAGCGGTGGCACGACCGTCAGTCTCGCTTCGGGGCAAAGTTATTCGATTGCCGAGACTATCCCGGTGAACTGGGCACTGACCTCGGTATCCTGTATCGACAACCGGACGAGCCAGGCGATCGGTACCTTTGACAACGTCGCGACCGTGTCCGGCCTGCAGCTTGACCCCAGCGATGATTTCACCTGTACCTTCACGAACACGAAGAATTTCGTGGACCTGGTGCTGGCAAAGTCAGTCAGCAATCCCGCGCCGGATGTGGGCGATACGCTTACCTATACCCTGCAGCTCAGCAACAACGGCCCGGTCGCCGCCACCAACATCAATGTGAACGACATCCTGCCGGCGGGGCTGACTTATGTCGGCAGCAGCATCAGTGGCGGTGACAGCCGCAATGATGCCGATCCCTCGGGCAGCGGTCTGGCGTGGACGATCAACAGCCTGGCTGCCAGCAGCACCACCACCCTGACATTCCAGGCAACGGTGGATGCCGGTACAGCCGGAACCAGCATTACGAATACCGCGACCAAGACCCAGACGCAGCCGGATACCGATACGACCCTGGATACACCCTCCGTAGTAATCAATGTCAGTACATTCCTTGGCACCGACGGGGTGATCAGCATCACCGATCCAAGCACTCCGGGTGACGTACTGACGGTCAGCGTCACCGATGCCGACCTGGATACCAGTGCCGGCGTCGACACGGTGGTGGTCGAGGTCGACGGCAGCAATGGCGAGAACGAGACGCTGACGCTGACCGAGACTGGAGCGACGACGGGCATCTTTACCGGGACGCTCAATACGATCTACGGCGCGAGCGCCGGCACCGATGATGACGGCACGTTGACCACCCAGGCGGGGGACACGGTTACCGCCAGTTATACCGACAGTC
This sequence comes from uncultured Gammaproteobacteria bacterium, assembly GCA_963701455.1. Taxonomy (GTDB): domain Bacteria; phylum Pseudomonadota; class Gammaproteobacteria; order UBA9214; family UBA9214; genus UBA9214. The sequence goes on from CAVPAE010000006.1 coordinate 477,461, forward strand.
CCGATGCGGCGGGCGGATCGACACCGCGCAGCGCGGTGGGCAACGTCAACGGCGGCACGGATGGCAGCATCACGATTACCGATCCGAGCACGCCCGGTGATGTCCTGACCGTGAGTGTGACCGATGCGGACCTGGATACCAGTGCCGGCGTGGATACGGTGGTGGTCGAGGTCGACGGGAGCAACGGCGAGAACGAGACGCTGACGCTGACCGAGACGGGTGCGGCCACCGGTGTGTTCAGCGGCACATTGAATACAACGTTCGGCGCCAGTGCGGGCACTGATGATGACGGTACGCTGACCACCCAGGCGGGGGACACCGTCACAGCCAGTTATACGGATAACCCGGATGCGTCCGATGGATCGACACCGCGCAGCGCGGTGGGCAACGTCAACGGCGGCACGGATGGCAGCATCACGATTACCGATCCGAGTACGCCCGGTGATGTCCTGACCGTGAGTGTGACCGATGCGGACCTGGATACCAGTGCCGGCGTGGACACGGTGGTGGTCGAGGTCGACGGGAGCAACGGCGAGAACGAGACACTGACGCTGACCGAGACTGGAGCGACGACGGGCATCTTTACCGGGATGCTCAATACGATCTACGGCGCGAGCGCCGGCACCGATGATGACGGCACGTTGACCACCCAGGCGGGGGACACGGTTACAGCCAGTTATACGGATAACCCGGATGCGTCCGGCGGATCGACCCCGCGCAGCGCGGTGGGCAACGTCAACGGCGGCACGGATGGCAGCATCACGATTACCGATCCGAGCACGCCCGGTGATGTCCTGACCGTGAGTGTGACCGATGCGGACCTGGATACCAGTGCCGGCGTGGACACGGTGGTGGTCGAGGTCGACGGGAGCAACGGCGAGAACGAGACGCTGACGCTGACCGAGACCGGTGCGAGTACCGGCATCTTTACCGGTACGCTCAATACAATCTACGGCGCGAGCGCCGGCACCAACGATGACGGCACGTTGTCCACCCAGGCGGGTGACACGGTCACGGCGAGCTATACCGACAGTCCGGACGCGGCGGGCGGATCCACGCTGCGCAGTGCAACCGGCACCGTCAACGGTGGCACGGACGGCAGCGATCACGATTACCGATCCGAGCACGCCCGGTGATGTCCTGACCGTGAGTGTGACCGATGCGGACCTGGATACGACGTGCCGGCGTGGATACGGTGGTGGTCGAGGTCGACGGGAGCAACGGCGAGAACGAGACCCTGACGCTGACCGAGACCGGTGCGAGTACCGGCGTGTTCAGTGGCACATTGAATACAACGTACGGCGCCAGCGCGGGCACTGATGATGACGGTACCCTGACCACCCAGGCGGGTGACACGGTCACGGCCAGCTACACCGACAGTCCGGATGCCGCGGGTGGATCCACGTTGCGCAGTGACACCGGTACCGTCAGCGGCGGTATCGACGGGGTGATCAGTATCACCGATCCGAGACGTCCCGGGCGATGTCCTGACGGTGAGCGTCACCGATGCGGACCTGGATACGACGGCCGGTGTGGATACGGTGGTGGTCGAGGTCGATGGCAGCAACGGCGAGAACGAGACCCTGACCCTGACCGAGACGGGGGCAACCACGGGCGTGTTCACGGGTACCGTCAACACCGTCTACGGAGCCAGTGCCGGCACCAACGATGACGGCACGTTGACTACGCAAGCCGGCGATACGGTCACGGCCAGTTATACGGATAACCCGGATGCGGCGGGCGGATCCACGCTGCGCAGTGACACCGGCACCGTCAACGGTGGCACGGACGGGGTGATCAGTATCACCGATCCGAGCGTCCCGGGCGATGTCCTGACGGTGAGCGTCACCGATGCGGACCTGGATACGAGTGCCGGCGTGGACACGGTGGTGGTCGAGGTGGACGGCAGCAACGGCGAGAACGAGACGCTGACGCTGACCGAGACGGGTGCCACCACCGGCATCTTTACCGGAACCATATCAACTGTCTACGGTGCCAGTGCCGGCACCGATGATGACGGCACGCTCGACGACCCAGGCAGGTGACACGGTCACGGCGAGCTATACCGACAGTCCGGACGCGGCGGGCGGATCCACGCTGCGCAGTGATACCGGCACCGTCAACGGCGGCACGGACGGGGTGATCAGCATCACCGATCCAAGCACGCCGGGGGATGTCCTGACGGTGAGCGTCACCGATGCCGACCTCGATACGACGGCCGGTGTGGACACGGTGGTGGTCGAGGTCGACGGCAGCAACGGCGAGAACGAGACCCTGACGCTGACGGAGACGGGCGCCAGTACCGGCGTGTTCAGCGGCACATTGAATACAACGTACGGCGCGAGCGCCGGCACCGATGATGACGGCACGTTGACCACCCAGGCGGGTGACACGGTCACGGCCAGCTACACGGACAGCCCGGACGCGGCCGGCGGATCCACGCTGCGCAGTGACACCGGCACCGTCAACGGTGGCACCGACGGAGCGATCAGCATCACCGATCCGAGCACGCCGGGGGATGTGCTGACCGTCAGCGTCACCGATGCGGATCTCGATACGACGGCCGGTGTGGACACGGTGGTGGTCGAGGTCGACGGCAGCAATGGCGAGAACGAGACCCTGACCCTGACGGAGACCGGGGCGACCACGGGCGTGTTCACCGGGTACCGTCAACACCGTCTATGGAGCCAGCGCCGGCACCGACGATGACGGCACGCTTGACGACGCCAGCCGGTGATACGGTCACGGCCAGCTACACGGACAGCCCGGATGCGGCGGCGGAGTCCACGCTGCGCAGTGAAACCGGTAACGTCAACGGCGGCACGGACGGTAGCATCACGATCACCGATCCGAGCACGCCGGGCGATGTCCTGACGGTGAGCGTCACCGACGCGGACCTGGATACGACGGCCGGTGTGGACACGGTGGTGGTCGAGGTTGACGGCAGCAACGGCGAGAACGAGACGCTGACGCTGACCGAGACGGGTGCCACGACGGGCATCTTTACCGGGACGGTCAATACAATCTACGGCGCCAGCGCCGGCACCGATGATGACGGCACCCTGACCACCCAGGCCGGTGACACGGTCACCGCCAGTTATACCGATAGCCCGGATGCCGCGGGTGGATCGACACCGCGCAGCGCGGTCGGCACGGTCAACGGCGGCACGGACGGCAGCATCACGATCACCGATCCGAGCGCCCCGGGCGATGTCCTGACGGTGAGTGTCACGGATGCCGACCTGGATACGACGGCCGGCGTGGATACGATCGTGGTCGAGGTCGACGGCAGCAACGGCGAGAACGAGACGCTGACCCTGACCGAGACCGGTGCCAGTACCGGCATCTTTACCGGCACGCTCAATACAATCTACGGCGCGAGCGCCGGCACCAACGATGACGGCACGTTGTCCACCCAGGGTGGTGACACGGTCACCGCAAGCTATACCGACAGCCCGGATGCCAGTGGCGGCAGCACGCTGCGCAGCGCGGTCGGCACGGTAAACCCGGGCGTCAGTTTACCCGCCAGCCTGAGCGGCATCGTGTGGCTGGATCTGAACCATGATGACGTCAACCAGCCCGGTGAGCCGCTGCAGCCAAACTGGCGGGTTGACCTGTTCCAGAACTCGAGTCAGGTAGATTCCGCGCTGACGGACAGCAATGGCTACTATGCATTTTCCGGCGTACCGGCCGGTTCAGGATACACGCTGCGTTATACACACCCTGTAACCGGTGTTGTCTGGTCTGTCATTTCAAATATCACGCTGCCATCAGGCGCAACCATTATTGACCAGAACCTGGCCCTGGATCCGAACGGGATTGTCTACGACTCCGGCAGTCGCAACCCGATACCGGGTGCGGTCGTGTCCCTGCTGGGCAGCAGCGGCAATCCGCTTCCGGGCATTTGTCTGCTCGATCCCAGCCAGCAGGCGCAGGTGACGGATGCAACCGGCTTCTACCGCTTCGATATCGTGGCGGGTGCGGATCCGGGCTGTCCGTCGACTGAAACTAACTATGCCATCGCGGTCACCGGTCCGGCCGGCTACCTGCCGGCGCCCTCGGGTACGATCGTGCCGCAGGCAACGCCGCTGGATCCGACCGGTGGGCCGGACCCCTACCTGGTTTCGCCCAGCAACACGGCGCCTGCCGGCGGTGCGTCAACCACCTACTATCTGACAATCGCCCTGGAAAGCGGCGATCCGGATGTGCTCAACAACCACATTCCCCTGGATCCGCTGGTAGTCGCCGGCGACATCATGCTGACCAAGGTCGCCGCCAAGCGGGAAGTCAGTATTGGAGACATGCTGTACTACACACTGACGGCTCAGAACAATGCGCCGGGCATGCTCACTGCCATCACCCTGAGCGATCTGATTCCCGGCGGCTTCAAATACGTGAATGACTCGGCGGAACTGGTGCGTGCCGGCAGTGATGGCGTGCTGGGTACGTCGGACGATGTGCGCACGCCGATTACGCCGGTTGGTACGCGGCCGATGCAGTTCAACAATCTTGATTTTGCCATTGGCGAAAGCCTGCAGGTCCGCTACCTGCTGCGGGTCGGCGCCGGCGTCGGCATCGGGGAATACGTGAACCGTGCCACGCCGTTGTTCAATGGCGCAGCGGTGGGCAACACCGCAACGGCCAGGGTCCAGGTCGTTGCCGATCCGATTTTTGACAAGACCACCGTGATCGGCAAGGTTTTCCATGACCGCGACGGGGACGGCTGGCAGGACCCGGCAGGTGCGACAGGATTGCGGCTGCAGGTCGAGCTGGACTCTGCGCTGTATATCAAGGGAAGCACGCGGGTTGAATCCGGCGATATCACCCGCGTTGTCGCAGATGTCGATGCTGCGGTACTGAACGCGGGCCTGGAGCTGGGTGATCTGTCGGGACGCCGCAGTGTTCCCGACCTGCCGGAACATCACCGGCTGGTCGTGCGAATCGGTCTGTACAGCCCGCAGATCCCGGTCATCAGGCTGCAGACAGGCGAGGGCAGCAGCATCCTTGTTGCAGCGGACGGCACGGTGAGCAATGAGCATGCCGGGGACAAGGCGGCGGGGATGAGCGGGCAGGATATTGCGGTGCAGCGGCGTATCGTTGCGGCCGAGCGCGGCTACGAACTGCTTGTTACCATCACCAACTACGGTGTCGAGGAAGCCGGCATACCGGGCGTGCGCCTGGCCTCGGTCAGCGGGTTGCTGGTAGAGACGGATGCCGATGGTCGTTACCACCTCGCTGATATCGATCCCGGTCCCCGGGCCCGGGGACGCAATTTCATTCTCAAGGCAGATAAGGTGACGCTGCCCGTCGGCAGCCGTTTCACGACGGAGAATCCGCGCGTCCTGCGCATCACCGGCGGCCTGATGAACAAGATCAATTTCGGTGTGCAGTTGCCGGACCAGGTGTTGCCCGAAAAAACCGCGCACATTCGCCTTGGCGAGGTCTTCTTCGATTTCGACAGCGCTGCCATCAAAACGGGCAACAACGCGCTGCTGGAGAAGATTGCGGCAGCCATTCGCGAGTACCGCTGCGGTGTGATCAGCATAACCGGGCACACCGATGCGACCGGTAACGGCGACTACAATCAACGCCTGGGTGAGCGCCGTGCTGAGAGCGTGCGGCGGGCGCTGGGCAAACTGCTGGATCGCGAGTTGCTCGAGCAGGTGGAGATCCGTGTGCAGCCGTCACCTGCCGAACCATTGTCACTACATCAGCAGCCCGGTTCCCGTGATTCGTTGCTCGGCAGCCTGTTGAATGTACTGGTTCCGCCCGTACACGCCGCAGAAAGTTCCGACTGCACGGCCATGCTGTGTGACGCAGACGCCGGCCTCGTTATCGATGTCGTCAGTCGCGGCGAACTGGAGCCGCGCTCGCCGAATGACACCGCCGCCGGGCGTGCGGACAACCGCCGTGTCGACATGCTGTTTACCGGGCGCATGCAGCTGCGTGATGGCGGTGCCATCTGGGCCACCGAGGACCCGGCCGTGATCGACCCGCGGCTGAACGTTTCCGGGCCGGTATACCTGGCGGTGCGCGATGGTCGTATCAGCGAACCGGTCCTGTTCCGGCTGTATTCCAACTACAGCGCCTTCATAGAACGCTGGGTGCTCGGTATCTATGCCGCTTCCGACACCGATCTGGTCAGCCCGTTGAAGGAATTCCACGGTACGCGTCTCGGCTATGACATGCTCGTCGAGTGGGGCGGGGATGTTGCTGACGGGATGTCTCTGCGTGCCGGCGATGAACTGGTGTATGTCCTGCGCGTCTTTGACGGCAGCGGCCGCTTCGACGAAACCGCGGTCAGTCATATACTGCTCGGCGCGGAGCCGGACGCCATCGATAGCCGCAAGGCGGCTACCGACAGCCTGGCCGCATATGGCGAGAACAACCTGCAGCGGCAGACAATCCCGCTGGCCGGCAGCCGGGTCCGAATTCATGGCGCCGATGTGCCGCCCGGCTATGCCATTGCGATTGACGGCGAACCGGTTCCGCTGGACCCGGAGGGAAAGTTCGCAGTGGAACGCATTCTGCCGCCGGGAGAGTACCAGCTGGATGTCGGCGTCACGGATACGCGCAACGAAACCTGGAACCGCCCGCTGGGGGTGCAGGTCAGCGGTGGCTATCTGTTCATGGTCGGTATTGCCGACATCACCCTCGGCGAGAATGACTTCTCCGGAGACGACAGCGCCCTGTCGGCGGATGACTATGATCCCGACGGGACTTTCTCCGATGGCCGCCTGGCGTTCTACCTGAAGAGCAAGTTCCAGGGTAAATACCAACTGACCGCCCAGCTCGACACCACCGAGGAAGACCTCGACGAGGTATTCAGTCAGCTGCACAAGAAGGACCCGCGCAGTGTGTTCCGCCGCCTCGATCCCGATCGCTATTACCCGACTTTCGGAGATGAGTCGACGACTATCAGTGATGTCGACAGCCAGGGCCGATTTTACGCGCGCCTCGACTGGGACAAGTCCCAGGCCCTGTGGGGCAATTACAATACCGGCATTACCGGCAATGAATATATCCAGTACGACCGCAGCCTGTACGGTGGCCGCCTGGCCTGGCGAGATGTCGATACCACGCGCTTCGGTGATCCTCGCAGGGAACTGACCGCATTCGGATCTGAGCCGAATACCAGTCTCGCCCATAACGAGTTTGAAGGCACCGGCGGCAGCCTCTACTACCTGCGTGATACCGATATCGTGCAGGGTTCGGAGAAGGTCTGGGTCGAGGTGCGCGAGCGGAATACCAACCGGGTGCTGGAGAATATCACCCTGCAGCCGGGCAGTGATTACCAGGTGGATGACATGCAGGGACGCATCATTCTGAACCGGCCACTGGCACAGGTAACCGCCGGGATGTCCCCGAACATCATCAAGGATGAGCCGCTGGACGGCAATGAAGTGTACCTGATGGTGGACTACGAGTATGTGCCGGATGATTTCGATACCAATGACATGACCTATGGCGTACGCGGTAAGGACTGGTTGAGTGACCGCCTGGGTCTGGGCGGCACCTATGTGCATGAAGACCGGGAGGGTACGGACTACGAGTTGAAGGGTGCGGATATTACCCTGCGGCAGGGTGTCGGCACCTATTTCAAGGCGGAATACGCGCGCAGTGATGCCCGCCAGACTGCAGATGACTACACCTCGAATGACGGCGGCCTGTCATTTTCCGCGCTCAACAGTTCACCCTCCGAGGATGTCAGCGGTAATGCCGTAAAGCTGGAGGCGCGTGTCAACCATGCCGAGGTGACGCAGGGCCGCGCCGCCGGTTTGTCCACTGTCTGGTGGAAGCGGCGCGATGCCGGTTTCTCGATAGCAAGTGTTGATGACGGTATCGAGACCAAAGAATACGGCGCGGAGTCCAGCTGGGAGGCGACACCGCAGCTGACGCTGGCGATGCGCGGGGCTGTGGTGGACCAGAAGGATGACGATGACAACCGCTCACTGGCCCTGCAGGGTGACTACCGCACCCTCGGTCCCTGGACGCTGAGCGGCGAGGTCAAGTACGTCAGCGAGGACCCGGAGGGTCTGGAATCCTCAGAGGCCACCCTGGCAGGCGTCGGGGTCGACTATGAATTTGCTCCGGGCAGCAGTGTCTACGGCCGACTGCAGGGCACGGTTGACAGGGACGAGGGTTATGACGCGAACAACCTCGTGACCCTGGGGGCGAAGACCCAGCTCAGCAAGCAACTCGGGGTGAATGTCGAGGGCAGCGCCGGCAATCGCGGCGAGGCAGTCCAGCTGGGTGCGGACTACCGGGTGGGCGCTGATTATTCCTTCTACAGCAGCTATGTCTATTCCACTGATCGCGTCGACGGACGCAAGGGCGTCGCCGTGATCGGCCAGCGCCGCCAGCTGGGTAACAGCCTGCAGGTGTTTACCGAGAACCAGTTCAGCAGCGGTGAGGAGCAAAGCGGCATCGCCACGGTTTATGGCCTGGATTTCACGCCGACAGAGGCATGGAGTTTCTCTGCCCTGCTGCAGACGAGCGACCCCGATGACACGGAAGACGGGCTGGACCGCAAGGCCGTCAGCCTGGGCGCGAATTACCGCGGTGAACGCTTCCTGTTCGGCAACAAGCTGGAGTATCGCAGGGATCGGACAGACGAGGACCAGACGCAATGGCTGACGGTCAATAATTTCCGCTATCTGTACAGCGATGCGCTCACCTGGGTTGGCAAACTGAACCTGTCCTGGACGGACAATGACGAGACCGGCCAGGATGACGGTCGCTTTGCCGAAGCGGATATCGGGCTGGCGTATCGTCCGGTCAGCAATGACCGGCTCAACCTGCTGGGCAAGTATACCTATCTGTATGACCTGGATAGTGCCGGACAGGCGAATGCCTATAATGATACCGACGAACGTTCCCACGTGGTGTCTGTGGAAGGCATCTATGATCTGACCCGGCGCTGGGAACTGGGTGCCAAGCTGGCATGGAAGCGCGGCGAGGTGCGTGCGGCGCGTGATGCAGGCCACTGGTACCGGACCGTCAAGCAGCTTGCGGTGGTGCGCGGCCGCTATCACATGACGCGGCAGTGGGACGGCCTGCTCGAATACCGCTGGCTGGACGTGGATGAGGCCGATGACTCGCGTCAGGGCGCCCTGGTCGGAATTGACCGGCATATCAATGACCATGTCAAAATCGGCGTCGGCTATAACTTCACCGATTTCAGCGACGACCTGACCGATCTCGACTACCAGAACTCCGGCTGGTTTATCAATATCGTCGGCAAGATATAAGCTGGTTCCGGATTGTTACCCGCCGCAGCGCGCGATTCCACGGGCCTGCGCGCATCTGTCTGCATCCCTGCCGAGGGCCGCGCTGCAAGGATTGATCATGCCTTGCATGGCGCTGCTGGCGGCGATCAACTCCAGGAAGTCCTGAATATGTCGTCACCCCGGCGCAGGCCGGGGTACAGCAGGTTGATTTCCCTGGATGATTCGCTGCGCTCACCCTGTGGGCCGTCCTCCGGGCGTTCAACGCGCCTTGCGCTTTTGTCCGGCATGCGCCGGAATGACGAAACGGGACTTGTTCAGGCAATCCTGTAAACAGGCAGGCCGGTTATTTGTACTTTTCCGCCTGATCGGTAATCATCACGTGCATGGCAGAGAACAACAGCACAGATGATTTCCCGGGCCGGCCCGGAATTGCAACGGCGATACCAAAGCGGCGTTACAAACTCGGCGAGTTCACCCTGATTGTACTCGGTGACATCGAGAGCAAGGACGGGGTTGACTACCAGTACATCATGGCCGTGATCCGCGGCGAGGATCCGCAACCCGGTATCTATATCACCGCGGAGCGGGGCGGCGGGGAAAGCCCGCGGGATCTGGGCATGCGATTCATTATGCAGGACGGCAGTGAGGTCATAGGAAACTCCGCTCTGTGGGCAGACCTGGATGCCTTTGTCGAGGAGGCCACCGGCATTGTAACCCGGGTACTGAGCCTCAGTGATGAAACACCCTATCGACTGATGTAAGGGGGAAGGCGATATGCACAGCAAGCGAAGGAACCTGTCAGTGACGCTGCCGGTTCTGGTGCTGCTTTCCTGGCATGGCTGTGCGCAGGCCTTTTCCTTCTGTTTCTCCTTTGGTGGCCGGGACAGCCAGCGCGAGCACTACAACGATTATCTGCCGCCGCTTCCGGGTCGCCTGCCCGGCCTGTATGGCGGCTATCCCTATAGCCCTGTACCTGCATACCCCGGTTACGGGGGGTATTATTCCCTGCCGCCCGGCATGCCTGCCATGGAACCTGCACAGGGTGCCCCGGGCTCAGGGGCATACCGCGAATAAACAACCTTGTTAACCCAGGTTGTTATCGCGGTAACGGGACCGCTCCTGCACGTAATAGAAGCACCTGTAGGAGCGCCGTCCTTCGGCGCGATTGCTTGAGGCAGGCAATCGCGGTCAGATGACCGCTCCTACACCACCAGGTGCACCTGCAGGAGCGCCGTCCTTCGGCGCGATTGTTTGGGATTGTTATCGCAGTCAGCACCCAAAGAGCGGGCATAAAATGACGTCTTACGGAACAGAGTTGAGACCTGCTATCGGGGCACCCCGGAATCAGTGCAGGTATCAACAGGTCTAACTGAACAGGTTGATGGTGCCGGGGGTGCTGTGTGAATCGAGTATTTTCAGCATTTCGGCTGCGTTCACCGGCTTGCTGAACAGGTAGCCCTGGACGATCTCGCAGCCCTGCTGCCTGAAAAACCGCAGTTGTCTGGCGTTCTCTACGCCTTCCACCACCAGCGAGAGATTGAGGCTCCTGGCCATGGCAATGATGGCCTGGGCTATCAATGCATCCTCCTTGCTTTCCGGGATACCGTTAACGAAGGACTGGTCGATCTTCACGATGTCAACCGGCAGGCGTCGCAGATAGCTCAGGGAGGAATAGCCTGTTCCGAAATCGTCCATTGCGATGGCCATGCCCATCTGCTTGAGTATTGTCAGGGTGGCGATCGCGGAATCGATATTTTGCATCGCCACGTTCTCGGTTATTTCCAGTTCCGCCATGCAGGGGTCGATGCCGGCCGCCGCGAGCGCTGCCTCGACGATGTTTTCCAGTCCCGGCCGCGCCAGCTGGGCAGAGGAAAGATTGACTGCCATGGTGATGTCGTCATGACCGGCAGCGCGCCAGTTGGCAAGCTCGGCGAACGCCGTGTGCAGTGCCCATTCGCCAATGGGTGCAATCAGCCCGCAGTCTTCGGCAATGGGGATGAATTCCAGGGGGCTGATATAGCCCATGCCGGGATGTTCCCACCGGAGCAAGGCCTCAACACCGACGATGCGGTTCCTGTTGATGTCCACCTTGGGCTGGTAAAACAGCTGCAATTCGTTGTTTTCGACTGCCTTGCGCAGGTTGGTTTCCAGTGCCAGCTGCTTGCGTGATCCCGCGTTCATCTCGGCGGTGTAGTACACAACCTTGTTGCGCCCCAGTTCCTTGGCGCGATACATGCTGATGTCGGCATTTTTCACCAGGGTTTCCACGTCCCTGCCGTCATGGGGGTAGATACTGATGCCGATGCTGGTGGTGATGTGCAGTTCATGACCATTGCAGGAAACCGGCTCGACCAGGCAGTCGGTGATTTTCCTGCCGATCCGGCCGGCATCGGAGGCGCCGCTGATGCGCGGCAACAACACCATGAACTCATCGCCGCCGAGTCGTGCAACCGTATCTTCATCCCGTACACAGTCGCGGATGCGGCGTGATATCACGCGCAGCAACTGGTCTCCGGTCGCATGCCCGAGTGAATCATTAATAAGCTTGAAGCGGTCGAGATCCAGGAACAGCAGGGCCATTACAGTCTGCTGGCGGCGCGCGTGTGCCAGTTCAGTCGAGATCCTGTCGTTCAGCAGCGTGCGGTTGGGCAGCCCTGTCAAAGCATCATGGTGCGCGTGGTACTCCATGCGCCGGGCGACCGACTCGGCTTTTTCCTTGGAACTCTCCAGCTCCATGTTGGTAATCTTGAGTTCGCGGGTGCGTTGCAAGACGCGTTCCTCCAGCATGTTCTTGTGGTCTTCCAGTGCGTCATCGCGTGCCTGTATCTCGTCCAGCATGGCATTGAAGTTGGCTATCAGGTCGCCAAGCTCGTCCTTCTCCCGGCCGACGACACGCAGGGAGTAATTTTTTTCGGTGGTGATCTGGCGTGCAATGTCGGAGAGACGCAACAGCGGGTCGGTAATGATGCGGGACATGCGCGTGCTGAGGGCGATCGTGATCAGCAGCGAGGAGACCAGTACCACGGCGACTATCCGGAGAAACATGGAGAGGCGCTGGTGAATGGCGTGGATGTCAGAGCGCAGGTAGACGGCACCGATAGTCTCTCCCTGGTAGACGATCGGCAGGTTTAACTCAATGTGATTGTTCCAGAACAGGATGTTCTCCTGCGACAGGTCCGGTTCCGGGAACTCGAGATCGAGTCCCGCCTTGGTATGTTCGGCGAAAATTTCTCCCGTGGTGTTGTAGATGGCGGCTGCCTGGATATGCGCGCGCGAATCCAGGAAGCTCAGGGTCTCACTGGCGGCGGCGGCATCGCCAAACATGAGAGCGGCGGTACTGTTGGCGGCAATGATGCTGGCCATGATGCCGAGGTTGTCGGAGACCACCTGCTGGGTGTTCACCCTGTCTGTCTTGATGAACGCAATACTGGCTATCAGGAGCGAGACAAAGCTGACGGCGACCATGAGCGCAATCAGCTTGTGGCGAACGGAGAGGGTATCGAATAGCTTCATGCCGCCGCCCTCAGTCGTTCCGCCTGAAACGGGTTGCCAGGGACAACAGTTTCGAGCTGATGCTCAGGCCGGAGGATTCTGCGGCATTGATGTTGATATCAAACCGGACCTTGTTCTCGATAATCCTGAATTCAATGATGCCGCCCAGTTCCGTGAATCCGCGTATGTCACTGACCGTCAGCACCGGCAAATCGTGCAGCAGTGCCAGTGCGGCACCGAGCTGGTCATCGGGCATGTCGCTGATAAACACCAGTTTGCACTCGTCGAGCAGTGCCAGGCTCTCCAGTCGCCTGACTACCAGTTGTGTGTTCTTGACAGACTTGCCGGCCAGTTTGTCCAGCAGTTCTCCGAAAGGATCATGGCCAAAGACACACAGGGTGAATTCGGATTCTCCCGCCAGGTCGTCCGGCCAGGTTACGAAACTGGTGAAGTTGTACAGGAAGGCAGCCTTGATCCGGTATTCAGTGGATGGCTGCCCGGCTATGCCGCTGAATGCCGGCACGCAGACCAGCAGTGCGGCTGCCAATGCGGCTATGACGCGATTGCGCCAGTAAGGGCGCCGCTGTCGTTGCCTGCTGCTTGTCACAGGATCACGCATCGCTCAGAAGCGCCAGGTCACCCGGCCATAGATGCTGCGCTTGACTTCGGTGGGCTGGGTGCTGATGAAGTCAGGCAGGAATTCCCTGTGATGATTGTCCAGCAGGTTCTGGCCAATCAGGGAAAATTCCAGTCCCGGTCTTGCCTCCCAGCCAAGTCGCAGGTCAAGTTCAACATAGCTGTCGATATCGACACCGCTGGTTTCTATTGCTCCCACGTAGCGCAGGGCGGCGTCGAACTGCAGCCTGGGGCCGATATCCAGGCTGGACCACAGGGCGGCACTACTGGTCGGGCTGGCATCCTCGGCGGATTCTGACATGTAGTCCCTGCTGCCGTTTTCGAGGTGCAGGGCCATGTCCAGCCAGGTATAGGTTGCATTCAAACGCCAGCCGGGACGGACCTGCCACTGACTGGCAAGCTCCAGGCCCCAGGTTTCACCGCTCATGTTGTTGTCAAAGGCAAGCAGGAGATTCGCAGGCGGAGTGGTGACGGGATCCAGTGTGCGCAGCTTGTCATATTCGTTGTAAAACGCGGCGACATCCAGTGACCAGCGGTTCCGGTAATTGAAGCGGTAGCCGGCCTCCCAGGCCAGCACATCTTCCGAGTCATATTCGTTGTCGCCGATGGCGTATACCGGTACCCCGGGGTCGGGTATCGGCTGCAAGCGCAGCAGCACGTCATGCTCTCCGCGCGCGGGCGTACGGGCCGCACGGGAAACTGCACCCCAGATGGTATGGGTTTCGTCCGGGGTCCAGGCAATGCGGGTATTGGGCTGGATTTCAAAACCGGTGAAATCGTTATGCTCGAACTTGCTGCCCAGGGTCAGCCGCAGATCGTCAGTCAGGCTGATCTCGTCCTGCAGGAATGCGCTGTACAGGTTTACGCTGCGTGACGAGGGCTCGAGGCTGAACGTGGCATTGTTGTCCGTATTGTCGTGAATAAACCGGTAACCCAGTCCCCACACGAAATCATGCACGGCCCTCCAGCGGAAGCGATGCTGGAAGTCGACATCGAAGGTGTCTCGATCCTCGAACAATACCGCGCCATCACGACCGACATGGTCGTAATAAACCTGCAATGCAACATCCGAGTCAGCGTCGAGTGCGCGTGCCCAGCGGAACTGGAGGTTGCCGCTGTTGCTGTCGGTGTCGTCAATGTTCGGGATACCAACGGTCGGTCCGTTGCCGGTCGGAATGATGACCTGTTGTCCTGCCTTGCCCTGGTACAGCTCACCCTGCAGTGTCATCAAATCGTCTGCGCCACTGGACCAGTCGGCACGGAAGCCGACCTGCCCGGAGCGCCAGTCGTCATGCGCGCCAGCAGCGTTATAGCCTTCAGCGTAGTTCTTGTACTGGGCATAGATGCGGTAGTCCGCTCCATTCTGCAGCTTGCCGCCATGCCGCACGCTGCCGATACCGGGAATTTCATTCCCTGCCGTGACGGCTACCAGATCACCCCGGGTCTCGGCGGCAGAGCGGGTAATGATGTTGATGACGCCGTTAACGGCATTCGCACCCCACAGGGTTCCGCCCGGGCCGCGGATCACCTCGATGCGGTCAACGTCTTCCAGCATGACCTCCTGCGTCTCCCAGTAGACACCCGCAAACAGGGGGGTGTAGACGCTGCGGCCATCGATCAGCACCAGCAGTTTGTTGGCAAAGTGGCTGTTGAAGCCACGTGAGGTAATGGCCCACTTGTTGGCGTCGATGCGGGCGACAGATATGCCGGGTACGCGGCGCAGTGCCTCGGGAATGCTGGTGACGCCCCAGCGCCGCAGGTCATTGTTGGTGATCACGAAGATTGCCGCCGCCGCGTCGGTTTGCTTTTCCGGCTTTTTCGAAACCGAGGTCACCTCGAGATTCATCAGTGCCTCGAGGCTCATATTGGTCAGGTCATCCGGGATTTCGTCTGCGGTGGCGGTCAGGGCGGTGGCCATCAGCAAGGCCAGCAGCAGGCTGAACAGTGTTCTGGAATAGCGGGCGGGATGACACAAGTGCGCTGTACGATACATGGCGCCACTGCGTGTGACGTCCGGACGCGCTGCACGACAGCCCCCGTATCTGGTATCCATCTGTGCCCCCGGCATGAAAAAAATGGCAACTTGCTGATCTGAAATGAGAACTTCTATTTCAGCGGGTGCCCCCCCCGGCCGGTCGATGTGCGATTCATCTGCGGCCTGTATGGCTATCGGCCGTCAGGGAATTAACCTTAAGTGTTGTTTATGCTGGGAAAAATTGTGTGGAGCGGGTGGCCGTGTCCGACCGGAAGACCGGTCCGGCCCGGGTGCGGACGGCGGCCCCCTGAAAGGGGCCGGCGAGGAGATGAATCAGTGACTTATTTGTCGTCGCTGCGTTTGGAGCCGGGGATGTTGAGGGGTACGACGACCGACTTGGCAGGCTCATCAATGAAGCGCGGGCGCATGTCGGCGGACCGGCCGGCGGCCGCATTCAGTTCCGATTCGCGGGCGGTGATGAGTGCCAGGCAGTTCTGTATGCCCTTGACCGTGTCATCAGACAGCGGGTGCCGGTGGCCGGGACGCGTGTAGGTATCCTTGGCGACATCCGTCAGTACGCGCTTCATGACTTGCAGGATGCGTTCTTCCTGGGTGAGTTCGGTGTCGGACATGCGGGTATACCTGTGAGTTGCTGTGAAATTCGTGGGTTATTGTGACACAGAATCCCGCTGCAGGCAGGGGGTCACTCGCGCAGGTAGATGCTGGTCCACGGATTGCCGGTCAGCGCGGTCAGGGTGTCGAGAAGGGCGGGTCCCGGGACCGCCTCTGCCGGATAAATTCCCCGAATTTCCAGGAAGGTCCGGCCAAAACCGGCTGTCTTGCGAAACACCAGGTCGCTGAGACGGCCGCTGAAGCCGCAAGCCCGGCAGGTCCAGTCGGGCCCGCGTTTTCCCTCCTGCCATGACTGCAGTCCGGCTTTCCAGTCGGGTTCCGGGCTGCGGCAGCGGGGGCAGCGTGGTGTCTGTGTCTGGCTGTCGCCGCGGAACTGCAGTTGCTCCCCGGAATCGATAAAGATATGGCAAAACCGGCCTGCGGCACTGGCCTGTTCCAGTTCCTGCGGGTCGCGTGGCGGGTCGAGTTCGATGGCGGGAGAGCAGCCAAGGAAGGTGACCAGCTGCAGGAAGTGCTCACCGACGGGGTAGAACGCGGTCTTTTCCAGTGGCATCCGTGCTGCGATCAGGCCGATGGCCTGCAATGCCTGCGCAAGCCTGTTCTCCGGAACGGCTGCCGTGTCGGGGTCGGCAGGATGCAGTAGCAGTTTCGGTGCGGGCATGGTGCGTTCCAGGTGGGTGGTGTGTCCCCGGTCTGTGGCCGCGAACCGGGTTGTCGATCTTGGCATATCTTGCTGTTCCTGTATGCTGACTGCAACCGTACTATCCGGCCAATGTGATTTTTTCCCGACGTGCGAGGTTGGCGACATGGCGCATCACGAATCCTGTTCGATTCACGCCCTGGAACTTGGGCCCATGGAGAATTTTGTATACCTGATTCATGACCATGCCAGCGCGCGCGCGGCTGTGGTCGACCCGGCATGGGAGGTGCCGGAAGTGCTGGCGCTGGCACAGCGGCTGGGCGTAACCATCACCGATATTCTGCTGACGCACAGTCATCACGACCATATCAATGGTATCGAGGCAGTGCTGCAGCAGCATGACGCGCAGTTGCATCTGCTGAAGGCCGAGGCGCAATTCTGGGGCAACTGCCTCGACCTGCCGACCCTGCATCGCGGCGGGGATGTCATCGAGCTGGGTGAGACGGCCATCCGGACATTGCACACTCCGGGCCATACCCCGGGCTCCGCCTGTTACCAGGTGGGCGACGAGCTGATCACCGGGGATACCCTGTTCGTGTTCGGGTGCGGGCGCTGTGACTTGCGCGGCGGTGACCCGGAACAGATGTTTGTCACGCTCAAGGATATGGCCGCACGCCTGCCGCCCACGACGATCATACGTCCCGGGCACAACTATGCCGAGAAGCCGGCATCGACCATGGCGGAACAGGTCGAAGGCAACCCCTTCCTGCACTTCGACAGCGGCGAGCGTTTCACGGACTACCGTATGCATTACCACGACAAGCACCGGCATTCCCCCTATGGCCCGGTGGCCAGGGGCGAGGAAATGCAGTAGTGGCAGGCTTCATGGTGCGGCGGCTGCCGGCATTGTTGCGCAACTGCAGCGTCCTGCTGTACGCCTTGTTGCTGGGTGGGTGCGCGAGTCTGCAGCCCTACGCGGAAACACCGCGGGTGTCCCTGGTCAGCATCCAGCCACTGGAAATGCAGATGCTGGAGCAGCGCTTCGCGCTGCAGCTCAGGATTCTGAATCCCAATGACGTCGCCATACCCGTGGCGGGTCTGAGCTATGCGCTGGAAATCAACGAACGGGAATTTGCCTACGGCGTCAGCCAGCAGGCCGTCAGCATACCGCCCTACGGGGAGGCGCTGCTGCAGGTCGAGATCGTCAGCAGCCTGCTGAATGTGATTCGGCAGCTGCAGCAAGCGGGTGATTCGCCGGGAGCAAGCGGGCTGAAATACCGATTGCATGGGAAGATCGGGCTGTCTGGCCTGCGCAGGGGGCTGCCGTTTGATTATGCGGGTGAACTGCTCTACCGGGATCCTGATGCGCCGGCAGAGGCGGGGGGCGACTGAGCGTGGCGAAATTCCCGGCCTGCGTCGTGCATGATCGTGGCGGGCAGGTGGAAGCTGTCATCGAGGATATTGAACTCGAAGATCTCGCGCAGGGCGAGGTGGTCATCGAGGCGCACTACTCGAGCGTGAACTACAAGGATGCGCTGGCTGCCACCGGCAAGGGCAGGATCATGCAGCGCTTTCCCCTGGTCGCGGGTGTGGATGTCGCGGGCGTCGTCGCCAGTTCCTCGAATACCCGTTTCAGCGCCGGTGCCCCGGTGCTGGTCACGGGGTGCGGCCTGGGCGAAAGGCACGACGGCGGCTTTGCGCAGTTTGTGCGGGTGCCTGCCGAGTGGGTCGTCCCGCTGCCGGCCGGGTTATCCCTGTTTGAGACCATGGCGCTGGGTACCGCCGGGTTTACCGCGGCACTTGCGATCGATCGCATGGAGCAGAACGGGCAGCGACCCGAACAGGGGACGGTCCTGGTGAGTGGTGCAACCGGCGGGGTGGGCAGCATCGCCATCGACCTGTTGAGCGGGCGCGGTTATACGGTCACAGCGCTTACCGGCAAGCCGGACGCAGCCGCGTACCTGGAGACGCTGGGTGCCAGCCAGGTGCTGGAGCGGCAGGCGCTCGTGACTTCAGAGCGGCCGTTGCTCTCGGCCGAGTGGGGCGGCGCCGTGGACAATATCGGCGGCGCGGTGCTTGCCTGGTTGCTGCAGACGGTCGGTCCCTGGGGCAACATCGCCACGATTGGCATGGCGGGGGGCAGCGAGTTGCAGACCACGGTGATGCCAATGATCCTGCGGGGTGTTAGTCTGCTGGGTATCGCCGCGGCCAATTGCCCCAGGGAAATGCGCATGCGGCTGTGGAATCGCCTGGCCACCGATTTGAGGCCTGCGCATTTGTCTGAAATTGTGACAGATATTATCCGGCTTGATGATCTGCCGCGGAGTTTCGAGTCGCTGCTTGCAGGGAATCATACAGGCAGGTTTGTGGTTGCCTTGCGTGATGAATAACGCACACATGACCTGGTCGAGTCACTGGCCTTGAAGGAGGTAATTCAAATGAAACATCTATCACTGTCTATCCTGATCGTCGGGCTGCTGTTCATGCTGGGCGGCTGCATGTCCACGCTCACCGGCGATTCCTATTCACGGAGTGATGCCCGCCGGCCACAAACGGTCCAGTTCGGTATGGTTGAATACGTGCGGCCGGTGGTGATCGAGGGAACCAAGACCGGCATCGGCGCAGGCACGGGTGCGGTTGTGGGCGGCATTGGCGGAAGCACTGTTGGCGGCGGCAAGGGGGCAGCGGTGGCCACCGTGCTGGGTGCGGTTGCCGGCGGTGTGGCCGGTGGCATGGTGGAAGAAGGCGCTACCAAGAAACAGGGCGTCGAAGTCACCGTGCGGCTCGATAGCGGCCAGATCATCGCCGTTGTCCAGCAGGCGTCGCCAACCACGAATTTCAATGTGGGCGACCGGGTGCGGGTGCTGTCGTTGAACGGAGAGACCCGGGTCGCGCAATAGCGCGGCAGCGGCGCCCGGCCAGGCCGGGCGCACGCCTTGATGCCCGGGTGCTGCCCGGCCAGTTGCCCGGAATTCCGCATGCCTGCCCTGGAGACATTGCCTGATTATCTGTGTGGCGGCCTGGCTATTGTTTCCATAGGGCTGAATCCGTCCCTGCCTTCGGTGCGGGCCGGTTACTATTTCGCGAATCCCCGCAATCGCTTCTGGCGTGCCCTGCTCGGCAGCGGGCTGGTGGCGTCGGAGGAGGCCATGGAACCGGGCGCCGCCGCCATGGAAATCCTGCTGCGGCGGCACAAGATAGGCTTTACCGATGTCGTGAAACGACCGACCGCCGGGGGGCATGACTTGCGCGCCGCGGATTTCCGCGAGTGGGCACCGCTGTTGCGGCAGAAGCTGGTGAGTTGTGCCCCGGCTATTGCGTGGTTTCATGGCAAGCAGGCCTATGCCGGCTATCTCAGGTATGGCGAAGGCGTCACGCCGGCCGTCGACTGGGGTGAACAGCCGTTGCGGCTGGGCGGCAGCCGGGTATTCGTTACGCCCAATCCCAGTCCCGCGAATGCGGCTTACTCCCTGGCTGACCTGATTGCATGGTATGTCCGGCTCGGCGAGTTCCGCGACCGCACCGGCACCAGGGAGTAGCTTTCCGGGCGGGTGGAGAGGCATGTTCTATACTGGACATGTACTGATTGCGGGAGGGTCTGGCCATGGCTATTGCATCGACCGTTTCAAACTATCTCGTGGCGCAGGGCGTGGAATACGACGTGCTGACGCATCCCCATAGCGCGACCAGCGGCGAGAGTGCCCAGGCTGCCCACGTGCCTGGCAGCCGCCTCGCCAAGTCCGTGATTCTTGAGGACGAGCAGGGCTACCTGATGGTAGTGCTGCCTTCCAGTCGGCAGGTTGACCTGCTGGAGCTGCACCGCCAGCTTAACCGGAATCTGGTGCTGGCAACGGAAAGCGAGCTCGGGGGACTGTTTTCAGACTGTGAAATCGGCGCGCTGCCGCCAATCGGCTCGGCCTATGGGGTGGAAACGGTGGTGGATGATGCCATCGCCGAGCAGCCGGATATCTTTTTTGAAGCCGGGGACCACGAACAGCTGATTCATGTCAGCGCCGAGACGTTTCAGTCGCTGCTGGGGGAGCACGTCCAGCACGGTCGTTTCAGCCATTGAAGCCAGGGCCGGCGGGGCTCCCGGACGGGCGGGGCCGGGCTAGCCGAAGGCCTCCGTACCCCGGCCGATTCCCACGATAGCCGCCTCGGGGTAGTGGCGGTGCACGCTGCGCTCGATGGCATCGCTGCGGGCTTCGGGTACATCGACCAGCAGCAGGATCTCCCCATGGGCCAGCGCATCGCGGAATTCGCCGAGCGTGTTGCCGGGCAGGTTGCTGAATTTGAGGCCGGCGATAAAGTTCGCCGTCAGCACGCTGGTCGGCAGCAGCAGCCACCAGTTCAGGTTCTGCGTAATCAGCAGGAAGATGAGAAATCCAGACGCCAGGGCAAAGCTGATCAGGTTGCCGTTCCAGAGGGCTTTTTCCAGCCGGTTTCCAGCGTCATTTTTTTGTCTATCCAGGGCTTGCGGGAGGTCGTCAGTGCGGGTGCGCTTGTCCGCGAGGGTGTGGATACATCCCGGATGGACTCCCTGTCGGGATAATTCATCAATGACGGACAGGGTTTCCACCCTGCCGGGAATCAGAAAATATAATCTGCGATGCATGGCATATCTCCTATAAAAATGTTCATGGACAAACATTTATTACTTACAGGTGACTTGCCCTGTCAGTGATGCTTGTCCCTGGAGATGCTTTATTATTAGATGGTTGGCGGTTTGTGTGCGGTGATTTTCCGGCCTGACCTGCGTTACATATTAACCGCACGACTTCGCTGGCAGCAACCGGTGCATAGCTGTTGACACGTAACTGCGTCTGCAACACAATAGCGGGCTTGCATTTTTGGAGGGGTTCCCGAGTGGTCAAAGGGATCAGACTGTAAATCTGACGGCTCAGCCTTCGGAGGTTCAAATCCTCCCCCCTCCACCAAAAGCTGGTTTTTCCCTTGGACTTACAGGGGAGGATGAGAACCGATGGAGGTTCACGAAATCGCCAGGAGCGATTTCGAACGCCGCGCAGGGCGCGGCGGCCCGGAGGGCAGGAGAAGGTGAGACCGGGGCCGGTCAGAAGCTGGCCTGGGCCATGCCCGGAGTAAATCCTCCCCCCTCCACCACATGAAAAGCAGTTAACTGGGGACGCGGGTTCGGCGGGTGTAGTTCAACGGTAGAACCTCAGCCTTCCAAGCTGATGACGTGGGTTCGATTCCCATCACCCGCTCCAAATTAAATGGGGTCAGACCCCGTTTTTTTGCCGTTGAGGTGGAAGTAGAAGGTAGAGTGCGGAAAATGGGGGCTGACCCTGTTTGATTTTGCCCATATAGCTCAGTCGGTAGAGCACTTCCTTGGTAAGGAAGAGGTCACCGGTTCAAATCCGGTTATGGGCTCCATAAGTGTGTTGATATTTTTTTCTCAGATTAAAAGTACCGCAAGGGGAGTCAGGCGCAATGTCCAAGGAAAAATTTGAACGAACGAAGCCGCATGTAAACGTGGGAACGATTGGTCACGTGGATCATGGCAAGACGACGCTGACGGCGGCGATCACGAAGGTGATGGCGGAGCAGCACGGTGGCACGTTCAAGGCCTACGATCAGATTGACAATGCGCCGGAAGAGCGTGCGCGCGGTATCACGATTGCGACGGCGCACGTGGAGTACGAGTCGCCGAATCGTCACTATGCGCACGTGGACTGTCCGGGACATGCTGACTACGTGAAGAACATGATCACGGGTGCGGCGCAGATGGACGGTGCGATCCTGGTGGTGAGTGCCGCGGACGGCCCGATGCCGCAGACGCGTGAGCACATACTGCTGAGTCGTCAGGTGGGCGTGCCTTATATATTGGTGTACATGAACAAGGCGGACCAGGTTGACGATGCGGAGCTGCTGGAGCTGGTGGAGATGGAAATTCGCGAGCTGCTGGACAGTTACGATTTCCCTGGCGATGACACGCCGATCGTGACGGGTTCCGCGCTGAAGGCGCTGGAAGGCGACACCAGTGATATCGGTGTGCCGTCGATTCTGAAGCTGGTTGAGGAGATGGACAGGTACATCCCCGAGCCGGAGCGTGCGGTTGACGGTGATTTTCTGATGCCGGTTGAGGACGTGTTTTCGATTTCCGGCCGTGGCACGGTGGTGACGGGTCGTATCGAGCGCGGTGTGGTCAAGGTGGGCGACGAGCTTTCGATCGTCGGCATCAAGGACACGCTGAAGTCGACGTGCACGGGTGTCGAGATGTTCCGCAAGCTGCTGGACCAGGGTCAGGCCGGTGACAACGTGGGTGTGCTGCTGCGCGGCACGAAGCGCGAGGAAGTGGAGCGTGGTCAGGTGCTGGCGAAGCCGGGATCGATCACGCCGCACACGAAGTTTGAGTGTGAGGTGTACGTGCTGAGCAAGGACGAGGGTGGTCGTCACACGCCGTTCTTCAACAATTACCGTCCGCAGTTTTACTTCCGCACGACGGACGTGACGGGTGCCTGTGATCTGCCGGAAGGCGTGGAGATGGTGATGCCCGGCGACAACGTGAAGATGACGGTGTCGCTGATCAACCCGATCGCGATGGAAGAAGGTCTGCGGTTTGCGATTCGCGAAGGCGGTCGTACCGTGGGCGCCGGCGTGGTCTCAAAGATCACTCGAGTAATAAAGGTGAAAAGTGAGAAGTGAAGGGTAAAAAGTAAAAGACAGAGGCGTGAGACTCGGGAATCGGTTTTCCCGTGTATGTAGCTACACTTTTCACGTTTTACCTTTCACATGTCACTTACGAGTTTAGGCCAGTAGCTCAATTGGCAGAGCGGCGGTCTCCAAAACCGCAGGTTGGGGGTTCGATTCCCTCCTGGCCTGCCAAATACGGCAGGAATAGATGAACGCAAAAGTTGATGCAGAAAGCAGTCGGCTCGACAGCCTGAAGCTCGGTGTCGCCGTGCTGATGGTGGGCGGCGGTATTTACGCTTTCTACCATTTTGAAGACCAGCACCTGGTGCTGCGTGTGCTCGGGTTGCTGGCGGTAGCTGCGATCGCGGTATTTATCGCGGCGCAATCGAGCCTGGGCAGGAACGTGCTCGGTTTTATCAGTGGCGCACAGAACGAGGTGCGGCGCGTTGTCTGGCCGACACGTCAGGAGACCGTGCAGACTACCCTGGCGGTCGTGCTGATGGTGTTCCTGGTGGGCATCTTCCTGTGGTTGCTGGACATGTTGCTGCTGTATGCCATTCAACTACTGACCGGACAGGGAAGCTGACAATGTCATTGCAATGGTATGTCGTGCACGCCTACTCGGGTTTTGAGAACCAGGTCAAGCGTGCCCTGGAAGAGCGCATCGTGCGTGCCGGCATGAAGGACTCCTTCGGCGAGA
Organism: uncultured Gammaproteobacteria bacterium; assembly: GCA_963701455.1. Taxonomy (GTDB): domain Bacteria; phylum Pseudomonadota; class Gammaproteobacteria; order UBA9214; family UBA9214; genus UBA9214. Next base: position 501,421 of record CAVPAE010000006.1, read on the forward strand.
TCCTGGTGCCGACCGAAGAGGTCGTGGAAATGCGCGAGGGTGCCAAGCGTCGCAGTGAGCGCAAGTTCTTCCCCGGCTACGTGCTGGTGCAGATGGATATGAACGAGGATACCTGGCATCTGGTCAAGGATGCACCAAAGGTGCTGGGTTTTATCGGCGGAACCAGCGACAAGCCCGCGCCCATCACGGAGCGCGAAGCGGACGCGATCCTGCAGCGGGTACAGGAAGGTGTCGACAAGCCGCGTCCCAAGGTGCTGTTCGAGGTGGGCGAGGTGGTACGCGTCACCGACGGCCCGTTCAACGACTTCAACGGCGTGGTTGAGGAAGTCAATTACGAAAAGAGTCGCCTGCGGGTATCCGTGCTGATATTCGGGCGCTCGACGCCGGTCGAACTGGAGTTCGGCCAGGTGGAGAAGGCTTGAAAATGCTGCAAATTAAATGGGGTCAGACCCCATTTTTTGCAGTAAGTACGGACTTGTTAGGTAATGGTAAAAATGGGGTCTGACCCCATTTAATTTAGAAATCTATTAACACAGGGGAGCCGCAAGGCGCTTGTACCCACAGGAGTCAATCAAGATGGCCAAGAAAATCTCGGCTTACATCAAGCTGCAGGTAAAGGCTGGTGAAGCCAACCCGAGTCCGCCAGTCGGCCCGGCGCTGGGTCAACACGGTGTGAATATCATGGAGTTCTGCAAGGCGTTCAACGCGCAGACCCAGAAAATGGAAAAGGGACTGCCGACCCCCGTGGTGATCACCGTCTACAGCGACCGCAGCTTCACCTTTATTACCAAGACGCCGCCGGCATCCGTGCTGCTGCGGAAGATCGCGGGTGTGCCCAAGGGTTCGAGTACGCCAAACACGGTGAAGGTGGGCACGGTCACGCGCGCCCAGCTGGAAGAAATCGCCACCACCAAGATGCCCGACCTGAACGCGGCGGATATGGATGCGGCTGTTCGCATCATCGCCGGCAGCGCCCGCAGTATGGGCCTCGATGTGGAGGAGTCCTGATCATGGCCAGGCTGACAAAACGTGCAAAGGCAATCCAGGAGAAGGTATCCCGCGGCAAGCAGTATCCGCTCGAGGAGGCCGTCGCCCTGCTGCAGGAACTTTCCAGCGTCAAGTTCAAGGAATCGGTTGACGTCAGCGTCAACCTCGGTGTCGATCCGCGCAAGTCCGACCAGGCCGTGCGTGGCGCCACGGTGCTGCCGAACGGCACCGGCAAGACGGTGCGGGTGGCGGTGTTTACCCAGGGCGCGAATGTTGATGCGGCGAAAGAGGCCGGTGCCGATATCGTCGGTTTCGAAGACCTCGCGGAAGAGGTGAAGAAGGGCAACATGGATTTCGATGTCGTGATCGCCTCGCCTGACGCCATGCGTGTCGTGGGTACCCTGGGGCAGATCCTGGGTCCGCGCGGCCTGATGCCGAACCCGAAGGTCGGTACGGTGACCCCGGATGTCGCCACCGCGGTGAAGAACGCCAAGGCAGGCCAGGTGCGCTACCGTACCGACAAGGCCGGTATCATCCACGCGCCGATTGGCCGGGTGGATTTCGAGGTCGATGCGCTGAAGGAAAATCTGGTGGCCCTGCTGGCTGACCTGATGAAGGCCAAGCCGACTTCCGCCAAGGGCGTCTACATGAAGAAGGTGTCGGTATCGACCACCATGGGGCCCGGGCTCCACATCGATCACAGTACACTGATTGCATAGTTTTTTCGTGCCGGCCCGGATGGTCCGGCACGGTAATGTTTGGCGCTAGTCGCTGCAGCGTGGCTGCAGCGGCGGCCGTCAAAGACCGCAGGTACCCGGCACAAGGTCGGGTTTAATCGTCCGGTAGTAAACCGGGGGGCCTGCGCAGAGGGTGGCGCCGGGACAGTCAAGCTGTCTTAAAGTCACCAACAAGCGTGCGTCAGCCTTTGGCTGGCGTGTTGTTAAAGCAGGGGAAGGAACGGGCGCTGCAGCTGCGCCGGGGATCTCCCGAAGAGGTAAACGCAATGGCATTAACTCTTGAAGAGAAAAAGGCTGTTGTTGCTGAAGTTTCCGAAGTTGCAAAAGGTGCATTGTCCGCCGTGGCGGCGCAATACATCGGCCTTACGGTCGAGGATCTGACGAACCTGCGCGTCAAGGCGCGTGAGGACAACGTCTATCTGCGTGTCGTCAAGAACACCCTGGCACGGCGTGCCCTGGAAGACACGGACTTTGCATGCATGAGCGAGCGCCTTACCGGCCCGTTGATCCTGGCTTTTTCGCAGGAAGACCCGGGTGCGGCGGCGCGCGTGACCAAGGAATTTGCCAAGATGCATGACAAGTTCCAGGTCACCATGCTGTCAGTCGGCGGCGAGTTGCTGGAACCGTCCGACATCGACAAGCTGGCCAAGCTTCCGACCCGCGACCAGGCACTCGGTACACTGATGGCGGTCATGCTTGCACCGACCGAGAAGTTCGTCCGTACCCTCAACGAGGTGCCGGGCAAGCTGGTTCGGACGGTGGCGGCGATTCGCGACCAGAAACAGCAGGCAGCCTAAACCCATTCTACAGTTACAAGTTATTTAACAGGAGTATTCATCATGGCCGTTTCACAAGAAGAAATTCTGGAAACAATCTCAAGCATGTCAGTGATGGAGGTCGTCGACCTGATCTCTGCCATGGAAGAAAAGTTCGGCGTGTCCGCTGCCGCCGCCGTCGCGGTTGCCGCACCGGCTGCCGGTGGCGAAGCTGCAGCTGCTGAAGAGCAGACCGAGTTCAATGTCGTCATGAGCAGCTTCGGCGAAAACAAGGTCGCGGTCATCAAGGCCGTGCGTGGCATCACCGGCCTGGGCCTCAAGGAAGCCAAGGACATGGTGGAAGGTGTTCCCGCTACCGTGAAGGAAGGCGCCACCAAGGATGAAGCCGAGGCAATCAAGAAGACGCTCACCGAAGCCGGCGCTACCGTCGAGCTGAAATAAGCGGCAGGCAAGTAATCCGTTTGTGATTACAGCTGTCGCGGCAGTACAGGGCTGGCCGGTCGCTCTCGTGGCGTCCGGCCTTTCCCTGCTTGTTGTAACTGATGCAGCGCCCGCTTCCCGGGTGCGTGCAGTTGCCCGCATGCCGGTACGCGGGAACTGACACACAGATATCTTCATCTTTACTGGAGAGAAAACCGATGTCTTACAGCTTCACCGAGAAGAAACGAATTCGCAAGGACTTTGGCGAGCGCCACAGCATACTGGAGGTCCCGTACCTGCTGGCGACCCAGATCGAGTCCTACCGTGACTTCCTGCAGGCGGACAAGGACCCACTGGCGCGTGGCGAAAAAGGGCTGCATGCAGCCTTCAGGTCGGTTTTCCCCATTGTTAGCTATTCCGGTAACGCGGCCCTGGATTACGTCAACTACCGGCTCGGCGAGCCCGCCTTTGACGTCAAGGAATGCCAGATGCGGGGACTCACCTATGCTGCGCCGTTGCGCGCGCTGGTGCGCCTGATCATCTACGACAAGGACTCTCCGGCGGATGCCAAGAAGATCAAGGACATCAAGGAGCAGGAAGTCTACATGGGCGAACTGCCGCTGATGACCGATAACGGTACCTTCGTTATCAACGGTACCGAGCGCGTTATCGTCTCCCAGCTGCACCGCTCTCCGGGTGTGTTTTTCGACCACGACAAGGGCAAGACGCACTCGTCCGGGAAACTGCTGTTTTCCGCGCGCGTCATCCCGTATCGCGGTTCCTGGCTGGACATGGAATTCGATCCCAAGGATTCGCTGTTCGTGCGTATCGACCGCCGTCGCAAGCTGCCGGCCACCATCCTGCTGCGTGCGCTGGGCTATGACAACGAGCAGATTCTCGAGATGTTCTTCGAGACCAACACCTTCCATCTCAGCCAGAAGGACGTCAAGCTCGACCTGGTGGCGGAGCGCCTGCGCGGCGAGATGGCCACGTTCGATATCAAGGCCAAGAGCAAGGTCATCGTCGAGGAAGGCCGCCGTATTACCGCGCGCCATATCCGCGAACTCGACCAGGCCGGTGTCAAGACGCTGGTCGTGCCGGAGGATTACCTGAACGGCAAGATCCTCGCCCACAACATCGTGGACACCGAAACCGGCGAACTGCTGGCCAACGCCAATGACGAGATGTCGGCCGAGTTGCTGGAAAAGCTGCGCGATGCAGGCATCAAGACCATCAGCACGCTGTACGTGAATGACCTGGACCGTGGGCCGTATATCTCCAGCACCCTGCGCATCGACCCGACCACCACCGAGCTGGAAGCCATGGTGGAAATCTATCGCATGATGCGTCCCGGCGAGCCGCCGACCAAGGACGCGGCACAGAATCTGTTCAGGAACCTGTTCTTCACCAGCGATCGCTACGACCTGTCGGCCGTGGGCCGGATGAAATTCAACCGCCGTGTCGGCCGGGAAGAACTGACCGGTGAGGGTACGCTGTCGGCGGAAGACATCACGGACGTGATGAAGATCCTGATCGACATCCGCAACGGCAACGGCTTCGTCGATGACATCGATCACCTTGGCAACCGCCGCATTCGCTGCGTCGGGGAAATGGCCGAGAATGTCTTCCGTATCGGCCTGGTGCGCGTCGAGCGCGCGGTGAAGGAGCGCCTCAGCCTGGCGGAATCGGAAAGCCTGATGCCGCAGGAACTGATCAATGCCAAGCCGGTCGCCGCGGCCGTCAAGGAATTCTTCGGCTCCAGCCAGTTGTCCCAGTTCATGGACCAGAACAACCCGCTGTCCGAAGTGACCCACAAGCGCCGGGTTTCCGCGCTGGGCCCGGGCGGCCTGACCCGCGAGCGCGCCGGTTTCGAGGTGCGCGACGTGCATCCGACGCACTATGGCCGGGTCTGCCCGATCGAGACGCCGGAAGGTCCGAACATCGGCCTGATCAACTCGCTGGCCGTGTATGCGCGTACCAACGAGTATGGTTTCCTGGAAACCCCCTACCAGAAGGTGGTGGATGGCCGGGTCACCGACGATATCGAATACCTGTCGGCGATCGAGGAGGGGCGCTACACCATCGCCCAGGCCAACGCCGACGTCGATGCAAAGGGCAACCTGACCGATGACCTGGTCACCTGCCGGCACAAGAATGAATTCATGACCTCCACCCCGGACAAGGTCGACTACATCGACATTTCTCCAAAGCAGATCGTCTCGGTGGCGGCAGCATTGATCCCGTTCCTGGAGCACGACGACGCCAACCGCGCCCTGATGGGTTCGAACATGCAGCGCCAGGCGGTACCGACGCTGATCACCGAGAAGCCGCTGGTCGGCACGGGCATCGAGCGTACTGTCGCGGTCGACTCCGGTGTGACCGTGGTGGCGAAGCGTGGCGGCGTGCTGGATTCCGTGGACGCGGCGCGCATCGTGGTGCGTGTCAACGACGACGAGACCGTTGCCGGCGAGCCAGGTGTGGATATCTACAACCTGACCAAGTACACCCGTTCCAACCAGAATACCTGCATCAACCAGCGGCCGCTGGTCAAGCCGGGCGATATCGTCGCCCGCGGCGACGTGCTGGCAGATGGCCCGAGCACCGACATGGGCGAGCTGGCGCTGGGGCAGAACCTGCTGGTGGCCTTCATGCCCTGGAACGGCTACAACTTCGAGGACTCCATCCTGATTTCGGAGCGGGTCGTCGAGGAAGACCGTTTCACCACCATCCACATCGAGGAACTCACCTCGGTGGCGCGGGATACCAAGCTGGGCTCGGAAGAAATCACCGGCGATATTCCCAATGTCGGTGAGGGCGCCCTGTCCAAGCTGGACGAGTCCGGCATCGTCTACATCGGTGCCGAGGTCAAGCCGGGCGACATCCTGGTCGGCAAGGTCACCCCCAAGGGTGAGACCCAGCTGACCCCGGAAGAGAAGCTGCTGCGCGCCATCTTCGGCGAGAAGGCCTCCGACGTGAAGGATACCTCGCTGCGCGTGCCCAGCGGCATGGACGGGACCGTCATCGACGTGCAGGTATTCACCCGCGACGGCGTCGAGAAGGACGCCCGCGCCCTGCAGATCCAGGCAGACCAGCTGGCGCAGATCAAGGAAGACCTGAACGACCAGCTGCGCATCATGGAGGAAGACATCTACACGCGAGTCGAGACCCTGCTGCTTGGCAAGGTGGCCGAAGGCGGGCCGGACAAGCTGGCCGCCGGCGCCAAGGTCACGAAGGACTACCTGGCGTCCATCACGACTGACAAGTGGTTCGAGATCCGGCTGCGCAACGATGATGCCAATGAAGATCTGGAAAAGGCGGCGGAACAGCTCAAGAGCCTGCGCAAGGATTTCGAGCAGCGTCTCGAGGACAAGCGCAACAAGCTGATGACGGGTGACGACCTGGCGCCGGGCGTGCTGAAGATGGTCAAGGTCTACCTGGCCGTCAAGCGTCGGGTGCAGCCGGGTGACAAGATGGCTGGCCGGCACGGTAACAAGGGCGTTATTTCGATGATCCAGCCGGTGGAGGACATGCCCTTCAGTGCGGACGGCACTTCCGTTGACATCGTGCTGAACCCGCTGGGTGTGCCCTCTCGTATGAACGTCGGCCAGGTGCTGGAAACCCACCTTGGCTGGGCCGCCAAGGGCCTCGGCATCAAGATCGGCAAGATGCTGGAAGCCCAGCAAAAGGTTGTCGAGATCCGCAAGTTCCTCGACAAGATCTACAACACCAGCGGGCGCAAGGAGGATCTGGATTCGCTGAGCGACGCTGAAATTCTCGAGCTGGCCAAAAACCTGACCAAGGGCGTGCCGATGGCGACCCCGGTGTTCGACGGTGCGCCCGAGTCTGCCATCAAGCAGATGCTGGAACTGGCGGATCTGCCGTCGAGCGGCCAGACGACGCTCTACGACGGACGTACCGGCGATGCCTTCGACCGCGAGGTCACGGTGGGCTACATGTACATGCTGAAACTCAACCACCTGGTGGATGACAAGATGCATGCCCGTTCCACCGGCCCGTACAGCCTGGTGACCCAGCAGCCGCTGGGTGGCAAGGCGCAGTTCGGCGGCCAGCGCTTCGGCGAGATGGAGGTCTGGGCCCTGGAAGCCTACGGTGCCGCCTATACGCTACAGGAAATGCTGACCGTGAAATCCGATGACGTGAACGGCCGCACCAAGATGTACAAGAACATCGTGGACGGCAACCACCACATGGATGCCGGCATGCCGGAATCCTTCAACGTGCTGGTGAAGGAAATCCGTTCGCTGGGCATCAATATCGAACTGGAACTGGATTAGACCGGACTGGAACAGGATTAGGGCATCCGCGCCGCGGATGCCCTGTAACTCGACACTCCAGCTGCAGGAGAGACGATGAAAGACTTACTGAATTTACTCAAGCCGCAAGGTCACACCGATGATTTCGATGCGATTCGCATCGGGCTGACCTCCCCCGACATGATCCGCTCCTGGTCCTATGGCGAGGTCAAGAAGCCGGAAACGATCAACTACCGGACCTTCAAGCCGGAGCGCGACGGGCTGTTCTGCGCCAAGATCTTCGGCCCGGTGAAGGATTACGAGTGCCTCTGCGGCAAGTACAAGCGCCTCAAGCATCGCGGCGTGGTGTGCGAGAAGTGTGGCGTCGAGGTGACGCTTGCCAAGGTGCGCCGCGAGCGCATGGGCCACATTGAGCTGGCCAGCCCGGCGGCGCACATCTGGTTCCTGAAGTCGCTGCCGTCGCGCATCGGCCTGCTGCTGGACATGACGCTGCGCGACATCGAGCGGGTCCTGTACTTCGAGGCCTTCGTGGTGGTGGATCCCGGCATGACCACGCTGGAGCGTGGCCAGCTGTTGTCCGACGAGGCCTACCTGGAAGCTATCCAGGAAAACGGCGACGAATTCGATGCGCGCATGGGCGCGGAGGCCGTGTTCGAGCTGCTCAAGGCCATCGACCTGCAGTCCGAGGCCGTGCGGCTGCGTGACGAGATCGGCAGCACCAAGTCCGAGACCAAGCTGAAGCGGCTGGCCAAGCGCCTCAAGCTGGTGGAGTCCTTCATAGAATCCGGCAACAAGCCCGAGTGGATGGTGATGACCGTGTTGCCGGTGCTGCCGCCGGAACTGCGTCCGCTGGTGCCGCTGGATGGTGGCCGCTTTGCGACCTCCGACCTGAACGACCTGTACCGCCGGGTAATCAATCGCAACAACCGCCTGAAGCGGCTGCTGGAGCTGAGTGCGCCGGACATCATCGTGCGCAATGAAAAGCGCATGCTGCAGGAGTCGGTGGACGCGCTGCTCGACAACGGTCGCCGCGGCCGCGCCATCACCGGCACCAACAAGCGCCCGCTGAAGTCGCTGGCCGACATGATCAAGGGCAAGCAGGGCCGCTTCCGCCAGAACCTGCTGGGCAAGCGCGTCGATTATTCCGGCCGCTCCGTGATCGTGGTTGGGCCGACCCTGAAGCTGCACCAGTGCGGCCTGCCGAAGCGCATGGCGCTGGAACTGTTCAAGCCCTTCATCTTCAGCAAGCTGCAGTTCCGCGGTCTGGCAACCACCATCAAGGCGGCGAAGAAGCTGGTCGAGCGCGAGGGTCCGGAAGTCTGGGATATCCTCGAGGACGTGATTCGCGAGCACCCGGTGATGCTGAACCGCGCACCGACGCTGCACCGTCTCGGCATCCAGGCATTCGAGCCGGTGCTGATCGAGGGCAAGGCCATCCAGCTGCACCCGCTGGTCTGTGCTGCCTTCAATGCCGACTTCGACGGCGACCAGATGGCGGTGCACGTGCCGCTGTCCATCGAGGCGCAGCTGGAAGCGCGTGCCCTGATGATGTCGTCCAACAACATCCTGTCGCCGGCCAACGGCGAGCCGATCATCGTGCCGTCCCAGGACGTGGTGCTCGGGCTTTACTACATGACCCGCGAGTCCATCAATGCGAAGGGCGAGGGCATGGTGTTTGCCGATGTGTCCGAGGTGCACCGCGCCTACCAGGGCGGCCACGTTTCCCTGCACGCCCGCGTCAGGGTCAGGATCACGCGCTACGAATTCGACGAAAACGGCGAGGCGCAGCAGCTGCATGGCCTGGTCGACACCACCGTCGGCCGCTCGCTGCTGTCGGAAATCCTGCCCGAGGGCCTGACCTTCGACCTGGTCAACCAGAACATGACCAAGAAGGCGATTTCCAACCTGATCAACGCCTGCTACCGCCGCGTCGGCCTGAAGGAGACCGTGATCTTCGCCGACCAGCTGATGTACATGGGTTTCTCCTACGCGACCCGCGCCGCGGTGTCTTTCGGCATCAACGACATGACCATTCCCGAGGTCAAGGCCAAAATTCTCGGCGAGGCCGAGGACGAGGTGCTGGAAATCGAGAACCAGTACACCTCCGGCCTGGTGACCATGGGCGAGCGCTACAACAAGGTGGTGGATATCTGGTCGCGCACCAATGACCAGGTGGCCAAGGCCATGATGGAGGTGCTGGGCAGCGAAGAGGTCGTGGACGCGGAAGGTAACACGGTCAGGCAGCCTTCCTTCAACTCCGTCTACATGATGGCCGATTCCGGGGCGCGTGGTTCCGCGGCGCAGATCCGGCAGCTGGCCGGCATGCGCGGCCTGATGGCCAAGCCGGACGGCTCCATTATCGAAACCCCGATCACGGCGAACTTCCGCGAAGGGCTGGACGTGCTGCAGTACTTCATCTCCACCCACGGCGCTCGCAAGGGCCTTGCCGACACGGCACTGAAAACCGCCAACTCCGGGTACCTGACACGGCGCCTGGTGGACGTTGCCCAGGACCTGGTCTTGATCGGCGATGACTGCGGTACCCTCAATGGCCTGCTGTTGACGCCGCTGGTCGAAGGTGGCGATGTGGTCGAACCGCTGCGGGAACGCGTGCTGGGCCGGATCACGGCCGAGGACGTACTCAGCCCCGGTACCGACGAGGTGCTTGCACCACGCGGCACCCTGCTGGACGAGGACGGGGTCGACCGGCTCGAGTCCATGGGCGTGGACGAGATCAAGGTGCGTTCACCCATTACCTGCGACAACCGCTACGGCGTGTGCGCCTCCTGCTACGGGCGCGACCTGGCGCGCGGCCACATGGTGAATGCGGGTGAGGCGATCGGGGTGATCGCGGCCCAGTCGATCGGTGAGCCGGGTACCCAGCTCACCATGCGTACCTTCCACATTGGCGGTGCTGCCAGTCGTGCCGCGACCGTGAACAGCGTCGAGGTCAAGGGCGGTGGCACGGTGCGTCTGCACAACATCAAGACCGTCAGCAATCGCCACGGCAACCTGGTGGCGGTGTCCCGATCCGGTGAGATCGGCGTGGTCGACGAGTACGGCCGTGAGCGCGAGCGTTACAAGGTACCGTATGGTTCCGTGATCAGCGCCGCTGATGGCGACAAGGTCGGGGGCGGCAGCGTCATCGCCACCTGGGACCCGCACACCCATCCGATCGTGACCGAGGTGGAGGGTATCGCCAAGTTCAGCGACTTCATCGAGGGCGTCACGGTCCAGGAGACCACCGACGAGATCACCGGTCTTACCAGCCTGGTGGTGACCGATCCGAAGTCGCGCGGCAGTATGGGCAAGGACCTGCGTCCGATGGTGAAGCTGGTCGATGCCGACGGCAAGCCGCTGAAGCTGGCCGGCACTGATATCGACGCCCAGTATTTTCTGCCGGCGGATGCCATTGTCGGCCTGGATGACGGTGCCACGGTCAGCGTCGGCGACGTTATCGCGCGTATTCCTCAGGAATCCTCCAAGACCCGCGACATCACCGGCGGTTTGCCGCGCGTCGCGGACCTGTTCGAGGCCCGCAAGCCGAAAGACCCGGCGATCCTGGCGGAAACCTCGGGTACGGTGGGTTTCGGCAAGGATACCAAGGGTAAACAGCGGGTTATCATTACCCGCGGCGACGGCGAGACGCACGAGGAGCTGATTCCAAAGTGGCGCCACGTGACGGTGTTCGAGGGTGAGCACATCGAAAAGGGCGAAACCCTGGTCGATGGTGAGCCGAACTCCCACGATATCCTGCGCCTGCTGGGCACCTCGACCATGGCGGAATACCTGGTCAAGGAGATCCAGGACGTGTATCGCCTGCAGGGTGTGAAGATCAACGACAAGCATATCGAGGTCATCCTGCGGCAGATGCTGCGCAAGGTGGAAATCCTGGAGACCAACGACAGCCGCTTCCTCAGGGGCGAGCAGATCGAGAAGGCCCGTGTCCTGGAGGAGACGGAGCAGCTGGAGAAGGCGGACAAGCAGCCGGCCGTGTGGATGCCCCTGTTGCTGGGTATCACCAAGGCCTCGCTGGCAACGGAATCCTTCATCTCGGCCGCCTCCTTCCAGGAAACCACCCGGGTGCTCACGGAGGCCTCCGTACGCGGCAGCCGTGACGGCCTGCGGGGCCTGAAGGAGAATGTCATCGTGGGCCGCCTGATCCCGGCGGGTACCGGGCTGGCATACCACGAGGAGCGCCGCCGGCAGCGTGAAGTCATCCCGATCGATATCGCCGAGGAAATGGCGGCAGTCGATGCGCCGGACAACGAAACGCCTGAAGATATCGCGGAGTCTTCGGCCGATTCGTAAAAACCAGCTTGACAGGGCAGGGCCCTGAATCTAAAATTCCGCTTCTCTCGACAGGCCGGTCCATCCGGCCTGTCGTTTGTTTTCAGGATCACCGAATTTTTCCGGTTATAACTTCAGGGTTTACGTGTAATGGCAACAATCAATCAGCTCGTCCGCAAGCCGCGTGTCAGGAAGAGGGAAAAGAGTAACGTACCTGCGCTGGAAGCCTGTCCGCAGAAACGTGGCGTTTGCACTCGTGTCTACACCACGACCCCGAAGAAGCCGAACTCGGCGCTGCGCAAGGTTGCGCGTGTGCGTCTGACGAACGGTTTCGAGGTGACGACCTACATCGGCGGTGAAGGCCACAACCTGCAGGAACACTCGGTTGTGCTGATTCGCGGCGGTCGTGTCAAGGACTTGCCGGGTGTGCGTTACCACACCGTGCGCGGCAGCCTGGACACCTCCGGTGTTGCCAGTCGTCGCCAGGGTCGTTCGAAGTACGGCGCGAAGCGTCCGAAGTCCTGAAGCAAGTCAAACTACGAACAGGAATTGAGAAACAGCAATGTCCAGAAGAAGAGTCATCGGTTCGCGGGAAATCCTGCCTGATCCCAAGTACGGGAACCTCATGCTGGCCAAGTTCATCAACATGGTCATGCAGTCCGGCAAGAAGTCGGTTGCCGAGCGCATTATTTACGGTGCGCTGAACCAGATCGCCGGCAAGGGCAACGAGGATCCGGTCGGTGTGCTGGACAAGGCGCTGGACAACGTGCGCCCGATGGTCGAGGTGAAGTCACGCCGTGTTGGTGGTGCCACCTACCAGGTGCCGATCGAGGTGCGCCCGATTCGTCGCACTACCCTGGCCATGCGCTGGGTGCTGGATGCTGCCCGCAAGCGCAGTGAGAAGTCCATGCCGCTGCGGCTGGCCGGCGAGCTGATGGATGCGGCCGAGAACCGTGGTTCGGCTGTGAAGAAGCGTGAAGACACGCACCGCATGGCGGAGGCCAACAAGGCCTTCTCGCATTACCGCTGGTAAAGCGGTTTATTAACCCTATTACAAGCAGGATCAGGAAAGTGGCCCGTACTACACCCCTAGAGCGCTATCGCAACGTCGGTATCATGGCGCATATCGATGCGGGCAAGACGACCACGACCGAGCGCATCCTGTTCTATACCGGTGTTTCCCACAAGATCGGCGAAGTGCATGACGGCGCGGCCGTGATGGACTGGATGGAGCAGGAGCAGGAGCGTGGCATCACGATCACCTCCGCGGCGACCACCTGTTTCTGGATGGGAATGGACAAGCAGTTCCCGCAGCACCGCATCAACATCATCGACACCCCCGGACACGTCGACTTCACGATCGAGGTGGAGCGTTCGCTGCGCGTGCTCGATGGTGCCTGCGCGGTGTTCTGTGCCGTCGGCGGGGTTGAGCCGCAGTCCGAGACAGTCTGGCGCCAGGGCAACAAGTACAAGGTGCCGCGCATGGCGTTCGTCAACAAGATGGACCGTGCCGGTGCGAACTTCCTGCGGGTCGTCAAGCAGATCAAGGCTCGCCTGGGTGCCAACCCGGTGCCGCTGCAGCTGCCTATCGGCGCAGAAGAGAATTTCAAGGGCGTGATCGACCTGATCCGCATGAAGGCCATTTACTGGAATGAGGCCGACATGGGCACCACCTACGATGAGCGGGAAATCCCGGCCGACATGGTCGATGCCTGCAACGAGTGGCGGGAACACATGGTCGAGGCCGCCGCCGAATCCTCGGAAGAACTGATGGAGAAGTATCTCGGGGAAATCGCCCTGTCCGAGGAAGAGATTCGCAGCGGTCTGCGTATCGGCACCCTGGCCAACGAGATTGTGCCAACCCTGTGCGGTTCTGCCTTCAAGAACAAGGGCGTGCAGGCGATGCTGGATGCCATCATCTATTACATGCCGTCGCCGATTGAAGTGCCTGCCATCACCGGCCACCTGGACGATGCCGATGAGACCGTGGCAAAGCGCTTGTCTGACGACAAGCAGCCCTTTGCGGCACTGGCTTTCAAGATTGCCACCGATCCGTTTGTCGGCAACCTGACCTTCTTCCGCGTGTATTCCGGCGTGCTGAATTCCGGCGACTCGGTCTACAACCCGGTGAAGGGCAAGAAAGAGCGCATTGGCCGTATCCTGCAGATGCATGCCAACAGCCGCGAAGAGATCAAGGAAGTGCGCGCCGGCGATATCGCCGCCGCCGTCGGACTCAAGGATGTCACCACGGGTGATACCCTGTGTGACCCGAATGCCATTATCACCCTGGAGCGCATGGAGTTCCCGGAGCCGGTGATCTCGGTAGCCGTGGAGCCGAAGACCAAGGCCGACCAGGAAAAGATGGGTATCGCCCTGCAGAAGCTGGCGAAGGAAGACCCGTCCTTCCGCGTGCACACCGACGAAGAGTCGGGCCAGACCATTATCTCCGGCATGGGCGAGCTGCATCTTGATATCATCGTCGACCGCATGCGCCGCGAGTTCGGCGTGGAAGCCAATGTCGGTGCGCCGCAGGTGGCCTACCGTGAAACGATTCGCAAGAGCGTCGAGCAGGAAGGCAAGTTCGTGCGCCAGTCCGGCGGTCGCGGCCAGTACGGCCATGTCTGGCTGCGCATCGAGCCGCAGGAACACGGTGCCGGCTATGAATTCGTGAATGCCATCGTGGGCGGCGTGGTGCCGAAGGAATACATCAGCTCCGTCGACAAGGGTGTGCAGGAACAGATGGAGAACGGCGTCATTGCCGGGTTCCCGGTGGTCGATGTGAAGGTTACCCTGTATGACGGTTCCTACCACGATGTCGACTCCAGCGAAATGGCGTTCAAGATCGCCGGTTCCATGGGCTTCAAGGCGGGTGCGCTGAATGCGTCGCCGGCATTGCTGGAGCCGATCATGAAGGTCGAGGTGGTGACGCCGGAAGATTACCTGGGCGACGTCATGGGCGACCTGAACCGCCGCCGCGGCATCACCCATGGTATGGACGACAGTCCGATGGGAAAGATCATCCGCGCCGAGGTGCCGCTGGCCGAGATGTTCGGCTATTCCACGGACCTGCGTTCGGCGACCCAGGGTCGCGCGACCTACTCAATGGAATTCGAGAAGTACAGCGAAGCGCCGACCAATATCGCCGACGCAGTTATCAAGAAAGTATCCTGAATAACCATCTGAAGATTAAAGAGGTATAGAGTCGTGTCCAAGGAAAAATTTGAACGAACGAAGCCGCATGTAAACGTGGGAACGATTGGTCACGTGGATCATGGCAAGACGACGCTGACGGCGGCGATCACGAAGGTGATGGCGGAGAAGCACGGTGGCACGTTCAAGGCCTACGATCAGATTGACAATGCGCCGGAAGAGCGTGCGCGCGGTATCACGATTGCGACGGCGCACGTGGAGTACGAGTCGACGAATCGTCACTATGCGCACGTGGACTGTCCGGGACACGCTGACTACGTGAAGAACATGATCACGGGTGCGGCGCAGATGGACGGTGCGATCCTGGTGGTGAGTGCCGCAGACGGCCCGATGCCGCAGACGCGTGAGCACATACTGCTGAGTCGTCAGGTGGGTGTGCCTTATATATTGGTGTACATGAACAAGGCGGACCAGGTTGACGATGCGGAGCTGCTGGAGCTGGTGGAGATGGAGATTCGCGAGCTGCTGGACAGTTACGATTTCCCTGGCGATGACACGCCGATCGTGACGGGTTCCGCGCTGAAGGCGCTGGAAGGCGACACCAGTGATATCGGTGTGCCGTCGATTCTGAAGCTGGTTGAGGAGATGGACAGGTACATCCCGGAGCCGGAGCGTGCGGTTGACGGTGATTTTCTGATGCCGGTTGAGGACGTGTTTTCGATTTCCGGCCGTGGCACGGTGGTGACGGGTCGTATCGAGCGCGGTGTCGTCAAGGTGGGCGAGGAGATTGCGATTGTCGGCATCAAGGACACGCTGAAGACGACATGCACGGGTGTCGAGATGTTCCGCAAGCTGCTGGACGAGGGGCGTGCGGGTGACAACGTGGGTGTGCTGCTGCGTGGCACGAAGCGCGAGGAAGTGGAGCGTGGTCAGGTGCTGGCGAAGCCGGGAGTCGATCACGCCGCACACGAAGTTCGAGGCAGAGGTGTACGTGCTGAGCAAGGACGAGGGTGGCCGTCACACGCCGTTCTTCAACGGCTATCGTCCGCAGTTTTACTTTCGCACGACGGACGTGACGGGTGCCTGTGATCTGCCGGAAGGCGTGGAGATGGTGATGCCCGGCGACAACGTGAAGATGACGGTGTCGCTGATTGCGCCGATCGCGATGGAAGAAGGTCTGCGGTTTGCAGTGCGTGAAGGCGGCCGTACCGTGGGCGCCGGCGTCGTCTCCAAGATCCTCGAGTAATAAACGGGTGAAAAGTGAAAATGAAGGGTGCGGAATCACTTTTCACATCTAACTTTTCACTGATGTCACCAAGAAGCTGAATATTGTTGAACATTAACAGGGTGGCGGGCAGTTCCCGTTCCCGGAAACATTGATATGAGCAACCAGAGAATCCGGATTCGTCTCAAGGCATTTGATCATCGGCTGATTGACCAGTCGGCGGCAGAAATTGTCGAGACAGCCAGGCGCACCGGCGCGCAGGTGCGGGGCCCTATCCCGCTGCCGACCCGCAAGGAGCGTTTTACCGTGCTGATTTCACCGCATGTGAACAAGGATGCACGGGACCAGTACGAGATCCGGACGCACAAACGCCTGATGGACATCGTGGACCCGACGGACAAGACCGTCGATGCCCTGATGAAGCTGGACCTGGCGGCGGGTGTGGATGTTCAGATCAAGCTGAACTGATTGGATTATTGCCATGACTATCGGAATCATTGGACGCAAGGCAGGCATGACGCGCATCTTCACTGAAGATGGCGTTTCCATGCCTGTGACTGTCATCGCGGTCGAGCCGAATCGCGTCACCCAGGTCAAGACCGTCGCAACCGACGGCTATCGTGCCCTGCAGGTGACGACAGGTTCGCGTCGTCCCTCAAGGGTAACCCGGCCGATGGCAGGGCATTTCGCCAAGGCGGGAACCGAGGCCGGTCGCGGCCTGTGGGAATTCCGGCTGGCGGATGGCGAGGGCGAGGAAATCGAGGTCGGCAGCGAGATCAAGCTGGAGATGTTCGAGGCCGGACAGCATGTCGATGTCACCGGAACCTCCATCGGCAAGGGCTTCGCGGGCGTGATCAAGCGCTACAACTTCCGTATGCAGGATGCCACGCATGGCAACTCCCTGTCGCATCGTGCGCCGGGTTCCATCGGCCAGTGCCAGACCCCGGGGCGGGTGTTCAAGGGCAAGCGCATGTCCGGTCACATGGGCAACGTGCGCCGCAGCACCCAGAATATCGAAGTGGTGCGCGTGGACGCGGAGCGCAACCTGCTGCTCGTGAAGGGTTCGGTTCCGGGTGCCAAGGGTGGTGATGTCATCGTTCGTCCGGCAGTGAAGGCGCGTTAGGAGTCGCATGATGGAATTGCAGTTACAAGGTTCAGGCTCGGTTACCGTGTCGGATAACAATTTCGGGCAGGTATTCAAGGAGTCGCTGGTACATCAGGTGGTTACCGCCTGCCTGTCGAGTGCGCGTTCCGGCAATGCCCAGCAGAAAACCCGCTCCCAGGTCAGAGGCGGCGGCGCCAAGCCGTGGCGCCAGAAAGGCACCGGGCGTGCACGCGCCGGCACCTCGCGCAGCCCTATCTGGCGCGGCGGCGGCAAGGCATTCGCGGCAACCCCGCGCAGCTATGCACAGAAGATCAACCGCAAGATGTACCGCGCCGCGATGCGCTCCATCCTGTCGGAACTGGTACGCCAGGAACGCCTGGTTGCCGTGGAGAGTTTCGCGGTGACGCGAGCCGAAGACGCGCGAACTGGCCGGCATGCTGAAGGACCTGGCGCTGGACAACGTGCTGATCATCAGCGATGCCGCGGATGACAACCTCTACCTGGCGGCACGCAACCTCCCGTACGTGGCGGTCTGTGATGCGGCGGGTGCGGATCCCGTCAGCCTGATCGGTTTTGACAAGGTACTGGTGACCAGGGGCGCGCTGCAGCAGATCGAGGAGCGACTGGCATGAACCAGGAACGTTTGATGAAGGTATTGCTGGCACCGATCGTGTCGGAGAAGAGCACCCGGCTGGCGGATGCGCATCGCCAGTTCGCATTCAAGGTACAGCCGAATGCCAGCAAGCCCGAGGTGCGCAAGGCAGTCGAGCTGATGTTCGACGTCAAGGTGGACAACGTGCAGATCAGCAACGTGCGCGGCAAGAGCAAGCGCTTTGGACAGTCCATGGGCAAGCGTGCCGACTGGAAGAAGGCCTATGTGACCCTGGCAGAAGGCCACGATATCGATTTCATGGGAGCGGAGTAACGCGCGCCTGACTGCGTACCGCACCAACAAGGAACAGAAAGATGCCACTCGTTAAAGCCAAACCAACATCGCCGGGCCGTCGCTTCGTCATCAGCGTGGTTACGCCCGGTCTGCACAAGGGCGAACCGCATGCTGCGCTGCTTGGCACGAAGTCCAAATCCGGCGGCCGCAACAATGCCGGACGTATTACCACGCGGCATCGTGGCGGCGGACACAAGCAGCGTTATCGCGTAATTGATTTCAAGCGCAACAAGGCCGGTGTGCCTGCAAAGGTCGAGCGCATCGAGTACGACCCGAATCGCTCTGCGCACATCGCCCTGCTGCTGTATGCAGACGGTGAGCGCCGCTACATCCTGGCACCCAAGGGTATCAAGAGCGGTGACGAGATCCGCAACGGCAGCGATGCACCGATCAAGGCCGGCAACGCCATGCCCATGCGCAACATTCCGGTCGGTACGCTGATCCACAACGTGGAGATGAAACCGGGCAAGGGTGGCCAGATCGCCCGCAGTGCCGGCAGCAGCGTGCAGCTGGTGGCGCGCACCGGCGAGCATGCAACCCTGCGGCTGCGTTCCGGCGAGATGCGCAGACTGCCGGCTGACTGCATGGCCACCATCGGCGAAGTCGGCAACACCGAGCACAGCCTGCGTTCGCTGGGCAAGGCCGGTGCCAGCCGCTGGCGCGGCAAGCGCCCGACGGTGCGCGGTGTCGCCATGAACCCGGTGGACCACCCGCATGGTGGTGGTGAGGGCCGGACCTCGGGCGGTCGTCACCCGGTCAGCCCGTGGGGCACGCCGACCAAGGGCTATCGTACACGCAGCAACAAGCGTACCGACAGCATGATCGTCAGGCGCCGTAACCGGAAATAATCACGAGGATTCTGATAGTGGCACGTTCGATTAAAAAGGGACCGTTCATCGATACTCACCTGCAGAACAAGGTGGACAAGGCGGTGGCCGAAAACAGCAAGCGTCCGATCAAGACCTGGTCGCGACGCTCCATGGTCCTGCCGGAGATGGTGGGCTTGACCATAGCAATACACAACGGGCGCCAGCACGTGCCGGTACTCGTCAACGAAAACATGGTAGGACACAAGCTGGGCGAGTTCGCCCTGACCCGGACTTTCCGCGGTCATGTCGCGGACAAGAAGTCCAGGTAAGAGGATAGATCGATGCAGGTCAGTGCGAAATTGAAACACGCCCATATCTCAGCGCAGAAGGCCAGGCTGGTCGCGGACCAGGTGCGTGGTCTGCCGGTGGAGAAGGCACTGAACGTGTTGTCTTTCAGCGGCAAGAAGGCAGCCGGCATGGTGCTCAAGGTGCTGGAATCAGCGATCGCCAATGCCGAGCATAACGAGGGCGCGGACATCGACGAGCTGAAAGTGGCCGCGATCTGCGTCGACGAGGGTCGCACCATGAAACGCTTCCGTGCACGCGCCAAGGGCCGTGGCACACGGATTCTGAAACGTAACAGTCACATCACCGTCACGGTGGGTGACGTTTAGGCTAACCAGGCAAAGGCATAGAGCAGCATGGGCCAGAAAGTACATCCAACAGGCATTCGACTCGGCATCGTCAAGGACTGGACGTCCACGTGGTATGCCGATTCGGATAAATACGCGGATTATCTGAACATGGATCTGCAGATCCGCGATTACATCAAGCAGCGCCTGTCGCAGGCGTCGGTGAGTCGCATCCAGATTTCGCGTCCGGCGCACAACGCCGTGATCACCGTGCATACCGCAAGGCCGGGCATCGTGATCGGCAAAAAGGGCGAGGACATCGACCGCCTGCGCAAGGATGTCTCCGCGCGCATGGGTATCCCGGTGAACATCAACATCGAGGAAATCCGCAAGCCGGAGCTGGATGCATACCTTGGTCGCGGAAAGTGTTGCACAGCAGCTGGAGCGCCGTATCATGTTCCGCCGCGCCATGAAGCGCGCGGTGAGCAATACCATGCGCATCGGTGCGGAAGGCATCAAGATCAAGGTCGGTGGCCGCCTGAATGGTGCGGAGATCGCCCGCAGCGAATGGTACCGCGAGGGCCGTGTGCCGTTGCATACGCTGCGCGCCGACATCGATTACGGTACCGCCGTGGCCAATACCACCTATGGCGTCATTGGCGTGAAAGTGTGGATATTCAAGGGCGAGGTCATCGGCCGGGTTGAGGAAGCCGAGGCGGCAACGCCGCGCAAGGCTGCTTCCTGATAGCGGAGAACATTCATGTTACAGCCCAAAAGAACCAAATTTCGCAAGCAGCACAAGGGTCGCAACCGCGGTCTTGCGCAGCGCGGCAGCGATGTCAGCTTCGGCGAGTACGCGCTCAAGGCAACTGACCGCGGCCGCATGACATCGCGCCAGATCGAGGCGGCGCGCCGCACCATTACCCGGCACGTCAAGCGTGGCGGCAAGCTCTGGATCCGCGTGTTTCCGGACGTGCCGATCACCAAGAAGCCGATCGAGGTTCGCCAGGGCAAGGGCAAGGGCAACGTCGAGTACTGGATCGCCCAGATCCAGCCCGGTCGCGTGCTCTATGAAATCGAGGGTGTTACGGAAGAAATCGCCCGTGAGGCCTTCAAGCTGGCAGCCGCAAAACTGCCATTCAAGACAACCTTTGTAGCACGGACGGTATTGTGATGAACGCCGCGGAACTGAGAAGCAAGTCTGTCAGTGAACTCAAGCTCGAGCTGCATAACCTGCTGCGCGAGAGATTCAACCTGAGCATGCAGCGTGGCACCGGCCAGCTGTCCCGCCCTGACCAGTTCAGGAAGGTGCGCAAGGATATCGCCAGGCTACACACGATATTGAACGAGAAGCAGAAAGCGGGTGAAACAGCATGAGCGAAGCCACGGAAACCACGCGGACCCTGACCGGCAAGGTCATCAGCAACAAGATGGACAAGTCGGCTACCGTTCTCATCGAGCGTCGGGAAAAGCACCCCGTGTATGGAAAGTATATTCGCCGTTCGACCAAGCTGCATGTCCACGATGCGGATAATGCCTGCCAGGAAGGTGATTTGGTGACGATCGAACAGTGCCGCCCGATTTCCAGGACCAAGTCCTGGAGGCTGGTGGAAATTGTCGGGCATAACGACTAAGCGTCGGCCCGGTTGGCGTAACAAGACGAACGGAATGCAAGCATGATACAGATGCAATCAAAGCTGGATGTGGCTGACAACAGCGGCGCACGCCGCCTGCAGTGCATCAAGGTGCTGGGCGGCTCACACCGCCGCTATGCCCACATCGGCGACATCATCAAGGTCAGCGTGAAGGAAGCGATTCCCCGCGGCAAGGTGAAGAAGGGCGAGGTTTACAATGCCGTGGTGGTGCGGACCCGCAAGGGTGTGCGGCGCGCCGACGGCTCGCTGATCCGCTTCGACGGCAATGCCGCCGTGCTGCTGAACAACCAGCTGCAGCCGATCGGCACGCGTATCTTTGGCCCGGTTACCCGTGAACTGCGCAGTGAGCGCTTCATGAAGATTATTTCGCTCGCACCGGAAGTTTTGTAGGAAGGCACCATGAATAGAATCAAGAAGGGTGATGACGTCATCGTGATCGCGGGCAAGGACAAGGGCAAGCGTGGCAGCGTGCTGCGCGTCATGCCGGACGGTCGTATGGTCGTTTCCGATGTGAACATGGCCAAGCGGCATACCAAGCCGAACCCGAACCGCGGCGTGCCGGGCGGTATCGTCGAGAAGGAAATGCCGATCGACGCGTCCAACATCATGCTGTACAACCCGCAGACCAGCAAGGGCGACCGCATAGGTTTCCGTACGCTGGAAGACGGCCGCAAAGTACGTTTTTTCAAGTCCACCGACGAAGTCGTGGATATCTGAGTGATGGGTTAGAGATATGGCCAGGCTGAAACACTTTTACCAGGATACCGTGATCGGACAGCTCAAGGAGCAGTTCGGCTACAGGAACCCGATGCAGGTTCCGCGGATCACCAAGATCACCCTTAACATGGGTGTCGGCGAGGCTGTGGCTGACCGCAAGGTCATGGAGCATGCCGTCGGTGACATGACCAAGATCGCCGGCCAGAAGCCGATCGTGATCAACGCGCGCAAGTCGGTTGCCGGCTTCAAGGTGCGCGAGGGCTGGCCGGTCGGCTGCAAGGTCACGCTGCGCCGGGAACAGATGTACGAATTCCTGGATCGCCTGATCAATGTCGCCATTCCGCGCATCCGCGACTTCCGCGGCATGAACCCGAAGGCGTTTGACGGTCGCGGCAACTACAACATGGGTGTGCGCGAGCAGATCATCTTTCCGGAGATCGACTACGACAAGATCGACACCCTGCGTGGACTGGATATTACTTTTACGACAACTGCAACCACGGACGAGGAAGGTCGCGCCCTGCTGAAGGCGTTCAACTTCCCGTTCCGGAGCTGAGACAGGAACATGGCAAAAAATTCCATGATTGCCCGCGAGGACCGGCGCACGCGCGCCGTGAAGAAGTACGCGGTAAAACGTGCCGCGCTGAAGGCTGTTATCAAGAGCCCGGCGAGTTCGGATGAGGAGCGCTACGAGGCGCAGCTGAAGCTGCAGGCCCTGCCGCGCGATTCCAGCCCGGTGCGAGGCCGCAACCGCTGCCGCATCACCGGTCGTCCCCACGGCTACTACCGTAAATTCGGACTTTCCCGGAACATGTTGCGCGAAGCGGCAATGCGTGGCGATGTACCCGGGCTGGTCAAGGCAAGCTGGTAACAGATTATGATGACCGATCCCATAGCTGATTTACTGACCCGGATCCGCAACGGCCAGGCGGCCGGCAAGGCAGAGGTTTCCATGCCCGCCTCGCGGCTCAAGTCCGCCATTGCGCAGGTGCTGAAGGACGAGGGCTACATTACCGGTTTCTCGGCCACCGAGGCAGATGGCAAGCCGGCGCTGACCGTCGTGCTGAAATACCACGATGGCCGCCCCGTGATCGAGATGATCCAGCGTGCCAGTCGCCCCGGGCTGCGCCTGTACAAGGGCAAGAGCGATATTCCCAGTATTCAGAACGGACTGGGTGTCGCCATTATTTCGACTTCCAAGGGTGTGATGAGCGATCGTCAGGCCCGCGCCGCCGGTGAAGGTGGCGAAGTCCTTTGTGTCGTGAGTTAAGCGGATAAAGTCATGTCCAGAATTGCAAACAAACCGGTTCCCGTACCAGCCGCTGTCGAAATCAGCATGAACGGCCAGCAGATGACCGTGAAGGGCCCCAAGGGTACGCTGGAACAGCAGGTACACGGCCTCGTGGAAGTTACCCACGAAAACGGCGAACTGAGCTTCAAGGCGCGTGACGAGTCGAAGGCGGCCAATGCGCTGACCGGCACCATGCGCTCGGTCACCAGCAACATGATTGCCGGGGTCAGTGAAGGTTTCGAGAAGAAACTGGAGCTGGTCGGCGTTGGTTACCGCGCGCAGTCCAAGGGCAAGGTCCTGAACCTGACGCTGGGCTTTTCACACCCGGTTGACTACGAACTGCCGGAAGGCGTTACGGCGGAAACGCCGAGCCAGACCGAGATCGTGGTCAGGGGCACCGACAAGCAGCAGGTCGGCCAGGTTGCAGCGGAGATTCGCGCCTACCGGCCACCCGAACCCTACAAGGGCAAGGGAGTACGTTATTCGGATGAAGTGGTCATCCGCAAAGAAGCCAAGAAGAAGTAGGCATAGACAATGGACAAGAAAGAAACCCGTTTACGTCGCGCCCGTCGCGCCCGTGCCCGTATCAAGGAGCTGGGAGCCACGCGCCTCTGTATCTATCGCACGCCGCGGCATATCTATGCCCAGGTCATTGCGCCGGAAGGTGACAAGGTCGTGGCCAGCGCGTCCACGCTTGACAGCGATGTCCGCAAGAACGTTGAAAAAACCGGAGGCGCCGCCGCGGCCACGGTCGTTGGCAAGGTGATTGCCGAGCGCGCAAAGGCGGCCGGAGTCACGCGGGTTGCGTTTGACCGCTCCGGTTTCAAATATCATGGCCGCGTGAAGGCGCTGGCCGATGCCGCACGCGAGAGCGGCCTGGAATTCTGACAAGGGTCCTGTTATGGCAAGAGTAGAAGCACAGGTGCAGGGTGACGGACTGCTGGAAAAGCTGGTCACGGTCAACCGCGTAGCCAAGGTTGTTAAGGGTGGCCGCCAGTTCGGCTTTACCGCACTGACTGTCGTCGGTGACGGCGAGGGCCGTGTCGGTTTCGGTTACGGCAAGGCGCGTGAAGTGCCGGTCGCGATCCAGAAGGCGATGGAAGCCGCACGCAAGAACATGATTTCGGTCAACCTGAAGGAAGGCACCCTGCAGTATCCGATTACCGCGCGTCACGGGGCCGCCAAGGTTTTCATGAAGCCGGCTTCCGAGGGTACCGGCATCATCGCCGGCGGTGCCATGCGCGCCGTGTTCGAAGTGGTCGGGGTGCACAACGTGCTGGCCAAGTGCATCGGTTCCAACAACCCGATCAACGTGCTGCGCGCCACCATGCGCGGCCTCGAGCAGATGACCTCGCCGGAAGAAGTTGCAAGCAAGCGCGGCAAGACAGTCGCAGAAATCCTGGAGTAACACATGGCTGCTGCAAAGAAAATCAGGGTGACACAGACCAAGAGTTCCAGCGGGCGCCTGCAAAGCCACAAGGCCACGCTGATCGGTCTCGGTCTGCGCCGTATCCGTCACACCGTCGAAGTTGCTGACACGCCGGAAATTCGCGGCATGATCAACAAGGTCAACTACATGATTAGGGTCGAGGACTAGACAATGCGCCTGAATACGATCAAGCCCGGTGCCGGCAGCAAGAAAGACGCCAAGCGCGTGGGCCGTGGCATTGGCTCCGGTTTTGGTAAAACCTGTGGCCGCGGACACAAGGGCCAGAAATCCCGCTCCGGCGGATATCACAAGGTTGGCTTCGAGGGCGGCCAGATGCCGTTGCAGCGTCGCCTGCCCAAGGTGGGCTTTGGCTCGCGCCTCTCCCGTACTACCGCAGAGGTGCGCCTGCATGAACTGGCGCATGTCGACGCCGACGTCATCGACCTGGCTGCACTGCAGCAGGCGAACGTGGTTTCCCGTATTACCCGGCGCGTCAAGGTGTTCGCCTCCGGCAACATCGACAAGGCGGTTACCCTCAAGGGTATCCAGGTCACCCGCGGTGCGCGTGCAGCGATCGAGGCGGCCGGGGGCAAGGTCGAGGACTAAATGGCCATCGGTTCACAACTGTCGGGTGCTGCCTCGGGTCTCGGGCAGATAAAAGAGCTGCGCCAGCGGCTCTTTTTCGTCATTGGCGCCATCATCGTATTCCGTATCGGTACTTTCATTCCGCTACCGGGAATCGATCCGGTTGTGCTTGCGGCCCTGGTGGAACAGCAGCGTGGCACCATCCTGGAAATGTTCAACATGTTTTCCGGGGGCGCACTGGAACGCCTGTCGCTGTTTGCGCTGGGCATCATGCCGTACATTTCCGCCTCCATCATCATGAATCTGCTGACGGTAACCGTGCCGTCGCTGGAGCAGCTGAAGAAGGAAGGCGGGGAGGCCGGGCGTCACAAGATTACCCAGTACACCCGCTACGGCACCGTTGGCCTGGCAACCATGCAGGCATTTGGTATATCCACTGCACTGCAGGGACAGCAGATGGCCGGCAGCAGCCTGGTGATGAACCCGGGGCCGGCATTCATACTGACGGCGGTGGTGACGCTGGTGACCGGTACCATCTTCCTGATGTGGCTGGGTGAGCAGGTCACGGAACGCGGCGTGGGCAACGGCATCTCGATTATCATTTTCTCCGGCATCGTCGCCGGCCTGCCGTCCGCCATCGGCGGCACCCTGGAACTGGCGCGTACCGGTGAAATGAACGTCATGACCATCCTGGTGCTGTTTGCACTGGCACTGGCGGTGACGGGCTTCGTGGTATTTGTCGAACGCGGCCAGCGGCGCATCACCGTCAACTACGCAAAGCGCCAGCAGGGACGCAAGGTCTACGCGGCCCAGAGCACCCACCTGCCGCTGAAGCTCAACATGGCCGGCGTGATTCCGCCGATTTTCGCCTCCAGCATTATCCTGTTCCCGGCGACCATGGGCAGCTGGCTCGGCGAGAACGAGGGCATGGGCTGGCTGAAGGATGTCTCGGCCACGCTGTCACCGGGCCAGCCGCTGTACGTCATTTTCTACGCCCTGGCGATCGTGTTCTTCTGTTTCTTCTACACGGCGCTGGTGTTCAACGCCAAGGAAACTGCGGACAACCTGAAAAAGTCCGGGGCGTTCATTCCCGGCATCCGCCCGGGCGAGCAGACGGCGATGTATATCGACGGCGTGATGACCCGGCTGACGACCGCCGGTGCCGTCTACATCACGCTGGTTTGCCTGATGCCGGAATTTCTGATTCTTTACTGGAATGTACCGTTCTATTTCGGCGGTACCTCGTTGTTGATTATCGTCGTGGTGACCATGGATTTCATGGCACAGGTCCAGACCCATCTGGTGTCGCATCAGTACAGCGGCCTGATGAAAAAGGCCAACCTGAAAGGTCACGGCAGAACAGGTGTGCTGCGCTAGGCGCAGTCGAATCTAGAGGTGTATTGACATGAAAGTGCGTGCTTCCGTCAAGCGTATCTGCCGCAACTGCAAGGTCATACGACGCAATGGTGTGGTGCGGGTCATCTGCAAGGATGGCCGCCACAAGCAGCGTCAGGGCTGAGTTGTCGCAACCAGAATGCAAGATATTGAATTTCTGATGTATTTAACAGCTGTCCGGATGCTGTCGTGGTCCGGGCTGAAGAATCCTTTTGTTTGATTTTCAGGCGGGCAAAGGCTATCCTTACCCGCTTTTCGCGCCGCACTATCAAGAATCGCGTTGGAGATGATTTAAAATGGCCCGTATAGCCGGAATTAACATAGCACCGCACAAGCATGCGCAGATTGCCCTGACGGGAATCTACGGCATCGGGCGCACCACTGCGCGCAAGATTTGCGCAGACAGCGGCATTCAGCCCGAAACCAAAATCAAGGACCTGACCGAGGCCGAAGTCGAGGCCATTCGTACGGAAGTTGTCAAGTACACGATCGAGGGCGACCTGCGCCGTACCATATCCATGAACATCAAGCGTCTCATGGATCTCGGTTCCTATCGTGGTATCCGGCACCGTCGCGGTCTGCCACTGCGCGGCCAGCGCACGCGCACCAACGCCCGCACCCGCAAGGGTCCGCGGCGTCCGATCCGCAAGTAATCAATCAGTTTAACCATCGTTATATAAACGGAATCCAGGCATGGCTAAGGCACCGACCCGCAAGAAAGTGAAGAAGGACGTTTCCGACGGAATCGCCCACATTCACGCGTCCTTCAACAACACCATCATCATGATCACTGACCGGCAGGGCAATGCCCTTTCCTGGGCGACCTCGGGCGGTTCCGGTTTTCGTGGTTCGCGCAAGAGCACGCCGTTTGCCGCGCAGGTTGCTGCCGAGAAAGCAGGCGAGAAGGTGAAGGAATACGGCATGAAGAACCTCGAGGTCGAGGTCAAGGGGCCGGGTCCGGGTCGCGAGTCTGCCGTACGTGCACTGAACAACGCCGGGTTCCAGATTACCAATATCACTGACGTGACGCCGATACCGCACAACGGTTGTCGTCCGCCCAAGAAACGTCGCGTCTAGGAAGGAAGCAGAGCATGGCCAAGTACACCGATTCGAAATGCCGCCAGTGCCGCCGCGAGGGCGGCAAGCTGTACCTCAAGGGTGAGAAATGTTTTACCGCCAAGTGCGCGGTTGAAAATCGCCCGTTCCCGCCCGGCCAGCATGGCCAGCGGCGCACCCGGCTGTCCGACTATGCCGGCCAGCTGCGTGAGAAGCAGAAGGTACGGCGCATCTACGGTGTGCTCGAGAAGCAGTTCCGCAACTACTACAAGAGCGCGGCAAGCACCAAGGGCTCGACCGGTGAAAACCTGCTGCAGCTGCTGGAAGGCCGGCTCGATAATGTTGCCTACCGCATGGGTTTTGCTGCCTCGCGCAGCGAGTCACGCCAGCTGGTGCGGCACAACGGCGTGAGTGTGAACGGCGTGCGCGTCAACATTCCCTCCTACCAGGTGCAGCCGAATGACGTAGTCAGCGTCAACGAGAAGAGTCGTGCGCAGCTGCGGGTGCAGTCAGCCGTAGAGTTGGCCAAGCAGCGCGGGATTGCCGACTGGATCGACGTGGATACCAAGAAGATGGAAGGCGTTTACAAGTCGCGCCCGGAACGCAGCGAGCTGCCGGCCGACATCAACGAGCATCTCATCGTCGAATTGTATTCTAAGTAATTAGTAATATCTGAGGGACTTAATTCATGCTTGGAAAAGTCAACGAATTCCTGAAGCCGCGTATCGTCGACGTTCAGGCAGTCAGTGACAAGCACGCCCGGGTAACCCTGGAGCCGCTGGAGCGCGGTTTCGGCCACACCCTCGGCAATGCGCTGCGTCGCATCCTGCTGTCATCCATGCCGGGTGCCGCGATTGTCAATGCGGAGATATCCGGCGTGCTGCATGAATACTCGACCATCGAGGGGGTGCAGGAAGACGTGATCGACGTCCTGCTGAACCTGAAGAAGGTCGCCCTGCGCCTGCACAACCGCAACGAGGCTACCCTGACGCTCAACAAGAAGGGACCGGGTCCGGTCACGGCGGGCGATATCACCATCGATCATGACATCGAGGTGGTGAACCCGGATCACGTGATTGCCAACCTGACCAAGGCCGGCGAATTGTCGATGACCCTGAAGGTCGCCAAGGGCCGGGGCTACGTGCCGGCAACCCGTCGTGATGGCGATGAGAGCGAGAGCCGCCCGATCGGCAGCCTGCGCCTTGATGCCTCCTTCAGCCCGGTGAGCCGCGTGTCCTATAACGTGGACCGTGCCCGCGTCGAGCAGCGCACCGACCTCGACAAGCTGATTATCGATATCGAGACCAACGGTACCGTGGATCCCGAAGAGGCCATCCGCCACGCTGCGACCATCCTGCAGGACCAGCTGTCGGCCTTCGTCGATCTGCAGGCCAGCACGGAAGAGACCGCGTCCACGCCGGAGGCCGACATCGATCCGATTCTGCTGCGTCCGGTTGATGACCTGGAGCTGACGGTGCGTTCGGCCAACTGCCTGAAGGCGGAAAACATCTATTTCATCGGTGACCTGATCCAGCGCACCGAGGTGGAGCTGCTGAAGACACCGAACCTCGGCAAGAAGTCGCTGACCGAGATCAAGGACGTACTGGCCACCAAGGGCCTTTCACTGGGTATGCGCCTGGAAAACTGGCCGCCAGCCAGTCTGGGTGCCAAAGACAACGAACCGTCGTCCGCGATGGGCAACGGCTGACAGGATACGAAAAATGCGTCATCGTAAGACAGGACGGCAGTTAAACCGCAACAGTTCACACCGCAAGGCAATGTTCCAGAACATGACCTGCTCGCTGTTGCGCCATGAAATCATCAAGACCACCCTGCCCAAGGCGAAGGAACTGCGGCGCGTCGCGGAACCCTTCATCACCATGGCCAAGACGGATTCGGTGCACAAGCGCCGCGTGGCGTTCAGTCGCCTGCGCGATCGTGACGTGGTCACCAAGCTGTTCAACGAACTTGGTCCGCGTTACCAGGAACGCCCCGGCGGCTACCTGCGCATCCTGAAGACCGGTTTCCGTGCCGGTGACAATGCGCCCATGGCCTACGTGGAACTGGTGGACCGTCCGGCTGGCGAGGCAGTAGCAGGTACCGAGTAACGGTCGCTGTGGCAAATCAATAAAAAACCGGGCTCCTGCCCGGTTTTTTATTGCCTGCAGGGATGGTCGCTACGGGCATGGCCCAGGCCAGTCTCTCGACCGCTTCGCGGTCTCACCTTCTCCTGCAGTCGTGGCCTCTCGCGACACTCGTATGTCCCTGTACATCGTAGGTACATTGCGGAGCGCAGGGGAAAGATGAGTGTGTCTGGTTGGGTAGGAGCGGTCTCCCGACCGCGATGCCGCTGTCTGGTATTCGCGCCGACCCATAGCGGGTGGCGCCCGCTACAGGCTGAAGCCGTGCTCCGTCGCAAGCGGGATACTGGAGTGCAGGTGGTCCCTGATGATGGCGCTTTCACGGAACTTGAAACCCGCATTCAGCCCCCTGACGATTGCCGGGTCGCGCTCGTAGATGTCCTGCTTGAAGGCCACGCGGCCGTCGGGGGTGAAGTCCACGGTCCAGTAGAGCAGGATGATGCTGGTCGGCTGTTTAAGGCTGATAGTCCGGGTTTGCATTGAAGCAACGGCTGCCAGCACCTTGTCCCTGTCCCGGCCCGGCTCGCCCTCCAGCAGCAGTTCGGCCAGTTCGTAGGGATGCTCGATGCGGATACAGCCGGAGCTGAAGGCCCGCGTGGTCTTGCCGAACAGGGACTTGCTCGGCGTATCGTGCAGATACACGAGATGCTTGTTGGGGAACATGAACTTGATGCGTCCCAGCGCGTTCTCCGGTCCGGGGCCCTGGCGAATCAGGTAGGGAAAGTTCCTGCCCGTGTAGCGCTGCCATTCGATGGTCGTCGTGTCGACCGGGTTCCCATCATAGTCGATGACCTGCATGTTCTTCTCTGTCAGGTAGGCGGTATCGCGCTTTATCTCCGGCAGGACGTCCTCTTTCAGGATGGTCGGCGGTACCGTCCAGGTCGGATTCACCTCCAGGTAGGTCATGCGTGCGCGAAACACCGGTGTCTTGCGAAACGGTCGCCCGACCTGGGCGCGGGTCTGCCAGACGACTTCGCCGTCGCGGGTATAGGTGACGCGAAAGCCGGCGATGTCCACCAGGAGATAGGTATCCGGCAGGTCGTGCAGTACCCAGCGGGCGCGTTCCAGGTTGGCGCGGATCTGGTCGACGCGTTGCTCGACCGGTACGTTCAGTGCGGCCAGCGTCCCCTTGCCGACAATGCCGTCGTCCTCCAGTCCGTGGCGCTGCTGGAAGGCGCGCACCCCGGCCTCCAGCGCCACGTCGAAAAGCGCCGGGTCACCGGTGACTGCCGGCATGTCAGCCGTGACGAGCAGCCGCGCTCGCAGCGCGGCGACCCGCGCACCGGACATCCCGGGCTTCAGGGTTTCACCCGGTGGTACCGGTTGCCAGCCACCGTTTGCCTGCAGTTCCCGGTACTGCGCCAGCGCAGCCTGCAGGCGTGCGTAGGCGGGCACCTGCGGGCGCAGCGACTGCAGCAGCAGCTCGATATTGCCGGTGTTGATGGCGTCGGCCTGTTGCACCAGGGTATCCATGTCCTCGATGTAACGCGTCATGTTCCAGTCGGGATAGAGCGCCTCCGGGTCGACCTTGCCGAAGCTGAGCTGGTAGCCGAACCGGATCAGGCTGTCGGTGAGCAGCAGGTCGAGACCGGATACCAGGTCGCTGTCGCCGGCACCGTTCTGGCGCTGTTGCAGCAGGATCTCCAGGGTATGCAGGTTGTAGTCGGCAGGGTTCAGGCCGTCGAGCTCGCTGGCGCGGATGGCGGCAAGCAACTGCTCGACTGAACGCGGGTTGTGCCAGAGCGGCGCGTAGTCATGTGCCCGGTAGATGGCCGGCAGCAGGATTCGGGAGGCGATTTCGCTGTCTGCAATGGCGATCGTCTCTCCCGCCTCGATGCGGGTCACCCGGTCGATCAGCAGTTGCTGGACGGACGGTTCATCCGGCTGCGCGCCGGCTGCGGCTGCCAGCAGCAGGGCTAGCAAGGCGCACAGCCACACATGGCCCGGAATCGGGCGCCGCGGAATACCCTGCCGCGCAGGCCTGTTGTTATAGATATAGGACATCTGCCAACCCGCTAACTTGTTATTATTTATGGGATACAGAAACACTAGCACAGACTTTTGCCTTGTGTGCATTGGCCACAAGTGCAATGCGCGGCGAAAAGACGCGGGTATCATGTAGCCCGGATGCAGCGTGTAGGTTGGGCTGAACAACGTGAAGCCCAACATGGCGGGGCCGACGGATGCCTGGTCGTTGGGCTTCGCAGGCTCAGCCCAACCTGCGCACCGGGTATGTATTACAGGCGCTTGCCCGCCAGGGTCGGGATCTTGTCGGTGCGGGTTTCCAGCTTCAGGTAACTGACCAGCCGCACCGATCCCTCGGCATGCAGGGCGACGTGAATGTTCTGCACCGCCGCCAGGATGTCATCGAGCTCGCCCTCGATATTGGTGCCCGAGGCGTGGGTCTCGATCGTGAACGCGTAGCCGTTGAGGATTTCGACGACGCGCAGGATCTCGCGTCGCACGGAAACCCCGGCGCCGATGGGCACGACCTGTAACTCTGCGGTTGCCTGCATGCTGAACTCTCCCGAATGCGCTGCTGTCTCATGTCTGTGGCCGCTATCATAAGAACAAATCACCTCAGGCACCATGGCGGATGCGCCGGTGCCGGCGCATGATCCGCCGTAGGTCGTCGTCCTGCTGGCGCTGCTGTTGGCGACTCCCTTGCCGGCGGCGCCACTGCTGCTCGATAGCGGCGCGCGCCAGGTCACGCTGCTGGAACTCTATACCTCGCAGGGCTGCAGCAGTTGCCCGCCCGCCGAGCGCTGGCTGAACAAGTTTATTGATGACGACGACCTGTGGACGGAAGTCGTTCCGGTCGCCTTCCATGTCGACTACTGGGATTACATCGGCTGGCAGGACCCCTACGCGGCGGCCGCCCACGGTGAGCGCCAGCGCGACTATGCCCGTGCCGGCAGGGCACGCACGGTGTACACGCCGGGCTTCTTCAGCAATGGCCGGGAGTGGCGTGGCTGGACCTTCGGCCTGGGCCCGCGCCGCAGTGACCGGCAGCCCGGCAGCCTCGTCGCCACAATCGATGCCGGCCGTATCCAGGCCGGCTTTCCGGTCACGGGTGAGCCGCTGGAACTGCACGTCGCGCTGCTGGGTTGCGGCATCGAAACGGTCGTGGCGCACGGCGAGAACCGGGGACGCACGCTGCCGCAGGAGTTCGTGGTGCTGGCGCATGCGGTTCATGTCTCGGACACCGGGCAGTGGCAGTTCAAGCTGCCGCTGGTCGGGGCAGGGCAGGCGCAGCGCCATGCGGTCGCCCTCTGGGTCAGCACGCCGGACAATCCCGCGCCCCTGCAGGCGACCGGTGGCTGGCTGCCATAACGACCGGCCACTGCGGCATCACGCCGCGCGTCGCGTCACTGGCGAGTATGGTAGCCTAACGCCTGCAATCAATTTGGCGACTGGAGTACTGGAATGTCTGTAGAACGAACCCTCTTTGCCTTCGGCGGCACCATGGTCATGATTACCTCCCTGCTGGCGCTGTTTCATCATCCCAACTGGACCTGGTTCACCTTGTTCATCGGCTTCAACTGCCTGCAGAGTTCCTTTACCGGGTTCTGTCCCCCGAGCTGGCTGATGAAAAAGTTTGGCATGAAAACCGAGGCGGAACTGGCGCTGGAAGGCGCGAAATAACCGGCATCACCCCTGAACAACAGTGACTCGGGAGGTCGAAGTGCAACGTGAACACAGTGGCAGTGCCCTGGTGCTGGGCGTATTCATTCTGCTGGGACTGGCAGCGCTGGGTTACCTGCTCGGCGACGCGGCAATCCGCTTCAAGGAATTCGAGCGCAGCGTCACCGTCAAGGGGCTTTCCGAGCAGGAGTATCCGGCGGACGTGGTGATCTGGCCGATCCAGTTCACCCTGGCGAGCAACGAGCTTGCCGCGCTCTACACAAACCTGGAAGACAACACCGTCCGGATTCGCGCCTTCCTGCTGGATGCCGGCATCGCGGCCGCGGAGATCACGGTGTCCGCGCCGGTGATCACCGACAAGTCGGCGCAGAGTTACGGCGGCGCACAGCAGCCGGAATTCAGGTACAGCGCCCTGCAGACGGTGACGGTCTATTCAGATAACGTGGAACGGGTACGCGGTGTGATGAGCCGGCTGGTCGATCTCGGCAAGCAGGGCATTGCGCTGACGGGTGGCGGTTACCAGGAACAGACCGAGTACCTGTTTACCCGCCTGAACGAGGTCAAGCCCGCGATGATCGAGGAAGCAACCGGCAATGCGCGCGAGGTCGCCATGAAGTTCGCGCAGGACTCGAACAGCCAGCTCGGCAAGATCAAGCGGGCCTCGCAGGGACAATTCGCGATCAGCCCACGGGACAAGAACAATCCCCATATCAAGAATGTTCGCGTGGTCTCCACCGTTGAGTACTACCTGTCGGACTAGAGTGCAGAACCCGTTGAGCCTGTTTCCACCCGGGGTCGGATAACCGCTGCCATGCTGGTGCTGTTCACGGACTTCGGCCTGCAGGGACCCTACATCGGGCAGGTCCATGCGGTCCTGCAGCAGCATGCGCCGGGCGTACCGGTGATTAACCTGTTTTCCGACCTGTCTCCCTTCGATATCCAGGCCGCGGCCTACCTGCTGCCAGCCTGTGCGCAGGGTTTACCGCCCGGTACGGTGTTTGTGTGCGTGGTCGATCCCGGCGTCGGCGGCGCACGCCCGGGCGTGGTACTGCGGGCAGATGGCCGCTGGTATGTCGGCCCGAATGAAGGCCTGTTCGCGCCGCTGGCGCGACGTGCAAAAGACATCCAGTGCTGGCTGCTGCCGGAGCCAGCGCCCAGCGCATCACCCAGTTTCCACGGCCGCGACGTATTTGCTCCGGTCGCAGGGCGGCTGGCGCGCGACGGCCGCTACATGGGCGAGGAACTCGCAACTGGCGAGTTGGACAAACCCGACTGGCCGGACGACCTGCGGCGCGTGGTCTATATCGATCGCTTCGGCAACGCCATCACCGGCCTGCGCAGTTCGACTGTCGAACCGGATGCCGTGTTCAATATCAACGGCCACTCCCTGTGCCATGCGCGCACCTTTTCCGATGTCAACGAGGGTGAAGCCTTCTGGTATGAAAATTCAAACGGCCTGGTCGAGTTCGCCGTAAACCGGGGCAGGGCGGACGTGGTGCTGGGTCTTCGGGTAGGCTCGGAATTCAGCAGCTAACACGGTCGCACTGGCGGTGATGACATCAATGATCGACGAGTTCGTAGCCTGGATGAAGCGTACGCCTACAGGGAGAAGGTGAGACCGAGACTGGCCTGGGCCATGTAGGTGGTAGGGCACCAAAAGTAAGCGCCTTAGGCGATGCAGGAGCAAGTGCCGAGCGGAATCCGGGGATTATGGATTTTCCGCGGTTAATGACCCTGAAGGGAAGCGAAACACCATTGAGTTATGACGAGATCGTAATCCCGGAGGTATATCCGGAGCAGGCGCGGCGGCTGCGCTACCTTATATGGTCTGCAGCGTTGCTGTTACTTGTCGGGCTGGTTGCGCCCATCATCACGCTACGGAAGTTTGTGCTGGTAGAGAACACCTTCTCCGTGCTCTCCGGGGTTATCGAGTTGCTGCAGAATGGGCAGATATTCCTGTTCCTGTTGCTGACAGGGTTCAGCGTTGTATTGCCGATCCTCAAGCTCGGGGTGTTGTACCGACTGGTAAGCAGAAACGAGGCGATGCAGGACAGGGGAAGGAAGCTGCTGCACTGGATGCACCTGTACGGCAAGTGGTCCATGCTGGATGTGTTCGTGGTGGCGGTACTGGTTGTCGCTGTGAAAATGGGCGCTATCGTGGATGTTGAAATGCGTTATGGACTTTATGCCTTTGCAGCTTCTGTCATGCTGACCATGTTCATTACTGCGCGTGTCGTGAGTCTGGCAGGTCGTCCAGAGCGGCGCTGATTCTGTCAGCACAGGAAAAGCGGCCGGATATAACATCCGGCTCCGGAACTATTCCGTGAATCTATAAGGCTCCCTTATGGCCTTCAGGGCGCCACGTATTTCTACCCAACATCCAAAACCACCCGTGTGTTACGCTCCGCGCAGCCGTGCTCGCACGGCCTGGTTTTAACGATTTGAGTAAAAAGGAAAGGTATCAGTAATGAATAGAGAAATTGGCCGGACAGAAAGTGAAATACAGTTAATCAGTTGGCAGGATATGTCAGGCAATCCGGCACCGCTTGGCTTGATGGGTTTTGGAATGACGACAGTGCTGTTGAATTTTCATAACGCTGGAATCTTTGAGCTGAATTCCATGATTCTGGCGATGGGATTTTTTTATGGCGGGCTGGCACAAATCATAGCCGGCCTGATGGAATGGAAAAAGGGGAACACCTTCGCGTTGACAGCGTTCACGTCCTACGGATTTTTCTGGCTCTCGCTGGTGATGCTGATTGTATTGCCGAAAATGGGGCTGATAGATGCGCCTGAGCAATCAGCCATGGTTGTGTATCTGATCATGTGGGGAATTTTCACTGCTGTACTGTTTATTGGAACGCTGAGACTGACTCGTGCATTGCAGGTCGTTTTTGCATCCCTGACAGTACTGTTTTTCCTGCTGGCCCTGGGTGACTTTACCAATAGCAGCACGATAAAACTCATTGCAGGTTACGAGGGTATTTTCTGCGGGTTTACTGCAATCTACGCCGCCCTGGCCCAGGTGCTCAATGAGGTGTATGGAAAAACAGTCGCCCCTGTCGGGGCTGTAACGACTTGAAAGTCGGGGCCAGCGAATTACACGCACACCAATAGCAGCCCTGCCCACTGCAGGAAAAAAGCAGCCGGGATAATGGTGTCAGGGCGCATGGGGTTCTAATATCAGGGGGAATTGTGCCCTGACACGTTTCATTGGCGCGATTGGTTCGACGATTCAGTCTGAACCCGTTGAACAGGCATCGAGAGCCGGATTTGTCGGCGAGGTTGCGGGTATGAGTGGATGTTGTGACAACCATTGTGCTCTCGGTGCCGTTCCCGGAAGGCAGCGGAAAACACTGCGAATCGTGCTCGGCATAAACGCCGTTATGTTCCTGGTAGTTGCTGTTGCCGCACTGTACGGCAGGTCGACTGCGCTGCTGGCGGACAGCCTTGACAACCTGGGCGACGCCCTGACCTACGGGCTCAGCCTGTACGCGGTCTCGCGGGGAACTGCTATAAAAGCAAAGGTCGCCTTGTTCAAGGGCTGGCTTATCTTTCTGGCCGCCTGCGCCGTGGCGGCCCAGATTGTCTACAGGGTCTTTGTCCCGAGCACACCTGTATTCGAGGTGATGGGTGCCTTCAGTCTGCTTGGTCTCGTGGCGAATTCTCTCTGCCTGTACCTGCTTTGGCGGCATCGTCATGAAGATGTAAACATGAGTTCGGTGTGGGAGTGTTCGCGCAACGACATCATGGCCAACCTTGCTGTGTTCGTGGCGGCCGGTGCGGTTTGGCTGACCGGCTCGGGCTGGCCTGATATCGTGGTCGCGCTGGGTCTCGTATGGCTGTTGCTGCGGTCCGCCAATCGTGTCATTACCTCCGCCAGGGCGGAGCTGCGTACAGAATAAACAGGTATCTGCCCGCATTTCCCCCGGACACAAGCCGTTGCAGCGTCTTTATTCCTTGGTTACGGTCGCCTTTTCGATGATTGCCGGATACAGATAACCGGCACCAAAGTCCTTGTTCACCGACAGAACACCTTCAACCATGACCACGTCGCCCTTGGCCACAAGGGTGTCGGTGGTTACGGTGAGGTCGCCCGGGGTGCCATCCTGGATGTGCATCCAGTTGGTGCCCATGATGCCGGCAGTGAACTTCACGACCCGTCCGCGGACCTTTACACTCTGTCCGCTCAGCGCGGAACTCCGGGCCAGGATTTCCTCGACCGTGTAGCCTCCGGCCGCTTTGGCCACGCCTTCTACCTGGACTTCAGTGACTACGGTCCTGCTGCTGCCAGCCACGTCATCGCCCTTGTCAGTGGCCCTGTCCGGGGTGCCCTCCGGGTAGATGCCGGCGACGAAGTAGATCTTGTCGAAGGTGCGATTGAGGGTTTTGCTGGAGAAGTTGGTCATCACCTGGCCGGTGGGCACGCTGACCCGTTGACCGGCCTTGACGCCGGTTTCGGTGGCGGCGGCCCAGATCTTCCCGGAGCCCGTGTCGAGCAGGACGTAGGTGTAACCGGCGGAATTCATGGTCTCGACGATTTCACCGTTCAAGACATCGGGGGCGGCAGGCGGGGTGCCGGCGTCGGCGTGAGCGGCGGTCGCCGGTGTGCTGTCAGGGGACGTGGCGGCCGCCTGCGCGCCGTATCCGGTCAAGGTGATCAACAGTGCGCCAAGTGCCAGGTGGATTTTATTCACAGGATTCTCCCCGGTGTATGGCATCAGGTCCAGATAAGTGGCCAGTGCCCTTTACATGTCAGGTGAGCGTATCACCGATTACTGTTGCAGCATCGATTTTTTTCCTAACCCGCCTTCACCCGCTTTGCTGTTTGCCGCTTGTACTGATCCAGCGTGTGCCTGAGGTATTGCCCGGTATACGAGGTTGCGTGTTCGGCAACCTCGGCCGGGGTTCCTGTGGTCACGACTTCGCCGCCGCGGATGCCGCCTTCCGGTCCCATGTCGATGATCCAGTCGGCTGTCTTGATGACGTCGAGGTTGTGCTCGATGACGATGATGGTGTTGCCGTGGTCGCGCAGCCGGTGCAGCACCACCAGCAGTTGTGCGATGTCGTGGAAGTGCAGGCCGGTGGTGGGTTCGTCGAGGATGTAGAGGGTCTTGCCGGTGTCGCGCTTGGAGAGTTCGCGCGCCAGCTTGATGCGCTGCGCCTCGCCGCCGGACAGCGTGGTTGCGTTCTGGCCCAGCGTTAGATACGACAGGCCAACATCCATCAGGGTCTGCAGCTTGCGCGCCACGGTGGGGATGGCGCTGAAGAAGGGCTGCGCATCCTCCACCGTCATTTCCAGTACTTCGTGAATACTCTTGCCCTTGTAGCGCACGTCCAGGGTTTCCCGGTTGTAGCGCTTGCCCTTGCAGACGTCGCAGGGCACGTAGATATCCGGCAGGAAGTGCATCTCGACCTTGATGACGCCGTCGCCCTGGCAGGCTTCGCAGCGGCCGCCCTTGACGTTGAAGCTGAAGCGCCCCGGTTTGTAGCCGCGCGAGCGCGCTTCCTGGGTGGCGGAGAACAGTTCACGGATCGGTGTGAACAGGCCGGTGTAGGTCGCCGGGTTGGAGCGCGGTGTGCGCCCGATGGGGCTCTGGTCGATGTCGACGATCTTGTCGAAATACTCCAGGCCGTCGACGCCGTCACAGGGTGCGCCGGCCTCGGATGCCTTGTTGAGCACCTGCGCGGCGCGTCGGTACAGCGTGTCGTTGATGAGCGTCGACTTGCCGGAACCGGAGACGCCGGTGACACAGGTCAGCAGGCCGAGCGGGATCTCGACATCGACGGACTTCAGGTTGTTGCCGGTCGCACCGTGGATCACCAGCTTGCGGTTCTCTGCAGCATCGACCTGGTGCGGTGGAATCTCGATGCGCTTGCGCCCCGACAGGTACTGGCCGGTGAGTGAATTCGGGTCGGCGATGATCTCGGCGGGCGTGCCCTGTGCCACGATGTGACCGCCGTGCACGCCGGCACCGGGACCGACGTCGACGACGTAGTCGCCGGCACGGATCGCTTCCTCGTCGTGCTCGATGACGATCACGGTGTTGCCGAGGTCGCGCAGGTGGGTGAGGGTGTTGAGCAGGCGCTGGTTGTCGCGCTGGTGCAGGCCGATGGAGGGTTCGTCGAGGATGTACATGACGCCGACCAGTCCCGCGCCGATCTGGCTGGCGAGCCGGATGCGCTGTGCTTCACCGCCGGAGAGGGTTTCCGCGCTGCGGTCCAGCGACAGGTAGTCCAGCCCGACGTTGACCAGGAACGCCAGCCGCTGGTTGATCTCCTTCAGGATCTTGTCGGCGATCTCGCCGCGCCGGCCTTCCAGGTGCAGGGCCTCGAACAAGGCCTGGCTGCTGCCGACCGGCAGGGCGGTGATGTCCGGCAGGGTCTTGCCGTTGACCGTGACATGCCGCGCCGCGATGTTGAGGCGCGCGCCGGCGCAGGTCGGGCAGGTCTGGTTGCCGAGGTAGCGCGCCAGTTCCTCGCGCACCGTGCTGGACTCGGTTTCGTGGTAGCGCCGCTTCATGTTCGGGATGATGCCCTCGAACGGGTGGCGGCGCTCCGAGGTGCTGCGGCGGTCGTTGAGGTAGCGGAAGCGGATCGATACTCCCTTGCTGCCGTAGAGGATCACGTCCTGGATGTCGGCCGGCAGCTCCTCGAAGGGGGTGTCGATCTCGAAGCCGTAGTGCTCGGCCAGCGAGGTGATGAGCTGGAAATAATAGGCGTTGCGGCGGTCCCAGCCGCGCACCGCGCCGCCGGCCAGGCTGAGCTCCGGGTGGGCCACGACCCGCGTGGCATCGAAGAACTGGCGCACGCCGAGGCCGTCGCACTCCGGGCACGCGCCGGCGGGGTTGTTGAAGGAGAACAGTCGCGGTTCCAGTTCGCTCACGGAGTAGCCGCACTGCGGGCAGGCGAACTTGGCGGAGAACATGACTTCCGCGTTGTCGGTCTTGTCCATCCAGGCGATACGCGCCAGCCCGTCGGACAGGTTGAGCGCGGTTTCCAGGGATTCTGCAAGGCGCAGCTGGATGTCGTCGCGAACCTTGAAGCGGTCGACCACGGCCTCGATGACATGCTTGCGGCGCAGGTCGAGTTTCGGCGGCTGGTCGAGTTCCACCACCTCGCCGTCGATGCGGGCGCGCACGAATCCCTGCGCGCGCAGTTCCTCCAGCACGTGCACATGTTCGCCCTTGCGTGCCTCGACTACCGGCGCCAGCAGGATCAGGCGGCTGCCTTCCGGCAGCGTCAGGATGTGGTCGACCATCTGGCTGATGGTCTGCGCCTCCAGCACCGTGCCGTGTTCCGGGCAGTGCGGGGTGCCGACGCGCGCGAACAGCAGGCGCAGGTAATCGTAGATCTCGGTGATGGTGCCGACGGTGGAGCGCGGGTTGTGCGAGGTCGACTTCTGCTCGATGGAAATGGCCGGGGAGAGTCCCTCGATATGATCGACGTCGGGCTTCTCCATCATGGACAGGAACTGCCGCGCATAGGCGGACAGCGATTCCACATAGCGGCGCTGGCCCTCCGCGTAGATGGTATCGAAGGCCAGCGAGGACTTGCCCGAGCCGGATAGTCCCGTGACGATGATCAGCTTGTCACGCGGCAGGTCGAGGTCGACATTCTGCAGGTTGTGGGTGCGGGCACCCCGAATGTGGATAGTATCCATTGCCGTAATCTCTCTCCGCCGGAACGGCCAACCTGCTAATATACGGCGTTTTCACGGGTACAGCCAAAGAGGATTCAGCGACGTGGAGCAGCAGGCGGATAAAGGGAGTGGCATGAGCCGCGCGGAATTGCGCGCAGCCCTTTCACTTTCAGGCGTTTACGCCCTGCGCATGCTGGGGCTGTTCATGATCCTGCCGGTGTTTGCGCTCTACGCCGAGCATCTTGAGGGGGTGACGCCGATCCTGGTCGGTCTCGCGATCGGCGTCTACGGCGTGACCCAGGCGCTGCTGCAGATCCCGGCCGGCCTGTTGTCCGACCACATCGGGCGCAAGCCGGTGATCATTGGCGGCCTGCTGATATTCGCGCTGGGCAGCGTGGTCGCCGCGCAGGCGGAGTCCATCCACATGGTGATCTTCGGCCGGGCGCTGCAGGGCTCGGGTGCCATCGCCGCGGCTATCATGGCGCTGGCGGCGGACCTCACCCGCGAGGAACATCGCATCAAGACCATGGCCCTGATCGGCATGAGCATCGGCCTGTCCTTTGCCGTTGCGCTGATCATGGGTCCGGTGCTGGATCGCTGGGTGGGCGTACCGGGGATCTTCTGGATCACGGCGGTCCTGGCGCTGGGGGGTATCGCGGTGGTTGCTTTCGTCGTGCCGCGCCCGGTAGAGATTCGCATTCACCGCGAGGCCGAGGCCATACCGGCCCAGTTCGGCCGGGTGCTGCGCCAGGGCGAATTGCTGCGACTCGATTTCGGCATCCTCATGCTGCATGCCATCCTCACCGCCAGCTTCGTGGTCCTGCCGCTGGTGCTGCGCGACGAGGCCGGGCTGGCGGCCGGCGACCACTGGCAGGTGTACTTGCCGGTGCTGGTGTGCTCCGTGATTGCGATGCTGCCGCTGATTATCCAGGCGGAACGCAAGGGCCGCATCAAGCCGGTGTTCCTGTTCGCCATTGTCCTGCTGGTGGCGGCAGAACTGGGGCTGTTCCTGGTGCCGGTGTCGGTGCTCAGCGTGGTGGCGCTGTTGTTCGTGTTCTTTACCGCCTTCAACCTGCTGGAGGCGACGCTGCCTTCGCTGATCTCGCGGGTGGCACCGGTGGACTGTCGCGGCACGGCGATGGGTGTCTATTCCAGCAGCCAGTTCTTCGGCGCCTTCCTTGGCGGTACGCTGGGCGGCTGGCTGCAGGGCAGGTTTGGCCTGCATGCCGTCTTCATCGTTGCAGCAGCGGGCGCACTGGCCTGGCTGTTGCTGGCGCTGTCCATGACCCCGCCGGCGAAGCTGAGCAGCTATATCTACCGCCTCGATGCCGATTTCGACGGGGACGTGGCGGCCCTGACGCGGCGACTGGCGGGCATGGCCGGCGTGGCCGAGGCCGTGGTGGTGGCGGAGGAGGGCGTGGCCTATCTGAAGGTGAACCGGCAGGTGTTCGATGCCGCGTCCCTACCCTGACAGGAGTCGGGTTTTCCCTACAGGAATCGCATAGCAGCATGGTCGGCCTTCGCATAGAATAGGGGCCGGAAATTTACCGCCGCCCGGCGGCGGCATCCCGAACAGGGTCACACGGATCGTGGAACCATATCGATAACAGGAGAGCATCATGGCGCGAGGAGTGAACAAGGTAATTCTGGTTGGAAACCTGGGCAAGGACCCGGAGATTCGTTACATGCCAAACGGCAATGCGGTGGCCAATCTGACGCTGGCGACCTCGGAGTCCTGGAAAGACAAGCAGACCGGTGACCAGCAGGAAAAGACCGAGTGGCATCGCATCGTGATGTTCAGGCGGCTGGCAGAAATCGCGGGCGAATACCTCAAGAAGGGTTCGCAGATCTACATCGAGGGCAAGCTGCAGACCCGCAAGTGGCAGGACAATTCAGGCAATGATCGCTACACGACGGAAATCGTCGCCGATGAAATGCAGATGCTGGGCGGCCGCGGTGGCGGC
This sequence comes from uncultured Gammaproteobacteria bacterium, assembly GCA_963701455.1. Lineage (GTDB taxonomy): Bacteria > Pseudomonadota > Gammaproteobacteria > UBA9214 > UBA9214 > UBA9214. The sequence continues at coordinate 544,292 of CAVPAE010000006.1, forward strand.
GGCAGTGCCGGTTTCGCGGAGAAGCCGGCGCCGGCGAGGGAACCTGAATCGGCATCCGCGAGTGCATCACAGGATTTTGATGACGATATTCCGTTCTAGCTGGTAGCGGTCCTCCGCTGTAAAAAAGCCCCTGCGGCATGATGGCCATGCCATCCCGCAGGGGCTTTTTGCTGTCTGTGGTTTTGATCGCGATTGCAGGTCCGGCCTGCGTGCCTTCCATCCGGAAATTTCCACCACGCGTACGACATGTGAGTATGCCCTCATTAATCCGGCTGCCATGAAATTACATGGTGGAGTCCGCGTGCCCGGCTTTTCTTCTCCTGCCATGGTGGGATTTAAACCCCGCATCTAGGCAAAATTTTGTGTGTATAACCCAAGATATTGGGTTTCAAGGCGGGTTATAATGCCCACCGTGTTGAGCGCATTCGGCTGATTTGGGTGCCTGAATTGCCCTGTAAAAGATCGAGCTGCCAATTTACTCAAGGTAAGCGCGACAAGCTTTTGATTTCTAATTCATATGCCTTGCCTGATGGCGTGACAAATTGGGAATCTGATCTAAGTTACTGTCCAGAAGGATATTTTTTCAGGGTTTAGCTTGACGCATGATCCCGTTCTCCCTATAGTGTCGCAAAGTGGGACTCAGTGGTAATAAATGGGTTTCAAGGGAGCAAAAGGGGGTCGAATTGTTCAGAGGTGGTAGCACGGTCAATCTGGATGCGAAGGGGCGTCTGGCCTTTCCCACCCGCTACCGTGCTGATCTTCTGGAGCGATGCGAAGGGCGGGTCGTGCTGACCGTGCATGACGATCGCTGCCTGCTGATGTATCCCCAGCCCGAGTGGGACGAGATTGAACGCAAGCTCGTCCGTCTTCCGAACCAGAACAAGCGCACTCGCACCCTGCAACGGATGCTGCTGGGACATGCCACCGAACTCGAGATGGACAGAAACGGCCGTATCCTGATACCGCCGCGTCTGCGCGAGTTCGCCGGCCTGGACAAGCGCGTGGTACTGGCCGGACTGGGAAACAAGTTTGAAATCTGGAATGAAGAGGCCTGGGAAAAGAATTGCGGTGACTGGGTGGCTGAAGACGATGACGAAGCCACTATGCCGGATTCACTGGAATCACTGACGCTCTGATTTGATGAGCGCGGGATTACCACACCAGCCGGTACTTCTAACAGAGGTCCTGCAGGGGCTCGCGGTCAGGCCTGACGGGATATACGTTGATGGAACCTTTGGTCGCGGCGGGCATGCGGGAGCGATTCTGGCATTGCTTGGTCCGCGGGGGCGCTTGCTGGCCATGGACAAGGACCCGGCGGCAGTGGAATCGGCAGAGCGGCAGTTTGGCGGTGATCCGCGTTTCGAGATTGAACAGGGTGCGTTCACGATGTTGAGCCGGATGGTTGCAGAGAGAGAGCTGAATGGTCACGTCAATGGTCTGTTGCTTGACCTGGGTGTTTCCTCACCCCAGCTGGACGACGCCTCCCGTGGTTTCAGTTTCTCCATGACCGGTCCGCTCGACATGCGCATGGACCCGACCTCGGGAATCAGTGCGGCACAATGGCTGGAAACGGCAAGCGAGCGGGATATCGCGCACGTGCTGAAAACCTATGGTGAAGAGCGTTTCTCGCGCCGCATCGCGCGCAGCATCGTGGCCAGCCGCCACACGACTCCCCTGCAAACCACCGGGCAGCTGGCCGAGTTGATTGCCGCTGCAGTCCCCGTGCGCGAGCAACACAAGCATCCCGCCACCCGGAGTTTCCAGGCAATCCGCATCTTCATTAACCACGAGCTGGATGATATCCGGGACGTGCTGGAACAGGTGCCTGACGTGCTGGCACCGCAGGGCCGTCTGGCCGTGATCAGTTTCCATTCGCTTGAGGATCGCATCGTCAAGCGTTTCATTCGCGATGAATACCGGGGTGAGGCGCCGCCGCCGGAATTTCCACTGGCCGGCATGGACTACCATCCGCGGCTGCGTCCGGTAGGCAAGGCGATACATCCCGGTGAAGTCGAAATACGCGCCAACCCGCGGGCGCGCAGCGCCGTGCTGCGGGTTGCGGAGCGGCTGCAATGAGCCTGCGTCCATCTGCTTTTCCGGTGCTGCTGCTGGTCGTGGTGGTTTCGGCCGTTTGCGTGGTGTACTCGAAGCACCAGGGCCGCAAACTGTTTATCGAGTTGCAGTCACTGGAAAACGAGCGCGATGCCATGGATGTGGAGTGGGGCCAGTTGCAGCTGGAGCAAAGCACGCTCACCACCCAGGGCCAGGTCGAGGTGGCGGCACGCGACCGGCTCGGCATGGTCGTCCTGTCCGCAGACAACATGGTGATCGTCAAGCCATGAATCGGCATTCACATCACACTGCATTCCAGGGGCGGCGCATTTTCCTGTACCTGTGCATGGGACTGGCGGCGGTAACGCTGCTGTATCGGGCCGTGTGCCTGCAGGTGCTGGACAAGGAGTTCCTGCTGCACCAGGGAGAGGCGCGCCATCTGCGCGTCGTCAGCCTGCCTGCACATCGTGGCATGATCCAGGACCGCAACGGCGAGCCGCTGGCGATCAGCACCCCGGTCGAGTCGGTCTGGATCAACCCGCAGGAGCTGGGTGGCGAGCAGCAGCGCGTTCCGGAGCTTGCGAAGCTGCTGTCGATGGATCGGGACAAGGTGCAACGCCTGCTGGCCAGCCGTGCCGACCGTGAGTTCGTCTATCTGCAGCGGCATATCAGCCCGGCACTGGCAACGCAGGTGAATGATCTGCGGATTCCCGGCGTCTACCTGCAGCGCGAATACCGGCGTTATTACCCGGCGGCTGAAGTGACCGCGCATGTTGTCGGCAAGACCAATATCGACGACGCCGGTCTGGAAGGCCTGGAACTTGCCTACGAGGAATGGCTGGCCGGCGAACCGGGCGCCAAGCGCGTCGTCAAGGACGGCCAGCACCACATCATCGAGGATGTGGAGAGCATCAGCCGGCCGCGCCCTGGCAAGGACCTGCGCTTGAGCATCGACCGGCGTATCCAGTACCTCGCCTACCGTGAACTGAAAGCGGCGGTCCAGGAGCACAAGGCGCGTTCCGGGTCGGCGGTTGTGCTGGACGTGCGCAGTGGCCAGGTGCTGGCGATGGTTAACCAGCCGTCTTTCAACCCGAACAGCCGCAAGCGGATGCAGCGCAGCAGCATGCGCAACCGTGCCGTTACCGATGTCTTCGAGCCGGGTTCCACCATGAAGCCGTTCATCGTGGCGACCGCGCTGGAAACCGGGCGCTACCGCCCGGATACCCCGGTCAGTACGTCGCCGGGCTGGTTCCGCGTGGGTGTGAACACGGTGCGCGACGTGCATGACTACGGCGATCTGGATGTGACCGGCGTGATTCGCAAGTCCAGCAACGTTGGCATCACCAAGATTGCCCTGTCGCTGTCCGTCGAGGATATCTGGACGGATCTGGCGGAGGTCGGTTTCGGCGAACAGACCTACAGCGGTTTTCCCGGTGAGGCATCCGGGCTGCTGTCGCATCACGGCGGCTGGAACGCTATCGAGACCGCCACGCTGGCCTACGGCTACGGTATTTCCGTGACCGCGCTGCAGCTGGCGCAGGCCTATGCGGTGCTGGCCGCTGACGGCATCCGGCGCCCGGTGGCCTTCCTGCAGGACACGGCGGTTGCGGAGGAGCGGCGGGTCATGTCACAGCAGGTGGCGCGCCAGGTGCGCGCCATGCTGCAGCAGGCGGCGGGTCCGGAGGGGACGGCGCCTGCCGCGCAGATTGCCGGCTACACGGTTGCCGGCAAGACCGGTACCGTGCACAAGTCCGTGGCCGGCGGTTATTCCGACAACAAGTATCTCTCCGTGTTCGCGGGCATGGCGCCTGCCAGTGATCCGCGGCTGGTCATGGTGGTCATGATTGACGAGCCTGGCAACGGCAAGCATTACGGCGGCCAGGTGGCGGCCCCGGTGTTTTCAAAGGTCATCTCGGGTGCGCTGCGCCTGCTGGCTGTGCCGCCGGATAATCTGCCGCTGCTGCAGACGCAACAGGCCACCGCGGAGGATGCTGCATGATGACGGCCGAGGTCATGACGAACCAGCTTACCCTGAGTGGGTTGTTGCAGGGTTTCCCGAACGTCAGCGTGAAGCGTGACTGCAACGTGTCCGGCCTGGCGCTGGACAGCCGCAAGGTGCAGGCCGGCGACCTGTTCCTTGCCGTGGCAGGGACGCAGACGCACGGCTTGCAGCACGCGCGCCAGGCGCTCGCGCTGGGCGCCGTCGCGGTTGCCTGGGAACCGGTTGCCGATAATGCCGGTCTTGCCGAAACCGCCGCCCTGCTGCCGGTCCCTGTGGTTGCTGTGCCGGGGCTGGGTCAGCGGGTAGGGGAGATCGCCGATCGTTTCTACGGGCATCCTTCCGGCGGCCTGTTCATGATCGGCGTGACCGGTACCGACGGCAAGACATCCTGCAGCCATTTCATTGCCCAGGCGCTGAATACGGGCGACCGGCGTTGCGGTGTGATCGGTACGCTGGGCTACGGCCTGTATGACGAACTTTCGAACGCAACCCACACCACGCCGGATGCCCTGACCCTGCAGCGGGCGCTGCGGGACATGCAGCAGCAGGGCGCCCGCTGCGTGGTTGCGGAGGTGTCCTCGCACGCCATGGACCAGGGCCGCATCCGCGGTGTGTCTTTCGACGTGGCAGTCCTGACCAACCTGACGCGTGATCACCTTGATTATCACGGCAGCGTGGAGGCCTATGCGGAGGCCAAGCGCAAGCTGTTTCATGCCGACGGCCTGCGCTATGCCGTCATCAATGCCGACGACCCGTTCGGCAGCGCCTTGCTGGATGCCATTCCTCCGGGCGTCGCGCCGGTTGCCTACCGCCTGGAAAATGAACCGTTTCGCACCCGCTTCCCCGCGCAGTGGGTGATCGGCCGCAAGCTGCGCTACGACGCTGCCGGCCTGGGCATGGAGGTGGCGACACCCTGGGGCAGCGGGTCGCTGCAGTGCAGTCTGCTGGGACGATTCAATGCCAGTAACCTGCTGGCGGCACTGGCCACGCTGTGTGTTTCCGGGTTGCCGTTTGCCGAGGCGCTGGCCCGACTCGCGCTGACGCACACTGTCCCGGGCCGGATGGAGCGCTTCGATGCCGGCGCCGGGCATCCGCTGGTCGTGGTCGACTATGCGCATACCCCTGCCGCACTGGAAGCCGTGCTGAAGTCGCTGCGGGCGCATTGCCGCGGTCGGCTCTGGTGCGTGTTCGGTGCCGGCGGTGATCGCGACCGCGGCAAGCGCGTCCTGATGGGTGCCAGAGCCGAACAGCATGCCGATCGCGTGGTGCTGACCGATGACAACCCGCGTACCGAGGACCCGCAGCAGATCGTGGCGGAAATTCTCGCCGGGATGAAGCAGCCCGCTGCCGTGCATGTCGAACACGACCGCGGCCGCGCTATCGCCTGGGCCATGCAGCAGGCCGTCTCCGGCGACGTGGTGCTGGTTGCCGGCAAGGGCCACGAAACTGTCCAGATTGTCGGTACCCGGAGCATACCGTTCAGTGACCGGGAACGCGTCCAGCAGCTTGCCAGGGACCGGGCGCGATGATGGCCATGCAACTTTCTGAAGCCGCCAGGGTGCTCGATGGACGCTGCAGCGGCGTGGATGTCGGATTCCGCGGCATCAGTACCGATACCCGCAAGCTGCTGCCGGGGAGCCTGTTCTTCGCCCTGCAGGGCCCCAACTTCGACGGCCATGCCTACGTGGACGCGGCGCGTGCACAGGGTGCGGCCGCCGCCGCGGTAAGCCGGCATTGTGATTCACCGTTGCCGCAGGTCGAAGTGGGGGATACGCGCCTCGCCCTTGGCCGGCTGGCAGCCGACTGGCGCAGCCGTTTCCAGCTGCCGGTGATCGCTATTACCGGCAGCAATGGCAAGACCACGGTGCGCGCAATGACCGAGTCCATCCTGTCGCGCTGTGGTCGCACGCTGTCCACGCAAGGCAACCTCAACAACGAAATCGGCCTGCCATTGACGCTGGCACGCCTGGATGCCGCGGACGAGTTCGCCGTGCTGGAAATGGGCGCCAACCATCCCGGCGAAATCGATTACCTGGCCGGCATTGCGCAGCCCACGATTGCAGTGGTGACCAATGCCGGGCCGGCGCACCTCGAGGGTTTTGGTGACCTGGAAGGCGTGGCGCGCGCCAAGGGTGAAGTGTTTGCGCGGCTGGGGCCGGACGGACTGGCGGTGATCAACGCCGATGATGCCTTTGCGCCGTTGTGGCGGGAGCTGGCGGGGCACTGCCAGGTGATCGAGTTCGGGCTGCAGGCCAACGCCCCGGTGACCGCGCAATGGAGCGGCGATACGGCGGGCAGTGACATCTCCCTGGTTACGCCGCAGGGCGGCATGCAGATGCGCCTGCCGTTGCCGGGCAGGCACAACGTCATGAATGCGCTGGCTGCTGCAGCCGTGGCACTCGCGGCGGGCGCCGGGCTGGATGACATCAGGAGCGGGCTGGAATCCCTGCAGCCGGTTGCCGGTCGTTTCAATATATATCAGCTGACGGGCGGCATTGTCCTGATCGACGACACCTACAACGCCAACCCGGAGTCGCTGCAGGTGGCGCTGGACGTGCTGGCGCAGGCACCGGGTGAGACCTGGCTGGTGCTGGGAGATATGGGGGAACTGGGGGCGACGGCCGCCGAGTTGCATGCCGCGGCCGGCGACAGTGCGCGCGCCGCAGGCGTGCATCGCCTCTACGGCCTGGGGGAACTGGCCGGCGCCGCGGTGCGGAATTTTCAGGGCCCGGGGGGCAGCTTCGATGACATGGACGCGTTGCTGGCGGCATTGCGCGCCGATCTGTCCGGGCCGCTGCACATCCTGGTCAAGGGGTCGCGCCGCATGCGCATGGAGCGGGTAATCGACGCCCTGCGGGCGGTACCGGCGGACAACACAACATCACACGGGGGGGAGGGCTGACATGCTCCTGTATCTCGCCGACTACCTGAGTCAGTACCACAGCGGTTTCAACGTCTTCCAGTATCTGACCCTGCGAGCCATCCTCGGGGTGCTGACGGCGCTGCTGATTTCATTTCTCGTCGGGCCGGAGATGATTCGCCGGCTGGGCCGCTACCAGATCGGGCAGCCGGTGCGGGACGACGGGCCGCAGACGCACCTGGTCAAGGCCGGTACGCCGACCATGGGCGGTGCCCTGATCCTGGTTGCCGTGGCGATCGCCACCCTGCTGTGGGCGGACCTGGGAAACCGCTACGTCTGGGTGGTGCTGCTGGTGACCCTGCTGTTCGGCGCCATCGGCTGGGTGGATGACTACCGCAAGCTGGTGCTGAAGAATTCCGCGGGGCTGGCGGCGCGCAGCAAATTTTTCTGGCAGTCACTGATTGCCCTGGCAGTCGCGGTATTTCTCTACATGACCGCAACAACGCCGGCCGAGACTTCCCTGATCGTGCCGTTCTTCAAGGATATCGCGATCAGCCTGGGCTGGGTCTACGTGGTGCTGGCCTACTTCGTCATTGTCGGTTCCAGCAATGCCGTCAACCTGACCGACGGTCTCGACGGCCTCGCGATCCTGCCGACCGTGCTGATCGCCGGTGCGCTCGGCGTGTTTGCCTACACGACCGGCAACGTCAAGTTCGCCGTCTACCTGGGTATTCCCTATATCCGCGATGCCGCCGAGGTGGTCGTCTTCTGCGGCGCCCTGGTCGGCGCCGGGCTCGGGTTCCTGTGGTTCAACGCCTATCCCGCGATGGTCTTCATGGGCGACGTCGGGGCGCTGGCCCTGGGTGCGGCGCTGGGTATTGTCGCCATCCTGGTGCGCCAGGAACTGGTGTTCCTGCTGATGGCCGGCGTGTTCGTGATGGAGACCGTTTCGGTGATCCTGCAGGTGGCTTCCTACAAGCTGACCGGGCGACGCATCTTTCACATGGCGCCGCTGCATCACCACTTTGAACTCAAGGGTTGGCCGGAACCGCGCGTGATCGTGCGTTTCTGGATTATTACCGTGATCCTGGTACTGGTAGGCCTGGCCACGCTGAAGATTCGCTAGCAAAACCATGGCCCGGCAAAAACACACGATGGACGGCATATGATGGCGGTCCCGGCGGAAAAGATGGCAGAACTGTTTGACAGGACGCGCAGAACGCTGGTGGTTGGTCTCGGCGAGACCGGGCTGTCCGTCGCGCGTTACCTGCTGCGTCTTGGCGTGCCGGTTGCCATTGTCGACAGCCGGGAAAACCCGCCGGGACTGGAGCGGCTGCGCAATGAGTTGCCCGCGGATGTCGCCCTGTTCCTGGGCGGCTTTCGTGGCGAGGCGTTCGCGCGCGCCGAGCAGATCGTCGTGAGTCCGGGCGTGTCGCCGGCACTGCCGGAAATCGCAGCCGCCAGGGCGCGCGGGGTTGCCGTGACCGGGGATGTCGAGCTGTTCGCGCAGACTGCCACGGCACCGGTCATCGCCGTGACGGGTTCCAATGGCAAGAGCACGGTTGTGACCCTGCTGGGCGCCATGGCGCGCCGCGCCGGCCTGGATGTGCGGGTCGGCGGCAACATCGGTACCCCGGCGCTGGACCTGCTCGAGGACCACGAGCCGGACCTGTACGTGCTGGAGCTGTCGAGTTTTCAGCTGGAGACGCTGCAATCGCTGCGCCCGTGTGCATCCGTGGTGCTGAATGTCAGCGATGACCACCTGGATCGCTACCGGGACCTGCAGGAATACGCCGCGGCGAAGCAGGTGATCTACCGGAATGCCGCACTGGCGGTGGTGAATCGCGATGACGCGGTGGCGGCGGCGCTGGCGGGCGACGCCCGGTCGCAGGTCGGCTTTACCCGGAACGCGCCGGCCGGGAATGACTACGGGCTGGTCAGTCATGCCGGTGAGCTGTGGCTGACGCGGGGTGCCAGGCGCCTGCTGCCGGCAGCCGCGGTCCGTATGGCCGGGCGCCATAACCTGACCAATGCGCTGGCGGCGCTGGCGCTGGGTGAAGCGGCGGGCCTGCCGCTGGACGCGATGCTGGATACCCTTGCGGAATTCCATGGACTGCCCCATCGCATGCAGTTCGTGGCCGAGCAGGGCGGCGTACGCTGGTACAACGATTCCAAGGGCACCAATGTCGGCGCTACGCTCGCGGCAATTGCCGGCATCGATACCGGTGTGGTGCTGATTGCCGGCGGTGACGGCAAGGGCGCCGATTTTTCCGCCCTGGCCGCGGCGCTGCGGCACAAGGGGCGCGGGGCGATATTGATCGGCAGGGATGCGCCGCTGCTGGAGCAGGTGCTGCAGGGAGTGCTGCCGGTGGCCCGGGCCGGCGACATGCGCGAGGCGGTCCGCCTGGCGGCGGCAATGGCCCAGCCGGGCGACGCCGTGCTGCTGTCACCCGCATGTGCCAGCACCGATATGTACCGGAATTTTGTCGAGCGCGGCGAGCAGTTCATGCTGGCGGTACAGGAGCAGCTGCGATGATGGGCGCGACGATCAGCCAGGCACGCCCGATTGGCAGCCGCAGCGTGCGAATTCCCCGGGTCGATTACTGGCTGCTGTTCAGCGCCACCACTTTGGCCATGCTGGGCCTGGTGATGGTGGCTTCGGCATCAATCACCCTGGCGGACCGGGAACTGGGGCAGCCACTCTACTACGCCATTCGCCAGGCGATCTACATACTGGCCGGGGTGCTGGGCGGTGTCGCGCTGTTTCGCCTGCGCCTGGCGCTGCTGGAACGCATGGGCATGATGCTGCTGTTGCTGTCCCTGTTGCTGCTGCTGCTGGTGCTGGTGCCCGGCATCGGTGTCGAGGTTAACGGAGCCTCCCGCTGGATCAGCGTCGGACTGTTCCGCCTGCAGGTTTCCGAGCCGGCCAAGCTGCTGTTCATTATTTACCTGGCGAGCTACCTGGCGCGCCACGGCGAGGAAGTGCGTACCCGGATCGCCGGTTTCATCAAGCCAGTCGGCCTGTTCATGATCGCCGCGCTGCTGCTGTTGCTGGAACCGGATTTCGGCGCCACCGTGGTGCTGGCCGCGACGGTGATGGGCATGATTTTCATGGCGGGTGTCAGGCTGGTGCAGTTCGGCGGCGTCCTCGGTGTCGGCGCCCTGCTGCTGGGGAGCCTGGCGGTCTCTTCACCCTATCGCATGCAGCGGCTGACGACATTTCTCGATCCCTGGGCGGATCCCTTCAACAGCGGTTTCCAGCTGACCCAGTCATTGATCGCCATCGGCCGGGGGGAATGGCTCGGTGTGGGTCTCGGGGCCAGCATCCAGAAACTGTTCTACCTGCCCGAGGCGCACACCGATTTCGTGTTCGCGGTGTTGGCCGAGGAGATGGGCCTGCTGGGTGTCTGTTGCATCATCCTGCTGTATGCGCTGCTGGTGTGGCGCACCTTCGTTATTGCCGCCCAGGCGATCAAGGCCGACAACCTGTTTGCCGCCTATCTCTCCTACGGCATCGGTATCTGGTTCGGGCTGCAGAGCTTTATCAACATCGGCGTCAACATGGGCCTGCTGCCGACCAAGGGCCTGACGCTGCCGCTGATGAGTTATGGCGGTTCCAGCATGGTGGTGATGTGCGCCGCCGTAGCCCTGCTGCTGCGGGTCGATCATGAGACCCGCTGCACGGCCGCGGGGCTCAGCGCCAGCGGCAGCGCCGCCGCCAAGCGCCGGAGGCGGGACGCATGATGGCGGCTTCCGCTACACGACCGGTGCTGATCATGGCGGGCGGTACCGGCGGCCACGTGTTCCCGGCACTTGCCGTGGCGGAAGAACTGGTGGCGCGCGGGGTTGCCGTTTCCTGGCTGGGTACACGCCGCGGCCTGGAGTCGCGCGTGGTGCCGGCAGCCGGGTATCCACTGGAAACCATGCGGGTTTCGGGGCTGCGCGGCAAGGGCGTGCTGCGCCAGCTGCTGGCGCCCTTGATGCTGCTGACGGCCTTGCTGCAGGCGCTGGTCATCCTGCTGCGCCTGCGCCCGCGAGCGGTGCTCGGCATGGGCGGATTCGCTTCCGGGCCCGGCGGCCTGATCGCCTGGCTGCTGCGCCGGCCGTTGCTGATCCACGAACAGAACTCGGTGGCCGGCATGACCAATCGCTGGCTGGCGCCGCTGGCGCGTACCGTCATGGAAGCCTTTCCCGGCAGCCTGCCGGCAAAATACCGGCCGCTGCACACCGGCAATCCGGTACGCAGGGAAATCACCCGCTTGCCGGAACCGGCCGAGCGGCTGGCGCAACGCCAGGGTGCGCTGCGCGTGCTGGTGATCGGCGGCAGCCTCGGTGCGCGTGCGCTGAACACTGCCGTTCCTGCTGCCGTGACAGGACTGTCATCCGGTAACGCCTGTAGTGTGCGGCACCAGACCGGCAAGGCGGACCTGGAGGAGGTGCGGCAGGCCTACGCCGCAGCCGGTGTCGATGCGCAGGTCAGCGCGTTTATCGATGACATGGCGGCGGCCTATGCCTGGGCCGACCTGGTGATTTGTCGTGCAGGCGCCTTGACCGTGGCGGAACTGGCGGTGGTCGGTGTGGCTGCCATCCTGGTGCCGTTTCCGCATGCCACCGATGATCACCAGACCGGCAATGCCCGCTTTCTCGCCGATGCCGGTGCCGCCATCCTGATGCCGCAGGACACGCTGGATCCGGAGCGGCTGCGGGCGCTGCTGGACGACTTCGCCACGCAGCGCGAGGTACTGCTGGAAATGGCCTGCCGGGCGCGCGCTTTGGCACTGCCGCAGGCCGCCCGCCGGGTCGCGGAACTGTGCCTGCAGGCTGCCGGGTTTGCCGCGCCGCCGGCAGCAGGCGAGGGGGCGGCATGACGGTCCGCCTGCATCCGACTGCAGCTGCACAGCCCCAGGGCATGGGTCGGGTGCGCCGCGTGCACTTCGTTGGTATCGGCGGTGCCGGCATGAGCGGTATCGCCGAGGTGCTGCATAACCTGGGTTACGCGGTCAGCGGTTCCGATATGCGCGAGAATGCCGTGACCCGGCGGCTGGTTGCCATGGGCGTGCAGGTCTTCATCGGGCACGCAGCAGCGCATGTCGCGGCCTGCGATGTGGTGGTGGCGTCAACCGCGATCCCGGTGGACAACCCCGAAATCCTGGCGGCACGGGAACATCGCATCCCGGTAGTGCCGCGCGCCGAGATGCTGGCCGAGCTGATGCGTTTCCGTTTCGGGATCGGCGTTGCCGGCACCCACGGCAAGACCACGACGACCAGCCTGACCGCCAGCCTGCTGGCGGAAGGCGGCCTGGACCCGACCTTCGTGATCGGTGGACAACTGAACAGCGCTGCCAGCCATGCGCAGCTGGGAGCGGGCTACTACCTGGTCGCGGAAGCCGACGAGAGCGATGCCTCGTTTCTCTGCCTGCAGCCGTCCATGGCAGTGGTGACGAATATCGATGCCGATCACCTGCCAACCTACGAGGGCGACTTCGAGCGCCTGCGCCAGACCTTTATCGATTACCTGCATCACCTGCCGTTCTACGGGCTCGCGGTGCTGTGCCTGGATGATCCGCAGGTGCGCAGTATCCTGGATGAGGTGACGCGGCCGGTGATTACCTATGGCATCGATACGGCTGCCGATGTGCGCGCCAGCCAGCTGCGCCAGGAAGGCTTGCGGACGCATTTCATGGTGCAGCGACCAGGGCACGCACAAGCCCTTGCGGTCACCCTGAACCTGCCGGGGCGCCACAATGTCCTGAACGCGCTGGCCGCGATTGCCATTGCCACCGAGCTGGGCGTTTCCGATGCAGCCATGCAGCGGGCGCTGGCCGGATTCCAGGGTATCGGGCGGCGTTTCCACCTGGTGGGTGACATCGCCGCACCCGCCGGGCAGGTGCTGTTGATCGACGATTATGCACACCACCCGCGCGAGATTGCCCCGACGCTGGAGGCCGCACGTGCCGGCTGGCCGGGGCGGCGCCTGGTGGTGGTGTTCCAGCCGCATCGCTATACCCGTACCCACGACCTGTTCGATGACTTCATCGAGGTGCTTTCCGGAGTCGACGTGCTGCTGCTGTGCGAGGTGTATGCCGCCGGCGAGGCGCCGATCAGTGGTGCGGATGGCCGTGCCCTGGCGCGCGGCATCCGCGCGCGCGGGCAGATCGACCCGGTATTCGTGGCGGACCTTGCGACGCTGCCGGCGGTGCTGGGGGATATCCTGCAGGACGGTGACCTGCTGCTGACGCTGGGTGCCGGCGACATCGGGGCGGCATCCGCCCGACTCACCGCGGATCTGTCCGCCGTGTCGCGAGGGGCAGGGGAATGATGGCGGCACAGACCACACAGCCCTGGCGTGGCGAACTGAGTTATGACGAGCCCATGGCGCGGCATTCCTCGTGGCGCGCCGGCGGGGCCGCGCGGCGTTTCTACAAGCCGGTGGATCTCGCGGACCTGTGCGACTTCCTGCATGACCTCGACCCGGATGAACCCCTGTTGTGGGTCGGTCTGGGGAGCAACCTGCTGGTGCGTGACGGCGGCTTCCCCGGTACGGTGATTTTCACTTTCGGTGCACTGGTCGCACTCGAATGGCTGGATGAGCATACCCTGCGCGTGGAGGCCGGCGTGTCCTGCGCGCGGGTTGCGCGGGAGACCACGCGGCGGGGACTGACCGGGGTGGAATTCCTGGCAGGTATCCCCGGCACCATGGGCGGCGCGCTGGCCATGAATGCCGGTGCATTCGGCGGCGAGACCTGGCCCCGGGTCGCCGCGGTGGAAACCGTCGACCGCCACGGGCGGCTGCAGCGGCGGGAGGCGACAGAGTTCCAGGTGGGTTACCGCTCGGTTACGGGCGTCCCCGGTGAATGGTTCGTCGCCGCCCACCTGCGGCTGGAGCCGGGCGATGCGGAGGCCGCGCAGCGGCGGATACGCGACCTGCTGGACCGGCGTGGTGCCACCCAGCCCACGCAGCAGTACAGCTGTGGCTCGGTGTTTCGCAATCCGCCCGGTGATTACGCCGCCCGCCTGATCGAGGCTGCCGGCCTGAAGGGCAGGCGGCTGGGTGGAGCGCAGGTTTCCGAAAAACACGCCAACTTCATCGTGAATGCCGGCAATGCCAGCGCCGCCGAAATCGAGACCCTGCTGTTGCAGGTGCAGGCGGAGGTTGCGCGGGTGCACAAGGTGCGCCTGGAACCGGAAGTGCGCATTGTCGGTGAACCGGCCGCGGCTGCGGGAGCACATGCACATGAATAACGTGAGCCGGGCAAGCCGCTACGGCAAGGTGGCAGTGCTGCTGGGCGGAAACTCCGCCGAGCGCGAGATTTCCCTGCTCAGCGGGCGGGCCGTGCTGGGTGCGTTGCAGGCTGCCGGCGTGGATGCGCACGCGGTGGATGCGGCCGACGCCGACCTGCTGGCGCAACTGACGAACGGCGGCTTCGACCGCGCCTTTATCGCCCTGCACGGTCGCGGCGGTGAAGACGGCGTCATTCAGGGATTGCTCGAGACCATCGGCATGCCCTACACCGGCAGCGGTGTGCTCGGCTCCGCGCTGGGCATGGACAAGCTGCGGACCAAGCAGATCTGGCAAAGCGCAGGGATACCGACACCGGCATTCAGCGTGCTGTCTGATGCCGCCGCCGCGACTGCCGCCAGGGATACGCTGACGTACCCGGTGATTATCAAGCCTGTACACGAAGGCTCCAGTATCGGCATCAGCAAGGTGGCGTCTGCGGAGGGACTGCTGGCCGCCTGGGAGCAGGCTGCGCGCTACGACAGCAGCATCATCGTCGAGCAGTGGATCGACGGGGTGGAATACACCGCGGGCATCCTGCACGACACGGCACTGCCGCTGATCCGGCTGGAAACGCCCAACAGCTTTTATGACTATGAGGCAAAGTACCAGGCCGATACCACGCGCTACCTGATTCCCTGCGGACTGGATGCGGCGCAGGAAGCGCAGATGCAGACACTGGCACTCGAAGCGTTCCGTGCAGTCGGAGCCAGCGGCTGGGGACGCGTCGATTTCATGCTGGATGCTGCCGGCCGGCCCTGGTTTATCGAGGTAAACACAGTTCCCGGCCTGACGGATCACAGCCTCGTGCCGATGGCGGCGCAGGCTGCCGGCACCGGTTTCGAGGCGCTGGCATGCCGCATCCTGGATACCAGCATGGACGCCACAGTGGCCGGGGACGCGGGAGGACAGCATGCCTAGATCCGGGCCTGTCTTCAGCTGGCAATTGCTGAGCGGTCTGCTGCACCGCCATGTCAGGACGTTGTCCGGGCTGGTGCTGCTGCTGTTGCTGGGCATCTCGCTCATGTTCGGCATGCAGTGGCTGTCCGATCCCTACCGGTTTCCGCTCAGCGTGGTGAAAGTCACCGGTGATTTCAGGTTTCTGCAGAAACAGCAGTTGCAGGCGGCGGTGGCGCCGCATGCCCAGGGTGGTTTCTTTACCGTGGATGTCGTGGCGGTACGCAGCGCGGCCGAGGCGTTGCCGTGGGTCTACAAGGCCTCGGTGCAGCGCATCTGGCCGGCAACCCTGCACCTGCGGGTGGAAGAGCAGCAGCCGATCGCCCACTGGGGTGAGCGGGGTTTCCTGAATCGCTATGGCGAACCGTTTTTCCCCGAGCAGGCCGGTGTCGTTGGGGAGTTGCCGTGGCTGGCCGGACCGGAAGGCCAGGAGCGGCGGGTGCTGGAGAACTACCAGCGGATTGCGAAGACACTGGCGCGTATCGGGGTGCGCACCGCCCGGCTGGAACTGGACAATCGCCGGGCCTGGCACCTGCAGCTGGCAAGCGGCGTGCAGCTGGAACTGGGGCGCGCGGATGCCTGGAAGCGCTTGCAGCGTTTCGTGGTCGCATACCCGAGTGTGTTCGCCGGCAGGCTGGCGGAGTTGCAGCGGGTCGATCTGCGTTACAGCAACGGATTTTCTGTTTACTGGCAGCAGGTGGCGGCAGAGGACGCTGCCGGCCGGCAGGGTTAGGCAAGTCAGGGATACCACAGGATGTCGAAGAAAACTGAAAAGAATCTGATCGTCGGGCTGGATATCGGCACCTCCAAGGTGGTGGCCATCGTGGGCGAACTGATGCCCGAGGGCCAACTCGAGGTGATCGGCATCGGCTCGCACCCCTCCCGCGGACTGAAGAAGGGCGTGGTCGTCAACATCGAGTCAACGGTGCATTCCATCCAGCGCGCCGTGGAAGAGGCCGAGTTGATGGCGGGTTGCCAGATCCATTCGGTCTATGCCGGCATTGCCGGCAGCCACATCCGCAGCCTGAATTCGCACGGCATTGTGCCTATCCGCGACAAGGAAGTGGCGCCGGGGGATGTTGAACGGGTAATCGATGCCGCGCGCGCTGTCGCCATACCGGCGGACCAGAAGATCCTGCATATCCTGCCGCAGGAATTTGTGATCGACAGCCAGGAAGGCATCAAGGAACCGGTTGGCATGTGCGGTGTGCGCCTGGAGGCCAAGGTGCACATGGTCACCGGTGCCGTCAGCGCGGCACAGAACATCATCAAGTGCGTGCGTCGCTGCGGGCTGGAGGTCGACGACATCATCCTCGAGCAGCTGGCGTCGAGCTACTCGGTACTCACCGAGGATGAAAAGGAACTGGGCGTGTGTCTCGTCGACATCGGCGGCGGCACGACCGATATCGCGGTGTTCACCGACGGCTCCATCCGGCATACCGCGGTGATCCCGATTGCCGGCGACCAGGTGACCAACGATATCGCGGTCGCACTGCGCACGCCGACGCAGAATGCCGAGGAAATCAAGATCAAGTACGCCTGCGCACTGACCCAGATGGCCAGCGCCGAGGAAAGCATCGAAGTGCCGAGTATCGGCGACCGCGCCCCGCGCAAGCTGGCACGCCACACACTCGCCGAGGTGGTGGAGCCACGCTACGAGGAGTTGCTGACGCTGATCCAGGCGGAACTGCGGCGCAGCGGTTTCGAGGACCTGGTAGCCGCCGGCATCGTCCTGACCGGCGGCAGCGCCAAGATCGAGGGCCTGATCGATCTGGCGGAAGAGATCTTTCACATGCCGGTGCGGCTGGGAAATCCCCAGTACGTCACCGGACTGGTTGATGTGGTACGCAACCCGATATACGCGACCGGTGTCGGGCTGCTGTTGTTTGGTCATCACAATCGTGATCAGCGGTCGCTGGATATCGGGCTGGGCAAGGGCATGCGGGGTGTATGGGACAGAATGAAAGGCTGGTTTCAGGGAAATTTCTAGGATGTGGGTAACCAATGTGGCGGTGTGGTCGTGCTCGACAACACCTTTTTTTCAAAATTTAAGGGCTGTACTGCTGTTTCTGACTAGGAGGAGACATCATGTTTGAATTACTGGACTCGTGTGGACAAAGCGCTGTTATCAAGGTTATCGGCGTCGGCGGCGGTGGTGGCAACGCCGTACAGCACATGGTTGAGGCGAATATCGACGGCGTGGATTTCATCTGTGCCAATACCGATTCACAGGCGCTGAAGAACATGTCCGCGCGGACCACCTTGCAAATCGGCAGTTCCATCACCAAGGGGCTGGGCGCCGGAGCCAATCCTGATATCGGGCGGCAGGCGGCACAGGATGACCGTGATCGTATTGCCGAAGTCATCGAGGGCGCGGATATGCTGTTTATCACTGCAGGCATGGGTGGCGGTACCGGGACCGGGGCAGCGCCTGTTGTCGCCCAGATAGCCAGGGAACTGGGTATCCTGACGGTTGCCGTCGTGACCAAGCCGTTTACCTTCGAGGGCAGCCGGCGTCTGCATGTTGCACATAACGGCATCAAGGAACTGAGCGAGTATGTGGATTCGCTGATCACCATTCCGAATGAAAAACTGCAGCTGGTTCTCGGCAAGCAGATCAGCCTGCTGGACGCCTTTCGCTCGGCAAACGACGTGCTGCTGGGTGCGGTGCAGGGTATCGCGGAACTGATTACCCGTCCGGGCCTGATCAACGTCGACTTCGCGGATGTGAGGACGGTGATGTCGGAGATGGGTATGGCAATGATGGGGTCCGGCACTGCCAAGGGCGAGGATCGTGCCCGCGAGGCGGCCGAGGCGGCTGTTGCCAGCCCGCTACTGGAGGACATTGATCTGATGGGTGCCAATGGCATCCTGGTGAATGTGACCGCGGGCATGGATATGGCGATCGGGGAATTCGAGGAAGTCGGCAACACCATCAAGGCCTTTGCTTCCGAGAATGCCACAGTGGTAGTGGGTACCGTGATCGACCCGGATATGCGGGATGAATTGCGTGTTACCGTGGTTGCTACCGGTCTTGGAAATGCACCCAGGCAGGTGACAACCGAGAAGCCGTCGCTGGTCCAGGTCAACCGTACCGCGACCGGTGCCGAGGATTTCGATCGTCCTACCGTCCTCCGCAACAAGCACAAGGCGGCGCAGCGGGCGCAGGCAACTGGCGGAAATTCAGCGGAGGATATGGCCTACCTGGATATCCCTGCGTTTCTGCGGCGGCAGGCTGACTAGCCGCGACAGTCCGGAATGAGGCTGATGCAACCTGGCTGCTTTGCAGCCAGGTGTGGTTTCACTGCCCATTCGATTCATGTTTTTTATGCATGAATTAGCAATATAAATGATGTCGGGCTCACTTTTGTTGTTTTTATGCGTCACGTGTTGTTTATGCTATACACATAGGTACCGCTATGCTAAGCTCCCTGCGGCTTTTCTGGTACTTGTCTGAAATTTTTCGGCGTCAATGAGAGGATCAATGAAGCCATGATTCGACAACGTACTCTGAAGAATGTGATTCGCGCCACCGGTGTAGGTTTGCACACGGGCGAGAAGATCTATCTGACACTGCGACCGGCACCGGTGGATACCGGTATCGTTTTCTGTCGTGTCGATCTGGAGCATGTTGTCCAGATTGCTGCGCGCCCCGAGAATGTGGGCGATACCCGGCTTTCCACGACCCTGGTCAGTGACGGGGTCCGCATATCCACGGTGGAGCACCTGCTGTCGGCTATGGCCGGTCTGGGCATCGATAATGCCTATATCGACCTGAGTGCGGCTGAAGTGCCGATCATGGATGGCAGCGCCGGCCCGTTCGTGTTTCTGATACAGTCCGCGGGCATCGAAGAACAGAATGCACCCAAGCGTTTTATCCGCATCAAGCATCCTGTCCAGGTCCAGGATGGTGACAAGATAGCCCGCTTCGAGCCGTTCGACGGCTTCAAGGTCGGGTTCACCATCGAGTTTGACCATCCGGTATTCAAGTCGAATACCCAGCATTCCGAGATCGATTTTTCAACGACGTCCTTCGTCAAGGAAGTCAGTCGGGCGCGTACCTTCGGCTTCATGCATGAAATCGAGCAGTTGCGCGAGCGCCAGCTGGCACTGGGCGGCAGCCTGGATAATGCCGTGGTGCTGGATGATTACCGGGTGCTGAACGAGGACGGGTTGCGTTACCGCGATGAATTCGTGAAGCACAAGATTCTGGATGCCATCGGTGATCTCTACCTGCTGGGTCATAGCCTGATCGGCGCATTCAGTGGCTTCAAGTCCGGACATGCACTCAACAACAAGCTGTTGCGTGCACTCGTGGCGGATGAGTCGGCCTGGGAAGAAGTGACTTTCGAGGACGCCAGCGAGGCCCCGATATCGTTCCTGCAGCCAGTTCCCGTCAACTGAACTGGTTCCTCTCCCGGGGCAGGCGCTGTGTCTCCGGACTCAGTGGCTGCGGCCGCGGTTGGCAAGCCTCAGTAGTGCAGTTTTAAGCTCCGGGTCCGATACAGCCTGTGCAACCTGTTGCAGTGCTGCAATGCCCTGCGCGCCCGGTCGATTGACTACGTGTTGAAGCGGTACCGGGGGTATTTCCGGCGGGCGGACGCGTACCTGGATTGTGCAGCGTTTCGCAGACAGGCGCGGCAAGAGTTGTTTTACTAGTTGCGGGGCATGGAAGCGCAGGCGTGCCGCCCACACGGGTGAATCGGCAGCCATTACCAGGACGGTATTCCTGATACTGAGGATGTGGCAGTGTTCATTCAGCGGGGCTGGCAGCAGTTCAGCCAGCAGGATGTCCATTTTCTTCAGGTCACTGGAACGGGCAAGCAAGCCGGCAAGGCGCCCCGTTCCAAGCAGTTTATTGATTTTCAAGGGTTGCTTCATGAAGTAAGCACAGGCTCTGATTATGAACATCATACTATTCACAAACCGGCGTGGACAGGTCTGGAGTTTCGAGATCAGCCCGGTGCATTTTGTTCTCCAGCTGGTCGCGGGTATCGCCATCATGCTGGGCCTTGCATTGTACGCCGGTACCCGGCTTGCCAGCACGGGCACAGATTATCTCGCCGACTGGCAGGATACCGTCCGCGGCCAGCAGTCGGAAATTGCCGAGGTGCGTCGCAACGCACAGGCGGACCTGGATGCACTTGCGCTGCGTCTGGGTCAAATGCAGGCCCAGATGCTGCGCCTGAATGCACTCGGTGAGCGGCTCGTCATTCAGGGGAACCTGGACAAGGATGAGTTCAATTTTGATGCCGAGCCCGCGGTTGGCGGACCCGGAAGCGCGGTTGCCACCGAATCCGTTGCCTACCCGGACTTCCTGGGCATGCTGGATGGACTGGGTGCGGGGATAAACGATCGGGAGCAGAAGCTGTCTGTGCTCGAAACCCTGTTGATGAGCCGGAGTCTCAGCGAACGCGTCATGCCGTCAGGCCGGCCGGTCGAGGACGGCTGGCTGTCTTCGAAATACGGCAAACGCAACGATCCTTTCAGCGGCAAGCAGGAGTTCCACAAGGGGCTGGACTTCGCCGGCAAAAAGGGCTCCGAAGTGATCGTGGTGGGCGACGGCGTGGTTACCTGGGCGGGCAACCGTTCCGGTTACGGCAACCTGGTCGAGGTCAGTCACGGCAACGGCTATGTGACCCGCTACGGACACAATCAGAAGCACCTGGTCAAGGTCGGCGATACCGTCAGGAAAGGGCAGCAGATCGCACTGATGGGGTCAACAGGCCGCTCGACCGGTCCGCATGTGCATTTTGAGGTCATGCGAGACGGCAAGACCGTCAATCCGGCCAGGTACATCGGGGACTAGAACCCGATTTACCCCCGGGTTGTGCGGCACCCGGGGTCTCTGGCCCGCCAGCGCCGGGTGATGCGATCCACCTGCTAATTTGCAGGCACATGCGGTATTATCCCCCCTTACTTTTTCACTACGTCTTCAGGGAATTCATGGCGCTCAATATTTTTAGCAAGGTGTTCGGCAGTCGCAATGACCGCCAGCTGAAACGCATGTCCCGGGTGGTAACCCGTATCAATGAACTGGAAGATGCGGTCAAGGCCCTGTCTGACGATGCGCTGCGGGCGAGGACCGATGAATTCCGCAAGCGCCTTGCCGACGGAGAGTCGCTGGATGAACTGCTGCCCGAGGCCTTCGCTACCGTGCGCGAAGCGGCGCGCCGGGTGCTCGGCATGCGGCATTTCGACGTGCAGCTCATCGGCGGTATGGTGCTCCATGATGGCAAGATTGCAGAGATGCGTACCGGTGAGGGCAAGACGCTGGTGGCGACCCTGCCGACCTACCTGAACGCCCTGACAGGCAAGAGCGTGCACATCATCACGGTGAACGACTACCTGGCCAGGCGCGATGCCGGCTGGATGGGCAAGGTATTCGAATTCCTGGGAATGACGACCGGCGTTACGGTGTCCGGGCAGCCCTACGAGGAGAAGCAGGCTGCATACCTGGCGGACATCACCTACGGTACCAACAACGAATTCGGCTTTGACTACCTGCGTGACAACATGGCGTTTACCGCGCAGGAGCGGGTCCAGCGAGGCCGCAGCTTCGCCGTTATCGATGAAGTCGACTCCATTCTTATCGACGAGGCGCGGACCCCGCTGATCATCTCCGGTCCGATGGATGAGCGTTCCGATCTGTACCTCAAGATCAATGCCCTGATACCCGAGCTGAGCCTGCAGCAGGAAGAAGACGGTCCGGGTGATTACACCCTGGAGGAAAAGCACAAGCAGATATTTCTTACCGAGGCAGGCCATGAGCATGTCGAGGAACTGCTCACCCGCAAGGGTCTGCTGGGAGAAGGCGAGAGTCTCTATGACGCCGGCAATCTGAACCTGATGCATCACCTCAATGCCGCCATGCGGGCGCACCTGCTGTTCCAGAAGGATGTGGATTACATCGTTCAGGATGGCAAAATCGTGATCGTGGATGAGTTCACCGGCCGTACCATGCCGGGGCGGCGCTGGTCCGAGGGTTTGCACCAGGCGGTCGAGGCGAAAGAGGGTGTGCCGATCCAGAATGAAAACCAGACGCTCGCGTCCATTACCTTCCAGAATTATTTCCGGACCTACGAGAAGCTGTCCGGCATGACCGGCACGGCCGATACCGAAGCGTTCGAACTGCAGCAGATCTACGGGTTGGAGGTGCTGGTCATACCGACACATAACCCGATGATCAGGAATGACATGGGTGACCTGGTGTACCTGAGCCAGGAAGAGAAGTTCGATGCGATCCTGGAGGATTTGCGGGACTGCCAGCAGCGTGGCCAGCCGGTGCTGGTTGGCACGGCATCCGTGGATACCTCGGAGTACCTGTCAAAGCTGTTGAAGAATGCCGGCATCAAGCATGCCGTTCTGAATGCCAAGCAACATGAGAAAGAAGCCTATATCGTCGCCCAGGCCGGGCGGCCGGGGCACGTCACCATCGCGACCAACATGGCCGGTCGTGGTACCGATATCGTGCTGGGTGGCAACCTGCAGGCAGAGATCGAGGCACTCGATAACCCGGACGCGGCAACCCTGGAGAAAGTCAGGGCCGACTGGAAGCAGCGCCACGAACAGGTCATTGCAGCGGGCGGGTTGCATATCATCGGTACCGAAAGACATGAGTCGCGGCGTGTCGACAACCAGCTGCGCGGACGTTCCGGCCGCCAGGGTGACCCGGGTTCCAGCCGCTTTTACCTGTCGCTCAAGGACAACCTGATGCGTATCTTCGCATCCGACCGTGTGGCCGGCCTGATGCAGAAGCTGGGCATGGAAAAGGGCGAGGCCATTGAGCATCCCTGGGTTAGCAAGGCCATTGAAAATGCACAGCGCAAGGTTGAGGCGCATAACTACAATATCCGCAAGACCCTGCTGGAGTTCGATGACGTTGCCAATGACCAGCGCAAGGTGGTCTACGAGCAGCGCAATGAACTGATGGAAACGGAAGATATTTCCGATACCGTCGACGCGATCCGTGAAGATGTGATCAATCAACACATCAGCCAGTACATTCCGCCGGGTACGCTGGAAGATCAGTGGGACGTGCAGGGTCTGGAAGAATCTCTTGCCAAGGAATACGCAATAGAATTGCCGGTTGCCCGATGGCTGGAAGAAGATCACGACCTGCATGAAGAGACGCTGCGGGAACGCATTCTCGACAGCATGGTTGCCGCATACCGCGAAAAAGAGGTGCAGGCGGGTGCCGGGGTTGTCAGGCACTTTGAGAAGGCGGTCATGCTACAGGTCCTGGACGCTGCCTGGAAGGAGCATCTCGGCGCCATGGATTACCTGCGGCAGGGTATTGGCTTGCGCGGTTATGCGCAGAAGGACCCGAAGCAGGAGTACAAGAAGGAAGCCTTCCAGATGTTTGAGGCCATGCTTGACCGTATCAAGCATGAAGTCGTCAGTGTGATCTCCAAGGTCCAGGTGCGTGCGGAATCTGATGTTGAGGCCGTGGAGCAGCAACGCCGCAGCAGTGCACAGGTGAAATACCAGCATGCCGAGGCGAATGCCATGGGTGAGGAGGATGCTGGCGCAGCACCCGGGGATGAATCGCAGCATACACCCTTCACACGCCAGGGTCGCAAGGTCGGGCGCAACGAACCCTGTCCCTGTGGTTCCGGCAAAAAATACAAGCATTGCCACGGCAAGCTGAGCTGACATAATCCGGTTCGTCCAGAGCCCGGGTGGGCGGCCGTGCGGCCGGTAGTCTTCAATGACGCTAGAAAAACTGAACCTGTCTGAATTGTTACCGGTTCCCGGGGTTCGTCTTGGTACGACATCCGCGGGTATCAAGCGCCCGGGCAGGGACGACCTGGTGATCATGGCGCTTGCTGACAGCGCCCGCTGTGCAGCGGTCTTTACCCGCAATGCCTTTTGCGCCGCACCGGTCACGCTGGCGCGTGAAAACCTGGCGCGGGGACAGCCATCCTGCCTGCTGATAAATACCGGCAACGCCAATGCCGGCACCGGGGAGCAGGGTATGCGTGATGCCCGGCAGTGCTGTGAAGCTCTCGCGCAGCATGCAGGCTGTGCGCCCGATGCGGTGCTGCCATTTTCCACCGGTGTGATCGGAGAACCCCTGCCAACCGGGAAAATCTGTGCGGCCCTGCCGGCGGCCCTGGCAAGTCTCGATGAAAATGGCTGGGTCGCGGCAGCCAGCGGCATACTGACCACCGATACCGTGCCCAAGGGGACATCCAGGCAGATCAGTATCGGCGGCGAAACCATCACGATAACCGGCATAGCCAAGGGTTCCGGCATGATTCGGCCGGACATGGCGACCATGCTGGCTTTCATTGCCACAGACGCGCCTGTCGAGACAGATGCCTTGCAGCAATGCCTGTCCGCTGCCGTCGAGCAATCGTTCAACCGGATTACCGTGGATGGGGATACCTCGACCAACGATGCCTGCGTGCTGGTGGCAACTGCTGCCAGTCCGTTGCCCATGCTGCAGCAGGGCAGTGCGGACTACAACACCCTGTGCGAGGCTGTCACCGGTGTCTGTATCGAACTTGCCCAGGCGATCGTGCGCGACGGCGAAGGTGCAACCCGTTTCGTGACGGTTGTTGTCGAGGGCGGGGCCGGATCCGCGGAATGCCTGCAGGTTGCCTACACGATTGCCCACTCACCGCTGGTCAAGACGGCCCTGTTTGCCGGTGATCCCAACTGGGGGCGAATCCTCGCGGCTGTCGGCCGTGCCGGATTGCCTGACCTCGACCTCGGGGCGGTCGAGATTTATCTCGATGAAGTCTGCATCGTTCGTGGAGGTGCGCGCGCCGACGACTATACCGAGGCTGCAGGACAGAAAGTCATGGGGCGTGACGAGTTGGCCATTCGGGTCAGGCTCGGTCGTGGTACCAGCTGGGATATGGTCTGGACCTGTGACCTGTCCTACGACTATGTCAAGATCAATGCCGAGTACCGCACCTGAAATCCGCTGGCGCAACAGCCGGCCGCTGGCCGGACTGGTTGCATGCAAACACTCAATATCACCATGATTGCCTTGCCGCCTGGCAGGTCTCCCGGGTTTGTTGCCGATGGCTGAGATGAAGTGTATTCATGTCGCAGCCGCAGCGGTATCTGATGCCCGGGGCAGGGTCCTGATCGCGCAAAGACCGGCACATGTTCACCAGGGCGGGTTATGGGAATTTCCGGGGGGCAAGCTGGAACCGGGGGAGTCTCCAAGGCAGGCACTGGAGCGCGAGTTGCGGGAAGAACTCGGCATCGAGGTTGGTTCGGCGCGCCCGCTGATTCAGGTGCGGCATGATTACCCGGATAAGGCCGTCCTGCTGGATGTCTGGCGCGTTGAGGATTACGCGGGTATCCCGGTAGGCCGGGAGGGCCAGCCGCTTGAATGGGTCACGCACAGTGAGCTGGGGAAATATGCTTTTCCTGCTGCGAACACCCCGATCGTCAAGGCATTGCAACTACCGGACAGGTACCTGATAACGCCCGAGCCGGGTCGTGATATACCCGGGTTTCTCGCGGTGCTGGAGCAGGCAATCAAGCGCGGTATTTCACTGGTGCAGCTCCGGGCAAAACAACAGACAGATGATGGCTATCGGCAACTGGCAACCGCGGTGGCCGCTGTGTGCCGGCCTGCCAATGTCCGGCTGTTGCTGAATTGTGCACCGCAACTCCTGCACGGGCTGGACGTGCAGGGTGTACACCTGACAGGACATCGCCTGATGCAACTGCAGCGGCGGCCCCTGGGTTCTGATTACCTGGTTGCCGCATCCTGCCACAGCCGCGAGGAGGTGATCCATGCGGGGAAGCTGGGTCTGGACTTTATCGTCGTGTCGCCGGTGCGCGAGACGGCCAGCCATCCCGGCGCCCCTGCGATTGGCCTGGGCGGGTTACGCGCATTGTGTGAGCCTGCTGTCATGCCGGTATATGCGCTGGGTGGTATGCAGGAAACTGATATCGAAGCGGTCTGGGAGTGCGGTGCCCAGGGTGTTGCGGCGATTCGCGGGTTGTGGATGTAAATTCAGGTGGCCTGTCTTAAAGCAGCTGAGCCATCTCCTGATTCTGTCGCGTGGGTGCCTTGCCGTTAGTCTGACGGGTTGTGAATATCCTGTTCATCCGGTAACGATGCGGGTTCTTCCCCGGCGATCCGGTTGCTCTCGTCAAGCCAGCTGCCGAGGTCGATCAGCTTGCAGCGTTCGCTGCAGAACGGACGCCAGCGCTGTTCTTCCGTCCATTCGACGGGTGCTGCGCAGGTGGGGCACGCTACACGTCTCGGTGCGGTTTTACTGGAATTCATTGCCGGAGAGCAGGCTAGATCACGCAGCAGGCAAGGTCGAATTCGACGTCCTGGCCGGTTTGCTGCGAGCGGTCGCCTGCGATCGAGAATTGCAGGAAGCGTGCTGTGAACCGATGCCTGCCCCCGCTCAACTCGGCGTAATAGGGCAGCCCTGCAGGCAATGCGACCCTGACCAGTTGAAAGGGCAGGTTCGGGTCGAGTGTGCGTTGAAAAATCCCACCCTGCGCCAGGGTCGGCTTCATGGGTGTGCTGTCTCGTGTTAACGACAGGATAAGCTGAATCGCCTGGCCGATTTCGTCGAAGTTGCCCAGCCAGTGGGCAAGGTCGCGGGTGCGTACCCTGGCTGGCTGTTGCAGCCAGTAGTGGAACGCGGGCAGGTCGAAATCACAGGTGCCACCGGGTATTGCGCTGCGCTGGCGTATGCTCAGGAGAAATTCACTGCTTTTCAGTTCCCCTGCAATCTGCCCGTTTATCTGGTGCATGCTGTCCATGTGCGCCCTGATCTTGTCCAGCAGATTGTGCAGGTGGGTGTGATCAATATCGGGATTCTGCTCGTGGCGTTTCAGATTGGCGGCATGTCGTTCCAGCTCCTTGAGCACCTCCGACTTCAGGTTGGTATTGCCGAAGATCGCCAGGATGTCGAGTATGCAGGTGAGCATTGCGCGGCTGTCCCACTCGGTATCGCAGTTCAGATGATGTGCGGCCTGTTTGAAAAGGTATTCGAGTCGCAGAAAGGTCCTGATGCGCTCATTCAGCGGCTGTTCATAGAGAATCTTCTTCGGCACGGGCTGTGGCGACTTGTCTGGGGTTGTTGCCATGTGACCATCATTGTCCCCCAGCCGCTGCGGGTTCGCAAATGAACTGCCTGGTCTAGTTGTCATGCGAGATTTCCAGATAGTAGCTGTGCAATGTCCTGGCCTGGGATTCCAGTGACGCAATATCACTGCTGTTCTCGATGATATCATCCGCCGCCGCCAGGCGGGATTCACGGTCTGCCTGGGTATCCATAATCGCCTGAATCACATTGTGTGTCAGGCCGTCTCTGCCGGCAACCCGTTTGAGCTGTTCATATTCGGGGGTATCTACAACGAGGACCCTGTCGACCAGGTCGGTTTGTCCGGTTTCCAGCAGCAGCGGGATAACGACGATGCAATAGGGAGATTCCTGTGCGGCTATCCATGCCTCGATCCTGTTACGGATTATGGGGTGGAGTATGGATTCAAGCTTCTGTTTTTCATCATTATTCGAAAACACCCTTTGGCGGATGAAGGCGCGATCGAGACTGCCGTCAGGCGTGATACAGCGTTCCCCGAAGGTGTTTCTGATTTCATCCAGGGCGGGTTGTCCCGGCTCTACCAACTGGTGAGCCAGCTGATCCGCATCAATGACCGGAATGCCCATGGATGCAAATACCGTGGATACGGTGGATTTTCCGCTGCCGATACCGCCAGTCAGTCCGACTACCAGCGGACGTTTGTGACTTTCACTCCGGGGATCTGTTGTGCTGCCGGCGACTTCCACAGGCCGGTTACTTGAGGTACAGGGTGATGATGTCGTTGCCCCACAGGAGAGTAATCCAGCCCGCAGCAGCCAGGAAGGGACCAAATGGCATGGGCTGGTTATGATCTCGCCCTTTCGCGAGGATCAGTCCTATACCAATCACGGCGCCGACAATGGAGGAAAACAGGATAACGACAGGCAAGGACTGCCATCCGACCCATGCCCCAATGGCGCCGAGCAGTTTGAAGTCGCCGTATCCCATGCCTTCCTTCCCGGTGGCAAGCTTGAACAGATGGTAAATAAGCCACAGGGACAAATAGCCCGCGGCGGCGCCGACAATACTTGCATGGCTCCCTACGAACATGCCGCTCAGGCTGCAAAGCAGTCCTGCCCACAGCAGCGGCAGTGTGATCGCATCCGGTAGAATCTGCCTGTCAAAATCAATGAGAAACAGCGGAATCATTGCCCAGGTGAACACCAGTGCCGCAAGCAATTGCACGCTGTAGCCAAAATGCAGCGCGGTGGCAATGGAAAGTACTGCCGTGACAGTTTCCACGGCGGGATAACGCCAGGATATTGCGGTGCCGCAGGCAGCGCACTTGCCGCGAAGAAACAGGAAGCTGATAACCGGTATGTTTTCCAGGCTGCGGATGCGATGTCCGCATGCGGGGCAGCGGGATGCGGGGGTGATCAGGTTGAAGTTCCCTGGTATGCCGGTAGCAACCTCCGGTGTTCCAAGGTATTCATGGCATTCTCGGGACAGCTCATGCTCCATCATCAGCGGCAGCCGGTGAATGACTACGTTCAGAAAACTGCCGACCACCAGCCCCAGCAGGCCCGTGGCAAGCAGCAGGAAGGGTACCGAGGTTTCCAGTATTTGCAGGACTTCCATAAGCTATTCTGGACGCCGGGAGCAGGTCTGTGCCGCGCGTTGGCGTACAGCGGTGGTTCGCGTTGTTGGCGGGATAATTACCGGCATCTGGCAGCTTGCTGCATCGTGGATTGAGATCATGGGGTGTTCTGCAACCTGTCCTGGTTCCGTATGTAACGGATCTTGCCCGGCCACGACCGCACCCTGTGCAGCTGAACTTGTCCCATCTTCACCCGCGCCAGGTCGCCGCGGCCGGCCTTCGCGACGCGGGTGCCGCCACTAGCTAGATCGCAGCGCCCATCTTGAAGATCGGGAGATACATCGCGACAACAAGGCCGCCGATCAGGATGCCAAGTATTGACATGATCAGGGGTTCGAGCAGGCTGCTCAACGCGTCTACTGCGTCATCTACTTCCTGCTCGTAAAAGTCCGCGACCTTGCTCAGCATCGAGTCGAGTGAGCCGGATTCCTCGCCGATTGCAACCATCTGCTCCACCATGTTCGGGAACAACCCGGTCTGGTTCATGGCGAAAGTCAGTTGCTGACCGGTGGCAACACTGTCACGGATCATGAGGACGGCGTCGGAGTAAACCACGTTGCCTGTTGCTCCGGAGACCGACTCCAGGGCCTCGACCAGGGGCACACCTGCAGCGAACATGGTTGCCAGGGTGCGTGCATAACGGGCCACTGCGGCCTTGTGCATGATAACGCCGATGATCGGCAGCTTGAGTATCAGTCTGTCGAGTGCGCGACCGAAACTGCGCGAGCGTTTCTTGGCCTGTATGAAGCCAACGGCCATGGCGATGAAAATGCCGAATATCAGCCACCAGTATGACTGCATGAACTCCGACAGGTTGACGACCACCCGGGTAAAGGCGGGCAGGTCGGCGCCGAAGTTGCTGAACAGTTCCTCGAACTGGGGTACGACGAATATCAGCAGGATGGCGGTTACGATGACAGCAACAATGATGACCGCTGTCGGATAGAACATGGCCTTCTTGATCTTGGCCTTCAGGTACTCTGTCTTTTCCTTGTAGGTGGCGATCTTGTCCAGCAGTACCTCGAGGACGCCGGCATGCTCACCCGCACCCACCAGGCTGATCACAAGGTTGTCAAAATGATACGGATGCTTGGCCAGGGATT
This sequence comes from uncultured Gammaproteobacteria bacterium, assembly GCA_963701455.1. GTDB lineage: Bacteria > Pseudomonadota > Gammaproteobacteria > UBA9214 > UBA9214 > UBA9214. The sequence continues at coordinate 574,216 of CAVPAE010000006.1, forward strand.
CCGACAGGCTGGTGCCTGATTCGACCTCCGCCTTGATCTTGAGGATAAGATCCCGCATGCCTTCGTTTTCGTGGCCGCGCCCGATAATCTCGAAGGCCTGTACCAGCGGCACGCCTGCTGACATCATGGTGGCCAGCTGGCGGAAGAAGACAGCGATATCTTTCGGGATGATCTTCTTTTTGGCGGTTTTCTTGAAAAGAACGCTTTGCTTCTTGACCTTCAGGGGCTTGATGCCCTGCTTGCGCAAGTCAGCCTTGATCAGCGTGGGGTTGGAGCCACGTGTCTGGCCCTTGACGCGGACGCCGCGCTTGTCGGTACCCGTCCAGATGAAGACTTCCGGTTGCTTGAGTGCTTTTTCCGCCATGATTTAGTCCTTGGTAACGCGATCCACTTCTTCCAGACTGATGAGTCCCGCTGCGACTTTCTTCAGCCCCGATTCCCTGAGATCCGCAACGCCTTCCCTGCGGGCCTGTTCCTCTAGTTGCATGGAGTTGCCGCCTTCCATGATCAGGCGCCCCATTTCTTCTGATACCGGCATGACCTGGTAGATGCCGGTCCGGCCCTTATAGCCGCCGGTGCAGCTGTCGCATCCGACGGGGCCAAAGATCTTGAGTCCCTTGACCTGGTTTTCCCTGAATCCGGCACTTATCAGCGCATCTTCCGGGATGTCGAGTTCTTTCTTGCACTTGTTGCAGAGACGCCTTGCCAGTCGCTGTGCCATGATCAGGTGAACGGCTGATGCAATGTTGTAGGGCGGCACACCCATGTTCGCGAGGCGCGACAGTGTCTGGGGCGCGTCATTGGTATGCAGGGTCGATAGTACCAGGTGGCCGGTCTGTGCCGCCTTCACGGCGATTTCCGCCGTCTCCAGGTCGCGAATCTCGCCAACCATGATGATATCCGGATCCTGGCGCAGGAAGGCGCGCAGTGCGACCGAGAAATCGAGACCTGCCTTGTTGTTTACGTTGACCTGGTTGACCCCCATCATGTTGATTTCAACAGGATCCTCGCAGGTGGAAATGTTCCGGTCCGGGGTATTCAGCATGCTAAGGCCGGTGTAGAGCGAAACGGTCTTGCCGCTACCGGTCGGGCCAGTGACCAGCACCATGCCATAGGGTTTGTTGATTGCCTTGATAAAGAGTTCTTTCTGCTCTGGCTCAAAGCCCAGCATGTCAATGCCAATCGTTGCCGCGCCCCCGTCGAGAATACGCAGCACCACCTTTTCACCGTAAAGGGTTGGCAGAGTGTTGACACGAAAGTCAATGGATCGGTTGCGCGACAGGTTCATCTTGATACGGCCGTCCTGGGGGACGCGCCGCTCTGCGATATTCATGCGGCTCATTACCTTGAGGCGTGCAATGATGCGCATGGCCAGCGACCGTGGCGGAGACGTGATTTCATGGAGCACGCCGTCCTGCCTGAAACGGACACGAAATTCCTTCTCATAGGGTTCCAGGTGGATGTCCGAGGCCCCGGAGTTGATGGCGTCCAGCAGCACCTTGTTGACAAAGCGAACGACCGGAGTGTCGTCGATATCGGATTCGCTGACGTCACCGTCCTTGCTGACATCATCGCTTGCCCCGATATCAAGATTATCGAGGTCGGCATCCATGAGTGCCGACATGGTGGTGTCAAGCGCCTCAAGTGCCGTTTCAATCGCCTTGCGCAGCTGTGCCTCTTCAACCAGGATGGCCTCGGTGTTGATGCCGGTGTGGAACTTGAATTCGTCAATGGCGCCGAGGTTGGTTGGGTCGGATACCGCGATATACAGCCGGTTGCCGCGTTTGAATAGCGGCAGGGCATTATGCTGCTGGATCAGTTTTTCACTGACCGTCTTGACCGGCGCGGTTTCCATGTCCATGGACTTCAGGTCAATCAGGGGTACGCCAAACTCCTGCGAGCCGGACCATGCAATATCGCTGCTATTGAGAATCTTGTTTTCGACCAGATGGGTGACGAAATGCACGCGCTTTTTGAGTGCCGTTTCGTGTGCATTGATGGCTTCCGTCTCGCCAATCAGGCCATCCATGACCAATCTGCGCGCCAGACCGCTGAGGTGTACTGTTGGATTGGTGGTGGCCATAACTTGTAATATTTTGGTTTAGTAATCGTTAACTCTGTGAACCCGGTCAGGTTTCCAGATTTTCAAAAATACGGACATGGTCGCATCCTGCTGAAATTACAGTAATTACACGTTTTGTCAATCAGTTATGAGTGAAAACTCCTGTCACTGACTGACTGAAATTGTGAGTTGCGGCGCATATTGTAGGACAGTTCAGCTAACTTTGTTTCGTCCCCGACCGGGTATTCTTTAACAACCTGTTCTTTCAAGGACATTTCTGATATTCGTAAAAAATTTATCGGGCTGGCAATCCAGATGGCGAGTTGCCTGAAAAACCCGGAGATTCTCGCTGTCGGGGAGACGCGGACAGGTGATGACAATTATCTCTTCCGCTCGCGTCTCATGCTTCTCATGACATCCAGATATTTTCTGGCGATCAGTGGCCAGGTGTGGTTTTTGCTGACGTAATCTCTTGCCCGTCTGCCAAAGGCTTCTTTCTCCTCAGGATTTTGCAGGACATCCTGGATTTTCCGCCTGTATGCATCAGCATCGCCCGCTGCTACCAGAAATCCGTTCTGGCCGTCGTGGATCGCATCTTTCAAACCTTCGATATCAGAAGCGATTACCACCAGACCGTGCATGGCTGCCTCCAGCACGACCAGTCCAAACCCCTCCATATCCCCGGCCACTTCAATATTAGGCTGGACAAAGATATCAGCTGTGCAGAATAACAGTTCCTTATCCCTGTCGGAGACGCCGCCAACATACAGTACGCGATTCTGGAGGTTGTTTGCACGAATTGCAGTCAGGATTGCCGGCTGTTCCCGACCTTCGCCGGCGATGATGTAGGTGATGTCTGCATCCAGCCGGCTGACGACATTCTCTATGAACCAGGTAACGCCTTTACGCTGCACCAGCCGTCCTAGCGTAAGGATAACTGGGCCGGACACTTTTCTGTTGAGGAATGCCTCCAGGTCGTGACGTGAGTAGGGCGCCAGGGTTGTCGGGGCTGCTACTCCATTGGGTATGAAGATAAATTTCGATGCGGGCAAGCCGCGTAATGTACCCTGGAGGATGGTGGCGTTGCCAACGGCGACCAGTTTGTCCAGGCGTGGCAAAAAGACGTTAATCCACAGTTTCTGATAAAGCGGGTTTCGGTAGGTCAGGTCCAGGCCATGCACGATACAGGCTACCGGTCTTGGGGAGATGCTTTTCAGCAGATAGCCGAGGATGCCGAGCACCCCGTCTCCGAGCAGCACCACGTCATACTTGCGGATGCTGAGCAGGGCCCTGAGCAGTGCGTACGGAAGGAATACAGGCAGCAGCCATTTTCCTCCGGTGTTGGCAATAATGTCGGTCCTGGTGATAGCAGCGAGCGCCTTGCCGATCTCGTAGTTCTGCTTCTCGATCCCCCCGATGACCGGCGGATAAGCTCTGGATATGAACAGGATATTCATTTTGCGTAATATCGAACTGCGGCCAGCTGGCAGGGTTGTTGTACCTGATCAATGGTTAGGTAGGTGTGCAACAGTTGCACTACTGCTTCTGCAGTACCCAGATGTAGCCTGGGCATGCCCAGTAAGCAAGCTTGAGGACTGAAGTGGCAACCCTGGCCTTGAAACTGCCGGGAGATACCATGTAGTCAGTGAAGTATTTGCCCGGCTCCGTCACAAGTCTGAGCGTGTAGTCCGTGCAGGTGAAGTCCTTTACCAGCCTTTTCAGGCCCCAGTAGCTGAGGTGCTTCTCATGGTAATGGCGTGCCTTGCCGGCGAGTCGGATATAGATATGAGCCAGGGGCCGAGGTAGCACCGACAGCAGCGGAAGATTGTAATGCGGCTCATTCCACATAAGGCGATTGCCGGCAGAGAAATAGCAGATTCCATGATGCTTCAGAACCCTCCTGATCTCGCTGAACATTTTATATGGGTCCGGCACATGCTCATAGACATGGGAGCAGACCACTACGTCAAAGCTGTTGTCCGCAAATGGCAGGTTGAGGGCATCGGCCAGCCTGAACTCGAGGTTGTCCCGATGAAAGGTTGCTTGTGCATGGCTGATCGCCGGCTCGTCGATGTCGATGCCGACGACTCGGTGGAAATGATCTGCCAGATAGTTGTCAATGATGCCAGCAGAACCGCCGACATTCAGAAGGTCATAGTGGTCCAGGGGTTCAGGCAGATAATCGGCCAGTACCGCGATCATGGTGCGGGCCTTGCGCTCCCGGTTTTCGACGTCGTAGACATAGGGGCTGTTAACCGAGAAATCATATTGATAACCTCTGCTCAAGATGATTGCTCCTGAATCTTATGTCTGGATTTCCCGGTGATATTTTTCATGCCATCCCTGATGCCATGATTGATCTGCTGACGCTGTGCTTTTCTGTCATTGAAATAGCATCCGAAATAAAGGTAGGTAAAAAACAGTTTAAGCAGGTTGGAAATCTTCCATGCCGCAGGAACGTAACTTCGTTTCTGCAAGAGGATACTATTACGAACAATGTAATAATGCCTGAAAGGAGACCGGTATGGCATTCTTTTTCTGCCGAAGAACCAGTAATAGCAAACATCATCACCCATCAAGTGAGTTAGCCGGACCGCAGTAGTTGCGAATAAGCTGTAACCAGCTGCCTTCGCTCTGAAGCACCAGTCAGTCTCTACGTGGTCGATGAATAGATCTTCGTCGAACGCGCCTGTAGCACGGTATGCATCTGCCGAAATCAGTGTGCCCGAACTGTTGAGGCCATCTACTTCTACGACCGGTTGTTTCTGATCAATGTGCTCGGGCTTGATCTTCCCCACGTAGAACAACCTTATTTTATGTAATTTGAGCAGTTCGTTATCGCGTGGATCATAGAGAACAGGACCGATAGCCCCTATACGATGCCCCTTGTTCTCCAGTGATGCGAATGTTTGCACCAAGGATTCAACCATATTGTCGGAAGGGATACTGTCATGGTCCAGTAACAGGATCTTGCTTACAGATGGGTGCTTCTTGAATGCATGTTTGATTGCAGTGTTTTGGGCGTGTGCGATCCCCATGTTGGCAGGGGATGGCAGTAGATCAATATATTTATGACCATCAAGCATGCTCTCCAGGAATTGCACGCATTCTGCGGAAGATCCATTGTCTATGACGACTGTGTGGCATTGCCTTTCAAGAGACAGAATGAGTTGCCTGAATACTTCCGGAGTGGGATCGTATGATACGACAATGGCCGCGACTTCATCGGTAAACATTGATATGTGGCTTGAATATGCGTGGTTATGATGTGTGTGATTTTAGTGATAATGACGAGTCAGCTTTGTTGCAGAAATATTTTCTTCAGGTTGTAGGCGGTTGAGTACACTATTACGCCCAGTATGGAACTTATGATTGGCTTGATAAACAATATGCGGTCATTCCATGAAAACCTGTTGACATTCCAGAGTAGCGTCCTGATCTTGTTTTTCGAGTTGACCAGCTTGCTGTGCTCGGCCATACATGTGTTGTTCCCGTGTACCCTGTAACAGGATACCTTGTGATCAACAAATCCCAGTAAATTATCTGCAACCATCTTCAGATAGAAATCACGGTCTTCAAATTGAAGGCGTTCGTCAAATTTAATTCTGTCATGCAATGTGCGGTTCACCATTATCGCGCTGCCTGGTACCGACCAGTTCTGGATGATCTCTTTCTTGATTCCCTTGTCACTAAGGTAATGCGCCTTGTTTGCGGTATGCAGGTCTGCCAGGCCACTTTCGTAAAGTAGATTGCCCTGCGCATCGATTACACTTGAATCACCGAGTACGGCCATCTTTTCGCTGTTTCGCAAAAGGTAGTCGTATCTGACTTCGATGCTGTCGGGCAGAAGGCAGTCGTCACTTGCCAGTCCAACCAGATATTCACCATTTGAAAGCGCTATGAGTTCGTTCAGGGTTGCAGAGATGCCGCGATTACTCCTTGATTTGTATATCACCTTTATTTCCGTGCCATACCTGTTGATCCACTCTTCTATCCTGGCTGCGGTTGTATCAGTTGAGCCATCATCAATGATGACTATTTCCAGGTTTGGATAGGTCTGTTTCCGTACACTGTCAAGTGCTGTGCATACAAACTGTTCATGATTGTACGCCGGGATCCTGACTGAGATGAGCGGGAAATTTTTCGCGTGCGTCATGACGGTTTCGGTCTGTCAACGACTTCATGCAATGGCTGAAACAGCTGCTCGCAAAAATCGCGGTCCTCTGGCGGGATACAGTCCAGGTGGCTGGAGCCTGGTGCAAACTGTTTGCCGGTGATATTAAGGTCATTCTCTGTTGTCGTTTCGAAAGTGAAGGGAGCCAGCTCAAAATATTCCAGCACCGGGAGAAGTGCAAGATTGCAGTCCCGGGAGAAATCCTGGTAATACAATGTTTTTCCAGGCTCCAGGTGGTAAAAGTAATACCAGCTTCTTGCTGCGATATTAAAGGCCATTTGACGTACTTGATTCGTTAAACCAGGTATAAAACGTGCAAACTTTCCGGCAAGTAGATCACTATTCCTTACCGTATTTTCCAGGACTGCAGATGCATCGGCATACCATGCGGTGTGAAAGTCATTTCTGAGCAGTGAAGCAAGAATTTCCAGCGGGTCTCGCCATATACCCCAGTTCTCGATCCCGGGGAACTCTTGCCTTACCCATGAGATCGTAAGGTGGTTTTGTGTCGTCTTGATTAGGTGCAGTTTGCCTGCTACGAAGTCCGGGACGCTTGAGTATTGATTATGCCATTTTGACTTGATGTACGAGAGTTCCAGTGCGCCATGTTCCAGTTTTCTGAAAAATTCGATGTCTGCGTCAGAGGCATTGGACTCATCAATGATCTGATACAGCTTTTCCCTGATACTGCCACTGTTGAATGGCTGCATGATGATCTCAATGTCGGGGTGTGTTGCCAGTACGCGGGATATCGCAGACGAACCGGAACGGTCAAAGCCGTTAAGAATAAAATTGTTAGGTAATCCCGGTTTCATTTCAGATCCAGTTCATAAAAGTCATGGACAAGGGCGCGTGCCCCAAAACCTTCCTTGTATATGCAGAGTCCTTCATTCAGTACCTTCCCCTGGTCAACGGTGGAAATGCCAAAATCAAAATAGCGTGTGTCCCTGAACTCTTCGATCAGGCTATCAATCAGGAAATCAAGGGCGCCAATTGTTCTGCCGGCATCTGAATTCGCAAGATACTGGGTATGAACAGTCTCATTATTGATGTAAAGCACGGTTCCGGCTAGCAGGTTGTTCGTAGAGTCAATGACTTCGAGCAAGCGGATATTCCGGGGAAATGATTTTGCCAGATGTTGTATTTCATCAAGGGTGTGTACGGATTGTGCGCCATGTTTTTCAGCGAGCACCATGTTAAGCAAGTCCCAGAACCGCGAATAATCCTTGTTCTCATTTATTGAGAGTATTTCTCGATGAGCCTTTCTGAGGTTCCATTGTGTTCCTTTTGAGTATTTGAACCTGTTCTCCTGGTCGAGTGTTGCCGAGACGTCACGGCGTACAAGTCTTGCCCCGTTTGCAGTCAGTGCATACAGGTCCTCTTCAGTCGGGGAATTGTGGTATATATGTGGAATAGCTTTGTATGAGAGTTTGCTGATGCCGGCTTCCCTGCAGCAGGCCTTCATGGTTGCGAAGACATCCAGCATTTTCGGTGTTGTCATGTCCGGCCCTGAAATGATGCCGCCGAAGGTCAGTCCACTATGGCTGTGGAGAGTCTGGTTTGTAAGGTTGGCGGGTAGTATTGCAATCAGCTTTCCTTTGTTCTCGAATATCAGGGAGTGGTCATCGAAACGGTCTGCGTGGTACTCCATGTATTCACGCTGGAACATAAAGTTCCCGTTTCTGGCACCTCTGACAAAGTTATTCCATCGCTCCTTGTCGTGTGAAGTGTAGCGCGATACTTCAATCATCGCGGTTGTGTGCCAGGCTGATCTCCGTCTCGCTGGAAAGGCTGGAAACAGCAGCAAGGACGGAGTCGATCACGTATGCAACTTCGCTATCTGACAGGTAGGGAGCTATCGGCAGACTGAAGCAGTAACGGGACCAGTTTTCACTATAGGGGTGGCTGGATCGTGCAAGTGATGTTTGTGAGTAGGCCTGCGACTGGTGAATGGCGAACGGGTAATGAATCTGGCAGTCAATGCCGCGTTCTTTCAAAAGCCTTAGCAAGTCATCTCGACGTGGATGACGGAGCACGTAGAGATGCCAGGCCGGCCTGGCCCATTCGGGCACCATGGGTATTCGCAAACCAGCGATGTCAGAAAGCCCCTTGCTGTACGCTGCCGCAACCTGCTGCCGTGATTCGTTCCATGTGTCGAGGTGCGCCAGCTTCACCCTCAGTATGGCGGCCTGGAGTTCATCAAGGCGGCTGTTGGTGCCCAGTATCTCATGGTGATATTTGTGCCGGCTGCCGTAGTTCCGCAACATGCGTAGCTGGTTAGCCAGGTCGGTATTGTCAGTAACAATCGCGCCACCATCACCCAATGCACCAAGGTTCTTGGCCGGGTAGAAACTAAAACAGGCTGCATCAGCCAGGGTGCCGGTATGTCTTTTTTTGTAGGATGCACCGTGCGCCTGTGCCGCGTCCTCAATGACGCGTAGCGAATGAGATGCTGCAAAGGCGCAGATTGGGTCCATGTCAGCAGGTTGTCCATAGAGGTGGACAGCAATAATTCCCCGTGTTGCTGGTGTTAGGGAAGATTCAAGTTGTCTTGTGTCTATATTGCCGGTGTTATCGCATACATCGACTGTCACCGGTGTGGCGCCGACTGCACTGACGGCCATGGCGGTTGCAATGAAAGTATGCGCAGGGATTAGTACTTCATCGCCCGCGCCGATATTCATGGCTCTGAGTGTCAGTGATAATGCATCAAGGCCGTTTCCGGTGCCGATGGCATGCTTTGCCCCGCAGTATGCTGCAAACTCTGCCTCGAAAGCTGCAACTTCGTCACCCAGGATGAATTGTCCGGCTTTACATACACGGTACCAGGCGGCATCCAGTTCCTGCTGGATATCCTGGTGCAGTCGTTGCAGATCAAGAAACGTGATATTCAAGTTCTTTCTCGCAATACCCTGGTGGCTTGAACGAAGTCTTCGTAGTTACGGTAATAGTCTGACTCTTCATATTTGGTTGAAGCCAATACCAGGCAGACAGAACCCGATGAGAAATTGTCGATTTCGCGCCAGATCATCGGTGGTACATACAATCCATAATACGACCGGTTAAGATGATAGCTCACCTTGTCTTGCCCGTCGTCCAGGTGCACGTCGAAACTTCCGGACATGGCAATGATGAACTGGGAAAGTTCCTTGTGACCATGACCGCCTCGTTCCGCACCACCGGGTACGTCATACAAATAGTATGTTCGGGCGATATTGAACGGGACGTGATTGCCTCCTTCAATGAATGTGAGGTTTCCGCGTGGATCATTGATTCGTGGCAACTCAAGTATTTCACACTGCTTAATTCCCATGACCGTACTTACCCCTGTTCTTTGAAATATCAGTTTCCAGATAGTGTCTGGCAGACATTTTATCTCCTTAAGCTGATAATAAAAGGGCTGTCAGGCGCCTTTTTTGCCAGTACGTCTGAAGGTCCACAGTATTCTCGGATCTGCATGCGTCCAGATTCCCACAAGTTTTCTTACCGTGGTGAGCATCAGAATATTTTGCATCACAAGTCCTGCAGATACGCTGGCGGCAACGCCTGGCCCACCGAATTCCGGGGCAAGCAGGTAAGCCATCAGGATGGATACTGTCCCGCTAAACAGGCTAATGATCATCATGTGTACTTGATGACCAGTCATCATTAGTGTGTACCCGCAAGAGCCGAACGCAACATTGACCAGATGTCCTGAGCCCAGAATTACCAGCACGACGGCTCCATTCCTGTAGTATTCCCCATACAGGATGCCAAGCAAAGTACCAGGCCAGGCGATGAAGATGATCAAGGCGGCAAGAGCCGGTAACGTGCTCAGCGTAGCGATCGACCGCAGGGTTTTCTCCAGCTTTTGAAGGTTGCCCCGGGCATTCATCTCTGCAATCAGTGGTGGTGACACCGCATTGGCAATCTGTAGTGTAAAGGTGATGAGCATGGCCAGCCGGCTGACCGCGCCATAAATACCGACTTCCTCCAGATTGCGAAACATGCCCAGTATCCAGATATCGGCCTTGCCAAGCACGAAGATCGTGATGCCGGTCACCCACAGGGGCCAGGCGGTGCTGAAAACGGCCTTCAGCGGAGTTTGGGCAGCAGGCGGGAACTTGCGAAGTTGTCTGCCAAGTATCCAGGCGGCCGTAAACGTCGCGAATCCACAAGCAGCAACTGCAAGGATGAATACCTGCTGTAAGGTGCTGGTGCCATACAGCACATAAAGACTGCCCAGCAGGAGAGAAAATAACAGGCCGTCCAGTAGCCCCTCGAACAGGGTGGCATGTTTGAAGTCAGATAGCCCCCTGAATGTTTCGGCAATAAGGTTGCGAAAGACAAGCAGTACCAGCCAGATGGTGGTGAGTATGAGGAGGGTGTCGGTGAGCGTTAGCTGAAATAGCTTGCGGCTAATCCATGTGCCGATGCCGCCGGCAAAAAGTGCAGCGGTAATGAGTGTCGACACTGTTACCAGTAAAAATGAGGTGCTGATGACGCCACGGACACTGTAGGTGGTCTCCGCCGACTTTGCTTCAGCAACAAGTCGTATTATGGCCTGGTTAAAGCCTGCTTGTGAAACCAGTGCAATGACCGAGATAATACTGAACAGAAGGAACCAGGTGCCAACATCTGCTGGTGGCAGCAGTCGGGTTATTAATGCATTAGTTGCAATGCCGACCAGCAACAGTAGTCCCTTGCCCAGGGTGACCCACGTTACGCCGTGGGTAATACGTTTACAGATGTCATCCACTCTGGCTAGTACCAGAGGTGTAATGGTTCTGTTGTTTTGTGTGTTTCTGTATACAAAAGAGCATCGGGGTATATGCTGGTTAGGTCCATGTGACACACTGATGAATCAACTTGTTATCGGTTGGTGCGGCGTCTGGTTTCAACGATGTCCTTGTAGTGCAGGGCGGAGATCTGCTCGGATACGATGCCGATCAGTAGTGTAAAAAGAGAGGACAGGAACAGGATCGTGCTCATATTTGTTAGTCGCCCCCAGTTGATGTATGTGTAGCCGTAGTAGGTCAGCCCGGCTGTCATCAGTAGTGCGCTGATTGGCAAGAAAAAACGCATCGGTGAAAAGAGGGCGCCGATCTTGATAATGATAACCAGGAAGCGGATACCGTCATGAAATAGCCGTATGTGGCTCTTGCGTTCCCCCGATCTGTTCATCGCCTTGATAGGGACATAGCCAACCGGCAGGCCCGACCTGAAGAACGCCATGGTGCTGGTCGTCGGGTAGGAGAACTTGTTGGGCAGCAGATACAGGAACTTCCTGAAGTGGCGCGCCCGTGCCGCGCGGAAGCCGGACGTCAAATCCTTGATCGGGTAGCCGGTCATCCAGGATGCAAGTTTGTTGTAGATCGTGTTGCCGATGCGCCGGGCCAGGGATGCGTGGGTGTCCATTTGTCGCGCGCCGACCACCATGTCATAGCCGGCATCGATTTTCTCCAGCAGTCGGTTGATGTCGGCCGGGCGTGTGCTGTCCGTCCGCGTCCATGAACACCAGGATACTGCCGTCTGCATTTCTGGCACCGGTCTTGATTGCAGCCCCGTTTCCCATGGGGTAGACATGTGAAATCACCTTGATCTTGTTGGCTTCGCAGATTTCCAGGGTGTTGTCCGTCGAGCCGTCGTTGACGACGATGATTTCCGCTTCGGGGAATTCACTGCACAATTCCGGCAGGACCCTGCTTAAGCCTTCGGCCTCGTTTTTCGCGGGCAGGATGATGCTGATATCTGTTGTCATAGGTTAACTGTTTCCTGTTTCACCCGGCTGCGCCAGGCTTTTGTACTGCTCCCGAACCGAGTCGAGATCCTGTCTCAGGGTGCGATAGTCCCGGGTGTTGTTGCGATGAGTGTCCGCTACCCTGAACTGCTCCAGTTTGTGCTCCGCTTCCTCGAAGCGCTGCATGACCGTCAGCAGGTTGATCAGGTTCATCCAGCGCTGGTTCTCGCGCGGGTCGAGTTCCAGGGCGCGCTCGAACAGGGTCAGTCCGCTGCTGAAGTCGCCGCGCTTGTTGATGCGGTAAAATCCGTAGATGGTCAGAACCTGCGGATGTTCCGTGCGCAGGGCCTCCTGAAAAATGGCATCCACGGTTGCCTCCGGAATGTCGCAGCTGTCGCCCGCACATTCTGCCAGTACCTTCAGGCTGCTGATATCAGAAGTCGAGAGCGGGTAGTTCGCCAGCTTCTGAATGACATCCTCGTACCTGTCCGGGTCAACCGGTCTGCCGGTCAGGTTGCTGAGCTTGATCAGGGTAACGTCGGACATGATGTCGGTCTTGTCGAGGGTCCTCGCGCGTTCCAGCAGTTCAAATGCCCTGGCTTCGCTCTCGCTGTTCCCGTTCAGTGCCAGCCTGGCATGGATGCGTCCGGCGGCAAACACGGAACGAAATGATTCCGGATGATGCCGGGCCTCGTAGACTGCGTGGTTGATATTGTCGGACCATTGCTCGCTGCGCAGCCAGGTCGTGTAGGCAAACATAACCAGAAACAGGGCAGGCAGGGCGGTGTTCAGTAACGGTCCCAGGCGGCGCAGGGGCGCCTCGGCGATGGCGCTGCCAAGGGCCAGCAGGATGCCATAGTCGGCCAGGTAGTTGCGGTGCTCGTGCGCCATTTCCAGTGGAATAACGCTCGATTCCATTGCGTGTCCGGCGAAGAACCAGAGAATGCCGAGGCTGACAAGCGGCCGCTTGCCCAGCAGGGCCAGGGCGGCCAGCAGCATCCCGGCAATCGCCATGAGCGCATACAGCGTGGCCGGAGGTTCCAGCAGCCCATGCGATATCGGTATGTCGTCGTGATACAGCCCCAGTTCCTGGATCGAGGGCATCACGATCATCTGCAGGTAGAACAGCAGCACCCGCCCCTGTGTCAGCAGGCGCTCCTGCAGGTTGAAGTTGCGACCATCGTAGTTCAGGTAGATATCCGCGTGGGTAGCCAGGTAGAAAGTGACGACTGCCGCGGGTATCACCACGATCAGCAGAAAAAAACCGCCGATGGTGGTATCGAAACGCCCGTTGCCGGCGCGGAACCGGAACAGGGCCACTTCCAGCACCAGCATGTACAGCGGCAGCAGGACCCCGTTTTCCTTGCTGAATACGGCCAGGCCGCCGCACACCAGCAGCCCCGCCAGTATGTGTGACAGGCCATGTTGTCCGGCCAGCATGCGGCGCCTGCCCATGACATAGAGAAGCAGCCCGCAGACGGTAAACAGCGCCGCAAGGCTCGTCATGCGCTGCACGATGTACAGCACCGAGGTGAGGTTCAGGGGGTGCACCAGCCAGAGGCTCGCGACAACCAGCGGCAGCCAGGTAACGATACGGTCCGACAGTTCCGGGGCGCGATATTGCCGGTAGCTCTGCAGCAGCATCCGCCCCAGCAACAGCAGGGCGGCTCCGGTGAGCAGGTGGATGCCGAGATTGACTGACCTTGTGGGAATAGGGGGCGATACCGAAGAAATAGCGGTTCAATGCAAAACTTGCCATGCTGACCGGGCGTCGCAGCACACCGGAGCCGGAGGAAAATGCGGCGTTTTGCAGTGATTCCAGGTCGAGCGTTTCGAAGCCCAGTTGCCGGTTCTGCAACAGGTTGGCACGGTCGTCGAACATGTAATCGCCGGACAGGCCGGGGAAGTAGACGCAGATGGTCAGCAGGCTGACCAGGATGAATCCCCAGATATCCTTGTGCCGTGATAACGGGTGACTCATTTTGATTTGCGATGTCTGTTCAAGGCAGGCGTTATCATGATGCGGGTACGGGCAGCGGCGGTCGGCTCGCGCCAGCGCACACTTTTACCATACTTCGGTCGCAGCGTGGTGGGGTAGACGAAAAAAAACGCCCCGTTGCCGGGGCGTTTCTCTTGCTTCAGGCAGTGTGCTGCTTAGTTACGGCAGTTGGACGGCAGGAAGCGCGGGTCGATGATGGTGCCCGCAATGTTGCTGGTGCAGGTCCAGGCCATGGCACCCGGCTGGGACGTATCCGGCTCCAGGGAGACCTGGTCGCCGCTGTCGACCTTGCCGGCAGCGATTTCCTTGTAGGTGATCACGATGATGCCATCGCCGCCAGTTGCAGAGCCGTCAGCATCGATCGCGGACACGTAGGTGGCCGAGATGCTGGCCGCGGCCGGCAGGCCGTAGCTCGCATTGCTGTTCATGAACCCGCCCTCGCTGTCAAAGGTCTCGGCGACGGCCAGCTTGGCGGCACCGGCCATGTTCAGACCTTCAGAGACCTTGGAACGAATGGTGTAGTCCTGGTAGGCCGGGATCGCGATAGCGGCCAGAATGCCGATAATTGCGATCACGATCATCAGTTCGATCAGTGTAAAACCTTTTTGCAGTTTCATGGTGTTTCCCTCTTTGGTGTATAAACAGTTTGTAAACGACTGGTTGACATCCGTGTGGTAGCCCGACACCGAGCTTCCTTGTTCAGCCTTTGCTATCGGGCGCTGGCCCGGATTCTTTGGCTGCCATGTAGTAATACAGAATCCGTGCCAACTTTTGTCTTTTGCATGGATTGCGATCAGGAGCGCCGGGAGGTGTAAAATAAAAGATATATAAAACAATCAGATGAATTAAAATATTGTGGCCGGCTGGCACTCTTGCCGGGTGTGCCTGAGCACGACAGGCTGTCGCTGGACGGGATTTTGCGACGCGGGTCACAGTAAACGTCAGAATGTGACGCTCAGCGTCACTTTGTGACCTCGATCCGGCGCGGTGTTTGCAGCAGCGCCTACTCGAGGCCGAGTTTCTTCAGGCGATAACGCAGGGCACGAAAGGTGATACCCAGCAGCCTGGCTGCGGCGGTCTTGTTATAGCGGGTCTGTTCCAGTGCCTTGATCAGGACATCCTTCTCGATCGTGTCCATGTAGGTATCCAGCGAAACATGCCCGGCGTCGATCTCCGGTGCGTCTCTCCTGGGCAGTGCGCCGTGGGTCCTGCGTCGCTGCGGGCAGTTGCAGGTCGTCACGGTTGATGGTGCCGGCCTCGCACAGGGTGGTGGCGCGTTCCAGGATATTCTCCAGTTCCCGTACGTTGCCCGGGAAGGCATACCCGCACAGGGCCTGCATGGCATCATCTGCCAGTACCAGACCGGCCTGGTTATTCTGGATGGCCAGCTTTTTCAGGCAATGCTGCGTCAGCATCGGGATGTCCCCGGCACGCTCGCGCAATGGCGGGACCTGCAGCTGGATGACGTTGAGGCGGTAGTAAAGGTCCTGGCGGAAGTGCCCGCTTTCCACCAGCTTGCCGAGGTCCTTGTGGGTTGCCGACAGGATGCGCACGTCGGTCGGGATTTCCTGCCGGGCGCCGATTGGCCTGACAGCCTTTTCCTGGATGCTGCGCAGCAGCTTGACCTGCATGTGCAGCGGCAGTTCGGCGACCTCGTCAAGGAACAGGGTGCCGCCTTCGGCGACCTGGAACAGCCCGTCCTTGTCGCTGACCGCACCGGTGAAGCTGCCCTTGATGTGACCAAAGAATTCGCTCTCCATCAGCTCGGAAGGAATCGCGCCGCAGTTGACGGGTACGAAGAGCCCGGTCACGCGCTGGGGCCCTTGCTGTGAATCAGCCTGGCGACCAGTTCCTTGCCGGTTCCCGATTCGCCGCTGATATAGATGGGGGCCTGGCTGCGCGACAGTTTCTCGATGGTCGAGCGGATTGTGCACATCGCCTCCGAGTCACCCAGCAGGGTATCGCGGCTGCGCCGGTCCCGCTGGTGATAGTCGTCTGTCAGTTTCAGGACGCTGTTGATCAGGTTGCGCAGGACGTTCAGGTCCACCGGCTTGGAAACAAAATCAAAGGCGCCGGCCTTGAGGGCCTCTACCGCGGTTTCCATGTTGCCGTAGGCCGTGATGACCGCTACCGGGATGTTCAGTTCATGCTGCTGGATATGCCTGACGAGGTCGATGCCGTTGCCGTCCGGGAGCCGCATGTCGGTGAGGCAGACATCAAAATGTTCCGTCGGTAGCAGGTCGATCGCCTGCTGCAGGGTGGCGGCGCTGCGGGTGTCGATGTTCATGCGCCCGAGCGTCAGCTCGAGCAACTCCCGGATATCGGGTTCATCATCGACGACCAGTGCCAGATGCAGGCTCATGGGTTCAGGCTGCCGGCATTACCCGGACAGCGGCGCAGACAGGCCGTCGACCCGGGGGAAATGGATGCGGAAACAGCTGCCGCCACCGGCTGCCGGAAGGTACTCCAGTCGTGCCTGGTTGCTCTCGCAGATCTCACGGGAGATATACAGCCCGAGACCTGTGCCGTTGCTGCGGGTGGTGAAGAAAGGTTCAAATATCTTGTCTGTCATGTCGGCTTGAATTCCCGGTCCGTTGTCTATGATATCAAGACGGACCGCCGCTGCGGAACCCGGGCGGTCTCCCTCCAGGTAAATGTTCAGGTCAGTGCCGTCACGCCGGGCATGGTTGACCGCGTTCAGGCACAGGTTCCAGACCACCTGGTGCAGCAGGCTGGGGTCGATATAGACCTCCAGGTCCGGGGTTGTCACGGCAGATTCGATCTGTTCCGGCCGACAGACGCCACTGTGGGAAAATTCATCGACGAACTGTCGCAGCCAGTCCTGCAGGCGGATCTGCTGCGGCAGGGAAGCGCCCGGCCGCGATAATTGCAGGACGTTTTCAACAACGGCATTCACCCGGCGCGTATGGTCGCCGATGATCGTGACCAGCCTGTGGTCGCCGTCATTGAGTTCGTCCGACTCGTTCAGCAGCTGGGTGGCGTGACTGATGGCGCCCAGCGGGTTGCGAATTTCGTGGGCGATGCTCGCCGTCAGGCGCCCGAGTGATGCCAGCTTCATTTGCTGTGCCTGCTTCGCCATGCTGGCCGTGTCTTCCAGGAATATCAGCGAACCCGGTCCGTCGGCGGTATCGAGCGGGGTGAAGTGCGGCAACAGGTGCGTGGCTTCCGATACATTCTCCAGCAGGACGGGTTCACTGTCCGGGTGCTGGCGCCACGATTGCAGTTGTTCCTGCAGGGCCGGCGACAGGGTCGCCAGCGGCTGGTTTTCCCCGGGTGCGGGGGTGCCCAGCAGCTTGCGCGCGGTTTCGTTTATCAGGCGGACGTGGTTCTCGTGATCGGTGACGATGATGCCGGCCTGCAGGCGCTGCACGATCAGCGCATTGAGTTTTGCCAGGTTCGCAAGGTCGATACCGCGGCGCCGCGCGAGCGCCTCGCTTTCATGAATGCGCCGCACCAGCAGGTAGGTCAGCCCGGCAGTTGCAAACAGGGCGATTCCCAGCAGTCCGCTCTGGGTATAGTTGGTGGTTCGTGGTGCGGCATCCAGCAAGGTGCTGTAGAGCTGTTCGCCGATGACTGCCATGGTGGCCACTGCGGCGAACAGGAAGGCCATGCGGCCCGGCATCAGGATGCTGCCCGCTGCAACACTGATCAGCAGCAGGATGCCGAGCCCGCTTGCCGGGCCGTTGCTGGCGAACATCAGCAGTGTAACCGCGACGATATCAACCAGGACCTGGGTGGTCGCCTGCAATTCATAGCCGGGATGGCGCAGGCGGGCGGTGAACCCGGCCAGCAGGCCAAAAGCCAGGTAGCCGATACAGCCGAACGCATAGACCCCCGGATACTGGATGCCCAGCGATGTGCTGTCAGGAATGCTGAAGAACAGGGTGGTCAGCAGACCTGCCAGGATCAGGCGGTAGAAGGTCAGCAGGCGCAGCGGCTTCCACGTCAGGGCATCACGCTCCTGCAGGTCCGGAAAGCTGTCTGCGTCGCTTGCGGTCATTGCCGGCGGTTGTCGGATTGGACTGGTTCCTGTCCCGGAGAGGAAAGACTCGGGAGCCTCTGACTCATTACTATGTCCTCGTCATTGCGAGCGCAGCGTGGCAATCTCATGATTGTGAATCAGCTGCCTGGAGATTGCTTCGTCACTTTGTTCCTCGATAATTGCTCCTGCATTATCTACCTCCTACATCCCTGTAGTCGTCGCAATGACGGATTAATCAGAGTTTTCCCGGCCTTTCGCACCTGTGTCGTCATTCAGATGGTCAGCAGAGCAATAGAAGCGGCCGCCACGGGGCAGCGCCTCGTGTTCCGGGATATACACGCCGCAATGTGCGCACTGCACCATGCGCGCGGATTTTTGTCCGCGCCTGCCGGCCGGGCGGGAAGATTGCCACAGGCGCCTGACCGCGTAGATGACCAGGGCGACGGCGATCAGTATGACAAGCGAACGTAACGGCATCGGTGTTGTGTCCGGGGCGTAACTGTGGTCCGCGGGATTCGCTTTGGGCGACAGTCCGGTTTCATGGTGGGCCAATACTACCCCAGGGCCTGTTAACATTTCTATGATCGATCATAGAAGTGTTAACAGGCCCTAATCACGTGGTAGTTGCGGCATCGAATGAATGACTTGCTTCGGGACTCCCATTTTTGCCACACTCGCGCCATGCATTTACACGAACATCAGGCCAAGCAACTGTTCTCGAAGTACGGCATTCCGGTACCCGCCGGCGTATTGCTAAAAGATGCTGCGGACACGGCTGCTGCGACGGCGGGCCTGGCGGACTCACCGGCGCGGGTGGTCAAGGCGCAGGTGCATGCCGGTGGCCGCGGCAAGGGCGGCGGGGTCCGGGTCGTGCAGGATGCGGCCGGGGTGGCCGCAGCCGTGAAGGAATTGCTGGGCAGCCGACTGGTGACGCACCAGACCGGACCTGCTGGCCTGCCTGTCAACAGCGTCCTGGTGGAGCAGACCGTTGCCATCGCGCGCGAGATCTACCTGGGCATGCTGGTAGACCGCGCCCGGGAGCGGGTCACGGTGATGGTTTCTGCTGCCGGCGGCATGGATATCGAAACGGTGGCCGCTACGAATCCGGCTGCAATTATTACCGAGGTGCTGCACCCGGCCGCGGGTCTGCAGGGCTACCAGTGCCGTAATCTTGCCTTCGCCCTCGGGCTGGAAGGCGAGCAGATCGGTGCGTTTGCCAAAATCCTGCAGTCCGCCAGCCAGCTGCTGCTGGAGTGTGATGCGACGCTGCTGGAAATCAATCCGCTGGTGGTGACGGATGGCGGTGAGCTGCTGGCGCTGGATGCCAAGGTCGACCTTGATGACAATGCCCTGTTCCGGCACCCGGAACTGGCCGTGCTGCGCGATGCCAGCCAGGAGGACGCGCGCGAACATGCCGCCCGCGAGCATGGCCTGAATTACATTCGCCTGGACGGCAATATCGCCTGCATGGTCAACGGGGCCGGTCTGGCCATGGCGACCATGGACCTGATCAAGCTGCACGGCGGCGAACCGGCCAATTTTCTCGACGTCGGCGGCGGTGCGACGGCGGACAAGGTCGCCGAGGCCTTCAAGCTGATCCTGTCCGACCCCCGGGTCACTGCGATCCTGGTCAATATCTTCGGCGGCATTGTGCGCTGTGACCTGATTGCCGAAGGCATCCTGCAGGCGATCAGGGAAGTCGCTGTCACGGTGCCGGTGGTGGTGCGGCTGGAAGGCACCAACGCGGCCGCCGGCCTGGCGTTGATCGCGCAATCCAGTCTCCCGGTGCAGACGGCCAGTGACCTCACCGGGGCTGCTGAAAAAGTCGTGGCCGCCGCGAGCGTCATCTGACATGAGCATCCTGATCGACAGCGGCACCCGGGTGATTTGCCAGGGGTTCACCGGTGCCCAGGGCACCTTCCATTCACGCCAGGCGCTGGAGTACGGCACGCGCCTGGTCGGCGGGGTGACGCCGGGCAAGGGCGGGCAGACCCACCTGGATTTGCCGGTCTTCAACACGGTGCGCGATGCCGTGACGGCAACCGGGGCCGAGGCCACCATGATCTACGTACCGGCGGCGTTTGCCGCGGACGCGATCCTGGAAGCGGCGGCGGCCGGCATTCGCCTGATCGTCTGTATTACCGAGGGCATCCCGGTGCTCGATATGCTGCGCGTGAAGGCGGTGCTGCGGGAGTCCGAAGCCATCCTGATCGGCCCGAACTGCCCGGGCATCATCACGCCGGGCGCCTGCAAGATCGGCATCATGCCCGGCGTGATCCACACACCTGGCAGTATCGGTATCGTTTCCCGTTCCGGCACATTGACCTATGAGGCGGTGTTCCAGACCAGCCGCGCGGGACTCGGCCAGAGCACCTGCATCGGCATCGGCGGGGACCCGATCCACGGCATGGATTTCATCGATTGCCTGAAACGCTTCGAGGCGGACCCGGAGACCCGCGGCATCGTCATGATCGGCGAGATCGGCGGCACCGACGAGGAGCGGGCCGCGGACTATATCCAGGCGCACGTCAGCAAGCCGGTGGTGGCCTACATCGCCGGCGTGACGGCGCCGCCCGGCAAGCGCATGGGACATGCCGGCGCCATCATCAGCGGCAGCCAGGGTACGGCGGAAGCCAAGATTGCCGCACTGGAAGCAGCGGGTGTGACCGTGGTTCGATCGCCGGCGGAGATGGGTGTCGGGATGCAGCGGGCGCTGGCAGAGTAATACTTTTATGGTGCGGGTTTCGCCCTGACGGGCGTGGTGCTTTCTCTTGAGTGTCCCAGTGGACGGGGCAGGCTTCTACTTCTGAGTGTAATTTAAAGTTCGGTTTCGCCCTTTCGGCGAGGTACTTTATGCGAAGTCCATCCCTGGACTTCGCCCTTCGGGCCATCCTGCGGATGTCCCAATTCGCTCCCGGCGAATTGGTCTTGCTTGCCCAAGAGAAAGGCACCCGGTGGCTTTTCCGGGCATAAATCTGCGATTTATGCCCGGATATCCTGCGCTTCTCGGGTAAAACCGGCGCTCGCGCAACTCGCGATCTCGCTGCGCTCGATTACGCTCAAACAGGGCGCGAGCTTCCCCCGGTTTTCCCTGCGATGCTCGGCTGCGCCAGACGGGGTTTCGGGGTGGTATGCCTGAATCCGTTGTCCTTGCCTAGCACTACTGGATCCCGGCATTCGCCGGGATGACAGAGTTTGATCGCGGTCAGAAGACCGCTCCTACAATGCATCTAGCGGGATTGCAGCCCGTCTGGCGCAGCCGAGCATCGCAGCCATTTTGGGATTGAGCGAGCCGCCCTGTTTGAGCTGGATTTGCTAGCCGCAAGGCGCGGCAAATCCTGCGAGTTCGGCGAGCGCCCAAAATGGCGAGAAGCGCAGGGTACCCGCGTAGCGGGCAAGCCTCCGGGTCCGCCTTTCTTTTGGATACTTTTCTTTGGCGGAGCAAAGAAAAGTATCTCGCCGAAAGGGCGAAACCGAACTTTAAATTACACTCAGAAGTAGAAACTTGCCCCCGTCCTTTGGGTACTCAAGAAAAAGTACCTCGCCCGTCAGGGCGAAACCTGTGAAAATAGTTCATCACTCGAATTGCAAATTACCTGCATGGAGACAAGACTCCAACACCATGACCTGGGCACAAGAAAAGAATACAAACCTCCGCATTGTCATGGCGCAACAGGACTTCCTGGTCGGCGCCATCGACGCCAATGCTGAACGGATACTGGCCGCCTGCGTGCAGGCACGGGACGAAATGGCGGCGGACATCATCGTGTTCCCCGAACTGGCGCTGACCGGCTACCCACCCGAGGACCTGCTGTTTCGCACGCACTTCATCGACCATGTCGACCATGCCATGGAGCGCCTGTGCGCAGGTATCAACGGGATTACCGCCATCGTGGGTTACCCGCAGCGGCAGACGGATGGCCTCTACAACGCGGCAGCGGTCATCCGGGATGACGGCGTGGCGGCGGTGTACCGCAAACAGCACCTGCCCAACTATGGCGTGTTCGACGAAAAGCGCTATTTCAGGGCGGGTGCGGCACCCTGCGTGGTGGACATCCACGGGGTTCCCGTGGGGATCACCATCTGCGAGGACATCTGGCAGCCCGGGCCGGTACAGCAGGCGGCCGATACGGGGGCGCGGCTGCTGATCAATATCAACGCCTCGCCGTTTCATGCCGGCAAGCGCAACGAACGCGAACAACTGGTCATACAGCGGGCGCGCGAGGCCGTGCTGCCCGTCATGTATGTCAACCTGGTCGGCGGCCAGGACGAGCTGGTGTTCGACGGCGGGTCATTCGTGGTGGACGGGGCTGGCGCACTCACACAGCGGGCGCCGGATTGCGAGGCCGGTCTCTACCCGGTTGATTTCCAGGTGAACGAAGTCGTTGCCCCGGTGCCCGGCGAGTGTCCGCCGCACCCGGATGCCGTGGCGGCGATTTACCGGGTGCTGGTTCTCGGGGTGCGCGATTACATCAACAAGAACGGTTTTGACGGCGCGGTGCTGGGTTTGTCCGGCGGGATTGACTCCGCGCTGACGCTGGCGATCGCCGTGGATGCCATCGGTGCGGACCGGGTCGAGGTCGTGATGATGCCGTCGCGTTATACCGCGGACATGAGCCTTGAGGATGCACGGGCCGAGGCTGAAGCGCTGGGGGTGGCGCACCATGAGCTGTCTATAGAAGGACCGTTCAGCAGTTTCCTCGAGGTGCTGGGGGACCTGTTCGCCGGCCTGCCGACGGACACCACCGAGGAAAACATCCAGGCGCGTTGCCGCGGCATCATCCTCATGGCGATCTCGAACAAGAAGCGCAAGATCCTGCTGACGACCGGTAACAAGAGCGAGATGGCCGTGGGTTACGCGACCCTCTACGGTGACATGGCGGGCGGCTTCGCGCCCATCAAGGACGTGCCCAAGCTGCTGGTATACCGCCTGTGTGAGTACCGCAACAGCCTGGGCCCGGTGATACCGCAGCGGGTGCTGGAGCGTCCGCCCTCGGCCGAACTGGCGCCGGACCAGAAAGACGAGGACAGCCTGCCGCCGTATGCCGTGCTGGACCCGATCCTGGAGCGTTACATCGAGCTGGAGCGCAGCGTGGAAAGTATTGTTGCCGAGGGTTATGACCCGGCACTGGTGGCGCGTGTTGCCATGCTGGTGGATCGTAACGAGTACAAGCGTCGCCAGGCACCGCCGGGCGTCCGGATCACGCAACGGGCCTTTGGCCGGGACCGGCGCTACCCGCTGACTTCAGGTTACCAGAACTTCCAGAAGGGGCCGCCTTTCTGAGCCTTCTCGTAGCCGCGCGGGTCTTCCAGCCAGGCGATTTGCGGGCTGTCGGGGTAGTTGATGCGCAGCACCCGGATGGAATCCGCTTCCAGGTCGTGCATGCCGAGCGCGCGGTAGGCTCGGGCCATGTAGACCAGTGCCGGCTCGACCGCCGGGGTGCGCTGGAAGTTCTCCACCACGTATTCGCCCCGGTTTGCTGCCGCCACGTAGGCCTTGCGACGCATGTAGTAGTCAGCCACGTGGATTTCGTACTCGGCCATGTTGTTGCGCAGGAAGATCATGCGCTGGGCCGCATCGGCGGCGTAGATACTGGCGGGGAAACGCTGCACCAGCTGATCGAAGTCATCGTAGGCGGCGCGCATGGTGAAGGTGTCGCGTTCCGAGGGTTCCTGGGGCAGTATCTTGTCGGCGATGGTCTTGCCGCGGCTGTAGTTGATCAATCCCTTCAGGTACCACGCATAGTCGACATTCTCGTGGCGCGGGTAAATCTTGATGAAGCGATCGGCCGCAGCGATCGCCAGGTCGGGCTCGTCATACTTGTAGTAGGCGTAGGCGATCTCCAGCTGTGCCTGCTGGGCATAACGGCCGAAAGGATAGCGCGCTTCCAGTATCTCGAAATATTCGATGGCCTTCTCGTAGTTCTTGTCGTTCAGCTTATCCTTGGCCTCGCTGTACAGCTGGCTGGCCGACCAGTCCTTGGTTTCGTCAATCTGTTCCGGCAGCAGCGAGCAGCCGCTTGTGAAGAGAAGCAGAATTATCAGGAAGAAACTCGATAAACGCATGGGCTGGACTTTTTGTGTCAAAATCACTCGGGTTGTTCGGGCTGCCGCAGCAGCCGCGAAAGTATAACCCAAAGATGACCGCAATATGACCCAAACCATTCGACTCCGGCTGACCATCCCCGACGCGATGCGCGGCCGGCGTCTCGACCAGGCCCTGGCGGAGCTGGTGCAGGACTATTCCCGCAGCCGCCTGCAGCAGTGGATCCGCGCCGGCCAGGTCAGCCTGGACGAGCGCATCCCGCAGGTCCGGGAGCGCCTGCATGGTGGCGAAACCGTGTGCATCGACGCCGTGATCGAGGCAGCAGACGCGCAGTGGCCCCGAGGATATCCCGCTGCAGGTGGTCCATGCGGACGCCGATTTGCTGGTCATCAACAAGCCGGCCGGGCTGGTGGTGCACCCGGCGGCCGGCAATCCTGCCGGGACGCTGCTGAATGCGCTGCTGCATTATGATCCCGACCTGGCCGGCCTGCCCCGGGCGGGGATTGTCCACCGGCTGGACAAGTCGACCAGCGGCTTGATGGTGGTGGCGCGCAACCTGACGGCGCACAAGATTCTGGTGGATGCCTTGCAGGCAGCGCCTGGTCAAGCGCGAGTACCTGGCCGTGGTGCAGACGGTGCTGACCGCGGGTGGCAGTGTCGATGCGCCCATCGGCCGGCACCCGGTCGATCGCAAGCGCATGGCCGTGGTGCCGGGCGGCAAGGAGTCCCTGACGCATTACCGGGTCGAGGAACGCTTCCGTGCGCATACCCTGGTGCGGGTGCAGCTGGAGACCGGGCGCACCCACCAGATCCGGGTACACATGGCACATCAACATATCCCGATCGTGGGTGACCCGGTTTACGGCGGGCGCCTGCGGCTGCCGCCGGGTGCGAGCCCCGGGCTGCAGGAACAGCTGGCCGGCTTCCGGCGCCAGGCGCTGCATGCGGCGCGCCTGACCCTGATGCACCCGTCCAGCGGCGAGACCGTCAGCTGGTCTGCCCCGCTGCCGGATGACATGACGCAGTTGGTCGAGGCGCTGCGGGCGGACACGCAGCAACATGCGCATGCCTGAAGACTGGGTCGAACCGGACTGGCCGGCGCCGGCCTGTGTGCATGCCGTCACCACGACCCGGCAGGGCGGTGGTGAGCCAGGGGGCATTCTCCAGCATGAATCCAGCTGACCACGTGGGCGATGACCCGGAGGCGGTCGCCACCAATCGCGTCCGCCTGCAGCAGCAGCTGGCGTTGCCCGCCCGGCCATGCCTGGTTGCAGCAGGTGCATGGCACCACGGTCGTGGATGCGGCAGCCGCTGAGCGGCGGCACCCCACAGGCGGATGCGGCATACGCCTGTCGTCCCGGCGTGGTCTGCGCCGTGCTGACCGCCGACTGTCTGCCGTTGCTGCTGTGTGATCGGGACGGTCAATGCGTCGCGGCCGTCCATGCCGGCTGGCGCGGGCTGGCGGCCGGTGTCGTCGAACAGGCAGTGCATGCACTGCCCCGGCCGGGTGCTGCCTTGCTGGCCTGGCTGGGCCCGGCTATCAGTCCCGCGGCCTACCAGGTCGGCGACGAGGTGCGTGATACCTTCATGGCGCATGATAGCCGGGCGACGGCGGCCTTCAGCCGCGGCAGGGATGCCGGCTGGCACGCGGACCTGTACCGGCTGGCGCGGCAGCGACTGGAGGACTGCGGCGTCACGGCTGTCTACGGTGGCGGGCATTGCAGCTACGGGGAACCGGGGCGGTTTTTCTCCTACCGGCGCGATGGGGCCTGTGGGCGCATGGCTTCACTGATCTGGCTTTCCCGGATAAACAACTAGCGTATGATGACTTGCGCTTCGGCTAATCACGCATCGGTTGCTGTGTATTTAAGGCTGCTCTGAACAAGTCCCGATCGTCATTCCGGCGTATGCCGGCCCGCAGGGTGAGCGAAGCGAATCATCCAGGTAAATCAACAAGCAGGACCCCGGCCTTCGCCGGGGTGACGACTTAATCGGAGTTGTCTTAATTATTAATATCAAGGTTTTATAGAGATAACCTCATGTCGTTGATTGTCTGGATTATCCTGTTCTGCCTGCTGGGCGGGTTGCTGAGTGTGCTGGCCGCGGCACTGTTCCTGGTACTGAGTGAATCGATACGCAACCACCTGCTGCCGCACCTGGTGAGCTTCGCCACCGGGGCACTGCTGGGGGCGGCTTTCCTGGGGTTGCTGCCGCACGCCATGGCGGCCGTTACCTCGCAGGACACGCATGTCATTCCCATGGCAGTACTGATGGGCCTGCTGGGCTTCTTCCTGCTGGAGAAGCTGGTGCTGTGGCGGCACTGTCATGAGGACCATTGCGAAGTGCATGCTCCCGACAGTAACGCCCGCAAGAGCAGTACCGGCACCCTGATCCTGATCGGCGACGGCCTGCACAATTTCCTCGACGGCATCCTCATCGCCGGGGCCTTTCTGACGGATATCCACCTGGGCGTGGTCACCAGCCTGGCCGTGGCGGCGCACGAGATTCCCCAGGAAGTCGGGGACTTCGCCGTGCTGCTGCACAGCGGCTTCAGCCGCGGTCGGGCATTCTTCTATAACGTGCTTTCCAGCCTGACCACGGTGATCGGCGGCATCCTGGCCTATGTTGCCCTGCAGGACATGCAGAATATCCTGCCCTACGTGCTGGCCGTGGCGGCCTCCAGTTTCATCTATATCGCGGTCGCCGACCTGATTCCGACCCTGCACCAGCGCGTTGCCGGCAGGGAAGCCTTTCAGCAGATCATCCTCATCGGCATCGGCATCATGCTCATCTACGCCGCACACTCGACCCTGCACTGAGCGTTCCGGCTGCCCTGAGTGGCAGCCAATCCTGATAAATAGCCACGGAAGAACACGGAAAAAACCCGGATCCTGCCGGAAATATTTCCGTGTCCTTCCATGTCCTTCCGTGTGTTTCCGTGGCAGGGTTCTTAAGTCAGTGCCATTCGACCTTGCCTGCTGTATTTCCCCGCTATCCCTTGAAAGCCGCTGAATAACCCCCACCTTTTCGGGTATATCCGAATCAATTGCAGAGGCACACCCAATGCGTATGGACAAAATGACGAGCAAGTTCCAGCAGGCGCTTGCGGAGGCCCAGAGCCTCGCGGTGGGGCGGGACCACCAGTTTATCGAACCGGCGCACCTCATGGCGGCGCTGCTGGACCAGGAAGGCGGCACGGTGCGCCACCTGCTGTCCCAGGCGGATGTCAACGTCAACCTGTTCCGTTCCAAAGTCGGGGAAATGCTGGACCAGATGCCCCAGGTAGAGGGCGCCGCCGGCGAGGTGCATGTCTCCAACGATCTGGGGCGCCTGCTGAATGTCACCGACAAGCTGGCCCAGCAGCGCAAGGACAGTTATATCTCCAGCGAACTTTTCATCCTGGCGGCCCTCGAGGACAAGGGCCGGCTGGGCGAACTGCTGCGCAAGGCCGGCGCCAGCAAGCAGCTGGTGGAGCAGGCCATCGACAAGCTGCGCGGCGGCCAGCAGGTGGACGACCCGAATGCCGAGGACCAGCGCCAGGCGCTGGAGAAATTCACCATCGACGTCACCGAGCGCGCCGAGCAGGGCAAGCTGGACCCGGTGATCGGGCGCGACGATGAAATCCGCCGCACCATCCAGGTACTGCAGCGCCGCACCAAGAACAACCCGGTGCTGATCGGCGAACCCGGCGTCGGCAAGACCGCCATCGTGGAAGGACTGGCGCAGCGCATTATCAACGGAGAAGTTCCTGAAGGTCTGAAAGGCAAGCGCCTGCTGTCGCTGGACATGGGGTCCCTGATTGCCGGGGCGAAATTCCGCGGCGAGTTCGAGGAACGCCTCAAGGGCGTGCTCAACGACCTCTCCAAGCAGGAAGGCCAGGTGATCCTGTTCATCGACGAGCTGCATACCATGGTCGGTGCCGGCAAGGCCGAGGGTTCCATGGATGCCGGCAATATGCTGAAGCCGGCGCTGGCGCGCGGTGAACTGCATTGCGTCGGCGCGACCACGCTGGACGAATACCGCAAGTACGTTGAGAAGGACGCGGCGCTGGAGCGGCGTTTCCAGAAGGTGCTGGTCGACGAACCCACGGTGGAAGACACCATCGCCATCCTGCGCGGACTCAAGGAACGCTACGAGGTGCATCACGGTGTGGAGATCACCGACCCGGCGATCGTCGCGGCCGCGATGTTGTCACATCGCTATATCACCGACCGCCAGTTGCCGGACAAGGCCATCGACCTGGTGGACGAGGCCGCCAGCCGCATCCGCATGGAGATCGATTCCAAGCCCGAGGCACTGGACCGGCTGGAACGCCGCCTGATCCAGCTCAAGATCGAGCGCGAGGCCATGAAGAAGGAAACCGACGAGGCCTCGAAGAAACGCCTGGATGCATTGCAGGAGGAAATCGATACCCTGGAACGGGAATACTCCGACCTGGAAGAAATCTGGAAGTCCGAAAAGGCGGCGGTGCAGGGCGCCAGTCATATCAAGGAAGAGCTGGAGCGCATGCGCATGGAACTGGAGACGGCGCATCGCGCCGGCGACCTGGCGCGCGCCTCCGAATTGCAGTACGGGCGCATTCCCGAACTGGAAAAACAGCTGGCGCAGGCCGGCGAGGCTGAAACCCGGGAGATGCAGTTGCTGCGCAACAAGGTCACCGACGAGGAAATTGCCGAGGTGGTCTCCAAGTGGACCGGCATCCCGGTCTCGAAGATGCTGGAGGGCGAACGCGACAAGCTGCTGCGCATGGAAGAGGCGCTCGCGGAGCGGGTCGTCGGCCAGGGCGAGGCGGTCCGGGTGGTCTCCGATGCCATTCGCCGTTCGCGCGCCGGACTCTCGGATCCCAACCGGCCGAACGGTTCCTTCCTGTTTCTCGGCCCCACCGGTGTCGGCAAGACCGAGCTGACCAAGTCACTGGCGAATTTCCTGTTCGATACCGAGGAAGCGATGGTGCGCATCGACATGTCGGAGTTCATGGAGAAGCACTCCGTGGCCCGTCTCATCGGCGCGCCGCCCGGCTATGTCGGCTACGAGGAGGGCGGCTACCTGACCGAGGCGGTGCGCCGCAAGCCGTATTCCGTGATCCTGCTGGACGAGGTCGAGAAGGCGCACCCGGACGTGTTCAACGTGCTGCTGCAGGTGCTGGATGACGGCCGCCTTACCGACGGCCAGGGCCGCACGGTGGATTTCCGCAATACCGTGATCGTGATGACGTCGAACCTGGGCAGCCAGATGATCCAGGAAATGGCGGGCGAGGCGCAGTATGAGCGCATGAAGTCGGCGGTGATGGAAGTGGTCGGCAGTCATTTCCGGCCGGAGTTCATCAACCGCATCGACGACGTGGTGGTGTTCCACCCGCTGGGCCGCGAACAGATCCGTGCCATCGCCGGGCTGCAGGTCAGCATTCTGCAGCGGCGCCTGCAGGAACGCGATATCGTCCTGCAGCTCAGCGATGCAGCACTGGACCTGCTGGGCGAGTCCGGCTTCGACCCGGTGTATGGCGCGCGGCCGCTGAAACGCGCGATCCAGAGCCAGATGGAGAATCCGTTGGCCCAGGAGATCCTGGCTGGGCGCTTCGGGCCGGGTGACGCCATCCACGTTGATGTACAGGACGGGCAGCTGACGTTCGTAAAGGCCGCGGACACAGCCGCGTCCGCGGCCTGAGCATTCCCGGCGTTATATAAATCCTCCTGTAGGAGCGGCCGCCTGGCCGCGATACCTGTCTCAGGGAATCGCGCCGAAGGACGGCGCTCCTACAGGTGCAATTTTGCAGTCATAAGGATAACGTAGACCACGGTCGTTCGGTCGCATATGTCGTTGACAACAAGCAGACTATATCCGGTAAAGAATCCGGTCCAGCGCGCGTTGCGGCAGGATGCGCTTCAGGAAAGCAAACAGGTATGTCGGGAAGGTGACGTAATAGCGTGGCCTGGGGTTGCGGCTTTCCAGCGCCTGCACGACTTTCTTCAGCACCGCTTCCGGCGGCAGCGTGAACGGCACCACGGGGCCTTGCGTGGTCAGGCGCTTTACCACGCGCGCATAGTAGTCCCGGTGCACGCTGTTGTCCCGGTCGATGTTGCGCAGGAAGGCGGCGTGGGCATTTTCCCGGAAGCGGCTGGTGACCGGCCCGGTGTCGATCAGGGAAACATGGATATTGCTGCCGCGCAGTTCCAGCCGCAGGGTATCGGTCAAGCCTTCCAGGGCGTACTTGCTGGCGTTGTAGGCGCCGCGGTAGCGCAGGGCGACAAATCCCAGCACCGAGCTGTGCTGAACGATACGGCCGTGCCCCTGGCGGCGCATGACCGGCAGCACCAGCCGGGTCAGCTCATGCCAGCCGAACAGGTTGGTTTCGAATTGCGCACGCAGCACCTCGCGCGACAGGTCTTCAACCGCGCCAGGCTGTCCGTAGGCGCCGTTGTTGAACAGGGCATCAAGCGTGCCCTGGGTGCGGGCCAGCACCTCCTCGACTGCCGCGGCGATCGAGTTGGAATCATCCAGATCCAGCTGCAGGCTTTCCAGACCTTCCCCGGCCAGTCGTGCAACGTCCTCCGGCTGGCGTGCGCTGGCAAACACCCGCCAGCCGCGCGCGCGCAGGCCGCGGGCGACGCACAGGCCGATGCCAGAGGAGCAGCCGGTAATGAGAATGGATTTGCCCGTCATGCCGGATAAGTCTTTGTTATGTCTTTCTCTTGCCTGCCGGACGGTGGTGCCGGAATCACCCCGGTCCTCCGGCCATTAGCCGCGCTGGCTCCGCCGGACAGTGAATATGAAGTAAATAACTTGAATGCCAAGGCTTCAATAACATAGTATCGCCGGATCGCGCGAAACAACGATCAACATAATACGCCTATTCCGGAGGGGTTCGATGACAAACAAATATTTCCTGGGTATTGCCGCTGCCGCCAGCCTTGCGACGTTCTCGCAGATGACCGCTGCAGGCGGATTCAATTACACCTATGCCGATGCCGGCTATCGGAATATCGACTCGGATCACTATTCAGGTGACGGCTTCCAGGTGGGTTTCTCGTATGGTGCGACCGACTACATCCACGTTGTCGGCAGTTACTCGCGCCTGTGGATCGATGATGTCGATTACGCCATCAAACGTGGATATTGACATCGATGAGTTCGTTATCGGACTCGGTGGCCACTATTCCATCACGGAGAAAATCGACCTGGTAGGCGAGCTCGCCTACGTCGATGATGAATACACGGGCGATGCGCGTCCCTATGGCCTCGGTTACAAGACCAATATCAACGAGTCGGAAGATGGTTACCAGGCAACCTTTTACGGCCGCATCCAGCTGCTGGAAAAACTCGAAATGACACCGCATGTCGTGCATCGCGATGTGGGTGATTCCGAAACCGGTTTCGGCCTGGGGCTGGTCTATGATCTGAACAAGAAATTTGCCATTCGCGCCAGGGCAACCAGCTTTAGTGGTGACAACGATACCACCAACCTGTTCCTGGGTCTGCGCCTGAACATGTAAATCCGCAAGCGACTACTCCGCACAAGAACCCGCCTTCCGGCGGGTTCTTGCATTCAGGGACGGTCGCTACGGGCATCCTCGGTAACAGCTCCTGCGTTACCCTACCTCCTACGTCCATGTAGTCGTGCCCTCTCGCGACACTCGTACATCCCTGTACTTCGGACGTACTCCACCGCGATCAGTTCAACAGCTTCAGGTTTCCTCCAGGCGCGGCTGTCCATCTGCAACCAGTTCACGCCGTGATTCCTCCTGCTGCAATCGCCACAGCCTGGCGTAGGCGCCGCCTTTCTCCAGCAGCGCCTGGTGCACCCCGGTTTCTATGATGCGGCCGTCCTGCATGACCAGGATCTGGTCGGCGTCGACGATGGTGGAGAGGCGGTGCGCAATGACGAGCGTCGTGTGGTGCTCCGCCACTTCCCGCAGGGCGTCCAGTATCGACTGCTCGGAGTGTGAATCCAGGCTGGAAGTCGCTTCGTCAAATACCAGCACGGGCGGATTCTTCAGTACCGCGCGCGCGATGGCCACGCGCTGTTTTTCACCACCGGAAAGTTTCAGGCCGCGCTCGCCCACCACGGTGTCATAACCCTCCGGCAGGCCGGCGATGAAGCTGTGAATGTTGGCGAGACGGGCCGCCTGTTCGATCTCGTCGCGGCTGGCTTCCGGCCTGGCGTAGGCAATGTTGTAGTACAGGCTGTCATTGAACAGCACCGTGTCCTGCGGGACGATGCCGATGGCCCGGCGCAGGCTGACCTGGGTAACCTCGCTGATGTCCTGGCCGTTGATCAGGATGCGGCCCTTTGGGATATCGTAGAAGCGGAACAACAGCCGGGCCAGGGTGGATTTGCCGGCGCCGCTTGGGCCAACGATGGCGACTTTTTTCCCGGGAGCAATGCTGAAGCTGACGTCATGCAGGATCGGGCGCTCGGGATCGTAGGCGAAGGAAACGTTTTCAAAACGTACCGCAGCATTGCCGGGGTCGAGGTCGCGGGCGCCGGGGCGGTCGACGATCTCCGGCGGCTGTTCCAGCACTTCGAACATCAGCTGCATGTCGACAATGGAATGTTTCAACTGGCTGTAAACGATGCCGAGGAAGTTCAGCGGAATGAACAGCTGCAGCAGGAAGGCGTTGACCAGCACCAGGTCGCCGAGGGTCATGCTGCCGTCAACCACGCCCTGTGCGGCCAGCACCATTAGCGAGGTGACGCCCAGGGCGATGATGGCAGCCTGCCCGGCATTCAGCACGGACAGGGATGTCTGGCTCTGGATCGCGGCGGTTTCCCACTGCCGCAGGCTGTTGTCGTAGCGCCGCAGCTCGTAGTCCTCGTTGCCGAAATACTTCACGGTCTCGTAGTTCAGCAGGCTGTCGACGGCCTCGGTGTTGGCGCGCGAGTCGAAGGAATTCATCGTGACGCGGTATTTCATGCGCCATTCCGTCACCAGCATGGTGAATGCGACGTACACGACCACGGAGGTGAAGGTGATCACCGCGAACCAGACGTTGTAGCGGGACAGCAGGATGCCGGCGATCATCGTGATCTCGACCAGCGTCGGCAGGATGCTGAAGACCATGTAGTTCATCAGCGAGCTGACGCTGCGGGTGCCCCGGTCGATGTCGCGCGACAGTCCGCCGGTCTTGCGTTCCAGGTGGTAGCGCAGCGACAGCTTGTGCAGGTGCTCAAGGACTTTCAGGGAGACGCTGCGCATGGCGCCGTGGCGCACCCGCGCGAAGATGGAATCGCGCAGCTCGGTAAACAGCGAACTGGCCAGTTTCAGCAGGCCGTACATCACCAGCAGCGCCAGTGGCAGTACCAGCGTGGCATGGGTGCCGGTATCCAGCCTGTCGACGATGTCCTTCAGTACCAGCGGAATGCCCACGTTGGCGATCTTGGCCAGTACCAGGAACCCCAGCGCCAGCAGCACCCGGCCGCGGTAGGTCCAGAGGAACGGTGCCAGCGACCGTAACGTCTTGATGTCATTGCCGCGGGAGCCGGGGAGGGTGGTGGGTCGGCTGTGTATCATGATGCTGTTTCAGTGTCTGTGAATGCTCCAGGGTCACTGCCTGGAGTCCGGAAAGGGCCACTATACAGGGCCGGCGGCCGGCTCTCCGGGCGCATCTACTGCTATCCCCGGCATCCCGGCGCTCTGTATAATACGGCGTTTCTCGAAATCAGGTCAGAGCCGGCGCAGCAGGTTTTGTTTGCCCGGTTGCTAAAAGGTCAGCGTTATGCCGATTTATGAATACCAGTGCGGTGCCTGCGGGCACACCCTTGAAACCCTGCAGAAGATCAGCGAGCCACCGCTGACGACCTGTCCCGAGTGTCATGCAGAGGCGTTGAACAAGCTGATCTCGGCTTCCGCTTTCCGCCTCAAGGGCGGTGGCTGGTACGAGACCGACTTCAAGACCGGCAACAAGAAAAACGTGGTGCAGCCCGATAAGGGTGGCGACAGCAAAACGAAAGCCGCCGCTCCGGCCGCTACCGGCGCCGGCACGACGGCGAAAAAATCAGGCAGTTCATAGTGATATGACGGACTGCCGGGCGCGGCGCCGGTTGCGCCGCCTGCCCTGAGCCCGTACCATTTCGCGCTTTCAAAGGAATTCCAGTCATGCGCAGCGTTTATTGTGGGGAACTCAACGAATCACACCTGGACCAGCAGGTCACCCTGTGTGGCTGGGTACACCGTCGCCGCGATCATGGTGGCGTGATCTTCGTCGACCTGCGCGACCACAAGGGGCTGGTGCAGGTGGTGTTCGACCCGGATACGGCGGCCACCTTCGCCACTGCCGAGCGCATTCGCAACGAGTATGTGCTGCAGGTGCAGGGGCGGGTCAGGCGCCGTCCGGAAGGTACCGTCAACCCGGACATGGCCACCGGT
Source organism: uncultured Gammaproteobacteria bacterium (assembly GCA_963701455.1). GTDB lineage: Bacteria > Pseudomonadota > Gammaproteobacteria > UBA9214 > UBA9214 > UBA9214. The sequence continues at coordinate 608,583 of CAVPAE010000006.1, forward strand.
CAGGTGGAGGTGCTGGGTCTGGAGCTGAATGTGCTGAATGCGGCCGAGACACCACCGTTTCAGCTGGAAGACTCGGACATCCACGAGGAAACCCGGCTGCGCTACCGTTACATCGATCTGCGCCGCCCGGAGATGCAGGAAAAACTCCGCCTGCGGGCGCGTATCACCCATGCCCTGCGCGGCTTCCTCGACAGCCATGGCTTCATCGATGTCGAGACGCCGGTATTGACCCGCTCGACGCCGGAAGGCGCGCGCGACTACCTGGTGCCGAGCCGCACCCACCCCGGCGAGTTCTTCGCCCTGCCGCAATCGCCGCAGCTGTTCAAGCAGCTGCTGATGATGAGCGGTATGGACCGCTACTACCAGATCGCCCGCTGCTTCCGCGACGAGGACCTGCGCGCCGACCGTCAGCCGGAGTTCACCCAGCTGGATATCGAGACCTCGTTCATGAACGAGAACGACATCATGGTGCATGATGGAGACCATGGTGCGTGAACTGTTCCGGGATGTGCTTGGTGTCAGCCTGCCGGACCCGTTCCCGCGCATCAGCTATGCCGAGTCCATGCAGCGCTTCGGCACCGACCGCCCGGACCTGCGCATTCCGCTGGAACTGGTCGACCTGGGCGACCTGATGCAGGACGGTCGAGTTCAAGGTGTTCGCCGGACCGGCCAACGACCCGGGCGGGCGCGTGGCGGCGTTGCGGGTGCCGGGCGGCTGCGAGATCAGCCGCAAGGATATCGACGACTACACCAGCTACGTCGGCAAGTACGGCGCCCGCGGCCTCGCCTATATCAAGGTGAACGATGTCGCCGCCGGGCGCGACGGGCTGCAGTCACCGATCCTCAAGTTCCTGCCCGACGCACGTGGTTACCGCCATTGTCGAGCGCACCGGGGCCACGACCGGTGACCTGGTGTTCTTCGGCGCCGACCGCATCACGGTGGTGAACGAATCGCTGGGCGCGCTGCGCGTCAAGCTGGGACATGACCGCGGCATGCTGCAGGGCGACTGGGAGCCGGTGTGGGTGGTGGACTTCCCCATGTTCGAGCGCGACGAGAAAACCAACCGCTGGATGGCGCTGCATCATCCCTTCACCGCGCCGAACATCGATGATCCGGCGGTGCTGGCGGCCGATCCCGGCAACAGCCTGTCACGCGCCTATGACATGGTGCTGAACGGCACCGAGCTGGGCGGCGGCTCCATTCGTATCCACAGCACGGAGATGCAGGAGGCGGTGCTGCAACTGCTGGGCATCGGTGACGAGGAAGCGCGCGAAAAGTTCGGCTTCCTGCTGGATGCCCTGAAATACGGCTGTCCGCCGCATGGCGGTCTCGCCTTCGGCCTCGACCGGCTGGTGATGCTGATGACCGGCGCAAGCTCGATTCGGGAAGTCATGGCTTTCCCGAAGACGCAGACAGCGGCCTGCCCCCTGACCTCGGCGCCGTCCGCGGTCGCAACCGGCCAGCTGATCGAACTGGGAATCCACCTGCGCAAGCCGCCCAAGGTCGACGAATAGGCTGCCGGGATGCGGCTGCACCCGGATACACCGGGTGGCCATTTCAATATAGCCCGGATGCAGGCGCGCAGCGCCACTCCGTCATCCCCGGATTCCGCTTTGCTCCATCCGGGCTACAATCGGGTCAAGCTTCATGTAACAACTGCGGTTGCCTTGAAACGGCCCGGTAACACTGTTGAATTCTCCTGACTACAAGCGACCTGAATCCGTGCTGGTGGTTGTCTACAACGATACCGCCGAGGTGCTGATGCTGGCGCGCACCCAGCCCGCGGGTTTCTGGCAGTCGGTGACCGGCTCGCTCGGACACGATGAGACCCCGCAGGCAGCGGCGCAGCGAGAACTGCGCGAGGAAACCGGGCTGGAGCTGGAGGTCGAGGACTGCCGCCGGGTCAACACCTTTGCCATCCTGCCGGCCTGGCGGGCGCGCTATGCACCGGAGGTCACGCACAACCGGGAGCATGTCTTCATCGCGGCATGCAGCGGCCGCCCGCCGGTAACGCTGAATCCCGCTGAGCATGTCGAGTCCCGCTGGCTGGAGCGCACTGCAGCGGCAGATCTTGCCTTTTCGTACACCAACCGCGATGCCATTCTCGATTTCGTCCCGGTGGCGTGATGCCTGAAACCGTCATCCTCGTGCACGGTATCTGGATGACCAGCCTGGAACTGCGATTGCTGGCCAGGCGTCTGCGTCGCTGCGGTTACCGCACCCTGCTGTTTCGCTACCCGTCGCTGCGCCGGCCGCTGGCGCAGAATGCAGCCCGCCTGGTCGAACGGATCAGGCAGCAGGATGCTGCCACCATCCACCTGGTCGGGCACAGCCTCGGCGGCCTGGTCATCCTGCGGGCGCTTGAGGAGCACCCGGAACTGGTGCGGGGTCGCATCGTGTTGCTGGGCAGTCCGGTCAACGGCAGCGTCATCGCGCAGCGCCTGCATGCGTACCGACCCTCGCGCTGGCTGCTCGGGCGCAGCGGGGCAGGGGCGCTGCTCGGCGGCGGGCCGCGCTGGGGCGGGCAGCAACCGCTTGGCACGATAGCCGGCACCCGGCCGGTCGGTATCGGGCAACTGCTGGGGGGATTCAGCGAGGCCAGCGACGGGACGGTCGCGCTGTCCGAAACGCGGCTCGCCGGCGCACATGCGGCGACCACTTTTCACAGTACGCATTTCGGGCTGCTGTTTTCCCGGCCGGTCGCGCGGGCGGTATGCGGCTTTCTGCGCACGGGCCGGTTCCCGGCACCGGGTGAATCTTTATGAGCCTGATTTGCAAGCTATAAAACAGCGCGCGGGCAATGGTAGAATGCGCGGATTGAGTTGCACGAGGTAGCGAACATGGCAGGACACAGTAAATGGGCCAACATACAACACCGAAAAAATGCCCAGGATGCCAGGCGTGGCAAGCTGTTCACCAAGCTGATCCGCGAGATCACCGTGGCCGCCCGCATGGGCGATCCCGACCCGGCGTGCAATCCGCGCCTGCGGCTGGCGGTCGACAAGGCGCTGGCCGCCAACATGACCAAGGACACCATCGAGCGCGCCATCAAGCGCGGCTCGGGGGCGGCAGACAGCGAAAACTTTGAAGAAGTCCGCTACGAGGGCTACGGCCCTGGCGGCGTCGCGGTCATGGTCGATTGCATGACCGACAACCGCAACCGCACCGTGGCCGAGGTGCGGCATGCCTTCACCAAGGCGGGCGGCAACCTGGGCACCGACGGCTCGGTGGCCTACCAGTTCACCAAGGCCGGCATCCTGAGTTACCCGACGGGCAGCGACGAGGACAACATCATGGAGGCGGCGCTGGAGGCCGGTGCCGAGGATGTCGTGAGTAATGATGACGGCTCCGTGGATGTGCTGACGGAACCCGACCAGTTCGTCGACATCAAGACCACCATGGTGGCGGCGGGACTGGAACCGGAAAACGCCGAAGTCACCATGCGCGCCGACAATACCATCACGCTGGAGCTGGAAGACGCAGAGAAGATGATCAGTATGCTGGAGCGGCTGGAGGATCTCGATGACGTGCAGAACGTTTATTCCAACGCAGATATTTCCGAAACTATCCTTGAGCAGCTGGGATAGTCGGTGAACCTGCCGCGGTCCTTGAGGCCTTGACGGACGTGATTGCATGACGCGCATCCTTGGTATAGATCCCGGCTCCCGGGTCACCGGTTACGGGATCATCGACCATGCCGGCCGGCAGACGACCTACGTCGCCAGCGGCTGCATCCGTACCCGGGGTGAGACGCTGGCGGAACGCCTCGGTATCATCTTCGCCGGCGTCTGCGCCATCATCACCGAATACACCCCGCAGGAAATGGCGATCGAGCGGGTGTTTCTCAACAAGAACGCCGATTCCGCGCTGAAGCTCGGCCAGGCCCGCGGCGCGGCCATCTGCGCCGGCGTGCACCACAGCCTGCCGGTGGACGAGTATGCCGCCCGCGAAATCAAGCAGGCCGTGGTCGGCAGGGGCGGCGCGACCAAGGAACAGGTGCAGCACATGATCTGCGTCCTGCTGGCGCTGCAGAAAACCCCGCCCAATGATGCCGCCGATGCCCTGGGCGTGGCGGTATGCCACGGTCACCACCGCGATACCCGTGCCCGCATGGCGGCGCTGCAGCGCGTGCCGGGCGGCGTCGCATCGTGATCGGCCTGCTGCGCGGCCGCCTGCTTGCCAAACAGCCGCCGTCGCTGTTGCTGGATGTGCAGGGTGTCGGTTACGAGATCGATGCACCGATGACCACGTTCTATGACCTGCCGGATGTCGGTGCGGAAGTCACCCTGCATACCCATCTCGCCGTGCGCGAGGATGCGCACACGCTGTACGGGTTCCTGAAACTCAGCGACCGCGACCTGTTCCGTACCCTGCTCAAGGTCAACGGGGTCGGCGCACGCCTCGCGCTGGCCATTCTCTCCGGCATGGAGACCCCGCGCTTCATCAGCTGTATACAGGAAGGCGATGCCGCGGCGCTGGTGCGACTGCCGGGCATCGGCAAGAAAACCGCGGAGCGGCTCATCATCGAGCTGCGCGACCGGCTGGCAAGCGGGCAGGGCGGAATGAGCGATGCGACCGGCGAATTTGCCGCTGTGGCCCCTGCCAGTCCCGTCGAGGATGCGGTCAGCGCCCTGGTCGGACTGGGCTACAAGCCGCAGGAAGCCAGCCGCATGGTGCGCGGCATCGACGGGCAGGAGCTGTCCTCCGAGGAAATTATTCGCCGCGCCCTGCAACGCACGGTGCAATAACTTGATTCGTTTGCCGCATAAGATGAAACTACGCTTCCATGATTGAAGCCGATCGACTGGTCACACCGCGGGGTTCCCGGGACGACGAGGTACTTGACCGCACGGTGCGTCCGCAGCGTCTCGCCGACTACGTCGGTCAGCCGCAGGTGTCCGAGCAGATGGATATCTTCATCCGCGCCGCCAACGCCCGCGGCGATGCCCTGGACCACACCCTGATCTTTGGACCGCCGGGACTGGGCAAGACCACGCTGGCACACATTATCGCCAACGAGATCGGCGTGAACCTGCGGCATACCTCCGGGCCGGTACTGGAGCGGCCCGGCGATCTGGCGGCACTGCTGACCAACCTCGAGCCCAACGATGTGCTGTTCGTCGACGAGATCCATCGTCTCAGCCCGGTGGTCGAGGAGATCCTGTATCCCGCGCTGGAGGACTTCCAGCTGGATATCATGATCGGCGAGGGTCCTGCCGCGCGCTCCATCAAGCTGGACCTGCCGCCCTTTACCCTGGTTGGTGCGACCACGCGTGCCGGTTTGTTGACGTCGCCGCTGCGTGACCGCTTCGGCATTGTGCAGCGGCTGGAGTTCTATAATGCGGCGGACCTCGCATCGATCCTGCAACGGGCCGCCGGCATCCTCGGGATCGAAATGGATGTCGAGGGCGCGGCGGAACTGGCGCGGCGCTCGCGCGGCACGCCGCGTATCGCCAACCGCCTGCTGCGGCGGGTGCGTGACTACGCCGAGGTCAAGGCGGATGGTCGTGTCACCCGCGAGGTGGCCGTGGCCGCCATGGCGATGCTGGAAGTGGATGAACAGGGTTTCGATGCCCAGGATCGCAAACTGTTGCTGACGATTATCGAAAAATTTGCCGGCGGACCGGTTGGCGTGGACAACCTGTCGGCGGCCATCGGCGAGGAACGCGGCACCATCGAGGACGTGCTGGAACCGTACCTGATCCAGCAGGGTTTTCTCATGCGCACGCCGCGCGGCCGCATGGCGACGCGCAACGCCTGGCTGCACTGCGGGCTCAGGCCGCCGGCACAGGCCGGCAATGATGCGCTGGAATTGTTTGCCGGGGAATCCCCCGAGGATGCACCGCACTGAAGCACTGCATGCTGATTTTCACCCGTCTGTTCACACCGGATTGTCACCACAAGGCGACATTTTACGCGTCCCGGGAATTTAGCTCTGGCCTTGCGGTCACTAGTGTGTTTTAAGGGGGGCCGTGGCCGGTGGCGTTGTTTCAATGGGATGTGCGTGTCTACTACGAGGATACCGACAGCGGCGGCGTGGTGTACTACGCCAACTACCTGCGTTTCATGGAGCGGGCGAGGACTGAATGGATGCGCTCACTGGGTTTTGAACAGGACCGCCTGCTGGCGGAGCAGGGCATCCTGTTTGCGGTACGCTCAGCCAGTATCGACTACCTGCGCCCGGCACGTTTCAATGACAGGCTCGATGTGACCGTGGCTGTTCGCCAGCGCGGTCGGGCCAGCCTCACCCTTGAGCAGGCCGTGCTGCGGCACGGCGACGCTGCCGGGCCGCTGTGCACCGGCACGGTGAAGATCGCCTGCCTCGAGTGCGGCAACGTTTCGTCCCCAACCCATACCGGACACTATTTTGAAGGAGATCGTGGATGTCGGCTGACATGTCGTTTTTTCACCTGATAACAGGCGCCAGCTTCGTCGTGCAGCTGGTGATGTTGTTGCTGCTGGTGGTGTCCGTGGTCTCCTGGACCATGATCTTCCGCCGCCGCAGCGCCCTGCTGGCGGCGCGCGAGGCGGCGGATGATTTCGAGGACCGCTTCTGGTCCGGCGGCGACCTGGCCAGGCTGTATCGCGAGGTGTCCTCCAGTCCTGACAATGCCATCGGCATGGCCGGCATCTTCCAGGCCGGCTTCAGTGAATTCGCGCGCCTGCGCAAGCAAACCGGCAGCGATTCGCGCAGCGTGGTTGAGGGCGCGCAGCGGGTGATGCGCGTGGCGCTGTCGCGCGAGACCGACGACCTGGAAACGCACCTGTCATTCCTGGCCACCGTCGGCTCGACCAGTCCCTACGTCGGCCTGTTCGGCACGGTGTGGGGCATCATGAATTCCTTCCGCAGCCTCGGCAATGCCCAGCAGGCGACCCTGTCGATGGTGGCGCCCGGCATTGCCGAGGCACTGATCGCCACGGCCATGGGCCTGTTCGCGGCGATACCGGCGGTGATCGCCTACAATCGCTACTCCAATGACGTGGAACGGCTGATCAACCGCTACGACAACTTCCTCGAAGAGTTCTCCACCATCCTGCAGCGGCAGGTGCATGGCTGCGGACGTGCAGAGCGGTCGCAGGGCAACCGACTAAATGGCACGTCATCGCACACGCAAGAAACCCATGGCCGAGATCAACGTCGTGCCCTACATCGACGTGATGCTGGTCATGCTGGTGATCTTCATGGTTACGGCGCCGCTGCTGACACAGGGCGTGAAGGTGGATCTGCCGGAGGCCAGTGCCGAACCGGTCGAGGACCCCGACCAGGAACCCGTGGTGGTGAGCGTGGATGCCAGCGGCAACCTGTACCTGAACGTGGGTGATGACCCGGAAAGCCCGATCGATGGCGACACCCTGGTGCGCAACATCGGCATCGTGCTGAAACGCCAGCCGGGCAAGAGCGTGCTGGTGCGCGGTGACCACGCGGTCGACTATGGCACGGTCGTTTCCGCCATGGTGTTGCTGCAGCAGGCCGGCGTTCCGCACGTGGGGCTGGTGACGGAATCCCCGGAAGAATAACAGGTATGTGGCAGGCAGTTCGCGAGAATCCCCGCGCCGTGGCATACGCGGTGCTGATGCACCTGATGCTGCTGGCGCTGCTGGTGTTCAGCCTGGACTGGACGCCCAAGATCACCCGTCCGCCCGGCGTCAAGGTGCCGATCGAGGCGGAGCTGGTCGACCAGCGGCAGTTGCAGGCGATCGCGGAAAAGAAGCAGGCGGAACAGCGCCGCCTGGAAGAGGCCGAGGCGGAGCAGAAGCGCAAGGCGGAAGCAGAGAAGAAGGTAAAGGCCGAGGCGGAGCAGCAGCGCAAGGCGGAAGCGGAGGCGAAGGTAAAGGCCGCGGCGGAGCAGAAACGCAAGGCGGAAGCAGAGACCAGGGCAAAGGCCGCAGCGGAGCAGAAGCGCAAGGCGGAGGCAGAGACCAAGGCGAAGGCCGCGGCGGAGCAGCAGCGCAAGGCGGAAGCAGAGAAGAAGGCAAAGGCCGAGGCGGAGCAGCAGCGCAAGGCGGAAGCGGCGGCCAAGGCCAAGGCGGCGGAAGCAGCACGCCAGCGCGAAGCGGAAGCGGCAATGCAGGCACAGATTGCGGCCGAGCAGGAAGAAGCGCGTGCACGTTCGGCGCTGTCCGAGTACATTCCGTACATTCAGGACAAGGTACAGCGGAACTGGCTGCGGCCGCCCGGAAGTGCGGGCGGCCTGAGCTGCCTGATCAAGGTCAGGCTGATTCCGGGTGGTGACGTGGTCAGCGCGACGGTGGTACGCAGCAGCGGTGATCCGATGTTCGACCGCTCGGTGGAGACGGCGGTGCTGAAGGCATCGCCATTACCGTTGCCCGCGGACACGTCACTGTTTAATCATTTCAGGGAAATCAATTTCAACTTCGCCCCGGGTCGGTAAAGGACTGGTATATCAATGCAAAAATTCGGACTTATTCTGTTGTTGCTGCTGGCGGTCGTGCGACCGGCCCACAGTGCCCTGACCATCGAAATCACCCAGGGGGTCGAGGGCTCGGTGCCAATCGCGGTCGTGCCGTTTGGCTGGAGCGGCGCGGGTGGCGCGGCACCGGAAAATATCAGTGCCATCGTCAGTGCGGACCTGAACCGCAGCGGCCGCTTCGAGGCCCTGCCGGACAGCGACCTGGTGGCGCACCCGACGGAAGCCAGCCAGGTGCAGTTCCAGAACTGGCGCATGGTGAACGTCGACAACCTGGTCATCGGCAAGATCAGCGAGGCCGGCCAGCAGTACAATGTGCAGTTCCAGCTGTTCGACGTGTTCCGCGGCAACCAGCTTGCCGGTTACAGTTTTACCGTGGGTCGCCAGGAGTTGCGCCGGGTCGCACATCATATCAGTGACCTGATCTACGAGAAGCTCACCGGCGAGCAAGGTGCCTTCAATACGCAGATCGCCTACGTCACCACCAGCGGCACGACCGCGAACAAGACCTACACCCTGCTGGTCGCGGATTCCGACGGCTACAATCCGCAGACCATCCTGACATCGAAGGAGCCGCTGATGTCGCCTGGCTGGTCGCCGGACGCCAGTCAGCTGGCCTACGTGTCGTTTGAAAACAAGACCGCGCAGATCTATATCCAGGAGCTCAGCACCGGCACCCGCCGCAAACTGGTCTCTTTCAAGGGCATCAATGGCGCGCCGTCCTGGTCGCCCGACGGCCGCTCGCTCGCCGTGACGCTGTCGCGGGACGGCAATCCCGAGATCTACACGCTGGACCTGAAAAGCAATGCCCTGAAGCGCCTGACCAACAGTGCGGGCATCGATACCGAACCGGTCTGGACGCCCGACGGCAAAAGCATCATCTTTACCTCGGACCGCGGCGGCTCGGCGCAGCTGTACCGGGTGCCCGCCGGCGGCGGCCAGGCGCAAGCGGCTTACCTTTGAAGGTAAATACAATGCCGGTGCGGACATCTCGCCGGACGGCCGCAAAATTGCTATGGTGCACGGCGCCGGTGGCGGTTACCGTATCGCGGTGCTGGATCTGGACAGTGGTAACCTGCGGGTGCTGACCGACGGGCGGCTGGACGAGTCGCCGAGTTTTTCACCCAATGGCAGCATGATTATTTATGCCACCGGTTCCGGTAATCGCGAGGTGCTGGCGGCAGTCTCCGTGGACGGGCGTTTCCGGCAGCGGCTGTCATTACAGGCGGGCAACGTGCGTGAGCCGGTATGGTCTCCGTTCGGCAAATAGGCAGTGAATTTTTTGTAACAACACAGGGTTTGAGAACCCGGGAGTAAGGTAATGAAATTCAATTTAAGCAGGTTGATCGTGGCGGGTCTGATTGCGGTGCTGGCCGGCTGCAGTTCCACGGGTGACAAGCAGAGTGGCGATGTCGCCGTAGAGGATCGCGGCACCTCCGCTGACGGGGTGGTCACCAGTGGCGCCTATGGCAGCAGCGATTTCTCCAGCTACACGCTGAATGATCCGAACAGCCCGCTGGCGCGACGCGTCATTTATTTTGAATATGACAGCGCGGAAATCACCAGCAGCGACCAGGAGTTGCTGGTACAGCATTCCGGTTACCTCGTCGCCAATCCGGGGCAGCAGATCACGCTCGAGGGGAATACCGACGAGCGCGGTTCCCGGGAATACAATATCGCCCTGGGTGACCGGCGCGCGCTCTCCGTACAGCGGATCATGGAACTGAACGGAGTGCTGCCGGAGCAGATCACCGTGGTCAGCTACGGCGAGGAAAAGCCGGCAGCCGAGGGGCATGGCGATGCCGTATGGCGTCTTAATCGCCGCGTCGAGATCGTCTACCAGGGGCAGTAAATGATGCAATGCACCAAAGCCGCCATTGCTACGGTCGTGCTGGCCGCCGCAATGGCGAGCACGACTGTGGCTCTGGCGGAGTCGACCAAGGACCGCCTCGATGCACTGGAACGCAAGCTGGATTCGCGCAGCCTGCTCGATATGCTGAACCGGGTCGAACAGCTGCAGGGTGACGTGCAGCGACTGCGCGGCGATATCGAACTGCAGACATACCGGCTGGAAGAGTTGCAGCAGCAGCAGCGGGAACAGTACCTCGATACCGATCGGCGTCTGCAGCAGCTCGAAACGGGACAGGTGGGCGGCGCCCCGGGTGGCATGCTGCCCGCGCCGGGTATGCTGCCGGAGCCGGGTATGTTGCCGGAGCCGGTATCACCACCGGTGCAGCCGCCGGTACCCATGGTGACAGCGCCGCCTGCCAGTCAGCCTGCGCCGGTACCGCTGGAAATCGCCGCCGGGTGCAGCAACTACCAGCCCGGCGGCGGCGCAGGCCGAGTACGATACCGCCCTCGCAATCCTGCGCGAGGGGCGCTACGCCGAGGCGGCACAGGCATTCGATCGTTTCCTGGTGGCCAATCCGGGCAGTGCCTACGCGGACAACGCCAACTACTGGCTGGGCGAGACCTATTACGTGACCCGGGATTTCGATCGGGCACTGGCGACCTTCCAGACACTGGTAAGCCGCTATCCACAGAGTTCGAAGGTGTCCGACAGTCATCTCAAGATGGGCTATATCTTTTACGAGAAAAAAGACTGGAAGGCCGCGCGCGAAAACCTGGAGATAGTGGTGAGCCAGTACCCCGGCACCACGACCGCGCGGCTCGCCGCTGACCGCCTGCAGCGCATGAAACAGGAAGGGCATTGATACTCGAACGGCAACTGGGGGTGCGTCTATTACCTGTAGGAGCGGTCTTCTGACCGCGATAAGCTTCACAATCGCGCCGAAGGGCGGCGCTCCTACAGGTGTATCTATCGAGTGTAGGAGCGGTCTCCTGACCGCGATACCGTCGCCAGCTGGTAGCCCGGATGCAGGCCGTCAGGCCGTAATCCGGGGTTTGCCCCGATGCTTCCCGGATTTCGCGATGCTGTATCCGGGCTACGCACTGCCATACACATAACAACCATGTCCGAACCCGTCCGCCTGCGCATCACCGAGATCTTCCATTCCCTGCAGGGGGAATCGGTCACGGCCGGTTGTCCGACGGTGTTCGTGCGCCTGTCCGGCTGCCCGCTGCGCTGCTGTTACTGCGATACGACCTATGCGTTCAGTGGCGGGACATGGATGACGCAGGACGAGGTCCTTGCCCGGGTCGCCAGCTTCGATACGCCGTATGTCACCGTAACCGGCGGTGAGCCGCTGGCGCAGAAGGGCTGCCTGCCGCTGCTTGCTGCCCTGTGCGACACGGGTTATCGCGTTTCGCTGGAGACCTGTGGTGCCCTGGATATCTGCCGGATCGATCCGCGCGTCGTTCGGGTGATGGACCTGAAGACCCCCGCATCCGGCGAGGTCGAACGCAACCGCTACGAGAACCTGGACTGCCTGCGGCCGCAGGACCAGGTCAAGTTCGTGATCTGCGACCGCGGTGACTACGAGTGGAGCCGCGAGCAGGTGGAAAAATACCAGTTGGCCACGCGCTGCGAAGTGCTGTTCTCGCCGAGCTACGGCCAGCAGGATTCCGCCGAACTGGCCGAATGGATCCTCGCGGACCGGCTGCCGGTACGCTTCCAGGTCCAGCTGCACAAAATCCTCTGGGGCAACGAACCGGGGCGCTAACCCCTGCTCCCACGAGTGCTTCTATCACGTGTAGGAGCGGTCACCTGACCGCGATGCGGTGTTCGATCAATCGCGCCGAAGGTCGGCGCTCCTACAGGTGCATGATCCTGTTTTCTGGGCTACCCGGCGCGGCAGGCTCTCCCGGTACGCTCTGGTATGTTCCGCCCCCGACCCTGCTAGAATTCACCCTCATGAATCGCCACCCATCACTGTCAACTGCATCCCATGCCTGAAGCCGTCATCCTGCTTTCCGGTGGTCTCGACTCCGCCACCACGCTGGCCATCGCCCGCGAGCAGGGCTATGCCTGCTACGCGCTCAGCCTGGATTACGGCCAGCGCCACAACGCCGAACTCGCGGCGGCACGGCGCATTGCCGCCGCCGCGGGTGTGCGCGAACACAAGGTCATTCACCTCGGCCTCGACGCCGTCGGCGGCTCGGCCCTGACCGACGCGAACATCGCCGTGCCTGACCAGCCCACCGATGGCATCCCGGTTACCTACGTCCCGGCACGCAATACCATCTTCCTCTCGCTGGCGCTGGGCTGGGCCGAAGTGCTGGGCGTCTGGGACCTGTTCATCGGCGTCAACGCGGTGGATTATTCCGGCTATCCGGACTGCCGCCCGGAATACATCGCTGCCTTTGAAAAGCTTGCGGGGCTGGCAACGAAGGGCGGCGTCGAGGGTGGCGAATTCCATATCCATGCGCCGCTGATCCAGCTCAGCAAGGCAGAGATCATTCGCGAGGGCATCCGTCTCGGCGTGGATTATTCCCTGACGGTGTCGTGCTATTCCGCCGACGCGGAAGGCCGGGCCTGCGGCATCTGCGATGCCTGCCGCCTGCGCGCCGCCGGTTTCCGTGAAGCCGGTGTGACGGACCCGACGCGCTACCGCCCGACGCTCGCAGCAGACTGACACTCTTTCTCCTCCGGTGGAGCCGGGTGTTGGCCGGGCGGCCTCGCTGGCAAGCCGCGCGGTAACTCGCTAAACTCCTGCAATTCAACAAGAACCGGCAGGACAACAGGCCGAAACGACGGGGAACACCAGCATGACGTTCGAGAGCTTTATTGAAGCACAATCCTTCTTTCTGTGGGCGACCTTCGGCATTGCCTTGCTCATGGGGGCGATCGTCAACAAGACCAACTTCTGCACCATGGGCGCCGTGTCCGACATGGTTAACATGGGTGACCTCGGACGCTTCCGCGCCTGGTTGCTGGCGATTGCCGTGGCGATCACGGGCGTCGTGGTGCTGGAATACATCGGGCTGGCACAGCCGGGCAACGCCTTCCCGCCGTACCGCGCCGGCCAGCTGATCTGGGCCGAAAACCTGCTTGGCGGTCTGATGTTCGGTGTCGGCATGACGCTCGCGAGTGGCTGCGGCAACAAGTGCCTGGTGCGCATCGGCGGCGGCAATATCAAGTCCATCATGGTGATGCTGATCATCGCCGTGATCGCCTACTACATGATCAACCCCTTCCCGGGCAGCGACCAGACCCTGTTCACCGTGCTGTTCTACGACTGGATCCGGCCGCTGGCCGTGAACCTTGGCGCCAGCCAGGACCTTGGCGCGCTGGTCAGCAGCGAGTCGCCCAATATCGCGCGGCTGGTCATCGGCGGACTAATCAGCCTGCTGCTGCTGGTATACGCATTCAAGTCGGCGGAATTTCGCGGCAGCTTCGACAACATCCTCGGCGGCCTGGCCGTCGGCCTGGCGGTGCTCGCGGCCTGGTACGTCACCAGCAACGTGCAGATCGATGCTGACGGCGAGATGTATTCACTCGGCGGTTATTACACGGAATGGGAAATGCTGGCCGACTCCGCCGAGGGCAAGCCCGCCGAGTCCCGCCCGCTCAGCCCGCAGTCCTTCACCTTCATCAATCCGATGGGCCAGACCCTCGGCTACGCCGCCGGCGGCTTCAAACACAAGCTGCTGACCTTCGGCGTCATGGCTTTCCTCGGCGTCATCGCCGGTTCCCTGCTGTGGTCGCTGCTGAGCCGCAGCTTCCGCTTCGAATGGTTCAGCTCCTTCAGCGACTTCGCCATGCACTTCGTCGGCGCGGTGCTGATGGGCTTCGGGGGCGTGCTGGCCATGGGCTGCACCATCGGCCAGGCCATCACCGGCGTCTCGACGCTGGCCGTAGGCTCCTTCATCACCTTTTTCGCCATCGTGCTGGGCTGCGCCCTGACCATGAAGGTGCAGTACTACAAGCTGGTCTACGAGGAAGAGGCCAGCTTCGTCAAGGCACTGGTGGCCTCACTGGCCGATTTGCACCTGCTGCCCAATGGCCTGCGCAAGCTGGACAAGGTCTAGTAAAAAGCCTGAAAATGCCCCCGAGACTTGCCATTTCGGATCAGGCCAGTATGATTCCCCCGTCCTGATCGGGACGGCGGATTTCCCCTTATGGGTCGTTAGCTCAGTTGGTAGAGCACCGGACTTTTAATCCGATGGTCGAAGGTTCGAATCCTTCACGACCCACCAATATCTCCTGGGTGCTTACCGGTGCTTACCGGTCACATAGGTAACACTGGCTCAGATAGGTGCCATTCTGCGCGGTCCTTATTACTGGTTCATGGCTTGCCTGATTTGCTCCCATGCGGTGCGCAGATTCTCGGGGATGTCTTTCATCCCGGGGCGACGGGTGCGGTTGCTGCGAAGATCCTTTAACTGCAGCACGTTGGGCGGCTTGTCCCAGGGGAATATGGCACTGTCGGTGAACAGGTGCAGACCCCTGACCGTTGTCTTCGGGATAATGTTCCTGACAGCGCTGATTTGCTGTGCAAGACAGGTGTCCGGGTTGGGGAATTTGTAACTGCGGCTGTTGATGGTCTGGGTCCATTCATCAGTCTTGGTGCTGCCGAATATCATCCCGTCATAGCGTTTGACGCCGACCACCACTAGCGCATCGGTGGACAGCACCAGGTAATCGATTCTGATCTCCCCACCCATGCCATCCGGCAAGGGCACATCGCGCTTGAACCGTGCGCCGATCCGTCTGACTGCCCGGGTGATCTGGCGCCGCTCTCGCCAGTCACGCAGGGGCTTGCGGCACAGGTATGCAAGAGACACGAGTACTGCGAGGGTCAGCAACCCGATCACAAGGCGCTGCTCGCCTGGTGTGAGATGCTGTATCCAGGTCGGTAACAAGTCTGTCATGGCAGGTACCGGATGTTCGTGGTGAGTGTTGACAGGTACGTCGACGATCAGACGTTTTCGGGAATTCCGCTCCTCTCCGGGTTTCCTTGCCGTTGCGACCAGGTTCCCCCCGTTTGCGAAGCGCCTGGTGTCGCCCAGGGTATCAGCTTTTGATCGGAGTAAAACATCGGTCAGATCCCCTGACTGTCTATTCACACATCATAATCGGAAGGCAATTCTATTTGCATCCCTCGCAGGCAAGACCGCCCGGCAAGGGGGTACACCGTCAGGAATAAACGGCAAATCAGGCCAGTCTCTCTGGTCGGTAGAGGTGAAGCCACAACGGGCAGCGCAACTACCTGCCAGGTACAACGCTTCCGGCGGGGTTGGGGACTGCGACCACCAGCATGGAGAGAGACTCCGTGGCATCTGCGTGAAACGACATAAAAAATGTGGTGCGGAAGCATGTGCTGGATAACCGCCAACTTGCCCAAAGCGTTATGACCGGGGTGCTTTTAACAGCAGAATGGGGCCCATAGATATAAAGCGTTAGGACGTATATGCATGCGGGTGTACTATCAACCCTCTTGCCTCCCTCTATTTTCTCCCGGGGAAATTCCGGCCGGTGAGTGCCTGGCGCACCACAAACCGGTCAGGAATAAAAGCCACGCGGGCTGTCTGATCCTTTCCGACTGGTCATATTAACCTGCCATAGTGCAGGTGTGATGACTCAAAAGGCTTTCCGGTTCACCTGGCGATTGCTGATGAAACTGTCGGCTACGTTTTCCGTCACGTTGGTAATCTTTCCTGAAGTGACAACATAAAAGGCATGGCTCATGAGTAGACTGCAACAAGTACCTGCCATTTTCATTCAAACGCTGGCCATCCTTGCGCTCCTGATGGCAGCTCCAGGCATCGCCTGCGCCCGGAGCAGTACTGTCGAGGTGCCCGAACATGCACGTGCAATGGAATACGGGAATGGATGGGAGTGTGATCAGGGTTACCGTGCGGTTGACGGTTCCTGTGCGGCCGTCGATATTCCTGCCAATGCATACCCCACAAATACATCCTACGGGAGTGGCTGGGAGTGCAGTCACGGCTATCGACAGAGCGACGGGAAATGCGTGGCCGTCAAGGTGCCCGAAAACGCATATCCCACCTATTCACCCTACGGGAATGGCTGGCAGTGCGGCCGTGGTTATCGGGAGATCAATGATGCCTGCGTCGCCGTCAAGGTGCCCGTCAATGCATACTCCACGAATACGTCCTTCGGTCGCGGCTGGAATTGCGTGCGGGGTTATCGGGTGGTCGATGGGAACTGCGTTGCCGTCCAGGTACCTGCCAACGGATATTCCGTGGAGGCTTCGTCCGGGGCCGGCTGGGCGTGCGAGCGCGGGTATCGAGCGGCCAACGAGGCTTGCGTTGCCGTGGTGGTGCCACCTAATGGATATTTGTCGGACTCTTCGTACGGGTCGGGCTGGGAGTGCGAGCGCGGGTATCGAGCAGTCAAGGAGGCTTGCGTCGCTGTGATGATACCGGAGAACGCTTACCTCAACGCTGCCGGAACCGGCTGGGAATGTAACCGTCCTTACAGCAGGCGCAGCGAGAAGTGTGCGCTGCCTTGAAAGGATTTGCAGCTCTAATCATATCACTGCGGCTCTTGATGGACGGCCGGGCCTGACAGTAGAAGGCTGAAGATCATCCATAAATTACCTGGAGAAACATCATGTCGAAAGAACGAAAAAGTAACAGGGAAGACAAGAAAAAAGCTGCCATGACCCCGAAAGAGAAGAAGGCTTCGAAGAAGTCCAAAAAGGAATCCAGGGGTTTGCTGGGTGAACACGGGGTTTAATAAATTCGATTGGGCAGACAGCAAACCAGCCTGATAAGTGATGCCGCGCGGGGTGGTGGGCACAGGCGGTATTTCTACATATTCAGAACCTGACGCTGCAGCAGCGGTGTCCAGTGGTCTGGGCCTCATCTACGCCATGCATTGCACAGCAACGCGTATTCATGACATCAGTTAGAGGTTGCCGAAAAATTGCATGCAAGTGCAAGAATATTCAGCACTGAATTGCCGGCCTCGTTCTATTCAATTCTCCGCGGGTACATCTTTATCAGAGTGCCGGTGAGTTATCGGCAAGTCTCAAACCCGGCTCGTTTGCGTTCGCCCGCTAGTTGAGAGCGAGGGTTAACGATTTGATGGCGCTGTTTCTTCCTTGTCACCCCGGGCTCAAGCGAGAGTTGGTGCCGGGCGAGTTTAATCACCCGCATGGCGGCGCTGTCCATTGCGGCCGCCCAGGGCGGCATGAACGTCCCGTCGGCGCTGCTGGCATCGCTGTCGCGCGAGCCATGCCGCTGTTTGCCATCGCCGGGTTGCCACTGTCGTTGGGCTATCCAGGCAATTCCGCCAGGGTGGCTGTGTTCGTCGGAATTACCGTCGGTAAATCCACTCGGGTCCTGACCTCCAGCTGGCTGGCAGTGCTCGGGTATCGCGCTATTGAGGCGGGTATCCGGGCATTGGTGTGCAGAACAGGTCTGCCAGCCGGCGCAGTATACCCACGGGGCTCGGGTGACACAGTACCCATCAACCGGTCTATGGAATGATTACCTCCTGGTGCAGACGATCGAAGGTCTGGAAACCTGTGGTATAAGTTTCAGGCAGATGCAGTTTATAAGGCCGGTTCTGCACCGGCTACCCCGGGTTCGGGCGAGGAGAATGGCATAGTTACCAAAGAGTTCGGATTTTCGTCACGCACACGCAATGCGCTGCGTAACGACCGGGATACCGAGTTGCTGCGTTCGGAGCTGTTCAGTATCGAGCAACTGAAGCGTCACGCGGTAACGCTGGCTGGCCAGCACAGTATCGATCCGCGCCCGGGGCCGGACAGATTGCTGCCACGGCTGGCGGACAATGAGCGCGTGCTGCTGGCGGCGTATGACGTGGTAACAGCTGCAGCCACGCCCGGGCAACGAATCGTCCCGGCAGAGTCCTGGTTGCTCGACAATTTCTATCTCATCGAGCAGCAGATCGGGCTGGCGCGCCGGCATTTGCCGCGCGGTTACAGCCGGCAACTGCCACGACTTGCTGCTGGCACGACAGCCGGTTTCCCCCGTATCTACGATCTGGCGCTGGAGTTGATCTCCCACAGGGACGGTCGCGTCGACAGCGACAACGCCACCCAGTTCGTTGCCGCCTATCAGACCGTTGAACCGTTGAAACTCGGCGAATTGTGGGCATTCCCGATCATGCTGCAGTTGGCGCTGCTGGAAAACCTGCGCCGCGTCGGGGTACGTATCGCCCGTCGGCGTGAGGAGCGCGACGCGGCCATCTCCTGGGCGGACCGCATGCTCGTGACGGCTGAAAGTGAACCGAAGCAGCTTATCCAGTTGCTGGCCGAGTTTGCCAATGCCGATGTGCCGCTGACCGCGCCGTTTGTAGAGGAGTTTTATGCAAGACTCCAGGCCCAGGGACCCGCAATGGCATTCGTTCAAACCTGGGTCGAACATAAATTGTTCGAGCAGGGGGTAACCGCAACGCAGTTATCGGCGGCGGCCGCGCGCACGGCCGCGACCAACCAGATTTCCATCGCCAACAGTATCGGCAGTCTGCGCTTCATCGGCGCAATGGACTGGAGAGATTACGTCGAGTCGCTCAGCGTCGTCGAACAGACGCTGCGCAAAGACCCGACAGGGACGTACGCCAGCCAGGATTTCGCCACCCGTGACCGCTACCGGCATGTCGTCGAAGACGTGGCCCGGAGTTGTACAAACAGTTCGTGTAGTGAGCTGACGGTGGCGACCGAAGCCATTGCTCTCGCGCAGGCTGCCGCGGAGCGATTGAATGCCGACGACCGCAGCGCGCATGTCGGATTTTACCTGATCGATCGCGGGCGGCAGACTCTGGAACGTGTGGTCGGCTGCCGTTTGCCATGGAGATCGAGGTTCATCCGGGCAAGCCGGAAGTTCCGCCTGTTCCTTTACCTCGGCCCCATCCTGTTGCTTACGCTGGTTGCGACGGCGGCCGTGCTGCATGCCTTTGGCGGGTTCTCGCCGGGTGACTGGCGTTACTGGTTTTTTGTGATCACCGGCATCGTCGCTGCCTCGGCGCTGGCCACCCCGCTGGTAAACCTGCTGGTCACGCTTGTCCTGCGGCCGCGCGCGCTGCCACGCCTGGATTTTTCGAGTGGCATTCCAGCGGCGCACCGCACCATGGTGGTTGTCCCTACCTTGCTGAGCCGGCCGCAGGAGATCGATGATCTTCTCGAAGCCCTGGAGATTCGCTATCTCGGTAATCGCGACGCGAATCTGTTCTTTGCCCTGCTGACGGATTTCCGTGACGCAGCTGAATGCACGCAGTCAGGCGATGCTGCGGTGCTTGACTATGCGCGCGCAGCTGTCGAGGCGCTCAACGAGACCTATCGCGAGGACCGCGAGTGCATCTTCTACCTGTTTCATCGCCCCCGGGTGTGGAATCCGGTTGAGCGGGTGTGGATGGGATATGAGCGCAAGCGCGGCAAGCTGGAGCAGTTCAATGCCCTGCTGCGAGGGGGAGGGCAGGATGCATTCACGGAGATTGTCGGCGATACCTCCATCCTCGCTTCGATCCGGTATGTCATTACCCTGGATACCGACACGCAGCTGCCCCGCGACGCCGCGCGCACCCTGATAGCCAATATCGCGCATCCTCTCAATCGGCCGGTGTATGACGCCGGGAAGCAACGCATCGTCGAGGGCTACGCGATTCTGCAACCGCGCGCCTCGATCAGCATGACCAGCGCCGGTCAGTCACGCTTTACGAAACTGTTCGCGGGTGAGTCAGGCATCGATCCCTACACGCGCGAGGTGTCGGATGTCTACCAGGATGTTTTCGGCGAGGGCTCATTCATCGGCAAGGGCATCTACGATGTGGATGCATTTCGCCAGGCCGTCGATGGACGCTTTCCGGAGAATCTCATTCTCAGTCACGACTTGCTGGAAAGCGGCTATGCGCGTTCGGCACTGGTGACCGACGTCGATCTCATTGAAGAGCACCCGTCCAGCTACGCCATGGAGGCCAGCCGGCGACACCGCTGGATACGCGGCGACTGGCAGCTTGCCGGCTGGTTATTGCCGCATGTGCCGGGGCCACCTGACTCAGGCGGTTTACCGGCGCAGCGGCAACCGAACCCGCTCAGCGCCCTGTCGAGGTGGAAGATTTTCGACAACCTGCGGCGCAGCCTCGTGTCGCCGGCGCTGCTTGCCTTGCTGGCAGGTGGCTGGCTGTTTGGTCCCGGGCCGGCGTGGCTCTGGTCCCTGCTGGTAGCAAGCGTGGTGTTCCTGCCCACGATACTGTCCACGCTGATCGAGATTATCCGCAAGCCTGGAGACCGTAACTGGCTGCTGCACCTCATCCTGACTGCTAAATCCGCCGGCCGCCCGTTCGTGCTGGCTTTGCTGACGCTGGTGCTGTTGCCCTACGACACCCTGATTTGCCTGGATGCGATCCTGCATTCCGGCGTGCGCATGCTGTTCACGCGGCGCGGATTACTGCTCTGGCAACTGCGATCCTATGCCAGTCGCAACGCGCGCCGTACGTTGGCTGATTACTTCCGCGAGATGTGGATAGCGCCTGTTGTGGCGCTGGCACTGGCCGTTGCGCTGTGGCAGGTCCGCCCGGCGGAATGGCTCTTCTGGTCGACCTTCCTGCTGTTCTGGGTGGTGTCGCCTTGCGTCGGCTGGTGGATCAGCAGGCCGCTGCTGTCCCGCGTGGCGTATCTGAGTCAGGATCAACGGGCATTCCTGCGGGTCTCGGCACGCCGCACATGGCGCTATTTCGCGCAGTTTGTGAGTCCGCAGGACAACTGGTTGCCGCCCGATAACTTTCAGGAATATCCGGCCGCGATCATCGCTTCTCGGACCTCGCCAACGAACATCGGCATGGCATTGCTGGCAAACCTGGCGGCGTACGACTTCGGTTACATTTGCGCTGGAGAATTCCTGCGCCTTACCGGTAACACGCTGGCCACGCTGGAAAAGCTGGAACGCTATCGCGGCCATTTCTACAACTGGTACGACACCCTCACGCTGCAACCGCTGCGCCCGCAATACGTATCCTCGGTGGACAGCGGCAACCTGGCCGGCAGCCTGTTGACCCTGCAGGCGGGACTGGCTGAGTTGAAAGATCAGCCGGTGCTGTCAGTCAATGCGTTTCAGGGCTTGCAGGATACCCTGCAGGTGCTTGTCGAACACCTGCCTGCCTCTCCATCCCCGGAGCTTGCGAAGCAGATCAGGTTTCTGCAGGACGTACTGCACTCACTCACGGCGCCGGAACCCACGGCAACAGCAAAGCCACAGACCCTGGCTGCCGCGGAAAGTCTGCTGGACGAGATTCATCGCACTGACGGGGCACTGGTTGCGTGTCTGCCGGCGGACATCGATATCGATGGCGAACTGTATTACTGGGCACAGGAATTCGACCGGCAAGCCGGCGCAATTCGGGATGATCTTGCATTCCTGCTGCCCGATCCAGGGCACTTCAGCAGCGTTTCGACACTGGCGGAACTGGCCAGTGCGCACGCGGCCGGCACTGCAGCCCACGCATCAGCCGGGTCGGTAGTGCCGGGTTACAAGGGGGCGGGGGAGCGGCTCAGGGTTATCGATGACCTGGTAAATCGTTGCCGCGAACTGGCGTTGATGGATTTTGAATTTCTCTACGATACCGCAAGCGGTCTGCTGAGCATCGGTTACGATGTGGGCGAACGGCGCCGCGATCCGTCATGTTATGACCTGCTCGCATCCGAAGCGCGCCTGGCCAGTTTCCTGCTCATCACGCAGGGACAGGTGCCACAGAAGCACTGGTTCGCGCTTGGCCGTCTGCTGACAAGCCATGGCGGCGACGTGAGCCTGATTTCGTGGAGCGGCTCGATGTTCGAATACCTGATGCCGCAGCTGATCATGCCGGGTTACGAGAATACCTTGCTGGGGCAGACCTGCAAGGCCGCGGTGTCGCGCCAGATCGAATACGGCCGCCAGCGCAATGTGCCCTGGGGTATTTCCGAGTCCTGCTATAACGCCACCGATATGCACCAGGTCTATCAATACCGTGCGTTTGGCGTGCCCGGGCTGGGCCTCAAGCGCGGGCTGGGAGACGATCTGGTCATTGCGCCTTACGCCAGCGCGCTGGCGCTGACGGTGTTGCCGCTGCCGGCGTGTCGCAATTTGCAGCGGCTTGCCGGCGAGGGTTTCCTCGGCGATTACGGCTTCTACGAGGCGGTCGATTACACACCTTCACGCGTGCCGCGGGGAAAGAGTCACGCCATCGTGCGTACCTTCATGGCGCATCATCAGGGCATGAGCCTGCTGGCCTTTGCGCATGTCTTGCTGAACCAGCCGATGCAGCGTCGCTTCATGTCAGATCCCCTGGTACGGGCGACGGAACTGTTATTGCAGGAGCGCGTGCCGAAGAAGGGCGCCACCTTGCATCCGCACGCGGCCGAGGTGAGCGCCGCCGCGCATCCCGCAGTGGAAGCAGGCGCGATCATGCGCGTATTTACCGATCCGAACACGCCGATGCCCGAGGTTCACCTGTTGTCCAACGGCAGTTATCACGTTATGGCGACCCATACCGGTGGTGGTTACAGCCGCTGGCGTGAGCTGGCCGTCACCCGCTGGCGCGAGGATGCCACTGCCGATTCCTGGGGCACATTCATTTACTTGCGCGACCGCGACACGGGGGATTACTGGTCAAGTGCGTATCAACCGACGCTGCGCAAGGCCGATCATTACGAGGCGATCTTCGTGCAGGCGCGCGCTGAATACCGGCGGCGCGATCGAGCGATCGAGGCGCACACCGAGATCAGTGTTTCACCCGAAGACGACGTCGAGATCCGCCGTGTCACGCTCACCAACCTGTCAGCGCGTACCCGGCATATCGAAGTGACGAGTTACGCGGAGGTGGTGCTGGCGCCGTTGAATGCCGACCTGGCCCACCGCTGTTTCAGCAACCTGTTCGTGCAAACCGAAATTCTGTCAGACCGGCAGGCAATCCTGTGCACGCGGCGACCCCGCACACCGGGAGAGCAGGTGCCATGGATGTTTCACCTGCTGGCTGCCCCCGGCGCGGTTGCCACCGAGACGTCTTACGAGACTGACCGCGCCAGATTCATCGGTCGGGGCCGAACGGCGGCCAACCCGCTGGTGCTGGATGACAGCGCCGCATCCTTGTCCAACACGCAGGGTCCGGTGCTCGATCCCGTTGTGGCGATCCGCCGCACCCTCAGTTTGCCAGCCGACGAATCGGCGACGGTGCAGATTATTTCCGGAGTCGCGGACACGCGCGCGGCGGCACTGGCTGTGCTTGAGAAATATTGTGACCGGCACTTCGTCGAGCGTGCCTTTGAAATGGCATGGTTCCAGAGCCAGGAGGTGCTGCACCACCTCAACGCAACCGAAGCCGATGCACTGGTCTACAGTCGCCTGGCCAGTTCCGTGATTTACGCCAATGCCTTGCGGCGCGTCGCGCCCAGCGTCATAACCCGCAACCAGCTTGGACAGTCCGGGCTTTGGCGCTTTGCCGTCTCTGGCGATCTGCCAATCGTGCTGATGCGCATCGGCGACCTGCAGCGCATCGACCTGGTAAAGCAGGTTCTGCAAGCCCATGCCTACTGGCGCAAGAAGGGCCTGGCGGTGGACCTGGTGATCGTGAACGAGGATTTCTCGGGGTACCGGGCGGTGCTGCATGACCTGATCATAGGGCTGATCAATGCGGGTCCCGAAGCACAGGTCCTCGACAAGCCGGGCGGGGTCTTCGTGCGGCGTGCCGAAGAACTTTCCGAGGAAGACCGGGTTTTGTTCCAGTCTGTCGCACGTGTCGTGCTCACCGATAGCGCAGAGACGCTGGTCGAGCAGGTGGAGCGCCGCGTACCGGCAGAGCGTTTACCGGCGCGTTTGCAGCCAGTGTTGCAACGGGCGGCTGAACCGACCCAGCCGCTGGCGGTGCGGGAGCGGATCTTCTGCAATGGCCTGGGAGGCTTTACACCCGACGGGCGCGAGTACGTTGTCACCCTTGAGCCGGGTCAGAGTACGCCGGCGCCATGGGTCAATGTCATCGCCAGCCCGCACATCGGCACGGTCGTCAGCGAGAGTGGCAGCGCCTATACCTGGGTGGAAAATGCGCACGAGTTCCGGCTGACCCCCTGGCACAATGACACGCTTGGCGACAGCAGTGGCGAGGCGCTGTACATCCGCGACGAGGAAACGGGGGCGTTCTGGTCGCCGACGCCGTTGCCGGCACGCGGTAAGTCCGGCTATGTGTGCCGGCACGGGTTCGGCTACAGCGTGTTCGAGCATTACGAAGCCGGCATCTCCTCGGAACTGTTTACCTACGTCGCCATGGACGCGCCGGTGAAGTTCGCGGTGGTCAGGCTGCGCAACCATTCGGGCCGCCCGCGTCTAGTTGTCGTTGACCGGGTATTGGGAACTGGTACTGGGTGAATGGCGGCACGCCAATCTGATGCACATTGTTACCGAGGCGGACCCGCACAGCGGGGCACTGTTCGCCCGCAATGCCTACGGCCGCGAATGCGCCAATCGGGTCGTCTTTGCCCATGTTGGCAATGAAGGCCTCGGCGAAACGGAGCGGACGCTGACCGGAAACCGTACCGAGTTCATTGGCCGCAATGGCTCGCTGGCCAGCCCGGCGGCGATGCGCCGCGAGCGGTTGTCGGGCAGGTCAGGTGCGGGTCTCGATCCGTGCGCTGCAATACAGACCCGGGTCGAACTGGCCGACGGCCAGGAACGCGAGATCGTGTTCGTATTCGGCGCGGCCGGCAACACCGACGAAGCACAGCATTTCATCCGGCAATACGGCGGCACGGCTGGTGCGCGGCAGGCACTGGAAGCCGTGTGGGAATACTGGAACCACACGCTGGGCGCGGTGCAGGTGGAGACGCCGGATCCGGCGCTGGACGTACTCGCAAACGGCTGGCTGCTCTACCAGACCCTGTCCTGCAGGCTCTGGGGCCGCAGTGGCTATTACCAGTCAGGCGGCGCCTACGGTTTCCGTGACCAGTTGCAGGACACCATGGCGCTGATCCATGCGACACCGTGGCTCGCCCGCGAGCAGCTGGTCCGTTGCGCCGGGCGCCAGTTTCTCCAGGGTGACGTGCAGCACTGGTGGCATCCGCCCAATGGCCAGGGCGTGCGCACCCATTTCTCCGATGACTATCTGTGGCTACCGTATGCGACCTGTCGTTATGTGCTGGCGACCGGCGACACGGGCGTACTCGAGGAGTCGATCCATTTTCTGGAAGGCCGCGAGCTGAACCCGGAAGAGGAGGCGTACTTCGACCAGCCGCAACGTTCGGCTGAAGTGGCAACCCTGTATGAACATTGCGTACGTGCCATCAAACACGGTTTGCGCTTTGGTGAACATCAATTGCCGCTGATGGGTTGCGGCGACTGGAACGACGGCATGAATCTCGTCGGTCGTGACGGCAGGGGCGAGAGCGTCTGGCTGGCGTGGTTCCTGTATGAAAACCTGCAGCTGTTTGCAGGTCTGGCGCGTGACCGGGGCGACGCGGTCTTTGCCGAACTCTGCACCGGGCAGGCCGCGCAGCTGCGCAGTAACATCGAGGTCCACGCCTGGGATGGCGACTGGTATCGGCGGGCCTGGTTCGATAATGGCACACCCCTGGGATCGGCCGACAATGAGGAATGCCGGATCGATTCGATCAGCCAGAGCTGGGCGGTCATCTCCGGTGGTGGTGATCCCGTGCGCGCCCGCCAGGCACTGGAGGCGGTGGACAAACGCCTGGTGCGCCGCGATGCGCAGTTAATCCAGTTGCTCGACCCGCCCTTCGATAAATCAGACCTTGAGCCCGGTTATATCAAGGGCTATGTGCCCGGCGTGCGCGAGAACGGTGGCCAGTATACCCATGCGGCGATCTGGACCGCGACAGCGTTCGCCATGCTGGGTGACAGGGAGCGGGCGTGGGAATTGTTCGCCATGCTCAACCCCGTCAATCATGGCAGCAACCCGGAAGACATCGAGCGCTACAAGGTCGAGCCATACGTTATGTGCGCGGATATCTATGCTGCGCCGCCACACACGGGGCGGGGCGGCTGGACCTGGTACACCGGGGCGGCGGGCTGGATGTACCGGCTGGGCGTGGAAACCCTGCTGGGCCTGCAACTCGAAGTGGACCAGTTGCGTATTGCTCCGTGTATCCCGGCCCAGTGGGAGACATACAAAATCCACTACCGCTATCGTGAAACGGTCTATCACATCACGGTCAAGCGCGTTGCTGCAAAGCCGAAGCACCCGATCCGGGTAACGCTGGACGGCGCCGTGGTAAATGGTGCAGGCATAGACGGGGCAGGGCGACCGCAAGGCGTGATCCCGCTTAAGGATGACCGCCGGGAGCACTATGTCGAGGTGGATATGAGCTAGGGAAGTCTGATCAATTCATATATGACGTCATTGCGAGCGCGATGTA
Source organism: uncultured Gammaproteobacteria bacterium (assembly GCA_963701455.1). Lineage (GTDB taxonomy): Bacteria > Pseudomonadota > Gammaproteobacteria > UBA9214 > UBA9214 > UBA9214. The sequence goes on from CAVPAE010000006.1 coordinate 635,243, forward strand.
CCCGGATGTGCAAGTGCCGCGGGAGGCATGGATGACGGGAGCGGCCAGCGTGGCAATCTCATAACCAGTGAGTCAACTACTTACAGATTGCTTCGTCACTTCGTTCCTCGGTAACTGCTCCAGGCGTTACCCTGCGCTCCTGCATCCCTGCAGTCGTCGCAATGACGGATTTATCAGGGCTTCCCTGGACACATTCCGGGTTGTCAGCGTATACCGGCCATCATCAGCAATCGCGAAAATAGATATCACAAAACTTCACAAGGCGATGGAAGCGCCATACCAGGAAGTCATCATAACGCAGGGTACTTTATGTCCGAAAAAGGGTTAACAGTCACACTTCAGGGAACGCCGATCTCACCGGGTCTGGCTCAAGGCATTATCCATGTGCATCACGGCCTGCTTGGTCCCATAGATGTCCCGGTGGATATAGAACACAATGACGTTAACAGAAGAATTTTCACGTCTTGATTCCGCTACTACAAGAATCTCGGATGACCTGTTCACTCTGGCTGCGCGGGTGGAAACGGAAATCGATTCCAGGCTGGCTGAAGTTTTCGGGTCCCATCAACTGATGCTGAATGATTCCTCCCTGAGAGAGGAATTGAGAAAGGAAATCGTGGACAACCTGGTTAACGCGAGCACTGCCGTGAAGACGGTATTTCTGCGTTGGGAAAAACGCTTCCTGTTGATGGAGTCACAGATAGCAAGGGACAAGGGCGATGACATGCGGGATATCTCGATACGCCTGCGTAATGCCCTTGCAGGTATTACGGTCAACCCGCTGGAGAAGATCCCGGACGGCTGTGTACTCGCAACCACGCGGTTACTTCCATCTGACACTGTTTTTCTTGCCGGCCGATCCACAGCAGCAGTGCTTCTGGAGTACGGGAGTACCGGCTCTCATGCGGCTCTGTTCGCGCGCGAAATGGGCCTGCCATGCATCTCGGGATTTCCCCGTCTCCTGAGCACAGTGCCCCATGGTGCACTGGCGCTGGTGGATGCTGATACAGGCATTGTTACGCTCCGTCCCCGGGAGAAACAGAAAGTCATCTTCCGGAAAAAGGTTGCTGACAAAGAGCAAAAATATGAATTGGTGCGCTCGCACGCCCTGAGCCCTGCAGTCACAAAAGATGCCGTCACGATTTCCGTCCTCGCCAATGTGGGTTGCAGCGATGATACGGAAAAAGCGATGTTGAACGGCGCAGAGGGAGTTGGTCTGTACCGCCTGGAACAGGCCTACCTGGGCCGTGTGATGCCGCCCGATACCGATGAGCTTGTCAGGGAAATGCGACAGACGCTGGCAGCGGCCAGGGGGCGTCCCGTCTATGTGCGACTTCTTGATATCGGTTCCGACAAGCCCTTGCCCTTCACAGGATTCCTGGCAGAAACGAATCCCGCCCTGGGCCGTCGAGGCATCCGTTTTCTGCGCGAGTACCCCGAGCTTTTGAAGACGCAGCTGCGGGCCGTGCTGGAACTTTCCAGGGAATTCGACGTGCGTATTCTGGTGCCCATGGTTACGCTGCCGGATGATGTTGCGGTAGTGAGAGAACAGCTCATGCAACTCTGTTCCCGGCTGCGCATAGATTCTCCACCGCGACTGGGAGCCATGATTGAAATTCCAGCCGCAGCGCTTGCAGCGCGGGAGATAACCAGGCACGTTGACTTTCTGAGTTTCGGCACAAATGACCTCACCCAGTTTGTGTTTGCAGCGGATCGGGAGAATGCCGCGGTGGAAGGCTATTACAGGGATGCTTCGGAGGTCATATTCAGACTGTTGCGACTGACACACGATGATGTGCCGGATATTCCCCTTTCCCTGTGCGGCGAGCTTGCGGGTCGACCGGAGCACATTCCCCGGCTCCTGCAGTGCGGTGTAAGAACATTCAGCATCGCTGCGCCATTGATTCCCATCATAAAAGAAACCATTCGCAATTCCTGGTGTTCAGCACCTCCGGATGCGCACCCGCTGAAACAGTGATTGATATGGCATTGCCGGTCGGCCGGCATGCGATGCTCCAGCGCCGTGGATAAACTGCCTCATTAACCTGGTTGATTTGCTTTCCGGGTACAATGCGAGGACACTGCATCAAGCACTTCGTTTCTCAGTACGCAAGTCTCTCTGCCGCACAACATTGACTGAACGGTCACTGTTGCCCGTCATACTCCACTTTTCGCGGGTTCCGATCTGCCTCCGCCTTTATGCTACAACTTGCTGCAGGCAAGGAACAGGCATAGCGCATCGTTTGCTGTATTCATCCAGGAAAACCCCATGACACAATTCACGCAAAATGCCCAGGATACTGAAACTTCCAGTCAATACGCCGGGATTCGCCTGGCGGAACTGATCGACCAGAACTGGAACCGGAACAAATCCGCGAAGCTGGCAATGCGCGAAGGCATCAGCCTTACCGACCAGCACTGGCACGTCATTGATTACCTGCGCACGCAGTATCTCAAACACGGCCTGCCGAGATTCGCCAGGACAACGGCCCGCGCCCTCAACAAACAATTTGCGGCCCAGGGTGGCAACAGGTATCTCTATAGCCTGTTTGCCGGCGGTCCGGTAACGCAAGGCAGCCGCCTTGCCAACCTGCGCACTCCCGCAAACGCCACCGACGTTTCCTTTGGCACCAGCTATTGAAGAGCAGCGCGGCACAGCGAACGCAGCGCAAAACCGCCAGTGGTGGCCGATCCCGGGAAGCCGCCGGCCATCTGGCTGTCAAACGCTGCGAAGCCGCTGGAATGATTGTTCATCAGGTTGCAACTTTAAACATATATAACAGCAAGGAACTCTATGCCATCACAACACGGTAACGGCGGCCCCTGGGGCAGCGGCGGGACTCCTCCCGATCTTGAGGTGCTGGTCCGGCAGGGGCAGGATCGACTCAGGCAGATGCTGACGGGTGGCGGACCGCGCGGCCTCATTGTCTTCACCCTGCTCGCGCTGGCCGGTCTTGGAGCATGGACGGCTTATTACACCGTGCCGAGCGACTCGGTCGCTGTGGTGCAACGCTTCGGAAAGTATCTCAAGGAAGTCCCGCCGGGTCTGCATTTCAAACTGCCGCTGGGCATCGATGCGGCGACCATCGTTCCCGTCAAACGGCAGTTGAAGCAGGAATTCGGGTTCACCACCCCTGGTGCCAGCGATCCTTACCAGAGTCCTCGCGACGACAACCGGCAAAAGCGGGAAACCGAGATGGTGACAGGTGACCTGAACGCCGCACTGGTTGAATGGGTGGTGCAATACCGCATCTCGGACCCCGTCAAATTCCTGTTCGAGGTGCGGGAACCGAGTGAAACCCTGCGCTATGTTTCCGAATCCGTCATGCGGGAAGTCGTCGGCGATCGCACCGTGGACGAGGTCATTACCATCGGCCGCCAGGAAATCGAAACGGAAGCGCTGACCAAGATGCAGGCGCTCTCCACCAAGTACGCCATGGGGATCAGCATCGACCAGGTGCAATTGAAGAACATCAATCCACCCGAACCGGTGCAGGAATCGTTCAACGAGGTCAACCAGGCCCAGCAGGAGAAAGAGAAGCTGATCAACGAAGCGCGGCGCGATTACAACAAGGTGATCCCGCTGGCCGAGGGTGAAAAGGACCAGCGCATCCGCGAGGCTGATGGCTACCGGCTCAAGCGGGTCAATGAAGCGGAAGGCGACGTCGCCCGGTTCAGCGCCTTGCTGGCGGAATACCGCAAGGCCCCGGAGGTCACCCGCCGCCGTATCTATATCGAGACCCTGCAGGACGTTATGCCGGGTATTCGCTCCAAGATCATTATCGATGAACAGGCCCGCAGCATCCTGCCCCTGCTGAATCTCGACAACCGCAAGGGGGAGCAGCCATGAACAGACAAATAGCCATGCTGGCGGTGCTGGGCATCGTGGCGTACGTTCTGATGAGTTCGATCTATACCGTGAGCGAAGTCGAGCAGATGATCATCACCCAGTTCGGCAAACCGGTCGGCGAGCCCGTAACTACCGCCGGCCTGAAGGTCAAGGTGCCCTTCATCCAGGAAGTCAACCCGATCGACAAGCGGGTGCTCGAGTGGGACGGCAATCCGTCGGATATGCCCACCAAGGACAAGCTCTACATCTCGGTCGACCTGTTCGCCCGCTGGCGGATTACCGATCCGCTGCAGTACTTCCTGCGCCTGCGCGATGAACGCAGCGCGCAATCCCGTCTCGACGATATTCTTGGCAGCGAAACCCGCAACGCGGTCGCCAAGCATGAGCTGATCGAGATCATCCGCACCACGAAGGATCGCGTGCCGCTGCGTGATGCCCTGCTGACGGAGGCGGAACGCGATATGGGGTCGCTGGTGCCGATTCAGAAGGGGCGCAAGCAGGTTGAGCAGGAAATCTTCGCCGCGGCGGCCGAGAAGGTGCAGGTGTTCGGCATCGAATTGCTGGATATCCGCTTCAAGCGCATCAACTACAACGAAAGCGTGCGTCCGAAGATCTACGACCGCATGATCAGCGAGCGCCGCCAGATCGCGGAACGCTTCCTGTCGGAAGGCAACGGCGAGGCCGCCAGGATCCGCGGCAACCGGGTGCGTGACCTGAACAAGATCCAGTCCGAGGCTTACCGGCAGGTCGAGGAGATCCGCGGTGTGGCGGATGCCAAGGCCACCGAAATCTACGCGCGCGCCTACAACCAGAGCCCTGAAGCGGTGGCGTTCTATGAATTCACGCGCACCATGCAGTCCTACAAGTCCATCATCGCCGAAAACACGACCCTGGTGCTGTCCACGGACAGCGACCTGTTCAAGTTTCTGAAAGGCATGAGTCCGGATGGCGACAGTCCTTCGGCCCGTGTGGCTGCCGGTGACCGGCGATGAAGTTGAGCTACCCGAACCCGTGCCGCAGTTTCGATGCCAGCAGCCGCCGCGTCTGCTTCTGGGGGTATGACAGGACGATCGAGATCTCATTCTTTGTTGGAATGGACGCGCTCAAACGGCTTTGTCCGGATATGGGTGACGCAGAGTCTGGGTTTCTGCAGGCATTCGATGCCGCGCTGAACCGGATCCATGAAGTTGCAGACGAGGTGTATGCGCGCGACGGCAAAGGATCGTATGCCTGCATCCTGGCAGCAGAGGATTTTTGAAGTCTGGTTCGTGCGCTGCCTGCGACAGTGCATGCGCGTGACCAGCGCGTGATTTTCATCCAGTCAGGCATGCGTACGATCTTTAACGGGAGACCGGTTGGTCGGGTCGCGATGCCGGAATGGAGTGTTTTCTCATGATCGCTCATATCCTAAGGGGGCAGGGATGATGACGCATAAGAGGTTGCTGTTCAGCGACAGGCGGCTTGGAAAGGACACGCCATTATTTCCATTCAAGGACAGTCACGGGGCAACAATCAATGATTGCCGCAGGAAAATCCCGGATCGGCGAATCGGCAAAGTACGATCCGAATAGATTAATTTGGTTGTGATTGGCTTGCTGTGGCGATGCCGGGAGAGTGTGTAGCTTCACCCTTGTTGCGGATTTCCTGATTAGAAAAGCTATTAGGGAAATTCCCTATTCCATCCGCAGCAGAAGTAAGGTATTTTGCCCCGCTTACAAAACACTGGGGGGTGTTAATGTATTCACAAAGAAAGAAGGAAAGACGCAGCTTTGGCAGGAAGGCGTCATTTCCTCTTAAAACAAATGGGGGCTGCCTGGTAGAAAACGATCGCCGCAGTATCCCGGATCGGAGGTTGGGTGATATTCATCTGGAACTGGTTGACGATGCAGGCTATGGACTGCCTGACTACCTCTCAAATACAGCGTTATATTCATCCGGCAAACAAGACTACTGAACCAGGTCTGGGTTCCTATGCCCTGATTACTGGTTCATGGCTTGCCTGATTTGCGCCCATGCGGTGCGCAGTTCCTCGGGGATATCTTTCATCCCGGGGCGACGGGTGCGGTTGCTGCGAAGATCCTTTAACTGCAGCACGTTGGGCGGCTTGTCCCAGGGGAATATGGCACTGTCGGTGAACAGGTGCAGACCCCTGACCGTTGTCTTCGGGATAATGTTCCTGACAGCACTGATTTGCTGTGCAAGACAGGTGTCCGGGTTGGGGAATTTGTAACTGCGGCTGTTGATGGTCTGGGTCCATTCATCAGTCTTGGTGCTGCCGAATATCATCCCGTCATAGCGTTTGACGCCGACCACCACTAGCGCATCGGTGGACAGCACCAGGTAATCGATTCTGATCTCCCCACCCATGCCATCCGGCAAGGGCACATCGCGCTTGAACCGTGCGCCGATCCGTCTGACTGCCCGGGTGATCTGGCGCCGCTCTCGCCAGTCACGCAGGGGCTTGCGGCACAGGTATGCAAGAGACACGAGTACTGCGAGGGTCAGCAACCCGATCACAAGGCGCTGCTCGCCTGGTGTGAGATGCTGTGTCCAGGTCGGTAACAAGTCCATCATTGTGAATTAAAGGGGGCGGTGACAAATCCAGATTTCACTTATTTGCCACTACTCTCTTTTGGTATGACTTTTTCTGCGGGCAGTACGCGCCCCTGATCACCCGCATTCCCGGGAAGGCTGCCAGTCGCCGCATCTGGCGCCCGGCCGATTGCCGGGTACTGACGCGACCGGATACCGTAGCCGAGCAGGGCGCCGCCGGTAGCAGACACGGCCAGCAGGCCGAGTGTCATGAACTGGGTAAACAGCAGCATTACCCCCAGGCCGGCAAGTCCCGTCATCGCAGCGCCCAGCTTCAGCGTCGAACTCTTTTGCAGGCGCCGGGTTTCGCGCAGTACCTGCTGGTGACTGTTCCTGATCTCCTGGGTCTTCTCCTTTTCCGCCTGGCGGCGGATGCGGTCGCGCTGCCGGTTGTATTTTTCACTGGCCCGGATAAGGGAATGCTGGCTTGCGTGGCTGGAGATTGTGGAAAACCACAACGCGGCAATCACGCCGATCAGGATGCCGAGCAGGCCGATCAGCCAGCCGGTTCTTTGCAGGTCTGCCTCCTGGGCCATCATCAGCAACAGCGCCGTCGCTCCCTGCAGCAGGAAGATCCCGATCAGGAACTTGATAAACGCCGGCAGGCTGAAAGGTGTCATAGCCATGTTCCGAGTGTGCCACTGTGGGTATTGCGCCGCAACGGCGGGGGGAATTCCCGGAAAGTCCTGTTGCTGTTGGAGTTTATCCTGCAAGTCCGTAACTTCCACGCACCACTCCAGGCTGGATGCGGGCAGGTCGCGCACCAATAAACTCATGTATATTCAGGTTCTGCCAACACGAACCGGTTTCCCATGGCCCGTAGCCTGACCTTCAGACTGTTTCTCGCCGCCGCCGTCTTTGTCGGGATGCTGGTGTTGCTCGCTGTCGTGCTGAGCGCGGCGCAGTTCGGCCTGTCCCTGTGGCAGCAATTACAGGCCGCCCCGGTCTGGGTGGTGGTGCTGATCGCCACAATCGCCAGCCTGATGCTGGGCTTCGGGGGCTGGCTGATCTGGTTGATTGTGCGTCCCGCCAAAACCGGGGCCGCAAAAACCGCGGCACCCCTGACGGAAGCGGAGCTGGAAGCGCACCTGGAAGCTGCCGCAGCGACCGGCATTGACGTCGAGTCCGCCCGGCGCGAGCTGGAGGAGCTGGCGCGGCGCCGGCAGCTGGAAATCATTCACCTCGCGCTGTTCGGCGAGATCAGCAGCGGCAAGAGTTCTCTCATCAATGCCCTGCTGCCCGGCGCCAGTGTGGAGACGGATGTGATCGGCGGGACCACGACGACCATCCAGCACTACCACTGGCAGCGGGACTCCGGTGATGAAGTCGTGCTCGTCGATGTGCCGGGCCTGAACCAGGTGGAGCGCGAGTATGATCACTTGGTCATGGAGGAAGCGCAGCGGGCGCACGTGGTGATCTTTGTCTGTGATGGCGACCTGACCCGTGACGAATTCCTTGCCCTGCAGCCGCTGCTGGAACTGAAAAAGCCGCTGATCGTGGCGTTCAACAAGCTGGACCGCTATTCGGCTGATGATCGGCGACTCATCCGGCAGCACCTGGCCGACAGGTTTGCAGCCAATCCGCAGGTGGCTATTGTCGGCATCGCCACCCGGCCGACGCGCCGGGTCACCCGGGTCGGGCCGGAGGGGGCCGAGTACGAGGAAGAACAGGTATTGCCGCCGCAGATCGACGAACTGCGTGCGGCCGTGCAGTCCGCGCTCGACAGCAACATGGCCCTGCTGGAACACTTGCGCGACACCGCCGTGTTCGAACTGACGGCGCGCAAGCTGGAACAGTCGAAGCTGGATCACCGGGCCAGGAAATCCGCGGAGCTGGTCAAGACCTATACCGGGCGTGCCGTTGTTGGCGGTCTCGCGGCGATCAGCCCCGGCACCGATATCCTGATCCAGGGATATCTGGGTACGCGCATGGTCAAGTCCTTGTGTGAGCTTTACGAGGTCCCTGCAGGCGAGATCGAGTTGCAGAAGTTGTTGACCCTGACCCGGAAACAGGTGCGCACTGCTTTGCCGCTGCTGCTGGCCGTGGCCGGTAATGCCGCCAAGGCATTTCCGGGTGTGGGCACGCTTGCCGGCGGTCTGATGCACGCCGTTGCCTACGGGCTGATCTTCGACGCCCTTGGCCGCGCCGTCGTCCAGACACTGGACACCCGCGGTGAACTGCGGCCGCTACCGGCCAGCCTGGCGTTTCGGGACAACCTGGCTGTTGATGTGGAGGCCCGTGCCCGCAAGATGTTGCGGCTGGCACTCGATAGCCGCAAGGAGCAGCGCGATAATGACTAGGGCAATGACTGCGGCAAGGCAGCCTCGCAGCAAGTTCCGCAGGACAGGCAAGTCCGGTCATTGCAAAAATCTTCCCGCAGGAGTACCCCGATGGGCATGAACGGCCTCTTTATGCCCGTACTTTGGGTGCTGGCCGCGATTCGCGTAGGGGGCGGCGCTCCTGCATAACCACAGAGCACCTGGCCGGACATGAGCACTGACACCCATCTCGATCAGGCCCGCGACAGCCTGGAAATGCTGTTGCAGGACAAGCGGCTGCCGCCCGAGGCGCGGGCCGAGCTTGCCGATGATTTCAGCCAGGTGCAGGCGATGCTGGACAAGCTGGAACATGGCCACATCCATATCGCGGTACTGGGTCGTGTCAGTGTCGGCAAGTCCTCGGTGCTGAATGCCCTGATCGGGGAGCGGCGATTTTCCACCAGCGCGTTGCACGGCGAGACCAGGCAGAATGAAATGGCCCACTGGGATGAACAGGAAAGCGGCTCGCTGTACCTGATCGACACGCCCGGCATCAATGAAATCGATGGCGAGGCGCGTGAACGCATGGCCCACGAGGTGTCGCAGCGGTCGGACCTGGTGCTGTTCGTCATCGATGGTGACATGACTGACAGCGAATACACGGCGTTGCAGGGGCTGGCGCGGGAGCACCGGCCGCTGTTGCTGGTGCTGAACAAGTGCGACCGGTATTCGGCAGCACAGCGGCAGGAGTTGCGCGACAGCCTGCTGCTGCGCCTCGAAGACATCCTCCTCCCCGGGAACCTGATTGAGGTCTCTGCCGACCCGCCGCCGCGCATCTACATCACGGTTGATGCCGATGGCCGCGAGACCGAGAGTGAACGAGCCACGCCCCCGGATGTCACGGCGCTGAAAGACCGTATCTGGGAAATCCTCGAGGCGGAGGGCAAGACCCTGGCCGCGCTGAATGCCAGCCTGTTTGCGGGTGACCTGAGTGACAAGGTGGGGATGCGCGTGCTTGCCATCCGCCGGCAGCTGGGTGAAAAGGTCATCCGTAACTACAGCCTGTTCAAGGGGGTTGCCGTAGCCATCAACCCGGTACCGATTGCGGACCTGGCATCTGCAGTGGCCGTGGATGTTTCCATGGTGGCGCACCTTGCCGAGGTCTACGGTCTGCCCATGACACGTACCCAGTCCGGCACGTTGATCAAGACGATCAGCGGGCAGCTGTTGCTGTTGATGGGCGCCACCTGGATCATGCACCTGCTGTCGTCGCTGCTGAAGGCCGGCAGCGCCGGCCTGTCGACTGTTTTGACCGCTGGTGCGCAGGGTGCCGTTGCCTACTACTCGACCTACGTGGTCGGGCGCGCGGCAGAACAATACCTGGCTGCGGGTTGTTCCTGGGGCGAGGGCGGTCCCAAGCAGGTGATCCGCAATATTCTCGACAACATCGACCGCGACTCGCTGCTTGCCAGGGCGCGCGAGGACATCCTCGCACGCATTGGCAGTTCACGCGCCTGATCCTGGATTGTTGAGCAATTACATAATTTGGTGATATATGCGGAGTCGCCCGGGTGCAGCATCGATCCCGGATTTCGCTCTGCTACATCCGGGCTACAGGTCTGTCTTGCATTTCTGGAATGTTCAATAACCGGGGCAGGGTGCCATTCCGGACGGAATTTTGCTGTTATGGGAAAGTTCTGAAGAATGGGAGCTTCTCCAGAAGTGCTGCGACGTGCCCGGGTGTCAGGAAATCAGCATGAATACGAGGGTGATAGCGCCACCGATGGCAAGCAGGATCATGAAAGTATGATCAACAGGCTCGGCAGGTTGATGCGCGGCAATATGTTCCCGTGATTCCGTGACCAGTTTTTCTATGGCGGCCTTGGTGTCGTCTATGCGTGTCATGACGGCATCACGTCTGCTGGTCGCTTCCCTGGCGATGGCCTGGCAGGCCAGGTCATATTGTGTCTCGGCTGCATCGTCGTCCTGCCCGTTCTCCTGCTCCAGCCATTTTTCTTCCTGGAGCAGAGACCAGGTGTCTTCCCAGGCGTCGATCGCCTCGATCTCCCTGTCGCAGATGTCCTGATACCAGCGCTGCAGCGCATTGCCGTGACCATACTCGTACCAGGCAATCAGTTTTTCCGGCGCGAAGGTGATGTCCGTTAGGGCCCCGTCGGGACCCTTGGTTTCAGTGTAGAGGTGCTTGGGAAGTTCCAGATCCAGTGCGTGCACTTTGATTTCCGGGTTGATTTCTTGACGTGATTCCAGAAAGTATTGCCTGTCCGGCATTGCGATGATACGTGACATCGTCCCGGATCCCAAGACGAAAATGCAGCCGGGATTATGGAGCGGAAAACTCCCCGGTTACTGCCTGGCGGGAGGAGATAACTTCGTGTCCGAAAGGGGAATGAGTCTGGATTAGTCCGTTTATTGGCGCTGCAGTGCGGGATTGTCCGGGCTAGGAACGGCTTGCCAGCATGCTGCAACTGTAGAACGTATTTTCGGCAGCCGTACTTTCGGGGGTGTTGGCAGCGTGTGTCATTTGCATTTTTCCGGCAGCCACCTGCTTTACGGTATACGCGTCCGTGTATACCTCGCCGGAAGGCTTCCTGATGTGCGCAAGCAACTGGTCCTGCTTGATATCGAAGCGGCCCTGCAGGTCGTAGTTGGTACCGTTGTCAATGACTTCACTATGGTCGATGAGTTTCATGAAGCCGCCGTTATCACGCAAGACGATCAGATTCGGTGCATCGGGGCCTTTTTGCGTCACGCATTGCCAGTGTTTTCCGGAAACCGGGTCGCTGCTTGCTGCATTGCCCTGCACGACGCTGTCTCGCTGCAGGTTGTTGTATGCAGGTACGGCGAACACGAGGAGAGCGCAGGCCATGGCACCAAGAGACAGAATAACGGGTTTGTTCATGGCAACCTCCAGGTTATGCCGTTTGCCGCGCGACATGGCAAGAATAATTCAAGCCATACAGTGCCTTCGGCACTGCCAGGTATTTCTTGAAAACGCTCCGGGAGGTAGGGATGTTGCGGGGACTGCTGCCGTGCCCGTGTTGCACGTCACGACGCACAGGAATGCAAATGCAGACCGGCCGGCAAGGCCGGCCGGATGAGGACAGGTAGCCGGTCAGGGCCTGGGCGGGTGGCTGAGGTGGTATTTTCTGGCGCTGCGTACCAGTGTCCGCGTGTCGGACATGTGTCTTCCCGTATTCATGATAATGAGTCTTTCGAGGTCGTCCAGTGCGCGCGCCTCATCGCAGAACTGGTCCGGCCGGGCTCCGCTGCAGACACCCGCCACAAATTTGTCCAGGCATGCCAGGAGTTCGTCGTCGCGGCATCCCAGGCATCCATCCTCAATGTCGTCGCAGGCCGGTGCCACTGCGGGCCACGCTAGGCATCCCAGCAGGAATGCCACGATCGGCCAAAAGTTCTTTAGTTTCATGATGCTGCTCCTCGCAAGCAGTACAAATCCATTAATGTTCAGGGTATCGACAGTACATGAAAATCATTGATCCTGCTGCAATCGGGTTGCCGTGCCTGATGTGCCGGGTGCTTCTCGCTGCTCACGGCATACAGCCTACGGGCTTGTGGTATGGCCGTCCACCAGGTCAGGTTGACATGGATCAAGAATGCATCGGTTAAACCGGCAGGCCCCACTGTATTGACTACAATTTTATTAGAGGGTGATGAAGGTCAAATGGCAGCCAATGGGGGCTTGCCAATGCCAGGTGGGCAACTGGCCGGTCACACCTCGGACGCTCCGGTTAGCATGGGCGGGCAAGAGGAGTCAGGAGGGCCTGACAGCCATCTGTTTGGTGGGGCGGTGCCACCAGCCAGGCCACGGACTAACCGGGGCGTTGTCATATCCGGATCCCGTGCTGCTGACTGCGCTGCACCATTCTGGTGTGCGGGCGTGATGCTGTTTTCCGGACTCCCGATTGGAAATCCGGGCTAGTGCGGGGCGGTGCTACTGGTAACATAGCGGTTTCGTCTATCAGACACTTGCCAGAGCCAGCCGGATTCATCCCATGCACGAGCGTATTCGCGAAATCCCCTACAACTACACCTCCTTTTCCGACCGGGAGATTGTGATTCGCTATCTCGGGGAGGAGATGTGGGCGTTGCTCAACAAGCTGCGAGCCTCCCGGGTTACGGGGCGGTCGGCACGGATGCTGTTCGAGGTTCTGGGTGACCTGTGGGTGGTGGATCGCAATCCCTACAACCAGGACGACCTGCTGGCGAGCAGCAAGCGCCTGGAGGCGCTCATCAATGCCATGCAACATCGTCTTGACCAGGTGGTGGCGCGTGCCGCAGGCAATGCCGATGCCTTGCAGCTGGCAGCCGCTGCGCGTGCGGCCGTCGCGAAATTTGCCGCGTGGTTCCCGCAAACCCGGACGCTGCGCAAGCGCATTCGGAAGACACTGGGTGGTATTACGCGCAGCGACAATATCGATTTCAGCGGCCTGGCACGGGTATCCCATGCCACCGATGCCACGGACTGGCGCGTGGAGATGCCCTGTGTGGTCATCAGCCCGGACACGGAGCAGGAGTGCAGGGCCCTGGTGCTGGCCTGCATCAGGCTTGGCCTGACAATCATTCCACGTGGCGGGGGTACCGGATATCACGGCGGCGCCGTGCCATTGTTTGGCGATACCGCCGTGATCAACACGGAAAAGCTGGAAGCACTGGACGAGATCACCCTGAAGCAGTTGCCGGGTGTGCCCGAACCGGTCGCGACCATTCGCGCGGGAGCGGGGGTCGTAACCCGGCGGGTGGGGGAGCGCGCCGAAGGCGCAGGCTACGTTTTCGCAGTGGATCCGACATCCCAGGATGCCTCGACCATCGGCGGCAATGTGTCCATGAACGCCGGCGGCAAGAAGGCGGTCCTCTGGGGCACTACGCTGGATAACCTGGTCAGCTGGCGGATGGTGATGCCTGCCGGGGATTGGCTGGAGGTTGAACGGCTGAATCACAACCTCGGCAGAATCCACGACCAGGCGCAGGTCGAGTTCCGGGTGAGTCGCTACCGGGACCTGCTGCACGGAGATTTACCGGAAGTCGAGACCATTAGCGTCCCCGGGGCATCGCTGCGCAAGGCCGGGCTTGGCAAGGATGTCACGGACAAGTTCCTTGCCGGGCTGCCGGGAATTCAGAAGGAAGGCTGCGATGGCCTGATAACCTCGGCCGAGTTCATCCTGCACCGCATGCCGGAATTCATTCGTACTATTTGCCTGGAGTTTTACGGCAGCGATCTGCATACCGCGGTACCGTCCATTGTGGAGACCAAGAACTATCTGGATGCACACGCCGATGTTCTGCTGGCTGGCATGGAGCACCTCGACGAGCGCTACGTGCGCGCGGTCAGGTACAGCAGCAAGGCAGCGCGCCGCGACCTGCCGAAGATGGTGCTGCTGGTTGATGTGGCCGGCGAGGATGATGCGGCCGTTGCCGCTGCAGCATCGGTTGTTGTACGCATGGCGAACCGCCGCGGGGCGGAGGGTTTTGTTGCCGTCAGCCCCGAGGCGCGGCGGCAGTTCTGGGCGGACCGTGCCCGGACCGCGGCGATTGCCGCCCATACCAATGCCTTCAAGGTCAACGAGGACGTGGTCATACCCCTGGACCGCCTCGATGAATACAGCGCCGGAATAGAGCGCATCAACATCGAGTACTCGACCCGCAACAAGCTGGCCATTGTCGAAGCGGTGCTGGATTTTTTGTCCGGCGACCTGGTGCCGTTGCACCGCGACAGCGAGTTTGTCGACAGCGAGGAAAACCGTGCCATCGTGCGTGCCAAGCAGGACGCCGCCCGGGAGTTGCTGCAGTCGCGGCATGCCAACTGGTCGGCGCTGCTGGCACACCTGGAGGCACCGGCCGCCGAGCATGTGGCATTGCTGGACGCGGTTGCGCAGGAACGGCTGCGGCCGGGGGACCGTGTCCTCGACCTGCTGCTGCGGCGCGAGCTGCGTATTTCCTATCGCCGGGAGGTGGAGCGTCCACTGCAGGAAATTTTCAGTGGTCATGAGTGGACAGGGCTACTGGAGAATCTGGCGGACATTCATACCCGCGTACGCACCAGTCGCCTGTTCGTTGCCACCCATATGCACGCCGGGGACGGCAACGTGCACACCAATATTCCGGTCAATTCCTCGGACTACAACATGCTGCACGAGGCGGACCGGATCGTCGACCGGGTCATGCAACTGGCCACCTCGCTGGGCGGGGTGATTTCCGGCGAACACGGCATCGGCCTGACCAAGTTCCAGTATCTTGCGCCTGAAACAATTGCCGCATTTGCGGACTACAAGCGCAGGATAGACCCGGAAGGTGTGTTCAATCGCGGCAAGCTGCTGCCTGGTTCCGGGCTGGGCAACGCCTACACTCCCTCGCTGCGCCTGGTGCAGCAGGAAGCACTGCTGCTGGAGGCCAGTGAACTTGGCGCGCTGAACGATGACATCCGCAATTGCCTGCGTTGCGGCAAGTGCAAGCCGGTGTGCAATACGCATATCCCGCGTGCCAACCTGCTGTACTCGCCGCGCAACAAGATACTCGCCAGCGGCCTGATCATCGAGGCTTTCCTTTACGAGGAACAGACGCGGCGCGGTGTTTCTCTGCGGCATTTCAAGGAACTGAACGACGTCGCGGACCACTGCACGGTGTGCCACAAGTGTCTCAACCCCTGCCCGGTGAATATCGATTTCGGCGATGTCACCATGCGCATGCGCAAGCTGCTGCGGGATGGCGGGCACCGCAGCTACAGCCCGGTTACCTGGGCCGCCATGACCTTTCTGAATATCACCGACCCGGCGAGCATCAAGCTGATGCGCAAGCTCATGATCGGCTGGGGCTACAAGGGACAGCGGCTGGCGGTGCGCCTGTCACGGCGCCTGCTGCGCGGCAGGCGCGACGCCCTGCCTGCGGCAACGAATGCCCCCATGAGTGTCCGTTCCCAGGTAGTCCACTTCGTGCAGAAACCGCTGCCGGCGCGGGTGCCGCGGCAGACCTTGCGTGCGGTGCTGGGGCTTGAGGACAGTCGCATGATTCCGATCCTGCGCGATCCGGAGAAGCTGGCAGATGACGCGGACGCCGTGTTCTATTTTCCGGGCTGTGGTTCAGAACGCTTGTTCAGCCAGGTCGGCATGGCGACGCTGGCCATGCTGTATGAGTCGGGGGCCCAGACGGTATTGCCGCCGGGGTACCTGTGCTGCGGCTATCCGCAGAAATCCGGCGGCGACGCCGCGCGCGGCAAGCAGATCAGTACCGACAACCGGGTGTTGTTTCACCGGGTTGCCAACACCCTCAACTACCTCGACATCCAGACGGTGATTGTCTCCTGCGGGACCTGCATGGACCAGTTGCTGGAGTACCAGTTCGAGCGCATTTTTCCGGGATGTCGCCTGCTGGATATCCATGAATACCTGCTGGAGAAGGGAGTGCGTGCCGAACCTGCTGCCGGCGTTCAGTATCTTTACCATGATCCCTGCCACACCCCGATGAAGACCCATAACCCGGTGCAGGTCGCTTCGACCCTGCTGGGTCAGCCGGTCTCGTTGTCGGACCGCTGCTGCGGCGAGGCCGGTACCTTCGCCGTATCGCGCCCGGATATCGCAACCCAGGTACGGTTTCGCAAGCAGCAGGAACTGCTGGCAGGTATCGAGTCATTGACCGGCAAGCAGCGTGCCGGCAATGGCAATGTCAAGCTGCTGACCAGCTGTCCGGCCTGTCAGCAGGGTCTGGCCCGCTATGAGGAAGATACCGGTATGGAAACCGACTATATCGTGGTGGAAATGGCGAGCCGGTTGCTGGGCGCGGACTGGGAAGAGCGGTTCGTGAGCCGCATCAACAAGGGATCGATTGAGCGGGTGCTGCTGTAGGCCAGGTCGCCAGATCGTTGTGCCAGGTTTCATAAAAAACGACGGCGACCAGATGGTCGCCGTCGTGGATCTGTTGGGCTGGCGCCGGGATGCCCCGGCGGTCCCTCAGTGGCTGGTTTTAGCCAGTGTCGCCGACGGGGGAACGCTGCCGCTTATGTAGTACTGACCGATGCTGCCGTAGCCGGGATAGGCGCTGGCAGTATTGCCGACACCCTGGATCTCGAGCTTGTAGCGCCCGGGTGCGACCTTTTTCTTCAGGCGGGAACTGGTTTCGTCACTCGGATCACTTTCGGCGATCTTTTTTCCGCTGGCGTCAAACAGTGCGAGATGGACGTCCAGGTTGGCGCCGCGGTTCAGGTCCTGCGTGTAAGCCTGCCAGGCCGGGGTCACCGTGATGTCCACCATGCCCTTGCCGGAATTGAATACGAAGACGTCAATGTCATCCTGGTCCTCGATCAGGCCCTTGTTTTCAGCCTTGTGGTGGCTCGGGTCGATGCCCGGATGAATGGCAGAGATGCGGCCCTCGTGGTCGGTTACCAGGGGGGTTCCCGAGTCAAAACGACTGTCATCATGGTCGTCGCGGCGCAGGCCCAGGGCGCCAACGAGGATGCCGATATCGTCCTGCTTGTTTACAGCGCCGCGATAGTCTCCCTTGCTCCACTGGGTTACCTGGTTCTGGTGGTTGATCCCCATGATCGGTGCCCATGAGACATTACCCGTGCCGGTGCCGAGGGTCGTGTCATGGCTCAGGCCCATGATATGGCCGATGCTGTGGGATGAGGCCTCGGCGATGAAGCCGGTCGCCCCCAGGTTGTTGTGATAGATGAAGGTCGGGGAAAAATAGGCCGTGTGACTGAAGCCGAAGGTATTCATATAGGTTGCGCTGCCGGCCTCCGGGGACGGGAGCGGCTGCTTGCTGCGGGGTTCGCTGTCGGTGACCAGGACCCAGACCACATTCTGTCCGTAGGTGACCGGGTCTTCGGTGGTGACGTCGACATCGAAGGGGGCGAAGTCTTCGGAAATCCGCTCCCATATTTCGGCCATGCTGCTGATCTCGGACGCATCGAAGGATTTCGGTTTGCCGTCGGTGTCGTAGGGTTTGGCATCCCATGAGGTAACGCGTGCCTGGTTGTTCCAGGCCTTGCCGCTGATCCTGGCGCCGTCGAAGTCCACGAAGATGGTGTTGGTGGCGCCGGGACGGCTATGCAGCTTGAACACGTTCTCGGCGGTGATCCCCTGCGGGGCGGATCCGTCTGCGGCATTCTTCTGTGCAGGTTTATCCGTCATGAAGGTGTCGGCATAGTAAATGCTGCCTTGCGGGTCGACCTTCATAAAGGGCAGGTCCTGCCCGGTAAACTCGATGCTCTGCAGCCATTGCAGGGCCCGTGCCTGGGTGGCTGCTGACAGGGATTCTATGGATTCTCGCAATTCACCGGCCGGCAGTTCAGCGCTGCTCCTGGGTGCACCGCTTCCGAAATACCCGCCTCCGGCAGCCACGGTCTGGGAAAACAGGCCTGCTGAAAGTGCCAGCAAACCAATGAGTAATGAATTTCTCGCCAGTAAGGATTTAGTCCGTTTCATGATTTCACCCTGGTTTGTAGATTCCCGTGAGTACCGCGGTATCGCTGTTTCCACGATGCTTGCTGCCGGCCCGTGCCCCATTCCGGCTGGCGGCCGCTCGTGTGCGTATTTGTCGGCAGTACTCTGGAGTCTATCGAGTGCGCATATCATGAACTGTGACGGCTTTCAAAGGAATAGGTCATTTTACCCGAAATGCCCTGATGTGGCCTGCCGATGCGGCCTTGCTGGCGGGTAAACTGCGGGGACTGTCGCCGCGAAAGTCGCTTTATGGCAGGGTGTCCGGCTCCAGGGTCTAAAGCAACCTCGTTTCCAGGTTGGCAAATGTGTATAAATATCAGTAAGTAAAATTAAATTCTTCGTACTGGTTGGCAGGCCGGTCTGGTGCTTAAATATCGGTGCTGCATCTCACATTCTGCAAGCCGGGCTTGCTATACTTTTCACAGGTTCCGTTGCTGTAAATCGGGCGGGATTATTTTTCACAGGAGGTAGGTATGAACAAGTCAATGCTCACCGGTCTCGTGGTCGGCGCTGTGGTGGCCACCGCGGGAGGCGTTATCGCCGGTTTGAATATGATCGGTGACGATGAGCCCGAATATGCCGAGGTGGTCAATGTCGTCGAGGCCACGGAGACCATTCAGACGCCCCGGGAAGTTTGTGAGGATGTCCCGGTCACCAGACAGGCCCCGGTCAAGGATGAACACAAGATCCTGGGTACCGTGACCGGTGCGGTCCTTGGTGGCGTGCTGGGTAACCAGGTTGGTGGTGGCAGCGGCAAGAAGATCGCCACCGTGGCCGGGGCCGCGGCCGGTGGCTATGCCGGCAACAAGGTGCAGGGGAACATGCAGGCCAAGGACACGACTACGACCATGGAACGCCAGTGTCATACCGTCACCGATGCCAGCCAGCGGATAATCGGCTACGACGTGACCTATCGTATCGGCGACCAGGAAGGGACCGTGCGTATGGACAAGAAGCCGGGCGATCGTATCCCGGTTGAAAATGGACAGCTGGTGCTGGGCCAGTAGGATTCTGTTGCGGCCTGCGCTTTCTGTGCGGCATGGCCGAATGACTGGAAAAGCGGCGACACCATTGGTGTCGCCGTTTCATCGAGTCGGACTTTATTGCCAGCCGGTTGTTGCCTCAGTATTAATCAGATTCTGAACAAGTCCCGATTCGTCATTCCGGCGCATGCCGGACAAAAGCGCAAGGTGCGTTGAACGCCCGGAGGGCGGCCCGCAGGGTGAGCGCAGCGAATCATCCAGGGAAGTCAAAAAGCTGGGCCCCGGCCTTCGCCGGGGTGACGACTTATTCAGGGTTTCCTTAACTCCATCGCTGCAAAAATTCCTCCTGCAGGAACGGTTTCTTTTCGCCCGTGTAGGTATTTACGCCTGTCGGGGTGTTGTTGTGTGACGGGACCGGCAACGATCAGCCGGCATATGGATCAGCGCACCACCAGCAACGGACAGTTGAGACTGTTGAGGCAATTTCTGAGCGTGGGTGTTTGCAGCAGTTCATGATCCCGCTGCAGAATCAGCGCGGCACTGTCGGTGTCGGCCAGTGCCTCCAGCAGGGAGGGCAGGGAGGCATCG
Source organism: uncultured Gammaproteobacteria bacterium (assembly GCA_963701455.1). Lineage (GTDB taxonomy): Bacteria > Pseudomonadota > Gammaproteobacteria > UBA9214 > UBA9214 > UBA9214. The sequence continues at coordinate 654,990 of CAVPAE010000006.1, forward strand.
GGCATGGTGATGAACTGTGCACTTGCCGCCTGCTCGCCGAGCCGCGAGACTACTGCTTGCCGTAGAGTCGCCGCATCCGTTCCCGCGGCGCCGGGCAGCAGGATATTGAGCCTGGCCTGCTGTTCAGCTGCTATGCCGGCGGCGGTCTCCAGGGCGCGTGCCGCGTTTTCGCTGTCACCGTAAAGGACGGCAATGACACTGCGGCCGGGCCGTATGGCGTGGCCGCGTGCCAGCGCCGATCCCAGCCGCGACAGGGCGAGCACATCGACTTCCATCACGGCAGCCAGCAGTTCCGTGTCTATGGATCCGCGCCAGATGCGGAATGACCACGACACATGGTGACGTGCAGCCTGTTCGCCCAGCAGTCGCTCGGCCCGGCGTGCCAGCACCCGGAATTCCTGCTCCATGCGCAGCGGATTCATCGCTTCCACCGAGCGCGAGGACCTGCGCACTTCGTGCAGGAAGGGCAGCTCGGCAAGCTGCAACAGGTCGAGATCTTCAACAAATATGCCTTCAAGCTGTGCGCCCATGCGACTGGCGAGGCGCGCGGCCTGGTCCAGTGCTGCGACGCTGTGGTCAAAGGCATCAAGGGTAACCGCGATGCGACTGATGGCTGGGTCTCTCCGGGTGTCGATCACGGCTTGTCTCCCGCTGCGCCGGCATCACCCTTGTCCTGCTCTTTGCCCAGCTGCAGCAGGCGGGTGGAGAACTGTACCAGCCTGTCCTCGACCAGCCGGTTGATACTGGCCTCGGCAAACCGGCCCTGCGTATCCCGCTCACCGGCGGTTACTCCCGTCAGCAACTCGATGCCTTCATCCACGTGGTTGACAGGGTAGACCGCAAAGTTACCGGCCTCGACGGCCGCCACAACATCGTGGCGCAGCATCAGGTGTTTCACATTGGCAGCCGGTATCAGCACGCCCTGGTCACCGGTCAGGCCCCGGCTGCTGCAGATATCGAAGAAGCCCTCGATCTTCTCGTTGACCCCGCCGATGGCCTGCACCTCGCCGTGCTGGTTGACGGAGCCGGTGACCGCCAGCGACTGGCGCAGCGGCACGCCGGCCAGCGCGGACAACAGCGCGTAGAGTTCAGCGGAAGAGGCGCTGTCACCCTCGACGCCGCCGTAGGACTGCTCGAACACCAGGCTTGCGGACAACGACAGCGGGTAGTCCAGGGCATAACGTGCGCCGAGAAAATGGGACAGGATGAGTACGCCCTTGGAATGAATCGGGCCGCCCATCTCGACCTCGCGCTCGATATCGACAACGCTCCCCTTGCCCATGCGTACGCGCGCGGTGATGCGGGTCGGCTGGCCGAAGCTGAAGCCGCCCAGCATCCATACCGACAGGCCGTTGATCTGACCGATCTTGCTGTCCTGCGTGTCGATCATGATGGTGCCGCGCTGGATTTCTTCCTGTACCCGTGCCCGCAGGCGGTCGGCACGATGCTCCTGGGCGTCGATGCTGTGCTGCACGTCGCTGGCAGCGACTACCCCGGCCTGACGCCCCCGGGCCCAGTAGTCACTCTCCAGCAGCAGGTCCTGCAGGGAACGCATGTGGGTGGCGAGCCTTTCATTGTCACCGGCGAGGCGGGCACAGTGGTCGATGATGCGCGCCACGGCTTCGCGGTCGAATGCCAGCAAGTCTGTCCTGGCGCGCCAGCGTGGCGATCAGTTGCGCGTACTGCTGCTGGCTGTCGGCTGACCTTTCCATGCGGGTGTCGAAATCCACCTGTACCTTGAACAGGTCTGCGAACTCGGGATCATAGTAGGACAGCAGGTAGTAGATGAACGGTTCACCGATCAGGATCACCTTCACGTCCAGAGGGATCGGCTCCGGTTCCAGCGACACCGTGCTGATCAGGCTGGTGATCTGCGCCAGCGACTCGATGTTGACCTGGCGCGATTCCAGAGCCCGCTTCAGGGCTTCCCAGGCAAACGGCTGGGTCAGCACCTTGAGGGCGTCGAGCAGCAGGTAGCCGCCGTTAGCACGGTGCAGCGCCCCGACGCAGATCATGGTGAAATCGGTGATCAGTGCACCCTGCAGCGCCTGGTGCTCGATGCGACCAAGCAGGTTGTTGTAGCTGGGCAGTGCTTCGTGAATCACCGGTGCACCATCCATTAAGGTCGTGCGCCAGCAGGACATTCACCTGGTAGCGGTTGAACCAGTGGGAGTCGTCGCCCTGCCCGGGGAGTTCCATGCCGAACAGCGAGGCATGCCGCTGTTCCTCCGGCAGGAACTTGCGGAAATTGCCAATGATGTCCTCTTCCACATCGTTCAGGTATTGCACCACCTTTTCCTGCGGGCGGTATTTCTCCCGCAGGACATCGATGCGGTGAGTGACCACGCCGGCTGCCATTTCGCGGTTCAGGTCGGTAAATCGTTGCCGCGTTTCCTCCTGCCATTGCGGGATCTTGTGCAGCGTGTCGCGCAATTCATCCTGCAGTTCGCTGGTGTCCGCCTCGATTTTGTTGCGTTCTTCCTCGGGTAACTTGCGGTATTCCTTGGGCGCCATGGGTTTGCCGTCGCGCATCGGCGCCAGGGTAAACCCGGTCGGCGTGCGCATGAGGACGATTTTCCTGTCCTCTGCCTTCTTGCTGAGTGAATCGAATGCCTGTTCCTGGCGTTCGCTGAGATCCTGCTCGATGGTTTCGGAGCGGGTATGGTATTCGTCGCTTTCAAAGACGCCGGGTATGGTGCTGCCGAGTTCCTCGATCAGCGCTTCCATGTCATTGCTGAGTTCCGTCGCCTTGCCGGGCGGCAACTCCAGTGCGCGCGGCTTGCGATTGTCGGCAAAGTTGTTGACATAGCACCAGTCCGACGGCACGGCTTCCGCGCTGCGCGCGCCTCGACATGGCGGCGGACAAGTGCCTGCTTGCCGGTGCCCGCGGGACCCAGCGCGAACAGGTTGTAGCCGTTGCGCTGGATACCGATGCCGAAATTTACCGCGTCCACGGCACGTTCCTGGCCGATGAACCCGGGCAGGTCCGCTATATCCGAGGTGGTCTGGAACTCAAAAGCAGCCGGGTCGCAGCGTCGATAGAGTGCGGCGGGTTCAAGTTTTTCTGCTGGCATTCCCGGGTCTCCCTGCTGTGTTGTGAAGGCCATCTTCCCCCGGACACGGGGACGGCCCCATCAATTGTGACTATAGCGGCCACGGGACCGAGGTCAATTGATCTGTATCACCCGTGTCCGTTTTATCCACCGGTCCGCTGGCCTGGACCGCGGAAAAAGATTTTTACTGAAATTAACCCCGTTGTGGCCGCCGCGGCGTTTACAGGGTTGTGAATCAGACAACCTGGAGATACGTCATGTAGTAAGAACTGCCTGCAATCTTTTATAACTGCGGTCCTCACCCTGCTGGTCCTGTCGGCCTGCAGCGTGGAACAGCCGGCGGGCCGTGCGCAGCCAGCCATCACCAGTCAGGAGCAAATGCCCGGGCGAGTCGATGTCGATGCGACCGGTGCCGGGCTGCATGAGGAAAGTCTGCCTGCGCCGCGCAAATCGCGGCTGACGCTGCGAATCGAAGTCGGAAAAGGCGAGACTGGATTATTACGCGCTCTCGCCGGCAGCGGCCCTGCGGGATATCCGTCCGCCGTCCGAACCGCTGAACCGGGAAAACTATGCACACTTTACTGACAGCCCCCTGCAGCGTGTTGCCGAAACCCCGTTTTCAACCTTCAGCATCGATGTTGACACCGGTGCCTACAGCAACCTGCGGCGGATGTTGAATGCCGGCAGCAGGCCCGCCAGGGATGCCGTTCGCACCGAGGAACTGATCAACTATTTCGGCTACGATTATCCCCGCCCGCAAGACCGGGCCGTGCCGTTCTCCATCACCACCGAGGTCGGACCCACGCCATGGAATCCGGGTACCCGGCTGCTGCAAATCGGGATCCAGGGTTACGACGTGCCGGCTGCAGACCTGCCGGCGGCCAACCTGGTATTTCTCGTCGATGTCTCGGGCTCCATGCAGGCGGCCAACAAGCTGGAACTGCTGAAGTCGTCCCTGAAACTGCTGCTGCGCCGCCTGGATGCCGAGGACAGGATTTCCATCGTGGTGTATGCCGGTGCCTCGGGTGTCGTGCTGGAGCCGACGCCGGGTGACCAGTCCGCGAAGATCATCGCGGCACTGGACGCGCTCACCGCCGGCGGCTCGACCAATGGCGGTGCCGGGATTCGCCTGGCCTACACGCTGGCGCAGCAGGCTTACATCGACGGTGGCATCAATCGCGTGCTGCTGGCGACCGACGGGGATTTCAACGTCGGGACCGTCGACTTCGAGATGCTGAAGCAACTGGTGGCCGAACGGCGCAGCAGTGGCATCGGGCTCACGACCCTGGGGTTCGGCAGCGGCAACTACAATGACCACCTGATGGAGCAACTGGCAGATGCCGGCAACGGCAACTACGCCTATATCGATACCCTCAGCGAGGCACGCAAGGCACTGGTCGACAGCGTGTCGTCGACCCTGCTGACCATTGCGAAGGATGTGAAGATCCAGGTGGAATTCAACCCGGCCACGGTGGCGGAGTATCGCCTGATCGGCTACGAGAACCGGGCGCTGGAGCGCGAGGACTTTGCCAACGACAAGGTGGATGCCGGGGAGATCGGCGCCGGACACTCGGTGACGGCCATCTATGAAATCGCCCTGCACGGCAGTACCGGTATCCGCCTCGATGACAGCCGCTACCAGCCTGCCGCAAGGGCGACGGCCGCGAATGGGCGACGAACTGGCGCTGGTGCGGGTGCGCTACAAGCAGCCGGCCGATGCGCACAGCAAGCTGATCGAGCGCCCCGTACTGAAGTCCGAAATGGTCGCCGGGCTGCAGCAGACCTCGGAGCGCTACCGCTTCGCCGCCGCGGTCGCGGCCTTCGGCCAGTTGTTGCGGGGTGGCAGCTATACCGGTGATTTCGAGTATGCGGACGTGCTGGTACTGGCGCGCAACGCACGGGGCGCCGATCCGTTCGGTTATCGGGGTGAGTTCCTGCAGCTAACCGGCCTGGCGGCCAGCCTCTAGGCGAGTGGCCAGGTGTGCCGTCAGCGCACGTGTCTGTGACATACTGTTACCGTGTTCGGGAGTAAACGCATGGGCGGGGTCGGGGTGACGCTGGACAGCGATGAGGATTGCATGCTGCGCTATGCAGACGGTGATCTGGCCGCCTTCCGGGTGCTGTATGAACGTCACCGCGGCGGCCTGTACCGCTACTTCCTGCGCCAGTCCCCGCGAGATGTTGCCGAGGAACTGTTCCAGGATGTCTGGGCGCGCGTGATCCAGGCGCGCCGCCGCTATCGTCCCGATGCGACCTTCCAGACCTGGCTGTATACCCTGGCGCGCAACCGGCTGATCGACTACTGGCGGCGCCAGGGCCGGGACCCGCTGGCACACTCCGGGGATGCAGAAGCGCTGGCGGATGCCGGGGAGAGCAGGGCACCGAACCCCCGGCGCCTGGCGGGCCTGCGTGAGTGTCTGGAGCAGTTGCTGCGGCTGGTGGAGGGGCTGCCGGCGCCGCAGCGGGAGGCCTTCCTGTTGCGGCACGATGCCGGGATGACGCTGGTGGAAATTGCCGCTGTTCTGGAGACCGGGGCCGAGACTGCCAAGAGCCGCCTGCGCTACGCCATGGAACGGCTGCGCGCGGGACTGCCCGAGGAATGCCTGGAGGAGCACGAGCATGGTTGACGACAAGGACACACACCTTTCCGGTCTCTACCGGCAGTCCTCCCGGGAAGAGCCGCCGGCCGCTGTGGATCGGGCCGTCATGGAACTCGCCCGCAAGTCGGTACGGCGACGCACCCTGTCGCCTTTCGGGAACCACTGGGTGGCGGCCGGTGCGCTGGCGGGAATCTGCATTGTCAGCGTGCTGCTGGTGGTGCTGCTGCCGGAGCAGGCCGGCATGCTGGATCTGCCGCAATCCGCGCAGGACGCGGAGGTGCCGGCACTGGAATCGCGGGAGGAAATCAATCACCTGAAATCAGCGGAAGATGAAGCTGCCGGTGGCATGCCCGGCGGTGCGCAGGATGACGATGTTGCCCGGGAACGCTTCGATTTCTATTCGGTCTTGCCGGAGGCGAAACGGGAGGCTCCGGTTGTGGAATCTGTCATAGCACCCGCTGCCCCGACACTGCCGCCGGTGCGGGCCGGGCGAGCTGTCAGCTATGCCCTGCAAATCGACGGTTTCAGCAGCCTGGAGGAGGCCAGTGCAATGCAGGACAAGCTGGCATTCATGCGACTGGATTCCCGCATTCTGCAGGATGCCGGCAATGGCATGCAGCCCGGCTACCGTATCCGTATCGGACCCTATACGGACCTGAACGAGCTGGACAGGGTGCAGACGCTGCTGGACAAGCGCGGCATCAAAAGCACCCGGGAGCGGCTGCAGTAGCCGGTGCAGGTCAGCCTGCCCGGGAATGCCCGCTTCAGGAGACAGGTGTTGGTCGCATACTGCGCCAGTGCTTTTCAAATTGAAAATAACGGATGTTGACAAGTCAAACCGGGTGTCAGTATTTCTCTATAGCCACGGAATCCAAGGAAGAACACGGAAAATTTTCTTGCGTCTACATTGTTGTTCCATAAACGATCGCTGAGTTTTCCCGTAACCAGATTAATGCGAAAAGTTAGTCAAGCTGGAATGACATACTGGACATGAATGCCGGCCACCCCAATACAGACAGAGCATTCCTTCTCCCTGCGGGACGCCTGCATGGACGCAGGCGGTAGGGCAAAGCATGGAGCACTTGCCGAGAAGGACAGGATGGGGGGGATAACAAATCAGAATGTTACCGTTATCCTATTCCCTCTCTTCACTCCTTTTATGCCCGACTTTTAGGTGCTCCCGCAGGGCGAGAGGGGGGTGTGGAGGCAGCAGTGATTAATGGGTGTTATTTCTTTCCGTGTTCTTCCGTGGATTCCGTGGCCATAATATCCGCCACCATCAGGTTTAAGCTGCACCAGTCTTGCTACACTGAAACAGGATGATCCCGGGGAGGGGACTCGCTGATGCCAACGGATGTGCGTACCAAGTACGTGGAACCCCTGGGTTACGAGCGGCTCAAGGATGCCGAGCTCAACAAGGGGACCGCGTTCACGGAGGAGGAACGCGACCGCTACCGGCTGCGCGGCCTGCTGCCGGCCAGGGTTTCCACCCTGCGGGAACAGGAGGCACGTGCCCTCAACAACCTGCGTCGCAAGACCTCCGACATCGAGCGCTACGTCTTCCTGCTGGCGCTGCAGGGCCGCAACGAGCGGCTGTTCTACCGCGTGATCATCAACCATGTCGAGGCGCTGCTGCCGCTGATCTATACCCCGACCGTGGGGCAGGCCTGCCAGGAATATGCGCACATCTTCAGGCAGCCGCGCGGCTTCTATATCACGCCGGGCGACCGCGGACATGTCCGGCAGATCCTGCGCAACTGGCCGGAGGAGGATGTGCGCCTGATCGTCATCACCGACGGCGAGCGCATTCTCGGGCTTGGCGACCTGGGCGCCAATGGCATGGGTATTTCCATCGGCAAGCTGTCGTTGTACACGGCCTGTGCCGGCATTCATCCGCATCAATGCATGCCGGTTATGCTGGATGTCGGCACCAACAACGAGGCGTTGCGCAACGATCCCCTCTACCTCGGCGTCAACCGGCCGCGCCTCAATGGAGCCGCCTACCATGAACTCGTCGATGAATTCGTCATGGCCGTGCAGGATGCCTTCCCGCGGGCACTGATCCAGTTCGAGGATTTCCTTTCGCCCAATGCCTATACCCTGCTGAACCGCTACCGTGAGCGGGTGTTGTGCTTCAACGATGACATCCAGGGAACGGCGGCCGTGGCGCTCGCCGGGGTACTGGCGTCGGGGTGCATTACCGGGACAGATTTTTCCGATTTGCGGATACTTTTCCTTGGTGCGGGTTCCGCCGCGACCGGCATCGCGGATCTCATCAGGACAGCGCTGGTCAAGGCAGGGTTGAGCGAGCAGGCGGCGCGCGAACGCCTCTGGTTTGTCGACGAGGCGGGCCTGCTGGTGCAGGGCCGCGCCGGACTGGCGCCGCATAACCAGCCCTATGCGCATGCCATGCCCGGCGCCAGCTTCACGGAAGCGATTCGACGTTGCAGGCCGCAGGTGCTCATCGGTGCGACCGGTGCACCCGGCACCTTCAGCGAGGCAGTGGTGCGGCTGATGGCGGAGATCAACCCGCGCCCGGTCATTTTTGCGTTGTCCAATCCCACCTCGCGTGCCGAGTGCACCGCGGAGCAGGCCATTCAGTGGAGCGAGGGCCGTGCCGTGTTCGCCAGCGGCAGCCCGTTTGCCAGGGTTACGTTCGAAGGCCGGGAATACCGCCCGGGGCAGGGCAACAACGCCTACGTGTTCCCCGGCATCGGCCTGGGAGCCATCGCCTGCGGGATGCGTACCATCGGCGACGAGATCTTCCTGACGGCTGCACAAACGCTGGCCGGGATGGTGAGCAGTGAGGATCTTGCGGCCGGTGCGGTCTACCCGCCGCTGACGGATATTCGCAAGGTGTCGCTGGCGATTGCAGTCGCGGTCGCGGAACAGGCCTGGGCGCAGGGACTGGCGCGGGATGAGCGGCCGGACGATCTCGAAGGCCTGCTGGCAGGCATGATGTACGACCCGGTGTACTGAACATGCTGGCTGAGTCTTCCAGGGGAAGTTTATGACGCAAGACACGCGTAGCGAGACAGACAGCATGGGTGAAGTGCAGGTGCCCGTCGATGCCCTGTATGGCGCCCAGACGCAGCGTGCCCTCGACAACTTCGGTATCAGTGGACTGCGCATGCCGGCAGCCTTCATCTGTGCGCTGGGCCGGATCAAGTCGGCCTGCGCGGCGGTCAACGCCGAGCTGGGCCAGCTGGACGGCGGGATCGCCGCTGCCATTGTGCAGGCGGCCGATGAAATCGCGGCCGGCAAGCATGCCGACCAGTTTCCGGTGGATGTTTTCCAGACCGGTTCCGGGACCAGCAGCAACATGAATGTCAACGAGGTCATCGCACGGCTGGCAGCGCTGCGCTCGGGCCTGGAGGTGCATCCCAACGATCATGTGAATTGCGGCCAGAGTTCCAACGACGTGATTCCGACTGCACTCCATGTCAGTGCCTGCGTGCAGTGCCACGAGGCCTTGTTGCCGGCACTGGACAGGCTGCAGGCCGTAATCCTGCAGCGGGCAGCTGAATTGTCCGGCGTCGTCAAGACCGGGCGCACCCACCTGATGGATGCCATGCCGCTGCGGCTCGACCAGGAACTCGGCGCCTGGGTTACCCAGGTACGCAAGGGCGGGGAACGCATTGGAACCGCGCTTGAGCACCTGCAACAACTGGCGCTGGGTGGCACGGCAGTCGGCACCGGCGTCAACGCCCATCCGGAATTCGGCAGCCGGGTCGCCGCACGGCTGGCGAGCGCGACCGGCATCGGCTTCGTTGCCAATGCGGACACGTTCGAGGCCCTTGCCGGCCAGGATGCCGCCGTGGCCATGAGCGGCCAGCTCAGGACGCTTGCAGTCAGCCTGCTGAAGGTCAGCAACGACCTGCGCTGGATGAATTCCGGACCGCTTGCCGGGCTGGGCGAGATCGCACTGCCGGCGCTGCAGCCGGGCAGCAGCATCATGCCGGGCAAGGTGAACCCGGTGATCCCCGAGGCGGTCGCCATGGTCTGTGCCCAGGTCATCGGCAACGACGCCACAATCACCGTGGCCGGCCAGTCAGGCAATTTCCAGCTCAACGTGATGCTGCCGGTGATTGCCTGGAATCTGCTGCAGAGCATCGAGCTGCTGGCTGCGGCTGCAACTGCCCTGGCGGAAAAGGCCATCGCTGGATTCACGGTGAACCGCGACAAAATCGAGGAACCCTTGCGTCGCAACCCGGTGCTGGTGACAGCCCTGAACCGGGTCATTGGTTACGAACAGGGTGCGGCGATTGCCAAACGCGCCTGGGCAGAAGGCCGTCCCGTTATTGATGTCGCCGTGGAAATGACCGACCTCGGGCGCGAGGAACTCGAGGCCTTGCTGGACCCGCTGAGGTTGACCGGCGGGGATACCTGATGTGAGGCCTGTGACTACGCGCAGGTTGGCCTGAGCCTGCGAAGCCCAACGAGCTGGAGTCCCGTTGATCCTGCCATGTTGGGCTTCACGTTGTTCAACCCAACCTGCGACCTGCAGTCGTCACAATGAGGTTATGGTGGTTGCCAGTGATTTCTGTGAGGGATGGCGCGCGATACCCGGTGCGCAAGTTGCAAAGACGGAGGAGCCGATTGTGACAGTTATGCCACCCAACACAAAGGCGCTGCTGTTGCCGGTGGTGTTCTCTCTGCTGCTGTTCGCGCTCCCGGTGAGTAGTCACGACGGCGATATCAATCTCGACGGCGCACTCGACCCGGCCGATTTGCTGTGGGGGTTGCAGGCCCTGCAGGGCAGTCGCACATTGTTGCCGGAAGAGGAATGCCACGCCGATGTTGCGCCGCTGGTTTCCGGGGTGCCGGCGCCGGACGGCGTCTTCAATACGGGTGACCTGGCCGTGCTGTTGCGCATGCTGCTTGAAGATCTTCGCTTCGGCTACGCCCGGCAACCAGTTCAATATCGGTGATTCCATCGGCGAAGGCGAGGCTGCCAATGGGACAATTGGGCAGGCACACCACGAGACTGTCTGGTCGACCGGGTATAACGTGGTTGATAGCGTCAACAGCTTCAACGAACGCTTCGAGGCAGGCTCTCCCGAATGGCTACTACGAGAACAATGCTACCCGTGATGCGCTGTTCAACCATGCCGTCAGCGGATCTGTGATGGCCGACTTCGCGTCCCAGGCACAGGGCGTGATCGCCGCGGCGGCACTGACACCATCCGGCGAGGCGGGCATGGTCACCGTGTTCCTGGGCAGCAACGATGTCTGCGCGCCCAGCCTGGCTGCAATGACCGACCCCGTGGTATTTGAGGCACAGTACCGTGCCGGACTGGATGTGCTGGCCGCCAGTGATGCCACCCGGAACGCGCAGATTCATGTCTCGGGACTCCCGGCCATTTACTGGCTGTGGAACGCCAAGCGCAGCAGTTGGCTGATGCAGGATATTCATCTGGCCATTCGTGCCCTGCGAGAACCTGCTTGATGACCCGGCTGATGACTGTGCCAGCAGCACCTCCCGCGAGGACCCGGATATGATCTACCCGGGCGACGGCAGCGACTGCGTGCGCAGGAAGCTGTTCCACGCAGCGATCCGTGACACCTACAACCCGATCCTGCGCAACGTGCTGGAGGAATACCGGGAAGCCGGCGAACTGCCCAATGCCCGCTACACCGATATCTTTCGATGTCCGTTTTGAATTCCGCCGATGTCAATGGCGGCGACTGCTTCCATCCCAGTACCACGGGACATGCCCTGATCGCGGAAGAGGAATGGTCCCGGACGCACTGGGGCTTTGTCGACCCGGTCTGCGGCAATTGATTGCGCCGCGTGAGCCCGGTTCACGTGTTACACAATCCCCCCGGGGGTGTTAACGTGTACCCACGATGAAGACCGGATCTTTCCTGTTTGTGTTGATCGCGAGCCTGCTGGCGTGGCTGCCGACCTGCGTCCTGGCTGCAGACAGCGAAGTGGTTATTGGCGTGCTTGCGCACCGCGGCGACCAGGCCTGCATCAGCAAGTGGACGCCGACCATCGACTATCTCGACGAGGAGATTCCCGGAAGCGAATTTCACCTGCTGCCGCTGGACCTGGATGAAATGTCCGTGGCACTGAAACAGGGCAAGCTGGATTTCATCCTGACGAACCCGGGCAATTACGTCGACCTCGAACGGAAGTTCGGTGTGTCGCGCATCGCAACCCTGAAGAGTCTGCATTTTGGCAGTCCCTATACCGTGTTCGGCGCCGTCATTTTCACCCGTGCAGACCGGGAGGATATCCGCGTGCTTCCCGACCTGGACAAAAAATCATTTGGCGCGGTCTCCGGGGATGCCTTCGGGGGGTTCCAGATGGCCTGGCGGGAACTCAAACAGGCGGGTATTGATCCGTACAGCAACCTGTCACGACTGCAGTTCTTTGATTTCCCGCAGGACGATATCGTGTTCGCAGTGCGCGACGGGCTGATCGATGCCGGTACCGTCAGGGCCGAGACCCTGGAACGCATGATCAGCAACGCTCGGGTCGAGCGTGCGGATTTCCGCATCCTGAATGTGCACGATTCGGATGATTATCCTTTTCCGCACAGTACCCGTCTGTATCCCGAGTGGGCGTTCGCCAAGGTAAAGAGCACGCCGGGCGCACTGGCAAAGTCGGTCGCGATCGCATTGATGCGGATGCCTGCCGGTCATCCAGCCACGCTCGCGGGAGACTATGCCGGCTGGACGGTGCCGCTGAACTACCAGCCGGTGCACGAACTCTTCATGGAACTGGGTATCGGCCCCTATCAACGCTCCGGCATGTCGGCATTCAGGGAACTGCTGGTGCGTTACTGGTACTGGCTGGCGCTGCTGGTGGCGGCGGTATTGTTCAGTATTATCCATAACATCCTGGTTAAGCGGCAGGTCAAGCTGCGCACGCGAGAACTCTGGCAGAGCAACCGTGCCCTGGAGGCCGAGGTTGCGGAACGCAAGAAGGCCGAGGAGGATGCGCGCACCCTGCTCGAGGAAAAGCGTTACCTTGCGCAGAAATGCATGGCGGTCCAGGAAGAGGAACGTCGTTACCTGGCGCGCGAGCTGCACGACGAACTAGGCCAGTGCATCACCGCAATCCAGGCGGATGCCGAGATTATCCAGGAACTCTCGGGCGCCTGTGACAGCCGGCTGAAGGCCAGCGCCGGGGCGATCCAGGGGGTTTCCTCGCGCATCTACGAGGTCGTGCATTCGCTGATGCTGCGCTATCGCCCTGGTGTGCTTGATGATCTGGGGCTGGTGGAAACCATCCGGGATGAAGTCGATGCCTGGCAGGCGCGCCAGCCGGACACGGTTTACACGCTGAACTTCAGCGGTGACCTGGATGCCCTGGGAGAGGACCTCAATATCTGCGTCTACCGCATTATCCAGGAATGCCTGACCAATATTGCAAAGTACGCCCGCGCCACCAGTGTGCATATCGATATCGGTATCACGCAGGCCGGCTCGATGCCGCAGCTGCGAGTCGAGGTGCAGGATAATGGTGTGGGCTTCGAACCGCGTGCAAGCGGCGGCGGATTCGGGCTCGTCGGCATGCGCGAGCGGGTGGAGGCGCAGCAGGGCAAGTTTACCCTGACCACAATGCCGGGCACCGGCACCCGGATCACGGTAGTATTAACCCTGAACGGAAGCGGGGGGCATTCCACACAGTGACACTGGACACAATCAGCGTCTTGCTGGTCGATGATCACGAGGTGGTGCGTGCCGGCTACCATCGCCTGCTGGAGAGCAATCCCGGGATCAGCGTCATTGCCCAGGCCACTGCCGGGGAGGAGGCCTGCCAGCTGTACCTGCAGCATCGTCCTGACGTGGTCGTGATGGACCTGACCATGCCTGGAATCAGCGGGCTGGAAGCCAGTCGCAGGATTCTTGCTCACGACACCGCCGCCAGGATCCTGGTGTTCAGCGTGCACGAAAACGAGGTCATGCTGGGGCGTGCGCTCGATATGGGTATCAAGGGTTACATCTCCAAGCGCAGTGCTTCCCGGGTGATGATCGAGGCGGTGCGCCAGGTGGCGGCCGGCGAGATGTACATCGGCCAGGAAATGATGTCATTCCTGGTGCGCCACAAGGCCTCCTCCGACAGCGACAGCGTTGCCGGCCTGAGCACCCGGGAGTTCGAGGTTTTCCAGTTACTGGTTGACAGCAAGTCGGTCAACGAAATCGCCGAGCTTCTCAGTCTCAGCCCGAAAACGGTGGGACATCACGTCGCCCACATCAAGAGCAAACTCGGCATCTCCAGTATCGCCGACATGACCCGCCTGGCGATTCGCCTCGGCATCATCAGTCCCTGATCAATCCGGATTAGCACGCCTCTGCTGTGCCGCCAGGTACAGCCGGTTCGTGTTTGTCGTATTCAGGTATATGCGGTTTAACTGAAATGCTGATACAGCCATTCACTCAGTGCGAATAGGGATTTTCCCTATACGGTTATCCGTTGGGCTTTGTTAGCTTGAAGGCGTGGGGTTGTAACGGGCGGAGAGAGAACATCACGTCGCTAACAGGCCGGTGCATCCAGGCAAGTCCTGGATGCAATGCCGGTCCACAGGCTGACCGCCCGCCCCGCATAACAATTCAAACCGTAAAACAATTCAAGCAACCGGGGCAGGGGGAGTTATGAAACCAGAACCAACATCCAGAGCGGGCATTTGCAGTATCTTGTCCCTGGTATTTTGCATTAGTGCACCGGCAAGCCAGGCGCTTGCCGAGGATGCCACACTCATCATGATGGGCGACCTGCATGGCACCCTGGTGCCGCACGCGGCCATCCTCAAGGACTACGCGGGTAACGAGATCCCGGTCACCCGGTCCGGCGGGCTGGCGAGACTGAAGACCGTGGTGGACGACATACGTGCCGACACCGCGGACGAGGCGGTGCTGCTGTCCTGCGGCGACCTGACCCACGGCAGCGCGGAGGTCCTGTTCACTGTCGGCAACGCCATGATGCCGGTCATGAACGCCTTCGGTATCGACGTCTTTACCCCGGGCAACTGGGATTTCGGCTACGGCCCTGCGGTGTTCCGGCATCGTTTCGCCACCGCGGGCCCCAGGCCGGCGGTGCCTGCCAATATCCGGGTGATGGCGGACTCGCTCAACTGCAGCGGGTTTGACTCATCTATTTGCCAGATCAGCAACGTGCCGCCAGGCGGTGACAGCGGCATCATCAAGGCCAACTTCCCGGCCGTCGCCATCAACCTCTATAACGCACCGCCGATACCGGAGGCCGCGCAGGGCAGGCCGGTGCTGCCGCCGTATGCCGTCGTCGATCGCGGTGATGTCAAGATCGCCGTCATCGGCATTACCGCATCGATCGTGCCGCAGCAGGCCGACGTGTTCAATATCGGCCTGCGCTTTACCCAGGGCGTCGAGGAACTGCCCGGCATTATTAACGCCGTCAAGGCCGACTCTCGCTGCGGCAGCGGTTGTGTCATCGTGGTGCAGTCCGAGCTGGGTATGTCGCAGAATCTTGAGATCGCCAAGCAGTTCGACGACATCGATGTGATGTACTCGGCGCATACCCACGAAATCACCCTGGGTGCGCTGGTGGCTGACCAGTCCGGCGCGGTACGGACTGTGCCAGACGACAACTTTATCCTGTCAACGCCGACCAGACCATCGTGGTGGAAACCAATCGCGACATGTATGTCGGGCGCCTGGACCTGCAGGTGGCAGTGAACGGGGACGTCACCGCATTCCGCTGGGAGGCGATCCCGGTCGACAATGATGTGACGGAAGACACAGATATGGCTGCCCTGGTTGCCCAAATCGAGGCGGATTTCGTCGCGGGCGACGGCTTCAAACCGCATACCTTCATGCCAGGTGGTTTCTGTCCCGCGAATAACTGCGGAGACACCACGCAGCGCGGGCTGCAACTGGTCGATAGCCTGGACACCGTGGTCGGTTACACCGACACCCTGCTGCTGCGCCACCACGTGCTCGAGGACACGCTCAACAACTTCCTTGCCGACGCAATCCTTGCGGTCACCAGCCCTGTCGTCACCAAGGACCAGCCCAGCGGCTGGGGCGGGGTCGATGTCTCCATGAGCAATGGCTTCCGCTTCGGCAATGCGGTGTTGCCGCCGGATGCGGGCGACCCCGACAGGGATGGCAGCATCACGCTGCGGGATCTCTATACCTGGTTCCCCGTGGGGCCGGCGGTGAACATCGCCGAGTTTGCAGGGCAGGAACTCGAGGGAAGTATGAACGAGATCCTGGGGGCGGTGTTCGATCGTAACCCCTTCATGCAGCGCGGTGGCTGGTACCTGGGGCTGGCGAACATGAGCCAGGAAATTGACCTGGATTACCGCCCGTTCAGCAGTTCTGGCGGGCGCATCGTGGAGACCCGGATCGGCGGCCAGCCGCTTGATCCGAGCAAGCGCTACGTGTTCGCTTCCTGCTATGCGCACGGGGACGCCATCGACCGCGTCTGCCGCACCGGCGGCGGTTCCGGTCACCTGTTCTTCGAACTCAAGAACGGGCGTGATTACGCCAGCAAGATCAAACTGGTTTCACCGGTCAACGATCTCGGCATCGTGGTCGGGCCCAACGTGAAGCAGGTGGCGCCGGACCGCTTCCTGCATCCGGTGCACGTGCTGCGGCGCTACCTCGACGACATTGGCACGGTGACCGAGGCGCAGTTCGGCGTCGGCCGGGTCGCGACCGTGGATTCGAGAAAGCAGGTCAGTGGGTCCTATCCTGTGATTCCTGCCCCGGTGCCCGAGCCCGATCCGACCTTTGTGCAGCCGCCGCAGGGCGCGGGACCGGCGTTCTTTTCCGGTCACGTTAACTAGCGGATACAAGTCACAGCAGCCCCGGGGTGGTGCAGGCTACCACCCCGGTTGTTGCACAAACCTGCTGGCATGGTGCGGTCCTTGTGACCCGCCGCAAGCGAACAAGAAATCGGTGCGCAGGGATGTGCCGCGCAAGGCACTAACCCCCTGGTTGTCAGCGCACCGGATACAAGCATTTTCCCTGCGTTTAAACAAACAATTATTCGCCGGGGAAAAACCGCCATTTGCAAGTACCCCTGAAGCGTCATGACAGGGGAGGTGCATCCGGAATCGATGGCGGTGGTGGTGGACTTCAACCAGGAAGTCCTTGTTAAGGGGCTCTGAACAAGTCGTCACCCCGGCGCATGCCGGGGTCCAGGCTGTTGATTTCCCTGGATTTCGGCATGGGCCGGAATGACGGGTCATGAACTTGTTCAGAGTCCCCTTAAAACTAACTATCAACAAGGTTTTAACTCAAAGGAGCAATCATGTCATACGAAAATCAATTCAAATCCGTTTTCACGCAAGCCTGCCTGTTTGTCGTGGCCATGTCCGGACTGGGTGTCAGTGGCGTTGCCAATGCCGGCGATAGTAATAACGAATGTCCTGTCGGCCTGGTGAATGGCCTTGAACTCGATGATGAATTCGGGCCGGGAGCAAGTGACCTGACCAGGTGCCTGGATCGTCGTCACAATGTGAAGGTCGTGATGCAGATAAACCAGTTCTGTCGTGACGCGGTACCGAATTCAGAATGTACCCGTCCTTACGCGCTGGGCAATATCCGTAACATGATCAAGGATTACGAAGATACCCATGGAATGGTGGCCGGAAAGGATTATGAGATCGTGGCCGTGGTGCACAGCGGCGGTGGCTATCTCATGCTTGCAAACGATGGCACTGACGGTAACGGTGCCTCGGTATCTGGCAGAAACCAGTTCGAGGGTGCAGTGAAAGGACTGGTTGCCGACGGGGTGAAGTTCTACTTTTGCCAGAACACCACCCGGAGTTTTATTGGCAGTAACAGACTGCCCGCTGTCGGAGAGACGACCGCTGGCGCTACTGGCGAGTTGATTGAGGGTGTGCAATACACCACTGCCGGCGTGACCGCTATTGCCGAGTTCCAGAGTCGTGGCTACCGCTACGTTCAACCCTGATTTGAATCGCGACAGTCCAGATCATTGTTTTCTCCAGCCACAGGAGTTGCTTTCGGTGCAAAATCGTCAAGTTACAGACAGGCGTATCAGCAGTGCAGAACCCCGGTTCCCGTTCAATGACGCTGTCGGGGGCCGGGTGCGTCAAGAGCGGCGCAAAATACCGGACCGTCGCCTGGCGGGTCGCATTGAAGTGGAATGGCTGGAAGCGTCTGGTACTGCCGGAAATCCGGAATAATCCATCTCCCGGCAAGCTCCAGACAAGCATCGACCAGATGGCTACAGGTTCAGCGTATCAATCCGTATGAAATCCGGAGATACCGGATCAGTCAGCCTTAACCAGAACAACAGGAGTATGTCACATGTCAAAAATTACAAATTATTTAACCAAACCGTTGCCGGGTACCCTGGTTGCGCTTGCCCTGGCCAGTGGCTCGAACAGCGTATTTGCCGGGAAAGATTCCTATACGCTGCAGGGTACCTGCGCCTTCCTGCCCGCGGACCGCGCGACCGAGTTCCACGGCAACCCCGACCGCTCCAAACTCAATCTCGGCATGGCGGGTAACCAGTGGGTGGTCTTCGACAAGGTCATGCAGCAGTTCAACGTGTACATCGGCAAGGGCGACGGCACCGAGCCGGCCTACCGGCCAAACGACGCCAGCGGCTTTACCCTGGCTGACCTGAATGACAATGCCAACCGCTACTTCATCGAGCTGATCCCGCCTGGCCAGATCCGCGTACAAATCAAGACCGGGTGCATGACGCTGGGCAATGATGAAGACCGCAACTTCCTGCCGGGCAACTACCAGGTGGACTTCGACGTGTTCGCATCCACCAACTACAACCTGATGCAGGACCTGGCGAATAACGGTTTTATTGACGAGGCCGTGCCCTATATCAGCAACCGGCTGGACCTGATGGTGGCGGTGGGCAACCCCAGGGGCATCGGCGATACCATGCATACCGGTAATGCCGACTTCGATGCCCAGTTCGACATCATCATGGACCTGTTGTCCGGCGACGTGGTGGCGTCATCCCTGGATCACATCAACGAGGGCATCCACAACGCCGCCAACAATTACATGAAGGCCGCACACAACTGGGTCAAGGCGAACGACCAGACGGTCACCATGACCTATACCTATGCAGATGGCACCATGGAAACCGACACCAGGACGGGTTCGGCCTGGATCCAGGCCGCCCTGCAAAAAGTGGCGACACCCATGCCGGGGTCACCCGGCGCGGACCGCCTGGTCAGTCGCGATGCCGGTGAAAACCATAGCTCGCATGACCTGGTCGACAATGGTTGCGGCACTGCGGGTGACCTGCTGTTCTGCGAGTATGCCGTACTCAACAAGGCCAGCACCCATGAGTCCCGCGTGCATCACGTGGAAACGCCGAACGGTATTATGAACGTTGCGGGTTACGTGCCGGTGGATACGGGTTATGTCTGGATCACCGAACTGGCCTACCAGCTGAACAACGGCAACTTCGCGGTGCAGGGCATGGTGGGTAACCAGGATATCGCTGACCTGGGCATTCCACGGCCGGCTGGTTCCAGCGTGAACAGCGATATCACCTACTCGCTGGCCCTGCTGGCAACATCCCGGCATGAAAAGCGCGGGCGGCAGTTCATTGATTTCCTGCGCAGTCCCCAGGGGCAGGCCGTCTACACGGCAGGCGGATTCACCGGCCTGACCGGGGCACAGCTGGAAGGCGGCAAGTGCTATGCCCGGCCTGTGGAGGGGGTTTCCGCTGCGACGGACCGTAATGGTGACGGCTCCTGCAAGGATTGGCTCAAGAACAATCACTAGCCGCTGTCGCAGTCAGTAACGCAAAAGCCCGCCCCCTGCCGGGGCGGGCTTTTTGCTGTCCGGCTCAGCCGGGCAGGGGTGCGATTGGTGCTATGATTGGCCCCGCAGTTGACGCCAGCGGTACTGACAGGAACAACCCGGAACTACGCCCATGACCCAAATATTCGATACTCCCCAGGAAGCCGAGGACAGCTTCTATGACGCCCTGGAAGAGGGCAACCTGAAACAGCTCATGTCAGTGTGGGCGGACAGCGAAGATATCTGCTGCCTGCTGCCCATGTATCCGCTTGTCCAGGGGCGTGTCGCTGTCAATGATGTCTTTTCTCACCTGTTTTCCCGGGGCAGCGGGGTCTCGCTCAGCATCAATCACCTGCACTGGATAGAGGCGGGCGACATCGCCATTCACCAGGTCGAGGAAGTTCTCCAGAATGTACCGCCCGACAGGTCACCACCGCCGCCATTCTACGGCACCAATGTTTTTCAAAGGGACAGCAGCGGCTGGCACCTGCTGCTGCACCAGAATTCCCCTATGCCTGCACCGCCGCCGCCGGAAATGGTGATGCCGGAATAATATTGTCACGAGGCTGCGTGGTTGTTCGGAAGTGTGCCGCACCTGTGCCAAACAGATGCACCTGTAGGAGCGGCCGTCTGGCCGCGATCGCGCCGAAGGCCGGCGCTCCTACAGGTGAAATTTCAACGACGGTTTTATCACCCGCTGCTTGAGTCCGGGCAGGTCATTACATGCTGGCTAGTCCGCCGCGCGTTTCTCCAGGCCCAGCAACTCGATGATAAAGATCAGGCTGGCATCCGGCGGGACGACATCCTGCACACCCCTGGCGCCGTAGCCCCGTGCCGGTGGCAGCAACAGCAGGCGCCTGCCGCCCGGCTGCATGCCGATGATTCCGTCATTCCAGCCCGGCATCACCCTTTCCGTTCCGATGACGAAGGATACCGGTGTTCCCTCCCTGCGGGAGTTATAGATTTCCCGGCCCTTGTTGCCCCTGTCATCAAGCCAGCCGGTGAAGTGCATGGTGGCGATATCACCGGGGGCAGCGGTCTCACCGCTGCCCGGCTGAAGGTCACGGTAACGGGTCCCGGCCGGCGTTGTCTGCATGGGGTCGGCGGCGACCACGCCTGCCAGCGGCGCGAGCATGAGCATCAACAGGGCTGTGCGCAGCAGTTTTGTCATCAGGTTCCCCAGGAGGTTGCGCGTCAGGCCTATGGTTAAGTTGTTCGTGTTTTCCCGGGCAGGGTTTTGCCGGGAACGGATGACAGGTTCCCCGTCACGATGCCAGTATAGACTGAAATCTACTGACTGGAGCCGCTATGTCACTGGAACTGCAATGGCCCCGAATACGCCAGGTATTCAGCAAGGCCTTTAACTCTTCGCTGCACTATGCCATTGCCACGGTAGCTCCCGATGGCACGCCGCACGTGACACCGATCGGTTCGATGTTGCTGCTGGAGCCCGGCCGTGCACTCTATTTCGAGGAATTCACCACACGCATGCCCGCGCATTTCCGGGAGAACTCGCGTGTCTGCGTTCTGGCAGTCAATTCCGGCCGCTGGTTCTGGCTGGGCGCGTTGCTGCGCGGGCGGTTCCGCCAGCCGCCCGCCATACGTCTGCTGGGTAGCGTCGGCGTGCGCCGTGCAGCCACGGCAGAAGAAGTTGCGCGCTGGCGTCGCCGGGTGCGCCTGCTGGGGTTCACGCGGGGCTATGATCTGTTGTGGTCGCGTATGTGCATGGTGCGGGAACTGCACTTTACGGAGGCCGTCGCGGTGAACCTTGGCGCCATGACAGCAGGTCTGGTTACCGGAGATGGAAGTTCATCTGCAGACTGAAGAGCCTGCATAAAAAATCAAGGTCTCTCGTTTGTTGTTTGAACCTGTGTACGGGTGAGGCTGTTCCCCCGGTTTGATTTTGATGAATGTCAATTCGACCAACCCCAGCTACTGTACCAAGGTATTAGATGGAGTCTGATATTTACGGCCTGCAGTCAGGCCCGGCATGTTTGTGAATTCGATCCCAATCGGGAGCTGATTTGATCCCAGTCAATGAAATGACAAGGACTTTGGTATCTAATTTTTTATAGTTGGGAAATGGGAATCTGCGATGGCCTGATATTTCTGCCATTCGCCGTATTCCCGAAGTTCGTACAACGCCTTGTAATACCGGGCAAAACTTAAAACTACAGAGCCAGAGGATACTACTGTGAAAACGCAAAGGATTTTCAGTTTCATAGCAGGGCTTGCACTTGGCGCCTCAGTGATGACGCCGGTACAGGCCATACTGTATATATCGCCAGAACCACATACTTTCTCGATCAATGACGTGCAGGGCGACTTCGAAGGCCGTACTTATGGAGGCACGACCACGTCGGATGGCACCATCCCGGCAGACACCTCCATCATCTGTACCGGCGGGGGTTGTCCGGCATCCATTACCGACAACAAGCTGTTGCCTAACCAGAATATCACCCTGTACCCGGTTGACAGCACGTTCGGCTACGAGGTTGTCGACTTCCTGGGCGCAGCCCAGAAGAAACGTGACAATGACTATATGGAGGGCTACGTCGGCAACATCACTGCAGGCTTTCCGACCAGCGCCGTGATTGACGGGGAGATCGTCAACTTCAATCCGCCCATCACCGGCGGTATCGCCGTCTCCAATGCAGCCACCGAGGTTTACAAGGTCAAACCGCCGCTGGGCACCTGGTGCCGCGGTCTGGGCGGTAACTCGGTGAAGTGCGAGACGGAACACTACTCTGTCATGGAGCATGTCCTGAGCTGCCACGAGGTGATCCCGTATTTCTTCGCGGATCCGGTCACCGGAATTCAGGCGATCCTGAACCAGGATGGCGCCATTGAGGACCTGGGTTCATACGATTGCACCCTTGCCGAACTGGATGATTACGCCTATGTCCTGGTTGATGGCCAACGGACCGACCGCTGATCAGACAGCACACCCTGCGAAGACGTTAATGACCCGCCGGGTTGCCAGATGTTTCCCAACGACAAGACCGATGTGAATAACAACGTTGCCCTGAGCACCGACTATTCAGTGCAGCTCAAGGATGACGGCAAGGCGCTCTATGGCTGGGGCACCATCCACAAGCGCCCCAATGACGTGCGCCTGTATGCCAGCCTCGCTGTGCCGCAGGTCTGGAAGGATAACCCGGACAAGAAGTATGTCATCAACAGCGCCAAGCTGATCGTGCGCCATCACATCACCAACAACCCGAACGACCAGCTGCGCCCGGAGGACCTGGAGAACGAGGCTGCCACCGGCCGCAAGCCTTCCTATACGGTCGAGGGCACCATCGGCGGCCCGGACGAAGTGTGGAAGTCAAGCAAGGCCTGCTTCGAGGGTGACAGCGACCTGATCGATACCGAAGACGGTAATGTCGATCCGACCTTCCTGGGTGTGGGTACCTACTTCAAGAACATGGAGTTCGCCATCACCAACAATCCGCCACTGGACCCATGCAGACCCCTATCCGTTTTCCTCGGATTTGACCGGTGCGCTGACCAACGCCTGGTATACCACGATCGATCGTGATCCGTTCGAGTGGTCCTACGATGCCGATCCGGATCCGACTGTCCAGGACTTCCAGGGTAGCTGGCTGGAGAATCCGATGCTCTCGGTACCCTGGTGTCCGGCCCGCGCTGGCGCCTGAAGCCGAACAAGTACGGTCAGGACCTGCCGGGCCTGGAGATCACTATCGATGTAGCCCGAGCCTGATCAGCGGCACTGATGGGGCGGACTGCTATGCCCCGCCATTCGCCAAGGAACTGATCAAGTACGAGGTGGGCATACCTACCATCACGGAAATCAACCTGCTCGACTGGGATGATGTCCGAGGGACCGTCACCGCTGACTACCAGCGACGGCTGGATGGACGTGCTCCAGAATGAGCTTCGTGACCGTTGCCGGGTACAACAACGGTGTGCCCTATACCACCAATGGCCTGCCGATGTCGGATGACTTCGACCTGGCGGTATATGTGAAGGGTGACCGCAAGGCCACCGCGGTGTACGACGCCTGGCTGGAGATTGACTACGAAGAAGCAGTGATCGTGGAAGTGCCACCTATCCTTGGTCAGACGCTGGTAGAGGCGGAAGCAACGCTCGATGCAGTTAACCTGTCTCTGGAAGTAATAGGCGAGACGTGCAGCAATGATTACCCTGTCGGTACTGTTGCAATACAGGATCCTGTTGCAGGTGAAACTGTATACGAGGGTGACACTGTTGACGTGACCCTGTCCACGGGTGACTGCGAACCCGGAACCGTAGTGGTACCCCCCATCGGAGAATGCCCGACCGTGGCTGAGGCAACTGCCATACTCACAGGCGTCGGCCTGACAGTAAACCCGGCCAACAACATCCTTGAACCCAGCGCTGTCTGTGACGAGGGCCTGGTAATCCGCACTGATCCATCAGCTGGTGCCGAGGTTGCGGATGGCTCCGAGGTGCAGCTGGTTGTTTCCACAGGAGATGTGCCTACGCTTGATGTGTCGTTCGCGTGGGTACGAGTACAGCCTAATATCAGTGCGGGAGGTAGTTCTTATATCATCTACACGGTAACCAACAGCGAAACCAGCTCGGTTTCAGGTAATGTCACCGTAACCGGTACCGATGGTACCCTGTTTGATGATGACTTTACCCTTGCCGCAGGTGCGTTTACGCGCATTGTGTCAAGGTGGACTGCCCCGAGCGTGCCACAGACGGTCACTTGGAATGCAACAGTCACAGTGTCAGGTCTGGTTGTAGACACTGATACGGCGACAACGGTAGTCAAGTAATGGTTAGCCGTTGAAAACTTAACAGACTCCGGCGGTAATGGAGTCGTGAACCAACCAAGGAGGAAGCGTTTCGCTTCCTCCTTTTTTTCGACCGGCAGTATGCATCGGTGTTACCACTCATCCCCGGCAACTGACAGTAGGTGACCAGGTTCAGTCGTGTATTTAGACGGGTTTAGCTAACAGGAAAGCAGTCATGCAAAAAATCATTTCCGTACTTCTGCCCGGGATTCTTATCCTGGGCATTTCAACATTCGCGGTAGCTGAGGATGTTGCCAGCGAGGCAGCCGCAGATCGGGAGTCAGACGGCGCAGTGCGTCAGATGGCTGGGTACCCACCGGCAGGCGGAAACGGTCCGGGCATGAGCCGGCGATATCAACAGGCCGCGCCGGGTTCCGTCCGGCGCGGTTACGGTCTTGGCTACCCCTATGCCGACCAGGAAGCTTATCCGTACCGCGGGCGCGGCGCAGGTTATGGGCCGGGCCGGCGTGGTGGCTATGGGTACGGTTACCCCGGCTACCGGGGGCGGGGCGGCAGCGGCTATCCTGGTCACCGGCAATACGGCAATCCGCCGTTTTACCAGGCTGACGAAGCTGCCACGGATTGACGCCACGCTGCTGCGGGTTACATTACCGTGAGACTCATGCACAATATTTCCATGCAAGGTCAAATAGTCATGTCATCTTTACCTGCAAGATCAATCACCGGGATGTTGCTGCTGTGCCTGCTGGCATGGCAGGCAGCGCTTGCCACTGAAACTGGCGCGGATCTCACCGCTGCCGTCAGGCGCGGCGACAGTAGCGTCGTTCAGCAGCAGTTGTCGGCAGGGGCCGATCCCGATAGCACTGACCATGCCGGCAGGCCGCTGTTGACGCTGGCGGCTTCGCTTGGCTATGCGGACATCGTGCGGGCATTTCTGAAACAGGGCGCGGACATCGATGCCGTTGATCGTGACGGCCAAAACAGCCTGATGCTGGCAGCCGCGGCTGGTCACATGGCGGTCGTCGAGGTGCTGCTTGCCGGGAAGGCCGCGCTGGACCTGCAGGATGCCAATGGCATGACAGCGCTGCACTGGGCGGCCATGCGGGCGCGCCCGCAGGTGGCTGCGGCACTTGTCGGGCATGGTGCTGCTGTCAATCTCAGGGACAAGGCCGGCGCCACGCCCCTGCTGTTCGCGGTCAGCAAACGCGACGTGCTGACAGTGGAGTTGCTTGCGTCGCATGCGGCGGATCTCTCGGTCAGGGACCGGCAGAGTGACATGACGCCGCTGCTGCTCTCGATTGAACAGGAAGATCCGGTGTCTGCAAGATTGCTGATCGAGAATGGTGCGAATGTGAACCTCACCAATAGTGAGGCGATTAGCCCACTGATGTTCGCAGCCGGGAAGGGCCAGCTGGAAACACTGTCCCTGCTGCTGGAGCGGGGTGCTGTAATCGATGCCCGCAGCGACAGTGGCCAGACTGCACTGCTGTTTGCTGCTGCCGGCAAGCACCTCGCTGCCGCACAGTTGCTGTTGTCGAAGGGTGCCGATGTCAAGACGGCAGACAAACAGGGAACCACCGCACTGATGCTGGCGGCACAGGCCGGCTCTGTCGAACTGGTCAAGGCCCTGCTGGAGGCTGGCGCGGATGTCGGACAGCAGGACCAGCGGGGATTCACCGCGCTGATTGCCGCCGCCTGGGGTGGTCGGGATGAAGTGCTCCGCGTCCTGTTGCAACACGGGGCGAAGGTCAATGCGGTGGACGGTATGGGACGCAATGCCCTCATGTGGGCAGCGACCCGGGGGCATGTCGAGGTTATGGAAACCCTGCTGGCACATGCCGCGGACGTCAATGCCACCGACCGGCGGGGGACGACCGCCCTGATGCTGGCCATTGGCAAGGCCGCGGCGGTTGACGTGTTGCTGGCCAGCGGCGCCGGAACCGAGGTGCGGGACGCACGCGGGTTTACGCCCCTGATGAGCGCCGCGTGGACGGGCCGTGTGGATGCGGCAGAACGGCTGCTTGCGCAGGGCGCGGACATCGATGCCCGGGATACGGAGCAGGGCAGGACTGCCCTGATGTGGGCCGCGGTCAAGGGTCACACGGCATTCGTGAACATGCTACTGGCGGGTGGCGCCAACGCGGAAATCACGGACAACGCGGGACAGACAGCCGAGTTGCTGGCTGGCAGGCATAAACAGCATGCTGTGGAAAAGGTTTTGTGTGACTACCGGGCGGCAGCGGCGGCGGGCGGTGCTGTGGAGATCAACTGCAATACCCTGTGAACTGGTTTGTGAGTCTGTAGTGGTGCGAACAGGACGACTGGCCCATGGGCGGGCAAAGCTTCAAAGGGCAGGAACTAACCGGTGATGATTCCGATGGATTCATCATCAATGGCGGACCACCTCTGGTAGTCCTGGCAGAGTGCATTCTCGCTGCACTGCACCCCGCGGCGCCTGAAGTGTACGCAGGGGGCGGTCGTGTAGTTATCCAGATCGATCTCGGCCTTCCGCCTGAGTGCCCGTCTCGGTCCACCCCAGTAGGCACAGGAGGCGCAGCTTTTCAGATTGTGGCTGTAGACGCACATGTTCAAATGTCTGCCGGTTAACTGATGGCAGTAATTTTCGACCGCATAACCGGTTTATTGGCAAGTTGACCGGGAAATTTAGGGCCACGGACGGGGGATTCGTAATCCCCGCCTTTAGAGTCCCCGTCGAGAGACTGGCCTGGGCCATGCACGACTGCAGGGATGCAGGAGATTGAGTACCAAAAGTAGGCGCCTTTAGGCGACGCATGGAGCGGTTACCGAGGAGGTAGGGCACCAAAAGCAGGCGCCTTTAGGCGACGCAGGAGCCGTTGCCGGGGAAGAGGGGATAGAAATCAAGGAAGGCTGTTTATTGTATTGATCACCTCTTCCCTGAGGGAGAGGGTTTTTAATCGGCCGAATGGTCGACCTGTCCAGCTTTGGCCGGTCGAGTATTCACCCATGCCCTCGATATCAGTTACCCTGCGGTTGCCGCATCCTGCGTGGAGGTGGCCATGCCTGGGGCAATACGCTGCAAGGGACTGTCTGGAGAAAACGGCTGGTGAAAAAGGAAGGCTTGTTGTTGCTGGGCAGCGGTAGCGTCACGCTGCTGGTCGTACTGGGACTGATTCGCTGGCTGGCGCCGGAATTGCTTGGTGGCCCGACAGATCTGCAGTTGGTACAGCTGGATGAGAAGGTTCCCGCCTTCTACCGTGGGATCTTCCAGGAAGCGCATTCCACGGGCAGCGAGTTCCTCCTGCAGGATCCCCTGACCCGGATTCGGGCGCGTCCGCTGTATCCCCGTTACCAGGACCTGGGGCCGCATGACATTCTCGGCTTTCGCAACACGGCTGTGCCGGTCGCGGCGGATATCGTCACCATTGGCGACAGCATGACCTATGGAAATAATGCGGTGCTGGAGCAGAACTGGCCGTCTTGCCTGGCCGCCAGCCTGCAGCAGGATCACGCCAGTGTCTATAACATGTCTACCGGTGGCTGGGGTGCCGTGCAATACCTGGATATGTTCAGTTATGCACTGGCATTCAGACCCCGGGTGGTTGTCATTGCCTTCTATAGCGGCAACGACCCGCTGGAGTCGTTCCAGATGGCCTACGGCAACGAACACTGGCGGGCATTGATACCTGACCCCGCGCTTTCCTCAAGCGATGCACCAGCCGTGAGTCTGGAAACCTCTGCTGAAGAACAATGGGACGTGGTGTTTCGGGATGGGGTACATACGGTATTTACTGCGCGGCTGCGCCTGGCCTCCAACGACACGCAGCCCGCGGCTTCGGCCGGCTACAGCATCATGGCGAACGCAGCAACTCAAATCGCCGGGCAGGCGCAGACCGGTGGCGTCCGGGTTGTCTTCACTGTTATCCCTACCAAGGAACTGGTGTACGCAGGCAAGGTCAAGGCCGAGGGTCTGGATGCACCCGCGGACTACAGTCAGTTGGTTGCCAGTGAGCAGCAGCGCATCGCCGCTTTGCGCGGGCAGCTGGAGTCGCTCCCCGGCGCCCTGTACGTTGATGTGCTGGTGCCACTGCAACGGGCCGCGCTGGGCGAAGTCAGCCTGTATCCCGACACCGTCAACGGCCACCCGGTCGCGGCCGGCTACGAGATCATCGGCAGGGAACTGGCACGAACGGTCGACGATTTGTTGCCGCCGTCACCGAGCGGCCTGTATGCGCTCATGGATGGCGAAACTTTCAACGTGCTGCTGATTAGCCGTGAAGGGGTCTGGTATTTCAACTCGTTCGATTTGATTGAGGCCAACGGCTGGCCAGCCGTCGAACTGCGGACAATCGAGCTGCGGGATGTTCTGACTTTGCCCCACCGGGGCGTCGTGGATGCAGTGGATCCTGCCCGGTTCGGCCCTGCCTGCTGCCAGCAGCAGGCAGGGCAAGTACAGCCGTGATGCCGGGGATGGGGTGTCGCCCGGGCCACGTACGGCTGGCCCGGGCGACATATCCGGCAATTGCCCGGCGGTTCAGGCCACCCCGGGATTGTCGACGACGTTCTTGAGGGTCGGTTCGTTGAGCTCGATGTGGCTGATGGTCTTCTGGTCCCGCAGGTACTCGGCAACCACGTCCCAGATCGGCACGCCGCCTTCCTGTTCCTGCACGCTGGCCCAGCCGGCAACCGCGTATTCCTTGTTCGGCTGGATCGCTTCGCCGTCCAGTTCCATGTCGGTGATACGCTTGCCCATACCGGCGGAGGGATCAATCGCGTACTTCAGGCCGCCGACCCGCACCATGTCGCCACCCTGCTGGTAGTAGGGATCCTCGTTGAACAGGTTGTCGGCAACATCTTCCAGGATGTTCTTGATGGCTTCCCCGCTGAGGTTGTTCAGGGTGGTGATAGGGTAGGTGATGCCGGTTTGCGTCATCACGTGCTCGAAGGTGATCGGCTCGCCGGGCAGGACGCTGACGCCCCAGCGGAAACCCGGCGAGAAGGCGATCTGGGCATTCTTCACCTCGATCAGGGCATCGCAGATGAGCTGGTCAAAGGTGCCGTTGAAATTACCTCGCCGGTACAAAACCTCGTCAGCAACGGCCAGTTCCTCGGCCAGTTTGTCCGCGTAGGGTTCACGGACCTTGTTGATATACGCGGTCATCTCCGGGTCGGCCGGGATGAGGTTCGAGAATACCGGCAGCAGCTTGTAGCGGAAATCGCGCACCTTGCCGTTTTGCACATCCAGGTCGAGCACGCCCAGGAACTTGGAGTTGGAACCGGCATTCGTTACCAGGGTCTTGCCGCCGGGATTTTCGACAACCACGGGTGTTGGCACGCCATCATGCGTATGACCGCCCATGATGGCGTCGATACCGCTGATCCGGGAGGCCATCTTCAGGTCGACGTCCATGCCGTTGTGCGACAGCACCACGACTACCTGCGCGCCTGCCTCGCGGGCTGCATTGACCGTCTTCTGCATCTTGTCTTCACGAATGCCGAAACTCCAGTCCGGTACCAGGTAGCGCGGGTTGGCGATTGGCGTGTACGGAAATGCCTGGCCGATAATGGCGGTGGGGATGCCGTTGATTTCCTTTATCACGTAGGGCTTGAAGACGTCTTCCTCCCACTCGTTGTCGATAATGTTCTGGGCAACGAAGTCGATCTTGCCAGCAAAGTCCTTGCTGACGATTTCCTTCACGCGATCCGCGCCGTAGGTCATTTCCCAGTGCGGCGTCATGATATCCACGCCCAGCAGGATCTGCGCATCGACCATGTCCTGTGCATCGGTCCACAGCGAGGTGCCGGAGCCCTGCCAGGTGTCACCGCCGTCCAGCAGCAGGGAACCCGGACGCTGCGCCCGGATATTGTTTACCAGGGTGCGCAGGTGTGCGAAGCCGCCGGTCTTGCCGTACTTCTGTGCGGCTTCCGCAAAATCCAGGTAGGTAAAGGCATGTGCGTTCGAGGTGTTCGCAGTCATTCCGTAGTGGGCAAGAAAATAATCGCCAACCAGGTGCGGCGGCTTGCCACGCATGCCCGCGACACCGAGGTTGATGCTGGGCTCGCGAAAATAGATAGGGGTGAGCTGGGCATGGCAGTCGGTGTAATGCAGCAGCGAGACATTGCCGAAGGGCGGCAGTTCATAGGGGTCTGCCGGCCCGGTGGCTGGCGTGGTGCTTGTGGCGCTGTCGGTGCTGGCATCACAACCCGTCAGCTTGAAGCCGGCGGCGCTGGCGACTGCCAGCATTTGCAGGAATTCGCGTCGTGAAAGGCTCATAAAATCTCTCCCGTATCGTGTTTTATTCAGGCGGGCTGTATGCGGCGAATTCTTTTTTGTTGTCGCATGGTTTACTTGCCCGGATTAAAAAAAGCCCGACTTGAATCAAGCCGGGCTTTGAGTGTCGCGATTACAACAGGCAGGGTTTACTTGCGTGCGCCCGGGCCGTTGATTTCCAGACCGTTGCTCATGTAGGTATGGAAATACTCCAGTGCGCTGTACTCGTCGCCCTGTGCCTTGTACGGCTTGGCGCGGACCTGCTTGTTGCAACCATCGTAACGGCGGTGCAGGGTACCCAGGCCGCCCCACTTGGAGCGGTAGACCGGAAAATGGGTGGTCTGGCCGAGTGCCGGGCTCAGGATGTCTGCGCGGATCTTGTTGCCGGAATTGGTGACATGGCAGTCACCACAGGACATGTTGAGCTGTCCACGTTTGGCGTAGAAGAAATTTTTGCCCTGCTCGTAGATCGCGAGTGCCCGGGGATCGTCAGGGATGACGATGTTGATGATATTCCCGCGAGAGGTGTAGCTCATGTGCGCGGAAATATCGGCAATGTCACCCTTTTTGTATCCCAGTGGTTCCTCGCCATTGGCTTCACGGCAGGCATTGATCGCGTGTTCCAGCGTGATGATCTTGCCGGAGCCCGCATCGAAGAACGGATACCGGTTCGCAATACCCTCGCCACCCTGGTCGAAGCAGCTGGCATAGGTCTTGCCGTTCTTGAACGGGGTGGTGAACAATTCCTTGCCCTTCTCCAGGTTCAACTCGTAAGGCGGGAATTCCTCGATTTCCTCCCACTGTTCGCGGGAGGCAGCATCGATGGAATAGACGCCGTTGACAAAGTCATTAAAAGGCGTTTTCGGGAAGCGCTTCTTAAAGTACTCCCTGAATTGCTCCAGGTCTTCTTGCGGTGTGGCCATGATGGGTGACGTGAAGGCACCGAGCAGGCCGAGCACCAGGGTTACTGTCAGGAACTTTTTCATTGAATGTTTCCCCTACATTATAAATAGACAATACCAGGACATTCTTTACCGGTTATTGGTCTGCCTTATTTTATGGTGGCTTCTGCCGAATCCTTGTCGCCCTTGTTGTCGACCCAGCTCAGCTTGACCGTGTCACCGGCTGCAGCGCCGCTGAAACGAAACGACAGGTAGGGGTTCTTGGAAATGGCCGGACCCCAGTTGGCAGTCAGGATAGTGGTGCCCTTGAGTTCGCATACGACTTCCTGGATGAAGTGGGCCGGGATCTTCTCGCCGGTCTTGGAATCCTTGCGGGTTCCGGTTTCCATCGGGTGGCTGATCAGGGCCTTGATAGTGGTTACGTCGCCTTCAATATTTGCGCGCATTTTGATGCTTGCCATGGTAATTCCTCTTGGTACGCTTGGTATCTAATTGAGTTCTTGTCAGGAAAGGATGATTAGCCGCCGCAGCCGCCGATCGTAACCTTGACTTCCTTGCCGGTGCTGTAGAGCTTGTCGCCGGCCTTGACCACCGCGATCACGCTGGCTGTCTTGCCCATCTTGATACGGGTTGAGACATAGGCCTCTGTGCCGGGGCCCAGTACGAAGTTTGCCGACAGCGGGTTGGCATTTTTCTCGGCGATGATGCTGATGGACTCGGCACCGTCGATGTCAGTGGTGACCGAAACCGGTACCACGGCGCCATTCTCGGCGATATCAGGGGCCTTGATCTTGATCTTGTCGCTGCCTTCGAGGTCGGAGCTGCCAAACAGGGCCGACAGGGCGCCGTTGACGTCGGTGGCATCAAATGCCTCCTTCGACCATGCTGCAAAAGACATGCGCGGGGTTAACAGTCCGGTGCTGACAGCCATGCCGATGGCGCCGGTTGCCAGTGAACCTTTCAGAAATATTCTGCGTTTGATACTTGTCACGGGTGCTTCTCCTGGGAAGTTGATTAAATTCTGTGCTTCGTAATTAAAGCGTGTAAATGTACTCGACGACCTGGTCTATTTCCTCTTCGCTAATAACCCGGTGCCGACCGAACGGAATCATGATGCTGTTCGGGTTTGCAACCGTGGCATCCCAGATCTGGGCGCGCAGCTTGCCCTTGTCAGGGAAGCGCAGCTGCATGGCGACGAGGGGAGGTCCGATATTGCCAGGCAGGGTGCCGTCTTCGATGGCATGGCAGGCAAGACAGTTGCCTAACTTGCGATCGAACGCAACTTCCTTGCCCTTCTCGATAACCGACTTGGCTTCGTCTGCTGCTGTTGCCGGGAGCGACGACGTCATTGCCAGCGCTCCGATTACAGCAGCAAGTGAAAATGCAGATGTCAGGATTTTCATCGCGGTCTGCCGCATTGTCTCTTCTCCTAAAATAGATAATGTGAATTCCGAAGATTCGCGCAATTGCCGATTTCGTCAGAGTCCGCGTGGGTTGGCTGTTTCATGGTTGTACTGGATTACAGCGGCTTCGGCTTCGAACTGCGCCTTGCCGGCAAGGGCAATGGCGGTGTCATTATCGCCCTTGTCTGCCGCTTCCTGGGCCTGTTTGAGGAAATCCTCGGTGTTTACCCAGATCCAGTTGTTGGACTTGGCCGCTTTAATGGCATCACTGGCATTGGCGATGGCCGTCGTGGCTTCCGGGTTGGCCATGGATCCGGCTGTCTTGACGGACTGGTCCGCACAGCCGTTTACCAGCCATAGCGATAGCAGCGCCGAAGTCAGTAGCTTGACAGGAAGACGTGTCTTCATTTGGTTAAACTCCCGTTGGTTTTGTATAAAATGTTTTAATGCAAATAATATTTATTATTAGTAGCCCGGAAAACGTAGCACCGGCTGTAGCTGGGTGTCAAGTTATTGTTTTTAATCTATTAGGATTTGTGGTTATTCTAATTTCTCTGCCTCCAGCAAGGTTTCCAGTTGGGTGATGCGTGCCTGGATGCGTGCTGTCAGGTAATCACTTAGTTCGGGTTGTTTTTCCGCGAGTTTGAGCTGCTCGATTGCCTGGTTCGTGAAGCCATTCAGAAAGTAGTACTGCGACATCGCGGTGTGGGTTTGCACATTGTGCCCGGTTGCCCCGGCGGCCTGTGCGAGTAACTTGAAGGCCCTGGCGTTCTCCTGATGATTGGTCGTGGTGTCAGACAGCAGCTGGTAGGCATCTTCCTCGCGGCCGGCGTCCATCAGCGTGGAGGCATAGGGCAGGGCAACGGCCATGTTGTCAGGGTACAGGCTCAGGGCATCCTTGTAGACAGCAAGCGCCCTGTCAGGCTGCTTGGCGCCGTTGAGGATATCCGCAAGTGCCAGCCGGTAGGTGATGCGGTCGGGGTCGGATTTTTGCAGTTTCTGCATCACCGTTTCGGCCTGTTCGTACCTGCCGTTTGCCGCCAGCAGCAGTGCGAATTCGTATTTTTCGGCGGGCGTGTCGCCGCCTGATTCACCCTGGTAGCGCTGGAAGTCGGAGAGGACCTGCTTGGGGTCCTTGTAGTTCTTGACCCGGAGCTTGGCGCGCAGCAGCAGGAAATCCAGACTGGTATAGGCCGGTTTGCGCGGGTAGCCTTCCGCGCGTGAAGTGGCCTCGGCGATGCGGTTGGTTGTCACGGGGTGGGTGCTGAGGAACTCCGGCGGGCGCGAGCCATAGAGCTTGGAGTTTTTCTGCAGGCGCTCAAAGAATTGCGGCATGCCGTAGGGATCGAAGCCCGCATCGGCGAGTGTCTGGATGCCGACGCGATCCGCTTCATATTCGTTCGCGCGGGTGAAGTTGATCTGGTACTGCATGCTCGCGGCGGATGCGGCTGTCAGGGCGGCGGCGCCGGCGGAACCGTCTGTCGTGGCGCCAATCAGGATGGCGGCCAGAACGGCAGCCGTGGTCGGCAGGCTCATCTTGTCGGCCGCGTCAAAGCGGCGCGCCAGGTGGCGCTGGGTGACGTGGGCGATTTCGTGTGCCATCACGCCGGCCAGTTCGCTTTCCGATTCCGCGGTGACAAACAGCCCGACATTGACACCGATGTAACCGCCGGGGCCGGCGAACGCATTGATGCTGGGTTCGTCCACCAGAAAGAAGGTGAAGCTGTGCCCCGGATTTTCACTGTGTGCTGCAAGCTTTCTGCCCAGCGCTTCCAGGTAGCTGTTGACTTCCTGGTCTTCAAGGATCAGTCCTGACTGGCGTACCTGACGCATGAAGGCCTTGCCGAGTGCGATGTCCTGCTGCGGGGAAATCACCTGGCCCGAGGCATCGCCCAGATCGGGAAGCTGGTCGAAGCTGGATTGGGGCAGGGCGGTTGGCGTGTGCAGGGCCAGCAGCAGGCTCAAGAGTAGTCCGGACAGTCTGTTCATTGGTCAGGGTAGGATTTATATGGTCTTGCGATTGACTTGTGACAGGTTCTTGTCGTGTAAGTTCAGCCCGGCGCCTGATTTCAGGGGTATTTCCCCAATGGGGGGCTTGCCTTCCGGGGCGTGTTATCATAACGTTTCCAGCTCATTTTAATATGAATATCCATGATCCGCGCCGTCGGGTCTGAATTAGTCGTTAACTATACTAAAAGGAGTATCGCAATGGCGGATTATGATGACGAACTTGATGCCACGGGCCTGAATTGCCCCCTGCCGATTCTGCGTGCCAAGAAGGCGCTGAACGGAATGGAGACTGGCAAGGTGCTGCGCATCATTGCAACTGACCCGGGTTCGGTGAAGGACTTCGAGGCGTTTGCCAAGCAAACCGGCAATGAGCTGCTGTCCTCTGCAGAGGAAGGTGGCAAGTTCTTGTTCCTGATGCGGAAGGGCTGATACGCCGCTTCGCAACTTTCAGGTCCCATAAAAAAACCCCGGTATGATACCGGGGTTTTTTTTGCCTGCAAGAACGCAGGGATTAATGAAGGTACTACTTGAACTTCCAGTTCACCGCGACACCGAAGATATCCACCGAGGCGTCATAGTCGCCGGAGACTGGTATGGAAGCCGGTTGTCGCTCGCAGGGCTGGTCGGGTCGTGGTTGTCAGGTACGCTGTTGAGTTTCGGGTCGTCCACGAACAGGTGCGCATAGCCGAAATCGAAAGTGATATCCGGCGAGTAGCGGTAGGTCGCGCCAAAGCTCAGCCAGATGCGCTCCTCGTCCGGTACCCGCGGGCTGCGCAGGCTGGAACTGGGTACCGGTGTTTCATCCAGGGCAAGACCGGTGCGCAGGGTCCAGGTCTGGTCGTGCCGGTACTCGGCGCCGATAGCATAGCGGGTGCTGTCTTCATAGTCCCATACCGCGACGCTTTGCTGAACCGTTTTCGAGTTTGATATCCAGTGAGTTGAGGCGGCTCCACTGTGTCCAGGTAACATCCGCCATCACGGCCCACTGGGAATTGAGTGCATGGTAGGCACTCACAGAGAGGCTGTCCGGCAGGGTAACGTCCAGTTCGGCATCTTGCTTGCTGTTCAACACGGGGCCTGAAACTTTTGCGTCTCCGTCGAGCGTCAGATCGATCTTCGAGCGGTAGTGAAAGCCGAACCGGGTGTTTTCGGTCGGTTCCAGCAACAGGCCGAAGTTGTAGCCGAAACCCCAGTCGTCTCCGGTCAGCTTGACCTTGCTGTCATAGGTGCTTGTGCCGGGATTACCAATCCAGCCTGGAAGCGAGGGTAACGGGTCGGGACCGCCCGGGAACTCGGCCAGCAGGCCAACGTCATGCGGCATTGGTCAGTTCACCGTCTGCATAAAGGGCGCTGAGTCCAAACCCGATGGTAGCGTGTTCGGTGAACTTGAACGCTATCGACGGGTTGAAATTGTAGGTCAGAAGCTCCGACTTGATGGCGTGATAGCGACCCACCCAGTCGTCGTCATATTCTGTTTCCAGGCCGAACGGTGCGTTGACGCCGAAGCCGAACCAGACCCGGTCGCTGTACTGGTGGGAGATATAGCCGCTGGGGACGCCTGCCAGCAGGTCGGTATCAACTTTCGATTTGCCGCTGGACCGGGTCACCGGCAACATTGACTCCAGTAAAGTGGATAGGCCGGGTTGTTCGGGTTGTACTCGGCGCTGCCCTTGAATTCGACCTGTGAGTAGACGATCTGCAGGCCACCGTTGAGGTGTGTTCCCGACAGGCGCGACATGCCGGCGGGGTTGAAGAAGACGGTGCTGGCATCATTGATGCCTGCGGAGCCGATGGCGTAAGCCGTACCCATTCCGCTGACGCTTTGTTCAATCAGTGCGAAGCTGCTTGCAAGGGTGCTGCCGGAAGCCAGAGTTAACAATCCGGCGGCGCTGCACGCCAGTAACCGGCGTACTGCAGGTTGGTGGTTTGCCATTTTGATCTCCTCCTTAAGGTTGAAAACGTTCAGGGCGGAGTCGTCTGCTGTCGGCCAGCTTCAGCCTTGCCTGGGCCAGGCTGAGCCATCCCCCCGGAAT
Organism: uncultured Gammaproteobacteria bacterium; assembly: GCA_963701455.1. Taxonomy (GTDB): domain Bacteria; phylum Pseudomonadota; class Gammaproteobacteria; order UBA9214; family UBA9214; genus UBA9214. Next base: position 691,747 of record CAVPAE010000006.1, read on the forward strand.
GTGTTGCATAAACTACTGCAGATGACGCGCTTAAACAACACTTTTTATTGACATTGTGCTAAACCTTTGTAACAGTGCGTTTCGGAGAAGGATTTTCTGTTGCAAGAATACAACAATAAAGACGGGTTCCTTCGGGTTTTATGCAATTCCACAAGGAGCAAACTATGAACAAGGTGCCCGTTTGGTTCAGAACGGTGGCTGTTATTTCGGGGCTGGCAGCAGCATCAACGGTATCCGCAACCACCGGCTATTTTGCGCTGGGTTACGGCGCCAAGGCGATGGGGCTTGGCCGGTGCCGTGGTTTCCAATCCGCAGGATACTGCGTCGATTGCAGTCAACCCGGCGGGTATTACCGCGATCGGTGAACGGGTCGATGCGGGGCTGCGGTTCTTCATGCCGAACCGTGAGGCGGAACTGAATACATCGGCGCTCAGCTGTCCGGGTTGCGCGCCCATCGGTTTCGATGTCGATGACAAGAGCCGTCGTAACCTGTTCCTGATTCCGAACTTCGGTTTCAACCTGAAACTCAGGGACAACCTGTGGTTCGGATTCAACAACTATGGCAACGGTGGCATGAACTCCACCTACGACCGTAATCTATATAACGAAGCGGGATCTGCGCTGGCCGCTGCTACTGGCCGGGCACCTAATCCGGCACCGCCCCCTGCAACCCTGCCACCCTTCAGTCCGCCTGAAGGTCTGGCCTTCCCGCTGCCAAATACGGGAACGCTGGGCGTGGATCTGCAGCAGGGTATTTTTGCCCCGACGCTCGCGATGACGGTCAAGGAGAAGCATTCGATCGGCGTGTCCCTGCTGATCGGCGTGCAGCGTTTCAGTGCACGCGGCCTGGGCAACTTCCAGTGCTTTACCCAGAGCGGGCAATCAGCGGCGTGGTGCGGCAACCTGCCAGGCTACCGGTGGTGCCGTTACCTCGACGCCTTCAAACGGCCTGACCAATAATGACAGTGACTGGTCATACGGTGCCGGTGCGCGGATCGGCTGGATGGGTGAGGTGCACCCTCGCCTGACACTTGGTGCCTCCTACTCGACCAAGATCTACATGTCCGAGTTCGATGACTACGACGAGCTGTTTGCCGAGGACGGTGACTTCGATGTCCCGGCCAACTTCACGCTCGGTGCGACCTTCAAGGCGACGCCGCAGTTGAAAGTCTCCTTTGATTTCCAGCAGATCCAGTACGAAGGCGTTAACTCTATCTCCAACGATGGTCCAATATATGTGCCGCCTCCTGCCCTGAATGCAGGAACTAATCCGCCATGCCCAAGCAGTTGTTGGCTCGGTATGGACGACGGTATGGGCTTCGGCTGGGAAGACATCAACATCTACCGGTTGGCCGCGGAATATGCCTATGACAGCCAGTGGATCTTCCGCGCCGGTTATTCCTGGAATGACCAGCCGATTCCGGACAGCCAGGTGCTGTTCAATATCCTGGCGCCGGCGTGGTCGAGCAGCATATGACCCTGGGCTTTAGTTTCGTGCCGGACAAGCAGAGCGAGTGGAACTTTGCCTACATGCATGCCTTCGAGAATGAAGTCAAAAGCTCGCAGACGGCATTTGGAATACCGGGTTCCATCAAGATGCACCAGGACTCGTTCGACGTGAGCTATTCGTACAAGTTCTGAGCGCGCTGTTATCGAGCGTAAAAAAGGCCGCGGTAACGCGGCCTTTTTTATGTGTGTCGCGGTGACTTGTCACTGCAGTTTTCGCAGAATCAGCAAGCAAGCACGGCACGCGGCTATCGCCGGGGTGACGACTTATTCCGCGGTTGTTCAATAACCTCGACTAAGTGCCCGTGGAAAGCGCCGCCCTCCGCGATTGCGCCGATGCAGCGGCTTACAGCTGGCTGCTCCTGCAGGAGGATATTTGCATACGATCGGGTTATTCCTTCACCGGTCGCTTCGCAAGCTTGCGCTGCAGGGTGCGGCGATGCATGTTCAGGGCGCGCGCCGCCGCGGAGATGTTGCCGTCGTTTTCCGTGAGTACCTTCTGCAGGTGTTCCCATTCCAGGCGGCGCACCGATAGTGGCTGTTCTGCCGGCGTCACCGTGGCATCGCCCTCGTCACGATGCAGTGCGGCGACGACCTCGTCGGCCGTGGCGGGTTTTGTCAGGTAATGCACCGCACCCAGCTTGATGGATTCCACGGCGGTTGCGACGCTGGCATAGCCGGTCAGCATGATGATGCGGGTGTTTTCATCCAGTGACGCCAGCTGCTTGACCAGTTCCAGTCCGGATTCGGAGCCGATCCGCAGGTCAACCACCGCGTATTCGGGTTCCACGTCGCTGGCAAGCTGCAATGCATCGGCAAGGTTGTGGGCGACCGATACCGCATAGCCGCGCTTGCGCAGTGCATCGCCGAGCACCTCGCAGTAGATCTCGTCGTCATCCACCAGCAACAGCACCGGTTTCTCGTCGTGAGTGTCAGTTTCTGTCATCGTCGTGCCATCATGTCCCGTTCCCCAGCAGGGGTATTGTAATCCGTACTGTCGTGCCGCCCTGTTCCCGGTTGCCCACAACCATATCACCACCGAGCCGCCGGATAGTTGCGTGGGCCAGGTACAGGCCGACACCGAGGCCCTCCGGCTTGGTAGTGACGGGCTGTTTACCCAACTGTTCCTGAATGTCCTCGCGCAGTCCCGGTCCGCGGTCGGCGATGGACAGTGTCAGTTCAGTGTCGGACCAGTCGGCCTTGAGCATCACGGTTTCCGGCGAGGCATCCGCGGCATTATTCAGCACATTGAGTAGCGCCTGGGTGAGTGTGCGCTCGGCGACGATCATGGCCTCAGGCGACTGTTCGCTGATTTGTGTCGTCAGACCGGCATTCGGGTATTGCTGGTGCCATTCCGCCAGCACGGCATCGAGGTACTTTCCGACCGCCATGCGATGCCCGGATTCCGCGCGTCCCGCGCCCGCGGATGCCGACATGACGGACAGCGCTTCCTTGCAGCGGTCGACCTGTTTGCGCAGGATGCCCAGCTTCCTGTGCAGATCGTCGTGCCCGGCATCGGTGTATTCCTGTTCGAGTTCGGCGGCAAGAATCGCCATGGTGCCGAGCGGAGTGCCGAGTTCGTGTGCCGCGCCGGCCGCGAGGGTGCCCAGTGCCACGAGGCGTTCGTTCTGCAACGCCTGCTCGCGGGCCTCGGCAAGCTTGCGATCGCGTTCGCGCAGGCTGTGTGCCAGGCCGACGATAATGACAGCGACAAACCCGGCACTGAAGACAAAGCCCAGCCACATGCCGAAGACATGCATCTGGAAGCCGCCATCGTGGTGCATGCCACCGTCATGGTGCATGCCGGCGTCCGGCAGGGGAACGTTGTAGAAGAACAGTGCCGAGTAACAGGCTACGCTGAGTCCCGCCATGAACCAGGTATAACCGCGCGGCAGGATGGTGGCCGCGATGATCAGCGGCAGCAGGTAGAACCAGACGAACGGGTTGGTGGCACCGCCGGTGAAATAGAACAGGCTGGTGATGCCGGCGATGTCCAGCAGCAACTGCACGAAGATTTCACTGTTGCCGACGCTGTAGTGTGTTTGCAGCCGCAGCCAGGTGAGCAGGTTGAGGAGGGCAAGCAATCCCAGTGTCAGCAGCAGCGGCGGCAGTGGCAGCGCCAGGCTGTAGACCGTGCGGCCGATGGCAATCCCCAGTCCGGCACCGAGGATGGTGATATTGCGCAACAGGAACAGGCGCCGCAGGATCCTGCGGGCCGTTTCGTCCGGGGTTCTGTCCGGGTCGGGTTGCATGGGTTAATGATGCTCTGGCCGGGATGCCGCGGCAACCACGCATGCATGTGCGACAGATTGTCGCATTACCTGCGGGACGGGCCTGTTGCGACACTATGTCGCATTCACAAGCCGTGCGAGAGCGGCTAGTCTTTCATCCAGAGGTTGCCGGTCAGTGGCAGCTGCGGCACCTCCATCACTGTTAAGCAGTCTTTTACGGCGGTATATCGACTCCCCCCCCTTCGATCTCCCTGATTGATATACCGCCGCTTTTAATCTCCCACCCCCCATCTGTTTCCACGCTACGGCCGGACCGTGTTTTTCCAGTTTGCGCAACCGGGTTCGCTCGCTGCTGTCTGCTATGGCTGCAGCAGCAGTTGCTGCAACAGCAGCAGGTCCGACAGCTCGATGCTGCCATCCGGCGAACCGGGCGGGTAGAGGTCGGCGTTTTCAATATAGTCATAGGGTGGGTCGATGATCCCGAGGACTACCCGCAGGCCGACCAGGTAGTCGGCAGCGTTCACCTGCCCGTCAGGCGACCCCAGCGGGGCGATGTCGCCGGCGACGACGCCGACCAGTGGCTCCGGGTCCAGGTTATCGGGGATGCCGTCGCCATCTGTGTCGACAGCCAACGGGTTCAGGTCCAGCCCGGGGGTATAGGTGTTCGGATCATCATCCCAGTTGACTTCGTCAAAATCGCTCAGGGTATCGCCGTCGGAGTCCGCCAGCAACGGGTTGGTGCCGAGGGTCAGTTCGAAGCTGTCGGACAGGCCGTCATTGTCGTCGTCGTTGTCGCAGGCATCACCGTCACCATCGCTGTCCGTATCCAGCTGGCTGCTGTTGGCGACCAGCGACGCAGTTGTCGTCATCGTGATTGCTGTCGTCGCTGTCGGCATCCAGGCTGATGCGCCCGAAGCCGGTGCGCCAGTCATAACCGGTAGGGCTGACGTCGTGCGCCGTTTCTTGCAGGGCGTTGCGCAGTCCACTGAGGGTCAGGCCGGGATTCTGATCCAGCAGCAGGGCAGCGGCACCCGCGGCATGTGGCGCCGCGGCCGAGGTGCCGTTGAAGTTGCCTGACAGTGACGTCAGCACATTCGTGGGTGCGGAGACTTCCGGCTTGTTGCGGCCGTCCGTTGTCGGTCCTTCGGAAGAGTAGCCTGCGATTGCATCAGTGACTGCATCGGTTGCGGCAATCGCCAGCGTGGAGGCGCAGTCCGCCGGTTGCGAGAGACTGCTGGCCTGGGTTTTGGTGCCGAGGTCGACATTCAGCGAGAACAGGGTCAGAGGCAGCTTGGGGGTGCTTCTGCGGGCCTTCTTTACGACCAGGTAATACGTGCCCGTAACCGCTGCCGTGTGCTGAATAACCTCATAGGGATCGAAATAGGACTGGTTGTTTTTCGAGGAGGCCACCTCCGCGCCCCCGGCATCGGGGTCGCCAGAGTAAAGATAAAGATCATAATCAGCACGAGGTGACGTAGAGTAAGCATCCCAGTTCAGAATAAAGGTATAGGTGTCGCCGGCCTTCAGCCATACGGTGTTGTACTCCTGACCGGTGGCGAACTCGTGCCGGTTATCTCTATCGGCATCCGTGAATGTCCCGAGATAATGCCTGTTGCGATAGTTACCCGCCGCGTTGACCCACAGCACGCCATCGCCTGCCGCATTGTCCGTGATAGCACACAGCGGCCCGGTACCATCGTAGAAGGCGGCGCCGAACCAGGCGACGGAATGGTTGATGACGTGCACGCCTGCATCGATCATGTCAGTGAGCGCCGCGGCAAGTTGCACATCGGTATTGATCCTGGCGAGGTACAGCTCCGCCCCCGGGGCCATGTCATGCACGATCTCCGCCACGTTGGTGCCGTGGGTGGTGCCGCCCGTGCCGCTGCCGGTGTAATCGGTGATCGTCAGTCCCGCACCGGTCGCCGGCAACTCGCCGTTTGCCTGGGAACTCGCCAGGCTGCTGAAGCCGAGGTCGATGACACCGATCTTGATGCCGCTGCCGTCCTGATCCCAGCGCCTGCATGTCAGCGGCACCGGAGACGCTGACGCCGAGGCTGGTGACGGCGGTCGAGGCATGCGGGTAGGGCAGACGCACGATCGCATCAGCGGGCAGTCGTGCCAGCAGTCCCCGCGCCTGGCCCGGCTGCATGCGGACCTCGTGACGCCGGCCATGGCTGTAACGCAGTTTGCCTGCTGCCGAATGTATCGCCGCCTGGATCGTGGGTCGCGGCGCGGCGCTTTCGATGATGAATGTCAGCTCGGCCTGCCCGGCGAGCGGCTTGCGGGCGCCGCTGTCCAGCAATTGCTGCAACCGGTCTGACACCACCGCGGCCGAACCGGACCCCGACAGGCCACCGAGCAGCAGCCCGGCAAGCAAGCAACAAAGCAATTTGCAGTGGAAAATACGCGTCATCAGAAATACCGCTTGTTATAGTTTTTTGCCAACCCCTATTCGGAGTGTACCGGCGGCGGCGGAAGACGGCCAGTCCACCGCAGTGCATGCCCTCTAGCGTGGTACAGGTTTGCGGGGAGCAATGGCTGTTTCCACTGGGGCAGTGGCGGTAAACCGGGTGACGCCTGTTATAAAAGATGAAAACCACCCGAATTAGCGGGGGTCCTGTCGTGAATATAGATGTAACTGTTTGTTTGGGATGTAATTAAAGACTGGTTGTCAGGGGTCGGACCACCCGGTTCAGGTACAGGTGAACACGATTTCATCCGGTTTCAGGGAGTATCTCAGCGAATAATGCCTGCTCGTCTATAGCATGGTTGGAGTCTTGCCCAAAAATATTTTATAGTCTCAACGGTTTAGCATCGCACTCACATCGATTTCAGGATCCGGGCACGGGAAAACTATGGCTGATCGAAGACTACAGGTATTTCATACCGTCGCACGCTTGCTGAGTTTTACCAAGGCGGCGGAGAGTCTGCACATGACCCAGCCGGCGGTGACCTTCCAGGTCCGCCAGCTGGAAGAATATTTCAACACCCGTCTGTTTGACCGGACGCACAACCGCATCAGCCTCACCGAAGCAGGGCAGCGTGTCTACGAGTACGCGGACGAGATCTTTGATCTCTACGCCAAGATGGACAACGCGGTGCGCGATATGACCGGCGAGATCAGCGGCGTCCTCATCATCGGTGCCAGCACCACCATTGCGGAATACATGCTGCCGTCGCTGCTGGGGGACTTCAAGAAGAAGTATCCGGATGTGAACGTCCACCTCAAGGTGGCCAACTCGGACGGTATCGTGTCCATGGTCGAGAATAACGATATCGACCTGGGTGTGGTGGAGGCGCCGGTCCTGAACAAGAACCTGGTGGTGGAAAATTGCCGGCATGACCGGCTGGTGGCGATTGTGCCGCCGCAGCATCCACTGTCCGGTAATACCACCGTCAAGCTCAAGGACCTGCTCGATTATGCCTACATCGCGCGTGAGGAAGGTTCCGGCACCCGCGAGGTGATCCAGGACTACCTGGCCCACGCCGGTCTGAAACCCTCGGACGTGCATGTTGCCATGGAACTGGGCAGTCCCGAGGCCATCAAGGGCGCGGTCGAGGCGGGAATGGGCGTGTCCATCGCATCCGAAGTGACAATTCACAAGGAGCTGCAGCTGGGTACGCTGGTTGCACTCGAACTCGATCCGCAGATGGAGCGGCCGTTCTCGTTTGTGCACCAGAAGCAGAAGTTTCGCCAGCGGGCCATGGATGAATTGCTGGAGTTCGCGCGTGCCTATTGCCTGTCTCACCGGGACGACGACTGAGCGGGACAAGCTGTCAACCGGCGCGTGCCCTGTATACCGCGTGATTGAATCCTTCCCGGAGTAATGCCTTTCAATGAATGAAACCGAACAGCGTTTGCTTGGCTTGCTGGGTAGACTCGGGGCCACGGACCAGGCCAGCCTGCTGGCATTCGCGGAATTCCTCAGCAGCCGGCAACCCGCCGTGGCAGCAGCCAGGCCCCGGCCGCAGGCGATACCCGATCCCGTACCGGTCGAGCGACCGCCGACAGAGAGCGTGGTAGCCGGGCTGAAACGCCTGGCCAGAACCTACCCGATGCTCGACAAGAGCGAGATGCTCAGTGCCACTTCCGACCTCGTGGCGACGCATATCATGAAGGGCACGGAATCCGCAGCCGTGATCGACCAGCTGGAGACAATTTTTCGTGAGCACTATGAACAATTCAGGGTCGCCGCAAGTGAATGAACGCATGAATATTCTGCGCGAATGGTATGACCGGCATGTCTCCGACCCCCAGGTTGTGATCCTGGCGGTTCTGCTGGTCACGGGGTTTGTCGTCATGCTGACCCTCGGGCAGATGCTGGCGCCGGTGCTGGCCGGTGTGGTGATAGCCTATCTGCTGGACGGACTGGTCGAGAAGTGTCGCGAACTGGGCATGCCGCGGCTGCTCGCGGTGGCGCTGGTGTTCCTGCTGTTCATGTCGCTGCTGGTCTTCATCATGGTCTGGATGGTGCCGCGGCTGTCCTACCAGGTCACGCAGCTGGTCAGGCAGCTGCCGGATATCATCGCCCTTGGGCAGACATTGCTGCTGAAGCTGCCGGAAAAATACCCCAACCTGTTTACCGCCGCCCAGGTCAGTGACCTCGGGGCCACGATCCGCGCCGAGATTACCGCGCTGAGCCAGCATGTGCTGTCATGGTCGGTGGCATCCGTGTTCGGCCTGCTTACGTTGATGGTCTATATCGTGCTGGTGCCGGTGCTGGCGTTTTTCTTCCTCAAGGACAAGGAAAGGATTGTGGGCTGGTTCAGCCAGCGTCTGCCCCGGCAGCGCCGCCTGGTTGACGAGGTTGCGCGGGATGTGAACCTGCAGGTATCCAATTATGTGCGCGGCAAGGTCTGGGAGATCTTTATCGTCGGCGCGGTCAGTTTTGCCACCTTTACCTTCATGGAATTGCAGTATTCACTGCTGCTGGCGACGATGGTTGGCCTGTCGGTTGTAATCCCCTATGTCGGTGCCGCCGTGGTGACGCTGCCGATTGCCATCATTGCCTGGTTCCAGTGGGGCTGGAGTGCCGAGTTCGGCTGGATCCTGTTTGCCTACGGGGTGCTGCAGGCGCTGGATGGCTACCTGCTGGTGCCGCTGCTGTTTTCCGAGGTCGTCAACCTGCACCCGATTGCGATCATCATCGCGATCCTGGTGTTCGGCGGACTGTGGGGTTTCTGGGGAGTGTTTTTTGCCATCCCGCTGGCGACCCTGGTTTCGGCGGTGCTGAATGCCTGGCCAAGGAAGGAGAAACCGGCGGAAGAAGCTGTGGCATCAGCCTGACGGCCGGGAAGATCTGGTTTTCGCGGTTGCTACATGACCGGGCAGGTATGCGTGGTCTGCCCGGTTGCCTGGCGGCAGCTTATGCCATGCTGTGAATCAGCGGTACCGTGATGATCGAGACGATCACCGCAACGGAAAACACCATCATCGCCAGCTTGAACCGGCACGGGAAACGCTTCGTGCAGTGTTTGGTTTTTTCGAAAATCGACATCGTTCTTGCCTCTTGTTTAATAAAGTGAAAGCATATTTTTCACGACCGTGACCCGGCTTTCGCCCCCCGGCGGTCTTGATCGCTGTGGTGTGTCGATACTCGCAGGAGAAAAACTGCCTGCGAATATAAAAGCGCCGGCAATAGTACATAGCAATATTCTAATTAACAATAAAACTTTTTTTTAGGCCCGATAGAATTTTTCGTGGACACAGGCCTGGATACGACCGGCGGGACACCGGCTTCCGCTGCAGCGATGGACAGGAGGGCCGGCACCTGGCGTATGCCGGCTGTGGTGGATGTTACAGCGCCTTGACGGCTTCCAGGACTTCCTCGACGTGGCCGGTGACCGCCACCTTGCGCCACTCCCTGCGCAGCACACCCTCGGCGTCGATCAGGAAAGTGCTGCGCACGATCCCCAGCACCTTGCGGCCATACATGTTCTTTTCCTTGATGACGTCGAACAGCTGGCAGGCATGCTCGTCGGCGTCTGACAACAGGTCGAAAGGGAAGTCCTGTTTGGCCTTGAAGTTTTCATGGGATTTGATGCTGTCCCGCGAAATGCCGAGAATCACGGTCTTGCGACGCCTGAAGGTGTTGATGCTGTCACGGAAATCCTGGCCTTCCGTGGTGCAGCCCGGGGTGCTGTCCTTCGGGTAAAAATATATCACCACGTTCTTGCCCCGGAAGTCGGACAGGCTGATATCCTTGCCACCGGTCGCCGGGAGGGTGAAATCCGGTACGGGCTTGCCAAGTATCGCCTTGCTCATCTTCGTGCCTGGTTTCCGTGTTGTTTCAGGTCTTGATCGGCTCGATCACTGCGTCAAGATTGAGTTGATCGCAGAAATCCATGAATTCCTCGCGCAGCGCCGCGATCTGGATGCCTGCCGGGACTTCCACGGTCATGTGTACCGAAAACATCGGCGTGCCCGAATGCGCGGCCGCATAGCTGGAGGTCAGCATTTCCTGGATATTGATCTGTCGCTGGGAAAAGAATTTCGCGAGGTTGTGGACAATGCCGGGCTGGTCCATGGAGACCACGTCGACCCCGTAGGGCAGCAGGTCATGGCGTGTCTCCCTGCCGCCGGTGCGGCGCGAACTGATGGTGAGGCCGAGGCGTTCCTGCAGGCCGGGCAGCTGGGTTTCGAGCTTGGCGAGATTATTCCAGTTGCCGCCTACCTGCAGCAGCAGCGCGAAATCGCCGCCCAGCACCGCCATGCGGCTGTCGAGAATGCTGCAGCCGCTGTTCAGCACGCAGCGTGATAATTCATTGATAAGACCGGGCTTGTCCTCGCCCAGGGCGGAGAGTACCAGGTGATTGTTCTTGGTGCCTGTCGGTTCGTTCATGGTTGCCTTGCCGGCGGTCTCCTGTGGCCGCAGCTCTCTGAATAAGCGAAGTCTAACACTATATGCTGCCATTGCGTGCTGCCCTGGCGGTGCGCTGCGGGATTGCCTTGTCAGTGCGCGGTGGCGCCAGTACCATGTCGGTCTTGTTTCAGGGCCGGGGATTTCGGTGATGTTTCAGGGCAGTATGGTGGCGCTGGTGACTCCGATGCTGGAGGGCGGCGCGGTCGATGAGGACAGTCTGCAGCGGCTGGTCGAGTTTCATGTCGAGCATCATTCAGATGCCCTGGTCAGTGTCGGCACCACGGGTGAATCAGCAACGCTCAACGAGCACGAGCATTGCCATGTAGTCCGCCGCACCGTGGAAATGGCCGCAGGCCGCATCCCGATCATCGCGGGTACCGGCGCAAATTCCACCCGGGAAGCCATCGATCTCACCCGCTGTGCGATGGAGGCCGGCGCCGATGCCTGCCTGCTGGTGACGCCCTACTACAACAAGCCCACCCAGGAAGGTCTCTACCTGCACCACAAGGCGATTGCCGAGGCCGTACCGATTCCGCAGATTCTCTACAATGTGCCGGGCCGGACCGCAGTCGACATGCTGCCCGAGACCGTGGCGCGGCTGGCGCCGGTGGAGAACATCATCGGCATCAAGGAGGCGACCGGCAGCATGCAGCGGGCGCAGGACATCATGGATCGCTGCGGTGACAGCCTGGCCGTCTACAGCGGCGATGATGCGACCGCCATGGAACTGATGCTGCTGGGCGGCAGGGGCAATATCTCGGTAACGGCCAATGTGGCGCCTGCCGCCATGCATGCCATGTGTGCAGCGGCCCTGGCCGGCGACCGGGACGGAGCGCAGCGTATCAATGACCGTTTGAACGTGTTGCACTCGGCCCTGTTTGTAGAGTCCAATCCGATTCCGGTGAAGTGGGCGCTGCACGTGATGGGGCTGATACCTCCGGGTATCCGGCTGCCGCTGACCCCGCTGGCGGAAAATCACCGGGAAACCGTACTCCAGGCGCTCAGGCAGGCCGGCGTGTTAACAGAACAGGAAGACCTATGAATCTACATATTTTCTCAAGGGCGGTGCTGCTGCCGGTTACTTTTGCGCTGCTGCTATCGGCGTGCGGCACCTTCAACAAGGTTGCGCCCGGGCGCGAGAAGGTGGACTACAAAAAGAGTGAAGTCACGGAGTCCCTGGAAGTGCCGCCGGACCTGTCATCCAATACCATCAATGACGCACCCGCGAGCCTCGATGCCGCCACCTATTCGGAGTATGGCGACAAAACCGATGTGCGCGATTCTGCAGTGCTGCCGGCGCAGTCCAATATGAGCGTGGAGCGTGACGGTGACCAGCAGTGGCTGGTGGTGCGCGGCACGCCGGCGCAGGTATGGCCCAGGGTGAAGGAGTTCTGGCTGCAGGAAGGTTTCCTGATCAAGATGGAAGATCCGCGCGTCGGCATTATTGAAACCGGCTGGTCGGAAAACCGCGCGGATATCCCGCAAGGGCCGATTCGCAATATCCTCGGCAAGGTCATGGACGCCGTGTATTCCTCGGCAACCCGGGATCAGTACCGGGTACGCCTGGAAAACGGTATCCAGCAGGGAACGACAGATGTCTACCTGACGCATCGTGGCATGCAGGAAGTGATCAAGGGCGGTGCCATCGACGGCACCCCGGTATGGGAACCGCGCGCCACCGATCCGGAGCTGGAAGCCGAGATGCTGAAACGCCTGATGGTCTACATGGGCGTCGAGGAAGAGAAGGCGCAGGTCATGCTGGCGCGGCAGACCGACCAGCAGGACCGGGCCCAGCTGGTCAGTGATGCCAGCGGCGTTATGCTGCTCGTCTACGAGGATTTCTCCCGCGCCTGGCGGCGCACCGGGATTGCGCTGGACCGGGTCGGGTTTGCAGTCGAGGACCGCAACCGCAGTGACGGTACCTATTTCGTACGTTACAGCGACCCGCTGGCCGACCAGAACAAGGATGGCATGCTGAGCAAGCTGGCGTTCTGGTCCTCGGATAAGGAGACCGCGGCGACGCAGTACCACATCAAGTTGCTGGCGCAGGGCGCGTCCACGCAGGTCATCGTGGCGAATGACCAGGGTGAGCGGGATAACTCCGCGACCGGCAAACGGATACTGACACTGCTGGAAGAGCAGCTGCGCTAGTACCCTGGCCGGGCAGGCTCCTGGAGCGCGCATGCGGTTCGCATCACTGGGCAGTGGCAGCCGCGGCAATGCCACGCTGGTTGAATTCCGCAGCACGCTGGTGATGATCGACTGCGGCTTTTCCTGCCGGGAAACGGAACGCCGCATGGCGCGGCTGGGTCGGCACCCCGCAGAGCTGGCGGCACTGCTGGTCACGCATGAACACGGTGACCATGTGCGCGGTGTTGCCCCCCTGGCGCGCAAGTACGGTTTCCCTGTCTGGCTGACACCCGGTACCCGGCACATGCTGCGGGATGCCAATATGCCAGGCATGCAACACCTTGACGCCACGACCGGCATCGACATCGGCGAGCTGCGGATCCAGCCATTCACCGTGCCGCATGATGCCCGCGAGCCTTGCCAGTTCACGCTGCAGGCCGGCAGTCGCCGGCTTGGCCTGTTGACCGACAGCGGGCGCATCACGCCGCATATTGTCGAATCGCTGAGCGCCTGTGACGCCCTGTTGCTGGAGTGCAATCACGATGCCGCCATGCTGGCCGGCGGGCCTTACTCCCGTTCCCTGAAGCAGCGCGTCGGCGGCCACCTCGGGCACCTGAGCAACGCCCAGGCGGCGGAACTGCTGGCGCAGCTGGATACCCCGCGGCTGCAGCATCTCGTCGCCGCTCACCTGAGCGACAAGAACAACCAGCCGGAGCTGGCGCGCACCGCGCTGGCCGCGGCCATGGACTGCGAACCGGACTGGATCGGTATCGCCGACCAGGATACCGGCCTCGACTGGCGCACAATTGACTGAGCATGATGCCGCCACCTGCGGCCGACAGGCCGGACTGCCATGGTTGCGGGCATGATCCACTGACAGCGGCCAACCCATCCAGTATCATTCCCGGCTTGCAATGCCTGTCTGCCCGGGAGTCCTGATGCTATACCTGCGTGGTTGTCCTTCTCTTTCCGATTTTCGCAAACAAAAACTGCTGGCACAGTGCCGGGAGCTGGTGCCCGCGCTGCGTGACCTGCATGCCGACTACCTGCATGTTGTCGAGCTGGATGAGGCGCTTTCCGCGGCCGAGCAGGAGATTCTCGAAAAGCTGCTGACCTACGGGCCGGCACAGTCCGCTGCCGACGTGGCGACGCCGGCGGTCATTATCATGCCCCGCCCGGGGACGATCTCGCCCTGGTCCAGCAAGGCAACGGACATCGTCCACAACTGCGGCCTGGAAATAGGTCACGCGCGTCGAGCGCGGTATTGCCTACTGCTTCAGCAACGCGAACGGCGCACCCCTGGAGGAAGCGGAACTGGCCGCGTTGTTGCCGCTGCTGCATGATCGCATGACGGAGACGGTGCTGTTCGATATCGGGGAAACGGATGCCCTGTTCCGGCACGCGGTCCCTGCGCCCTATGGCGGTGGTTGACGTGCTCGGTGGCGGCAGCGACGCGCTGGAGATTGCCAACCGGGAACTCGGCCTGGCGCTTTCGGCTGACGAGATCGAGTACCTGGTGGAGAATTTCACGGCGCTGGGACGCAACCCGGTTGACATCGAACTGATGATGTTCGCACAGGCCAATTCCGAACATTGCCGTCACAAGATATTCAATGCCAACTGGGTGATCGACGGGCAGCCGCAGGACAGCAGCCTGTTCGACATGATCCGCGCCTCCTACCGGGCAAGCCCGGACGGTATCCTGTCCGCCTACAGCGACAATGCCGCGGTGATCGAGGGTTTCGAGGTGCAGCGTTTTTTCCCCGACCCGCTTACGCATCGCCTATGCCCCGCACCCGGAAGCGGCGCACCTGGTGATGAAGGTGGAGACCCACAATCACCCGACCGCCATTTCGCCCTTTCCGGGGGCCGCGACCGGGTCCGGTGGCGAGATTCGCGACGAGGGTGCGACCGGGCGCGGTGCCAAGCCCAAGGCGGGCCTGTGCGGATTCTCGGTTTCCAATCTGCGGATCCCCGGCTTTGAGCAGCCCTGGGAAACCGATCATGGCAAGCCGGCGCGCATCGTGTCGGCGCTGGACATCATGGTCGAGGGACCGCTGGGTGCGGCCGCCTTCAACAACGAGTTCGGCCGGCCCAACCTGTGCGGTTATTTCCGTACCTTCGAGGAACGGGTGTCCGGTGCATCGGGTGAGGAACTGCGCGGCTATCACAAACCGATCATGCTGGCCGGCGGCTGCGGGACGATTCGCGAGGAACATGTCGAGAAGGGCACTATTCCCGGCGGCGCCCTGATCGTGGTGCTGGGCGGTCCGGCCATGCTGATCGGCCTGGGCGGCGGCGCGGCATCGTCCATGTCCAGCGGCGCCAGCGCCGAGGATCTCGATTTTGCCTCGGTACAGCGCGGCAATCCCGAGATGGAGCGGCGGGTCCAGGAAGTCATCGATGCCTGCTGGGCGCTGGGCGAGGCCAACCCGATTATTTCGATTCACGACGTCGGTGCCGGCGGCCTGTCGAATGCGGTGCCGGAACTGGTGAACGACAGTGGCCGCGGCGGCCGCTTCGAACTGCGCGCCATTCCCAACGACGACCCCGGCATGTCACCGATGCAGGTGTGGTGCAACGAGTCGCAGGAACGCTACGTGCTGGCCGTGGATCGAGTCCCGCATGGAGGAGTTCGAGGCCCTGTGCGAGCGCGAGCGCTGCCCGTATGCCGTGCTCGGCGAGGCGACCGAGGAAGAGCAGCTGGTGCTGGGTGACGGCTATTTCGACAACACCCCGATCGACCTGCCCATGGGCCTGCTGCTGGGCAAGCCGCCGAAGATGCTGCGCGATGTGCAGCGGCTGCCGGGCGCGCGCAGTGAATTCTCGCACTGCGGACGTGAATATCCGCGACGGTGCGTATCGCGTGCTGCGCCTGCCGGGTGTGGCGGACAAGACCTTCCTGATCACCATCGGCGACCGTTCGGTCACCGGCATGGTGACGCGCGACCAGATGGTCGGACCCTGGCAGGTGCCGGTTGCCGACGTGGCGGTGACCGCCTCGGATTATGTGAACTATACCGGTGAGGCCATGGCCATGGGTGAGCGTACCCCGGTGGCCCTGTTGAATGGCCCGGCCTCGGGACGCATGGCGGTGGGCGAGGCGGTAACCAATATCGCGGCCGCCGGCATCGCGGACATCGGCCGGATTCGCCTGTCGGCCAACTGGATGGCGCCGGCCGGGCATCCCGGCGAGGACGCCAGCCTGTATGACACCGTGCGGGCGGTGGGCGAGGAAACTCTGTCCGGCGCTCGGTATTGCCATTCCGGTCGGCAAGGATTCCATGTCGATGAAATCCGTCTGGAAAGAGGCGGGGGAGGACCGCGCCGTGACGGCGCCGCTGTCGCTGATCGTTTCCGCGTTCGCGCCCGTGACCGATGTGCGCCAGACGCTGACGCCGCAATTGCGCAGCGACCGGGGTGAGACCGAACTGCTGCTGATCGACCTGGGGCAGGGCCGCAACCGGCTCGGCGGTTCCGCGCTGGCGCAGGTGTACAAGCAGGTCGGCAGCACGCCGCCGGACCTGGATGATCCGGCCGCGCTGCGGTCTTTCTTCGGCGCGATCCAGGCGCTGAACAGGGCGGGGCTGCTACTGGCCTACCACGACCGTTCCGACGGCGGCTTGTTTGCCTGCATCGCCGAGATGTGTTTCGCCGGGCACAGCGGGGTTTCGGTCTCGCTGGATGGGCTGGGGTCCGACCCGGTGGCGGCACTGTTCGCGGAAGAACTCGGTGCCGTGATCCAGGTGCCGAGCGGCGAGATGCCGGCGGTTCTCGCGCAGCTGGCGGCGCACGGTCTCGGCGACATGGTACACCGGCTGGGCGAGCCCAATTCCCTGGACCACCTTGAATTCCGCTTCGCCGGGCAGGTCGTGTTGTCCGAGTCGCGCATCGAACTGCAGCGTGCCTGGTCGGAAACCACGTTCCGCATGCAGTCACTGCGTGACAACCCGGCCTGTGCACAGCAGGAATACGACGCCTTGCTGGATGCCTCCGACCCCGGGCTGCAGCCACGCGTGCCATTTGACGCGGCGGAGGATATTGCCGCGCCGCTGATCGCGACCGGGGTGCGCCCGCGGCTCGCGGTACTGCGGGAGCAGGGCGTCAACGGGCAGCTGGAAATGGCGGCGGCATTCCATCGCGCCGGCTTCGATGCCATCGACGTGCACATGAGCGACCTGCTTTCAGGGCGGGTCTCGCTGGCGGACTTCAGGGGCATGGTGGCCTGCGGCGGTTTTTCCTATGGCGACGTGCTCGGCGCCGGGCAGGGCTGGGCCAAGTCAGTGCTGTTCCATGCCGAACTGCGCGACATGTTCAGCGCCTTTTTCGAACGCCCGGACAGTTTCGCACTGGGGGTCTGCAATGGCTGCCAGATGCTGTCCAGCCTGAAGGAACTGATACCGGGTGCGGCAGACTGGCCGCGCTTCGTGCGCAATGTCTCGGAGCAGTTCGAGGCGCGCTTTGCCCAGGTGGAGGTGCTCGCTTCACCCTCGTTGTTCCTGCAGGGCATGCAGGGCGCGGTGTTGCCAATTGCCGTGGCCCACGGCGAGGGGCGTGCGGATTTCGGCGATCCCGCGGCTGCAGGGGAGGCGCTGGCGCAGCGGCTGGTGGCGTTGCGCTACCTCGACGGTCACGGGCGGGTTGCGGAAACCTACCCGGACAACCCGAACGGTTCGCCGCTGGGCATTACCGGCCTGACCACGACTGATGGTCGCGTGACCATCATGATGCCGCACCCCGAGCGGGTGTTCCGTAGCGTGCAGAACTCATGGCATCCGGATGAGTGGGGTGAGGATGCGCCGTGGCTGCGCATGTTCCGCAACGCCCGCGCCTGGGTCGGCTAGCCGCATATTGCACAGCCGGCCGCGGGCCTTGCGCTTATCCGTAACACAGTACTCTTGTAAGCATCGACGACCCGGCAAATTACAGGTATACATTTTGTGACCGGCCGTGGCCATCGGGGCTTGTCCACGGCCCGCCTGACTCGCCTTCACTCAAGTCATAGCTATGGCTATGCTTCGCTCCAGAGCGGCGTCCAGCCGCACCTGTACCGCGCCAGCATCCCGGATCTGGTGCAATATCCGGGCTAGCCTGCCGTATGGAGCTAATCTGACGGTTGTCGGTATCCCAACCTTGATGATGGATGGCCACGGAATCCACGGAAAAACACGGAAAGAAATAAGGCTCTTCAGGAAATTTGCAGGTGAAATCCCGATTTCGTCATTCCGGATCATGGCGGATTGTCATAAGAACGCCGCAATTCTATCGGCAGAAATAACGTCTCAGCTATTTTTCCGTGTCCTTCCGTGGATTCCGTGGCTATACAGAAAAAACGATACCTGGCCTGGCCAGTCAGCACCCGCTGTTTTTGTGTATGAAAACATACCGGGATCGCATCCGGGCTAGCGCCTCGCGATCCAGGCGCCTTCCAGGTCCAGGGTTTTTTGCAGTTCAGGGATGCTGGCGCGTGCCGCACGGCTGCTTTCAAAGCCGGCAACCCGGATGCGGTACAAGGGTTTGTCGTTGATGATGATGCGTTCAATCTCGCCGCTGACTCCCTTTGACTGGAACAGGGCCAGCTTTCTTTTGGCTGTGGATTGGTAAGTATAGGACGCCAGGTTGACCACCCAGTCGCCCGCGGGCGCGGCGGCAGCCGCGGCCGGGGCCGGCTCCGTCACCGCCGGTTCCGGTTCGGCCAGGGCTACGACGGTTGTTTCGCTGTCGCCCGGGAGCGGGGACACGGCGTTGCCCGTCGGGAACATGTCCTGTGCAGGCGTGTCGCTGCCAGCCTGGATTGCAGTTGCCTGGGCGAGTGCCTCGCCGGGTGCTGCATCAGCTGCTGTCGTCGCGGGGCCGGCAGCCGTGGGCGGCAGGATGTCCAGCGTCGCGGCTGTCGTGGTGCCATCGAGTGATACGGCGTCCGGTTCCGTCGCGGGTGTGCCGGCGGTTGCGATGTCTGTTTCCGGGGGCGTACTGTCCGCTGCAGCCGGGTCGGCGGTTATGCTGTCGCGATTGACCAGGTTCGTCGCGGGCGCCGTTACCACTTCCCAGGGGTTGTCAGTCCCGGTTGCCGCCAGCGCTGGGCTGTCTGCGGCAACGGCATCCTCCATGTCACTGTCTGCCGCGGGTGCGGTGGCAATCTCCATGGCGAGCGCGGTGTCCATTTCCATGCCGGAAGCAGACTCGCTGCTGTCCGTGTAGGCATCGCCGCTACTGCGCAGCAGCAGGGCGGTCGGCGCGGTGACGATTTCGATGTCAGTCCCGTTGTCGTCAGACGGCCATGCGGCAGTGTCGTCTGCCGCGGTTGCCATGGTGCTAGCGGCGCCTGCTGTGGCGGTATCAGCGAGTGCGGCGCCCGTTTCGGCCATGGCCGGAGCCGTGCTTGCCGCTTCCTCCGGGGCCGGTATGACAACCATCCCTGCGGTACTGCCTGCCGCCGGTGGCGGCAGGGAATCGATCTCCGCGATCACCGGTGCCGGTCGTGGCGCGCGCGCGGGAAGCCGCTGTACGGCTGCTGTTTCCTGTTGTCCCGGCAAGGGGATCGGCGTGGGTTCAACCCGGGTCCAGGCAACGGTCTGCGGTTGCTCTTCGGTGAAATAAACGCCTGCGATGCCGACGACCATGGTCGCCAGGGCGACCACGGCGAGGCCGGACAGAATGCGCTCCCCGAAGCTGTGGCGCACGGGCGTATTCGTATTCCTGTAGATGCGCCGCGCCTTGCCCTCCCAGACGTGCTTGCCGGCCTGCGCGCCGGATTCGTCCCAGGTTTCCCAGGGGCGGGGTCC
Organism: uncultured Gammaproteobacteria bacterium; assembly: GCA_963701455.1. Classification (GTDB taxonomy): domain Bacteria; phylum Pseudomonadota; class Gammaproteobacteria; order UBA9214; family UBA9214; genus UBA9214. The sequence goes on from CAVPAE010000006.1 coordinate 711,265, forward strand.
GTCCGCAAAGCCAGCCGCACCCTCGTCATGCATTTTCTTCTCGAACGCCCGCAGCTTCTCTTTATCAGAATCTTGCATCGGTTTAGTTTTCCAGTCGTTTGTACTTGATCCGGTGTGGCTGGTCGGCATCCGCGCCCAGGCGGCGCTTGCGGTCGGCCTCGTAGTCAGCGTAGTTACCCTCGAACCAGACTACCTGACTATCCCCCTCGAACGCCAGAATATGGGTGGCAATCCGGTCCAGGAACCAGCGGTCGTGGGAAATCACCACCGCGCAACCCGGGAAATCCAGCAGGGCTTCCTCCAGGGCGCGCAGGGTTTCCACGTCCAGGTCGTTGGTCGGTTCATCCAGCAGCAGTACGTTGCCGCCACTTTTCAGCAGCTTGGCAAGATGCACCCGGTTGCGCTCGCCGCCGGAGAGACTGCCGACGTGTTTCTGCTGGTCGGCGCCGGAAAAGTTGAAGCGGGAGACGTAGGTACGGGAATTCAGTTCGTGCCTGCCGACGCTGATGATGTCCTGCCCGTCGGAGATTTCTTCCCAAACGGTCTTGCCGGCATCGAGGCTGTCGCGGCTCTGGTCGACGTAGGCGATCTGGACGGTTTCCCCGATACGCAGTTCGCCGCTGTCCGGTTGCTCGGCCCCGTTGAGCATGCGGAACAGGGTGGTCTTGCCGGCGCCGTTGGGACCGATGATGCCGACGATGCCGCCGCGCGGCAGGTTGAAGCTGAGGTCCTCGTACAGCAGCCGGTCGCCGAAACGCTTGCTGAGATTATTTGCCTCGATCACCAGGTCACCGAGCCGCGGCCCCGGCGGGATGAACAGCTGCTTGGTCTCGTTGCGCTGCTGGGCCTCGGTTGACGCCAGTTCCTCGAAGCGTGCCAGGCGTGCCTTGCTCTTGGCGTGCCGGCCCTTGGTGCCGGCGCGCACCCATTCCAGTTCCGCCTTCATGGCCTTCATCCTGGCGGTTTCCTGTTTCTCCTCGATTTCCAGGCGTTGCTCCTTCTGCTCCAGCCAGGAGGAATAGTTGCCTTCCCAGGGAATGCCGTGGCCGCGGTCCAGTTCCAGGATCCAGCCGGCGACGTTGTCGAGGAAGTAGCGGTCATGGGTGACGGCGACCACCGTGCCGGGGAACTCGGCGAGAAAGCGTTCCAGCCAGGCGACGCTCTCGGCGTCCAGGTGGTTGGTGGGCTCGTCCAGCAGCAGCATGTCCGGCCCGGAGAGCAGCAGCTTGCAGAGCGCGACGCGGCGGCGTTCGCCGCCGGAAAGCGTGCTGACCTCGGCATCCCACGGCGGCAGTCGCAGGGCCTCGGCGGCGACTTCCAGTTTGCGGTCCAGGTTGTGGCCGTCGCTGGCCTGCAGGATGTTTTCCAGGCGTGCCTGCTCGGTGGCAAGCGCATCGAAATCGGCATCCGGCTCGGCATAGGCGGCGTAGACCGCCTCCAGCTGTTGCTGCGCGGCGGTGATTTCCGCGAGCGCCTCCTCGATGTTGCCGCGGACGTCCTTCTCCGGATCGAGCTGTGGCTCCTGCGGCAGGTAGCCGATCTTGATGCCCGGTTGCGGCCGCGCCTCGCCCTCGATCTCGGTATCCAGCCCGGCCATGATGCGCAGCAGGGTGGACTTGCCGGAGCCGTTCAGGCCGAGCACGCCAATCTTCGCGCCCGGGAAAAAGGACAGCGAAATATCTTCAAGTATTTTGCGTTTGGGCGGAACAATCTTGCCCACGCGGTTCATGGTGTAGACGTACTGCGCCATTGCGATGTCTGTCCAGGGTGAAAGAAAGTGGCCACATTATAGGCACCGCGAATCGGGGGGCAAACTGCTGCGCACCGATTGTGGTGACGGAGCCGCGCGTTACCGGGATGTGGCTGACAGGCTACATGAATGCGGTTGCGTATCAGTCTGTAATACAAGACATTCCTGTTTTGATGAGCCGCTGCCGGCCGCGGCACCTTGCAGGCGCGGGCGTGACGGCGAACAATGCAGGCTGGACAATTCAGCGGGTGTGGCGGCCTGGCGCCGGCCTGCGAGCTGAGTGCGCATGCAACAATCCGCAACATCAGGCAGGGTCTGTGTCTACACCGGGGACGAGCTGGCCGCCTATGGCTTTGGGCACGGGCATCCCTTTGGTCCGGACCGACTCGATGCCTTCTGGCGCCAGATACAGGCCGACGGGCTCGACCGGCAGATCCTGCAGTGCAGCCCGGTGGCGGCCACGCGGGCAGCGATCGAGCGCTTTCATACGCCTGCCTACGTCGATCGAGTCATCGCGCAATCCGCCAGCGGCACGGGCTACCTGGATGGCGGTGACACGCCGGCACCGCAGGGGATCTACGAGTCCGCCTGCTTCGTGGTCGGCAGTGTGCTGGACGCCATCGCACGCCTGTTGCACGGCGGCTGCCGGCATGCCTTCGTACCCATCGCCGGGCTGCACCATGCGCGCCGCGATACGGCGGCAGGATTCTGCGTCTTCAATGACTGCGGCATCGCGATCGAAACGCTGCGGCAGGTCCATGGCGTGCGGCGCGTGGCCTACGTCGACATCGATGCCCATCATGCTGATGGCGTGTTCTACAGCTTCGAGGCTGACCCGGAGCTGCTGTTTGCCGACCTGCACGAGGATGGCCGGTTTCTCTACCCGGGTACCGGTGCCATCACCGAGACCGGCAGTGGGGCGGCGCGCGGAACCAAGCTCAATATCCCCATGCCGCCGGACGCCGATGATGCCCTGTTTTTCAAGGCCTGGGAGCAGGCGGAGGCCTTCATCGACGCCGCGTGTCCGGAGTTCATCCTGCTGCAATGCGGCGCGGACAGTATTGCCGGCGACCCGATCACGCACCTGCGCTATACGCCCGCGGCACACCGGCATGCGGCGGCGCGCCTCTGCGTGCTGGCGGAAAAGCACTGCGCTGGCCGGTTGCTGGCGATGGGCGGCGGTGGCTACAACCGGGGCAACCTGGCCGCTGCCTGGAGCGCGGTCGTGGCGGCCTTGCTGGAGGGCTGACAACACCCTGATGTGTGGGGTTAAATCCGGGGGGATGGGTTAGCAAGCCCCTCGCAGATCGGCTATCATCTGGCACTTCCGGCGCGCCGGATTCCCTATTCACGACCAGGAAAGTTAATCCAATGTTTGCTAAAGACATGAAAATCGAGGGTTACGACGCTGAGCTCTGGGCGGCACTCGAGGGTGAGCGGCAGCGCCAGGAAGACCACATCGAACTGATCGCCTCGGAGAACTACGCCAGTCCCCGGGTACTGGAGGCGCAGGGTTCCGTGCTGACCAACAAGTACGCCGAGGGCTATCCGGGCAAACGTTATTACGGCGGCTGTGAGTTCGTCGATATCGCCGAGCAGCTGGCCATCGACCGGGCGAAGCAGCTGTTCAATGCCGATTACGCCAACGTCCAGCCGCATTCCGGTTCGCAGGCCAATGCCGCCGTCTACCTGGCGCTGTTGCAGCCCGGCGACACCATTCTCGGCATGAGTCTCGACGCCGGTGGGCATCTCACGCATGGCTCGAAGGTGAATTTCTCCGGCAAGCTGTTCAATGCCGTGCAGTACGGCCTGAATCCCGAAACCGGCGCCATCGACTACGACCAGGTGGAGGCGCTGGCGCGTGAGCACAGCCGAAGATGATCGTGGCGGGATTTTCCGCCTACTCGCTGCAGGTCGACTGGCAGCGCTTCCGCGACATCGCCGACAGTGTCGGTGCCTTGCTGTTCGTCGACATGGCGCACGTCGCCGGCCTGATCGCGGCGGGCATCTACCCGAGCCCGGTCAACATTGCCGACGTGACCACGACCACCACCCACAAGACCCTGCGCGGTCCGCGCGGCGGCCTGATCCTGGCGCGCGCCAACGAGGCCGTGGAGAAGAAACTCAATTCCCTGGTGTTCCCGGGAACCCAGGGCGGTCCGCTGATGCATGTCATAGCCGCCAAGGCGGTCGCGCTCAAGGAAGCACTGGAACCCGCTTTCAGGGAATACCAGCAGCAGGTGCTGGATAATGCCCGGGCCATGGCCACTGTCATGATGGCGCGTGGCTACAAGGTGGTCTCCGGCGGAACCGACGACCACCTGTTCCTGGTCGACCTGATCGACAAGGGGATCACCGGCAAGCAGGCCGATGCGGCGCTGGGTGCCGCCTACATCACGGTCAACAAGAATGCCGTGCCGAACGACCCGCAGTCGCCATTCGTGACCAGCGGCATTCGTGTCGGTACGCCGGCCATCACCACCCGCGGGCTGGGCGAGGCCGAGGCGCGTGAGCTGGCCGGCTGGATGTGCGACGTGCTGGACGACGTCGAGAACGCGGCTGTTATCGAGGCCGTGCGCGGCAAGGTGCTTGACCTGTGCGGACGCTTCCCGGTTTACGGGAAGGACTGAGCAAGCGGACCCGCTGACCGTGTACTGTCCCTTTTGCGGCAAGCAGGATACCCGGGTTATCGACTCGCGCCTTGCCAGCGAGGGTGCGCAGGTACGGCGCCGGCGGGAATGCAACGACTGCGGCGAGCGCTTCACCACCTTCGAGTCGCCGGAGCTGGTAATGCCGCGCATTATCAAGAGCAATGGTGCACGGGAACCTTACGACGAGGCCAAGCTGACCAGCGGCATCATGCGTGCGCTGGAGAAGCGGCCGGTGGAATCAGAGCGGGTCGACGCCGCCATGATCCGCCTGCAGCATCGCCTGCGCGCCAGCGGCGAACGCGAAATCCCTGCGCGCCAGCTGGGGGAGTGGGTGATGAACGAGTTGCGGCAACTGGACCAGGTCGCCTACGTCCGGTTTGCCTCGGTCTACCGCAGCTTCGAGGACGTGAACGCCTTTCGCGAGGAAATCGAGAAGCTGGAAAGCGAGCCGACCGCGGAGGAGCGCAAGGACCAGATCTCGCTGCTGCCGGACGAGTGAGGCCTGGCATGCCCCGGGTGCCGTGAAACGGCCGCAGACACGGCCAGCGTCCGGAGCATGCCCTGCAGGGCAGCAGTCACGGCATGCCTGCCATGCTGTTCCTGATTTCTCCGCACTGCCCGGGTCAATGTTGCAACGCAGCGCTTGAGGTTCCTGCCTGAAAATGTTTACTGCAGACGACCATCGATACATGGCCCGCGCCCTGCAACTGGCGGCGCGCGGCCTGTACACGACCGACCCCAATCCGCGGGTGGGCTGCGTGCTGGTTCGGGAGGGACAGGTCGTCGGTGAAGGCTGGCACGAGCGTGCCGGCAGCGCGCATGCGGAAATCAATGCCTTGCGCCAGGCGGGGGGACGGGCCGCCGGCGCCACCGCCTACGTGACGCTGGAGCCCTGCTGTCACCACGGGCGCACCCCGCCGTGCAGCCGGGCACTGATTGACGCCGGCGTGGCGCGGGTCGTCGCGGCCATGCAGGATCCGAATCCGCAGGTGGCGGGCAGCGGCCTGGCCGAGTTGCAGGCTGCCGGTGTGGCCACGGACTCCGGCCTGCTGGCAGTCGAGGCCGAAGCCTTGAACCCCGGCTTCGTGATGCGCATGCGCCAGGCACGGCCCTGGGTGCGCTGCAAGCTGGCGATGAGTCTCGACGGGCGCACCGCGATGGCAAACGGTGAAAGCCGCTGGATCACGGGTGAGGCGGCGCGGCGCGATGTGCATCACCTGCGGGCGCGCAGCTCGGCAATCCTGACGGGCATCGGTACGGTGCTTGCCGATGATCCCTCCCTTACCGTGCGGCTGGAGGGAGACGCCGCTGCGCCTTTCCTGCAGCCGTTGCGGGTCATCATTGACAGCCGCCTGCGCATCCCGCCGACGGCGAAGCTGCTGGATTTACCCGGTGAGACCCTGATACTGACCGGCACGGCGGACGCCGGCAGGGAGGCACTGCTGGCAAGACCCGGTGTCTCCGTGGATGTGCTGCCACTCAACGCTGCCGGCCAGCTGGACTTGCAGGCTGTGCTGCACTACCTCGGTGGTGCCGGGATCAACGAGGTGCATGTCGAGGCCGGTGCCATTCTGTGTGGCGCACTAATGGCGGACAGGCTGATCGACGAACTGGTAATCTACATGGCGCCACACCTGATGGGGGATGCCGCGCGCGGCCTGTTTGCCCTGCCGGGGTTGCAGCACATGACGCAGCGCATCGACCTGTCGATTCAGGAGGTACGTGCCGTGGGCAAGGACCTGCGGATTACGGCGCGGCTGGCAGACTAACCCGGCGAGGTATTGTCAGCAGCGTCCCCGGATTCCGCTCGGCAATTGCTCCTGCATCGCCTAAGGCGCCTACTTTTGGTGCCCTACCGCCTACGTCCATGCAGGCGTACGCTCCATCCGGGCTACGAGGCTAACCTGAAGCGAATTTGTCAGTTATTACGCGCACGCTTGGCGCAGCAGGCATCCACACCGGGGTGCAGGGTTTATCACTGGAACGGTTAATCGATCATGTTTACAGGAATCATACAGGCCGTCGGTAGTATCGCCTCGCTGCAGCAGCGGGGCGGGGATCTGCGCCTCGGCATCGAGACAGGCAAGCTGCCGCTGGATGACGTGGCACTCGGGGACAGCATCGCGGTCAGCGGTGTCTGCCTTACCGTGGTGGAGCTTGCCGGCAGCCACTTTTTTGCCGATGTTTCCGGCGAGACGCTGCGGCGAACCAGCATCGGCAACCTTGGCGTCGGTGATGCGGTCAACCTGGAAAAGGCGCTGACCCTGGCGACCCGGCTGGGCGGCCATCTTGTCAGCGGCCACGTCGATGGCATCGGCAGCGTAATCGCGCGCCGCCAGGACAGCCGCTCGGTGCAGTTCACCATTCAGGCCCCGGACGAGCTGGCGCGCTACATCGCGGTCAAGGGCTCGATCTGTGTCGACGGGGTGAGCCTGACCGTCAACGCAGTCAGCGGTGCCAGCTTCGAACTCAATATCGTCCCGCACACCCTGGAAGAGACCACCCTGCGGGGATTTCGCGAGGGTACGCGGGTGAACCTCGAGGTGGACCTGATCGCGCGTTACCTGGAGCGTCTGCTGCAGGGGGATGCCGCCGCGCAACCGGGCGCAGGCAGTGGCCTTACCCGCGAACTGCTGGAATCCTGCGGATTCGGCGCCGCGCCCAAATAACCCGTCCGGCGGTCTTATTTCCGTGAAGCATCACACCTATTCGTGGATAATAGAGCGCTGTAAAATTCATGTGCTTTATAATGAAGATAGATTATGTCACTGAATAATATCGAAGAAATAGTTAAGGACATCCGTGCCGGTCGCATGGTTGTCCTGATGGACGACGAGGATCGTGAGAACGAGGGCGACCTGGTGATGGCCGCGACCCACGTGCGTCCCGAGGATATCAACTTCATGGCGAGCCATGGGCGGGGCCTGATCTGCCTGACCCTCACCCGCAAGCGCTGCGAACAACTGGCGCTGCCGCTGATGGTGCAGAGCAACCTGTCCTCGCACGCCACCAATTTCACCCTGTCCATCGAGGCGGCCAGCGGGGTGACCACCGGTATCTCGGCGGCGGACCGGGCGCGCACCATCCAGGCCGCGGTGGCGGCGGACGCGCAGCCGCGCGACATCGTCCAGCCGGGCCACATCTTTCCGCTCATGGCGCAGCCGGGCGGCGTCCTGACGCGCGCGGGGCATACCGAGGCGGGCTGCGACCTGGCGCGGCTTGCCGGGCTGGAGCCGGCGGCGGTGATCGTGGAAATCCTCAAGGAGGACGGCAGCATGGCGCGGCGTCCCGACCTGGAGGTCTACGCCCGGCAGCACGGTCTGAAGATTGGCACCATCGAGGACCTGATCCGCTACCGCATCGAGAACGAGAAGACGGTGGAGCGGGTCGCGACCAGTGACCTGGCCACCGAGCATGGCATCTTCAAAGTGCACGCCTACCACGATTCCATTGACGGCGCGATTCACCTGGCACTGGTCATGGGGGATATCGAGCCGGGTGAGCCGACCCTGGTGCGCGTGCAGCTGCAGAACACACTGAGCGACCTGATCGACGTCAAGCGGGAAGGGCAGCACTGGCCGTTGCGCGATGTGCTGCAGCGGGTCTCACGCGAGGGCAAGGGTGTGGTCGTGATCCTGCGGCCGGACGAGCCTGCCGATACACTGGTGGAACAGATAAAGGCGTATCATATCCCCGAGGATGCGGCTGCGGCAGCTGCCCCGAACAAGCCTGACGAGTTGCGTACCTATGGCGTCGGGGCGCAGATCATCGCCGACCTCGGAGTGCAGAAGATGCGCGTCCTGAGTGCGCCGAAGATCGTGCACGGCATTGCCGGCTTTGGCCTGGAAGTGATCGAGTACGTATCCTGAACCACGGTTCGTTTTTTTTGATTTAATTGTTTTAAGGATATCCCCATGAGCGACATTAACGTAAAGGAAGGTGCGCTGGTGGTGCGGGACGCACGCATCGTGCTGCTGGTTTCGCGCTTCAACAGCTTCGTGGTCGAGAGCCTGCTGGAAGGTGCGATCGATACCCTGAAACGCCACGGTGCGGACGAGCGCGACCTGCAGGTGGTACGCGTGCCGGGCGCCTACGAGATGCCGATCGCGGCGCAGCGGCTGGCGGCCGGCAAGCATTATGACGCGATCATCGCGCTCGGTGCCGTTATTCGCGGCGGTACGCCGCACTTCGAATACGTCGCGGGCGAATGCACCAAGGGGCTGTCCGCCGTGTCGCTGAAATATGATATTCCGATTGCGTTCGGCGTGCTGACCGTTGATACCATCGAGCAGGCGATCGAACGTGCCGGCACCAAGGCCGGCAACAAGGGTGCCGAGGCGGCCATGTCCACGATCGAGATGATCAACCTGCTGCGTGACCTGGAAAGCTGATCCAGCGGTCCTGACGCCATGAATTTTTCCGCACACGCGCGCGCCCGTGCCCGGCGTTACGCCATGCAGGCCCTCTACCAGTGGGACCTGTCCGGGACCGATCTGCCCGTTATCCGGCGGCAATTCCTGGAGGCCGAAGACTTCAGCAAAACCGACCAGGCCTATTTCGTGGAGCTGCTCAGCAAGATCCCGAACCAGGTTGATGTGGTTGATGAAAATATCTCGGCATTCATCGACAGGCCGCTGGCGCAACTGGACCCGGTTGAGCGCGCCATCCTGCGGATCGGGATCTATGAACTGCTTTACCGGGTGGATATTCCCTACCGCGTGACCATCAACGAGGCAGTGCAGCTCACCAAAAAGTTCGGCGCCGAGCAGGGGCATGCCTTCGTCAACGGTGTGCTGGACAAGGCGGCGCACAAGATCCGCGCAGCCGAGTGCAAGCAGTCGGGCAGGAAGGTCGCCGGACACGAGACTTGAAAATAACGGATGCTGACAATTCAAACCGGGCAGCAGTATTTATCAATAGCCACGGAATCCACGGAAAACACGGAAAGAAATAACACGCATTAAAAACTTTTACGTGTCCTTCCGTGGATTCCGTGGCCATCATATTCGTTATTTTCAAGTTGAAATAACACCGGGGGCCTGTTCGCACTTGTATGTCCGAGACCGAGTTCGACATCATTCGCCGCTATTTCACGCGGCAACCTTCCATGCGTAACGAGGTGCTCACCGGGATCGGTGACGATGCCGCGGTGCTGCAGTTGCCTCCTGACCGGGAGCTGCTGGTGTGCATTGACACACTGGTCGCGGGGGTGCACTTCCCGGCTGGCACGCCGGCCGCCGCCATCGGCCACAAGGCGCTGGCGGTGAACCTGAGTGACCTGGCTGCGATGGGTGCTGAAGCGGCCTGGGCCACCCTGGCGCTGACGCTGCCGGAACCCGAACCGGACTGGCTGGAAGCCTTCGCCGGCGGTTTCCTTGCGCTTGCCGGTCGTTACGGGGTGCAATTGATTGGCGGCGATACCACGCACGGCCCGTTGACGATTACCGTGCAGGCGCATGGCTTTACCCCGCCGGGAGAGGCCCTGCGGCGGACGGGGGCGCAGCCCGGCGACCGCATCTATGTGACCGGCACCCTGGGGGATGCCGCACTGGCATTGCGCCTGGGGGATGACGCGCCGGGGGAGTTGCGCGCACGGCTGGATTATCCCGAACCGCGGCTCGAGGCAGGCTGTCTGCTGCGTGGTCTGGCGAGCGCCGCCATCGATATTTCCGACGGACTGCTGGCCGACCTCGGCCACCTGCTGGAGGGCAACGGCCTGGGCGCGTCCCTGCGGGTCGATGAACTACCGCGTTCCGGCATGTTCAGCGATGCATTGAATGGGCTGGATTCCGCCCCGCCCGGGCTGTATTACGACTTGCCGTTGTCGGGGGGGGATGACTACGAGCTGTGCTTCACCGTCCCGGAATGCAACTGTGCCGAGGTCGAGCAGCGCCTGGGTGAGCTGTCCTGCGGTTGCACGGCCATTGGCAACATCGAGGCGCAGCCGGGTATTCGCTGCACCCTGCAGAATGGCGACAGCTACCAGCCGGCGATGACGGGGTATCTGCATTTTCGGGAGGGCGAGAATGGCTGAGCGTATACCGGCACGCCGGTTGCTGCATCCCGTGGATTTCCTGGCGCTGGGCTTCGGCAGTGGCCTGCTGCCGGTTGCACCCGGTACGGCCGGGACCGTTGCCGCGATTCCTGTCTACCTGCTGCTGCAGTCGCTGGCGACGCCATATTACGTGGCGATTGTGGTGCTGCTGGCGCTGGCCGGGATTGCGATCTGCGGGCAGACCGCGAATCGCCTGGGTGTGCACGATCATCCCGGCATCGTCTGGGACGAGATCGTCGGTTACCTGGTGACCATGACCTTCGCGCCGCCCGGCTGGCTCTGGATTGCGCTGGGTTTCGTGCTGTTCCGGCTGTTCGATATTGTCAAGCCCTGGCCCATCCGGTGGTGTGACCGGCAGGTCGGCGGCGGTCTGGGCATCATGCTGGATGACCTGCTGGCCGGAGTGTTGTCCGCGGGTCTGCTGCAACTGCTGGTGATGTTCCTGTAGCCTCCGGTTATGGCAGGCATAACCCGGCGCTGTCGTTTTGAATAAGGGCAGAGCGCCTTCCCGTTACCCTATACAATTGGCCGGTCCGGTGTAAAAAACCAGCCGCCCCCTCAGGCCGCATTTTCAGGCCTGCAGAACCAGGCAAGCAGAGGATGCCGAGTCATGCTGAAGCCATATTTCAAAAGTCTGTACTAAAGGACAATGCATGAGGCCTATTCGCGGGTACGCAAGGAAACAGTCAGTTCCCTGCAGGGCGGAGGTAAATGTCTTGATGATAGTGCGCACGCCGGACATGAATTCGGCATCCTGCGAGAGATGCCGGATATTGATCAGGATTCTTACCTCGGAATCGAGTGGAACCGGAACCTGGTGCTCGGCGCACAGCAAAAGAATTTGCATGTGGTGCGGGGAGATCTGAATAAAGAGATTCGTTTCCGGATAGCGAATTCCAGTGCCACCAGATGGTGATTGTCGCCCGGAAGTAAAGCGCGCCACCTCACAGGTTGGGAGCCCACCGGCTATAAGTGCTGCCGCGCGGGCGGTGTTATGGTTGCTTGATCTGTGTCAATTACCGCTTATCCCTGGATACATAGTATGGAGTTAATAATCATACAAAAGGGTGGGGGCAATGCAGAACAGAAACTTCCCGGTCGGTGATCGGCGCAGGAGTACAAATATGCCTGCGGTTCCATTCAGGGATAGCCGTGGCTTCACCATACGTGAAGACCGCAGGAGGACGCCTGACCGGCGCCTGAACAGTATTCAGGCCGAGTGGGTGGACGAACTGCTGTTGAGTTCCTGAGTGCGCCACGCAGCCAGACGTTTCGGCACCGCTCGTCCGCAGGTAATCAGTGACCGTGGGGGAGAGATGTCGGTTCGCCGCTGACAGGCGTCGCACCGATATGCTGCAGCAGTCGCCGGTACTCGGCATTACCCTGCAGCAACAGGTGGCCGGCGTTGACCAGGTCGTTGACCACATCGACAGGCAACGAGAAGTCCGTCGGTACCGATACCAGGCGCTTTCTCAGTTGCGGGTCCGGAATGTCGTCAATGCGCAGTTCGATCAGGTAAAGTTCCGGTGCGCTGCATTTCAGCTTGCCATTGCAGCGGTATTGTTTTATTTCGCTGCGCCAGCCCGTCAGGTTGTTGCGCAAATATTCCAGGGTTTCGAAATTATAGTTGGCCAGCGGAGTTGTCGTGGCGGCGTCAAGTATCACGGTGTGTGGCGGCTTTTTGTCTGATTGCTCCCACTTGGACGGCAGCAGCGCGGTCGCGTTGACTGACAGCAGCACAATGTGCTCGACATCTTCCAGTCCAAAGCGTTGCAGCGTGTTCCAGAGGCCGCCCTCGATGACGATATAGTCCATCACCGCGCGCAGCCCCAGGTTGTCCGCGAGCCCGCCGTCGACCAGGTGAATATAGGGATGTGCGTCCCGATCCAGGTAGGAATTCATGGTAGTGGCGATGCGGTCGCGGCGGCTGTTGTTGCCGGACTCCTGTTGCAGCCATGCCGGCGGGGTATACGCGCAGCTGCCGGCATGATTGGTCAGGGTCAGCGGGGCAAATACCATGGGTACGGCGCTGGAGGCGGCTACCGCGCGTGATATCTGGAACTGGTCAATGTCCGAACAGATGAGTGCGAACTGCTCGGGCGTAAAGCCGAATTGTCCTCCCTTGAACAGGTCGGTCGCATTGATTTGTACAAATGGGCCTTCACTATCGACCAGTTTCCTGACGGGGGCGTTGCCATACAACCGTTTGTTGAAGTACTCATCCAGGACATCACCGGTACCAAAGGTATCCGAACTGATGCGCGACAGCGTGGTGGGCGTCAGCAGGATGCTCGTCAGTTCTGATGTGACGTTGCGTTCCAGAAACGCGCCGCGGAAGTCGCTGAACAGTTGTTCGCCGTACAGGCCAAAGTAGGCGGCTGTGATGCTGCCGCCGGACACCGAGGAAATCATGTCGATTTCATCCAGCATGGTCCGGTCCCCGTCGCCGGCGGCAAGTGGTGTGTCTCGCAGTGCTTCCAGTACCCCGTAGGCCAGTGCGGCGGCACGGGTGCCGCCACCGGAGAAGGTCACGATCAACAGGGTGTTGCCCTCTCCCTGCTCGCGCAGGCCGGACATGTCCGACTGGTTGTCAAAACGTTCCAGCCGCGGATTGTCTGGGTAACGCTCCAGGCTGGCGCAGCCGGCAAGCAGCATGCCGGCAAGGCCGTGGCATAGCAGGGTGCGGAACGTGGTTTTCATGATGTGACCTGGATTCATTGCGGTAGCTGGACTTGGCCTGTCATGTTACTACCCGGCGCGGTTCCCTGCATGATCTTATGACTTGGTGGCTGTTTCGAGCAAGGGTCGCAGCCAGCGCAGGTACAGCCTGTCAGCGACCTGTTGTGCCGCTGTTATCCTGGCATCCAGGCCGGCAGTCATTTCCTCTGCTGACTGCACCGTGGCAACGGGATTGAGGAGTTCATCGCGGTACAGCGCTGCCCATTCACCTACCATGGGTGCCGTCATCTCCACATGGCACTGCAGGGCGAGAGTGTTGCCAAGGGTAAATCCCTGGTGGGCGCAGTTGTCGTTTTCCAGGATCACCTCGGCGCCTTGCGGTATCGAGAACGTTTCACCATGCCAGTGAAACAGGACAGGTTCCTGCGGCAGACCGGCCAGCCAGTCGGCAGCAGCCGGGGTTTTGCTCTTGCGCACCGGGTGCCAGCCGATTTCCTTCACCGGGTTGGCGGAAACCGTTCCCCCCAGTGCCTTGCTGATGAGTTGCCCGCCGAGGCAGTGACCGATCATCGGCATGCCCCGGGCCTGCGCCGCCTGAATGAGTTCCAGCTCCTGGCTGATCCACGGCAGGGCGTCGTTTACGCTCATGGGTCCACCCATGAAGACAAGGCCGGAGGTCTCCTCGAGGTCCCGGGGTATGGCCTCGTTCAGGTCGATTCTGACCAGCCGATACGGAATACGGTGCTGCCCGAGTACCGCGGCGAGATATCCCGGCCCCTCGCAGGCGATGTGGCGGAAGATGGTTAACGGCTTCATAATCTGGACCTGGCAGTCAGTGAATACAGCTATGACATTATCCCGAATTTTACGACACCTCCCGGTGTTGTTTGTTGCAGGACTACTGGGAATCGCCCAGGCGGCGCCGGATGTGCGCGTGGTCGGTCTGTTCAGCGACCGTGCCGTGGTGATCATCGACGGTCGGCAGCATGTTCTCAAGGCCGGCCAGAGCGGCCCGGGGGGCGTCAGGTTGCTGGCTGCGGACAGTGAATCCGCACTGCTGGAAATCGATGGCCGCGAAGTCGAGGCGCGGCTGGACGGGCGCGTGACGGCACGCAAGCGCACGGCCGAGGTGCAGGAGGTCCAGGTCTGGCGCAACGGCGCCGGCATGTATACCACGGTCGGCAGTATCAACGGCCTGACGGTCACGTTCCTGGTCGATACCGGCGCCTCCAAGGTGGCGCTGAATGCCAACGAGGCACGACGGCTGGGCATCGACTTCCGCGTCAGCGGGACGCCGACCGCGGTGGCTACTGCCTCGGGCGTGGCGCGAGCCTGGGCCGTGACCCTGGATACCGTGAAGGTCGGCAGTCTGGAATTGCGCAATGTGGGCGCGGTCGTGCTGGAAGGGGATACGCCGCAGCATGCGCTGCTGGGGATGACCTATCTGGGCCGGCTGGAGATCGACAACGACGGCCGCCTGATGACGCTGCGCAAGAAGTACTGAAGGTCTGTTCGAGGGCTGCGCCGCGCAGCATTCTTCCCGTGTTGGTCGCGCTTCCGGCGGCAGCTGATGATGGCTGCCTGCCTGAACCCGTGGCTGGCGTCAGGCGTTATCCTTGACGTGCTCGATCAGGGCGTATGCCGAGTGGTTGTGGATGGACTCGAAGTTCTCGGATTCCACGGTATAGGCAGAGATGCGGTCATCCCGGTTCAGGCGCGTGGCAATGTCGCGCACCATGTCCTCGACGAACTTGGGGTTGTTGTAGGCTTTCTCGGTAACGTATTTCTCGTCGGGCCGTTTCAGCAGGCCGTAGAGTTCGCAGGATGCCTCGCTTTCCACCAGGTCGATGAGGTCTTCAATCCAGACGAAGCCATGGGTTTCGGCCATGACCGTGACGTGGGAACGCTGGTTGTGCGCGCCGTAGTCGGAAATCTTTTTGGAGCAGGGGCACAGGCTGGTAACCGGGACCACCACCTTGACGTTCATCCGGGTCTTGCCCTTGATGATCTCGCCAATCAGGCTGACATCGTAGTCAAGCAGGCTTTCGACCCCGGAAATCGGCGCGGCCTTGTTGACGAAATAGCGGAAGTTCATCTCGATATGGCCGGAATCCGCCTCCAGCCTTTGCGTCATCTCGCTCAGCATCTCGCGAAACGATTCGACGGTGATTTCGCGTTCATGCAGATTCAGGATCTCCACGAAGCGCGACATGTGTGTGCCCTTGAAATTGTGGGGCAGGTTCACATACATGTTGAAGGTGGCGATGGTGTGCTGCTCGCCGCCATCGCGGTCCATGACACGAACCGGGTGACGAATATCCTTGATGCCGACCTTGTCGATCGGGATTTGCCGGGTATCGGCACTGTTCTGCACGTCGGCGATGGCGCTGGTGTTTTCCTGTGCCAGTTTTGGGGATTTCATCAGATTTCGTACCGGTCTGTCGTAGTTCACGAAAGCGGGGGAGAAGCCTACCGGCCGGCAGGTTTTCTGCCTACCCGCCCAAAGGGGTATTCAGTGCGGTGTGCTGTTCCCGGTTAATTCCTGAGTGGAGAGGTAGGATATTACCCGAGCGGTGAGTTTGCTGCAATCAGAAGTTCTTTGGCTGGGATAAATTATCTTTCTCTTTCAATAATATATGCTGATATCCAGCGTAGCGGGTCGGCTTCTGTGCCAAACCCGGAGAGACTCTCCAGCGCCTCCGCGTGCAGTTCCCGGGCACGTTCCCGTGCCGCATCCAGGCCCATGAGTGCCGGGTAGGTGGATTTTTCCCGGTGCTGGTCCATGCCGGTGTGTTTGCCGAGGGTTTCCGTTTCACCTTCCACGTCGAGAATGTCATCGCGAATCTGGAAGGCCAGGCCGATGCACTTGGCGTAATGGTCGAGGCGGCCCAGTTGCGCGTCGTCCACGTCCTTTCCGCACAGGGCGCCGAGCACCACGCTGGCGCGAATCAGGGCGCCGGTCTTGTGGATGTGCATGTCTTCCAGTTCTGCGATGTTCAGCAGTTGTCCGGTTGCCGCGAGGTCGATGGCCTGCCCGCCCGCCATGCCCCGTGAGCCGGACGCCAGCGCCAGCGTCCTGATCATTCCCAGGCGCGCGGCTGCATCGGTTTCCTGTGAGTCAGCCTGCGCCAGCAGCTGAAATGCGAGCGACTGCAGCGCATCACCGACCAGGACGGCGGTCGCTTCGCCAAAGGCCCGATGGCAACTCGGCTTGCCGCGGCGCAGGTCATCATCATCCATCGCAGGCAGGTCGTCGTGGACCAGTGAATAGGCGTGGATCAGTTCCACCGCGCAGGCGGGTGTATCGAGCCCGGCTTGTGCCGCGCCCGTAGCCTTGCCGCCGGCATAGACAAGTGTCGGACGAATCCGTTTGCCGCCATCGAGTGCGGCGTAGCGCATGGCTTCGTGCAGCCGGGAAGGATGGGTGGTTGCGGCGGGCAGCCAGTGGTCAAGCGCCTGCTCCAGGCGCGCCTGGCAGGCGGCCATGAACGCAGTCAGCGGGGCGTCAGGTGTCTTCACTGTCGAACGGGGTGATTTCTTCCCGGGCGTTTTTCTGCATCAGGATCTCGACTTTTTGTTCCGCGGCCTTCAGTGCCTGCTGGCAGGTTCTCGACAGGTTGACGCCGCGTTCAAAATGCTGCAGCGAGTCCTCAAGGCTCAGCTCACCCTGTTCCATCTTTTCAACCAGTGTTTCCAGCTCCTGGAGGGCGCTCTCGAAGTCGGGTTCCTGCGGTGTTTTTTTGGCCATGGCTTGAATATTCCCGTTAATCGGCCTACGTTAACCCACCTCGATGATGAGGGTCAAACAGGCATCCGACTGGCCGGAATGGTGCTTGACGGCCACCGGTTGCCGGACTAAAGTAAGCTGCATTAGACAGAGTCTAAGTACCGGGCGAGGCTTCAGGCCCATATTGAAAACAACGACATGACGAGGGATATATTATGGATTTGAAAGGCAGTTCCACAGAGCAGAACCTGAAAGATGCATTTGCCGGTGAGTCCCAGGCAAATCGACGTTACCTGTATTTCGCAGCCAAGGCCGATGTCGAGGGTTACAACGACGTTGCCGCGGTTTTCCGTTCCACCGCAGAGGGTGAAACCGGCCACGCACACGGTCATCTCGAGTACCTGGAAGCCGTTGGTGATCCGGCTACCGGCCTGCCGATCGGTGCCACCTCCAACAACCTGAAGGCCGCGATTGCCGGTGAAACCCACGAGTACACCGATATGTACCCCGGTATGGCCAAGTCTGCCCGCGATGAAGGCTTCGACGAAATCGCGGACTGGTTTGAAACCCTGGCCAAGGCCGAGCGCTCCCACGCCAACCGTTTCCAGAAGGCACTGGACAGCCTGGACGACTAGGTAGCATTTTTGCGGCGGTCTGCAACACAAGGGCCGGTTTAGCCGGCCCTTTTCAATTGGCTTGCATAATTGGGGAAGGCATCGATGACTTCAGGATCAGAAGGTACCCGCGAAGGCAGTCTCGAGGCGCCGACACGGCACCCGCTGGACTGGACCGGCAAGGAGTTCTACGACGAGGCGGCGCTGTTCCGGGAACTGGAGCGCGTCTATGACATCTGCCATGGATGCCGTCGCTGTTTCAACCTGTGCAATGCCTTTCCGACCCTGTTTGATGCCATTGACGAGTCCGACACCATGGAGCTCGACGGTGTCCCGCGCGAGGTCTACTGGGACGTCGTCGATCACTGTTACCTGTGCGACATGTGCTACATGAGCAAGTGCCCCTACGTGCCGCCGCACGAGTGGAACGTGGATTTCCCTCACCTGATGCTGCGTGCCAAGGCGGTGAAGTTCAGGCAGGGCCGCACCCGTTCCCGCGACCGCTTGCTGAGTTCAACAGACAGGATCGGCAGTCTTGCCGGTATTCCGGTTGTCGCCGGGATGGTAAATGCCGGCAACAGGAGCAGGGCGGGGCGCAAGGCCCTGCAAAAGCTGCTGGGTGTGCACCCCGATGCCATCCTGCCGGAGTACCAGGCGAAGCCGCTGCGCAAGCGCCAGGCCGGGCTGGTGGATGCCGCTGCCGCAGCCGGTGTGCCTGCAGGTCCGACAACCGGCAAGGTGGCCGTATTCGCCACCTGCTACTGTAATTACAACGAGCCGGATATCGGTGAAGACCTGATTGCGGTGCTGCAGCACAACGACATTCCGGTCACCCTGGCGCGCCGGGAGCAGTGCTGCGGCATGCCCAAGCTGGAACTGGGCGACCTGGATGCCGTGCGGGCGGCGCGTGATGCCAACATTCCCGAACTTGCACGGCTGGTGGATGCCGGCTGGGATATCGTCGCGCCGGTTCCCTCCTGTGTACTGATGTTCAAGCAGGAGCTGCCGCTGATGTTTCCCGACGATCCCGACGTCGCAAAGGTCCGGGACGCCATGTATGACCCCTTCGAGTACCTGATGCTGCGCCACCGGCATGAGCTGCTGAAAACCGATTTCAGCCAGCCACTGGGCAAGATTGCCTACCAGGTTGCCTGCCACCTGCGGGTACAGAACATCGGCATGAAGACCCGCGATTTACTGCAGCTGGTTCCCGACACCACGGTGGAGGCGATCGAGCGTTGTTCCGGGCACGACGGCACCTACGCGGTAAAAGACGAGTTCCACGAGATATCCATGAAAATCTGCCGGCCGGTCGTGAACCGCGTGCAAAAGGCGGAAGCCGCGCACTACAGCAGTGACTGTCCCATGGCGGGGCACCAGATCGAGAACGGTCTGGAAGACGCCGGGCGGCCCGAACATCCACTGACGCTGCTGCGCATGGCCTACGGCATTTAGCCGTCGCCCGTCCGCAGCCAGACAGAACCGGGGATCCTGATGAAAAAACTTACCCGCGACGATCTTTACAAGCTTGAAGACTATGCCGGCAACCGTGCCGATATCCGGGCTCGCGTGCTCGCGCACAAGAAAAACCGCAAGCTGCATATCGGCCCGGTGGCGACGCTGTATTTCGAGGACCGCCAGACTATCCAGTACCAGGTCCAGGAGATGCTGCGGGTCGAGCGGATCTTCGAGGCTGCGGCGATCCAGGAAGAGCTGGATGCCTATAACCCGCTGATTCCGGACGGCAGCAACTGGAAGGCGACCTTCATGATCGAGGAGCCGGATGTGGAGCAGCGGCGCGAACTGCTCGCTCGCCTGATCGGGGTCGAGGATACTGTCTGGGTGCGGGTTGACGGCAGCGAGCCGGTATACGCCATCGCCGACGAGGATCTCGAGCGCAATACCGCGGAGAAGACCTCCTCGGTGCATTTCATGCGCTTCGAACTGGATGCCAGGATGGTCGCGGATCTGAAGGCCGGCGCGTCGCTCAGCATGGGGATTGACCACCGCAACTACAGCTACCAGGTCGAACCTGTCGCCACCCCGGTGCGCGATGCCCTGCTCGCCGATCTGGACTGATCCCGGGGTCGCAAAGCGGCGGTCGCCGCGCTAAACTGCGCATCCCATGAAATCAGGCCTGATCCCAGGAAATCACTACCGCGGAGTGCTGCTCGTATGCCTGCTGGTCTGTGTGGCCGGGCAGGCGGCTGCTTTTGATGAGGGTGAGTCCGGCTGGGAGCCACGCTCCTTCCGGGCGCCTGAACCGTGGCACGAGCTTGACAGCGAGTTGCCGGCATTCCCGCAGGAAAAGCAACTGGTCGATACCGGTGTCAGCACGGCAGCCTTCCCTTACACTATTTATGTGGATGCGCCATCGATATCGGTGAATGAAGACCAGGTCGTGCGCTATACCGTTGTCATCGTTTCCGATGACGGCATCTGGAACGTCAGCCATGAAGGACTGCATTGCGGCAAGAAGGCTTACCGTCGCTATGCCTATGGTATGAATGGCGAGTGGCAGGAACTGACGGATTCCCCCTGGCTACCGCTGGATGGTGCTGGCATAAACGCATATCGCAAGAACTTCTACATGAATTACATGTGTGATCCGACCAAACCGTTTTTACAGCCGGAACAGATCATCAGAAGATTTCGTTCGCGCAGGCTGATGGTAGACGACGGATGATCGAGCCCGGCTGTTTCCCTGGAGTTTCCCCATGAATGCTGTCTATGATGCTGCTGCCATCGAGGTGCTGAGTGGCCTTGATCCGGTGCGCAAGCGACCGGGCATGTACACAGATACCACGCGTCCCAATCACCTGGCACAGGAAGTTATCGACAACAGTGTGGACGAGGCGCTCGCCGGGCATGCCTCCCGGATCGAGGTCACGGTCTTCAAGGATGGTTCGCTGGAGGTGAGTGACGACGGTCGCGGCATGCCGGTGGACATACACCCGGAGCAGGGTATATCCGGTGTCGAGGTGATCCTGACGCGGCTGCATGCCGGCGGCAAGTTTTCCTCGAAGAACTACCAGTTCTCCGGCGGATTGCACGGCGTCGGCATATCCGTGGTGAATGCCCTGTCCAGTCACCTGGAGGTCTGGGTGCGCCGTAGCGGCAATGAATACAACATGGCTTTCGCCAGCGGCGAGAAGGCATCGGACCTGGAAGTCATCGGCAAGGTGGGCAAGCAGAATACCGGCACCACGCTGCGCTTCTGGCCCGACCCGCAGTACTTCGATTCGATAAAGTATTCCATGTCGCGGCTGAAGCACATCCTGCGTGCCAAGGCCGTGCTTTGTCCGGGACTCCGGGTGCGGATGCATGACGAAGCCAGCGGTGAGAAGCTGGAGTGGTATTACGAGGATGGTCTGAAGGACTACCTTGCCGGTGAACTCGGTGACACGCCGACCCTGCCGGAAAACGCCTTTACGGGAAAAATGGCGGGCAATGACGAGACCGCCGAGTGGGCGCTGGCCTGGTTGCCGGAAGGTGGCGACCCGGTTGCCGAGAGTTACGTCAACCTGATTCCGACGCCGCAGGGGGGAACCCATGTCAACGGCCTGCGCATGGGTCTGACGGAAGCCGTGCGCGAGTTCTGCGAGTTTCGCAACCTGCTGCCGCGCGGCGTCAAGCTCAGCCCCGAAGATGTCTGGGACAACTGCAGTTACATCCTTTCCGTCAAGCTGCTGGACCCGCAGTTCAGCGGCCAGACCAAGGAACGCTTGTCCTCGCGGGAATGTGCCGCCTTTGTTTCCGGCGTGGTGCAAGCGATGCCTTCGGCCTCTGGCTGAATCACCACACCGAGATGGGCGAACGCATCGCCTGGCTGGCTATCGACAATGCGCAGAAACGCCAGCGTGCCGGCAAGAAAATCGTGCGCAAGAAGCTGACCTCCGGTCCGGCGCTGCCCGGCAAACTGGCGGACTGCACCTCGGCGGACAATGAACGTTCCGAGCTGTTCCTGGTGGAAGGCGACTCGGCCGGCGGCTCTGCCAAGCAGGCGCGCGATCGTGTTTCCAGGCCATCATGCCGCTGCGCGGCAAGATCCTGAATACCTGGGAAGTGGATTCCTCCGAGGTGCTGGCTTCCCAGGAGGTCCATGACATCTCGGTGGCTATCGGCGTCGAGCCGGGCGCCAATGATCTGAAGAACCTGCGCTACAGCAAGGTATGTATCCTGGCAGACGCCGACTCCGACGGTGCGCATATCGCGACATTGCTGTGCGCCCTGTTCCTGCGCCATTTCCGCTCACTGGTCGAGGCCGGACATGTGTATGTCGCGATGCCGCCGCTGTATCGCATCGATGTCGGCAAGGAAGTTTTCTATGCGCTGGATGAGGGCGAGAAGCAGGGCGTGCTGGATCGCATTGCAGCGGAGAAGATCAAGGGCAAGGTCATGGTGCAGCGCTTCAAGGGGCTGGGCGAGATGAATCCCATGCAATTGCGTGAAACCACCATCGCCCCGGAGACGCGGCGCCTGGTGCAACTCACCCTGGATGCCGACGACGATACCCACAAGGTGATGGATATGATGCTGGCGCGCAAACGCGCGGCGGATCGCAGGGCCTGGCTGGAAAGCAAGGGTGATCTCGCAGAAGTTCAGTAACCGGCATACAGGGTACAGGCCGTTTTGCACACAGCAGCGGCGATACGAAAAACAGATTTCAGGGTTTGCCGAAACGTGTTGCACCGCCCTTGTTGACAGGGCGTGCCGGCAGACCCGAGTGAGTGACGGGACCCGGAATGGAAACACTGGAACTTGATTACGAAGGCATCGAGAGACTGCCGCTGAAGACCTTTACCGAGAAGGCCTACCTGGACTATTCCATGTACGTCATTCTCGACCGCGCGCTGCCGCATATCGGCGATGGCCTGAAGCCGGTGCAGCGCCGCATCGTCTACGCGATGTCGGAACTCGGCCTGCTGGCAGCCGCCAAGCACAAGAAATCGGCGCGTACCGTCGGTGACGTGCTGGGCAAGTTTCACCCGCATGGCGATTCGGCCTGTTACGAGGCCATGGTGCACATGGCGCAGTCATTTACCTATCGCTATCCGCTGATCGACGGACAGGGCAACTGGGGTTCGCCGGATGATCCGAAATCCTTCGCGGCCATGCGCTATACCGAGGCCCGCCTGGCGCACTATGCCGAGGTGCTGCTCGCGGAACTGGGGCAGGGTACGGTTGACTGGGCGCCCAATTTCGACGGCACCCTGGATGAGCCGCTGCTGCTGCCGGCGCGCCTGCCCAACGTGTTGCTGAACGGTGCGACCGGAATTGCCGTGGGCATGGCTACCGATATACCGCCGCACAATCTCAGCGAGGTTGCCCAGGCCGCAATCCTGCTGCTGGACAAGCCGAAGAGCACGCTGGAGGACCTGTGCGAGATCATCCAGGGTCCGGATTTCCCGACCGGTGGCGAGATCATCACCCCGCGGGCCGACATCGTCGAGGCCTACCGGAACGGCTACGGCAGTGTGCGCATGCGTGCCTGCTACGAAATCGAGAATGGCGATATCGTCATTACCGCGTTGCCGTATCCAGACTTCCGGCGGCAAGGTGCTGGAGCAGATTGCCGCCCAGATGGTGGCGAAGAAGCTTCCGATGGTCGAGGATCTGCGCGACGAATCGGATCACGAGAATCCCACGCGCCTGGTGATCGTGCCGCGCTCCAACCGGGTCGATGTCGCGGCCCTGATGTCGCACCTGTTTTCCAGCACCGATCTGGAGCGCAGCATACGCATCAATCTGAACATGATCGGCCTGGATGGCCGGCCGCAGATCAAGGAGTCTGCACGGCATCCTCAAGGAGTGGCTGGAATTCAGAACGGCCACGGTACGCCGCCGTCTTGAGTACCGCCTGGACAAGGTGAACCGGCGCCTGCACCTGCTGGACGGTTTGCTGATTGCCTTCCTCAATCTCGATGAAGTCATCCACATCATCCGCACCGAAGACAAGCCAAAGGCCGCCCTGATCAGCCGCTTCGACCTTAGCGAGGAGCAGGCCGACTACATTCTCGACACCCGCCTGCGCCAGCTGGCCCGTCTCGAGGAAATGAAAATCAGGGGCGAGCAGGAGGCGCTGGCAGAGGAACGTGACATGCTGCAGAAGATCCTCGGTTCGGCAGTGCGGTTGAAGACGCTGATCAGGAAAGAGCTCATGGCGGATGCCGAGAAGTTCGGCGATGCGCGGCGCTCACAGCTGATGGAGCGGGCTCCGGCGCAGGCGCTGGACGAAACCGCGCTGGTGCCGAGTGAGCCGGTGACCATCGTCCTGTCCAAAAACGGCTGGGTACGGGTTGCCAGGGGTCACGAGATCAATCCTGCCGAGATGACCTACAAGGCGGGTGACGGGTTTGCCGCGGCTGCCCGTTGCCGCAGTAACGAACTGGTGGTGTTTATCGACTCCACCGGCAGGACCTATGCCTTGCCGGCGCATACGCTGCCTACGGCCACGGGGACAGGGTGAACCCCTGAGCGGCCGGCTCAAACCGGCTGACGGCGCGCGCTTCGTCGGTGTGATGAGCGGTGATCCGGAGCGCCTGTATCTGCTGGCCAGTGATTCCGGATACGGGTTCGTTGCAAGGCTTGGTGACATGTATTCACGCAACAAGGCCGGCAAGGCGACGCTGTCCGTACCCGGGGGAGCCCGCGTGCTGCCGCCGGTCGCGGTGCGGGCCCTGCAGGACGACTGGATCGTGGCCGTGACCACCGAAGGCTATATGCTGGTGATCCCGCTGGCGGAGCTGCCGCAAATGGCGCGCGGCAAGGGCAACAAGATAATCAATATCCCGTCCGCCAGGCTGAAGAGCAGGGAGGAGTACGTCGCGGCGATCGATTGCATTCAGGATGGCGAGAAACTAACGGTTCATGCCGGGAAGAAGTACAAAACCATGAAGCCGGATGAAGTGGACGAATTTGCCGGCGAGCGCGGACGTCGTGGCCACAAGCTGCCGCGTGGCTACCAGAAAGTAGAGCGAATCGAAGTTCTCGTGTCCTGATTTTCCGGCGCGATACCCTGGGCGGGTGTCCCCACCAGTGTCGCGCATGATTGCCCCGGCAGCCAGGACCCGGACCGCTGTCTGCTACCTGTAACACGGATGATGCCAATGCACTGGCTGGGTCTGACGCTGCTGTCCGCCTTCTGTCTCGCCACCGCGGACGCGGTCACCAAGCGCTACCTGTCTCACTACCGGCCGTCCGAACTGGTGCTGGTGCGCTTCGGTGTTACCGGTGTGCTACTGCTGCCGTTGCTGTTCCTGCAAACCTGGCCGGCATTGACCCTGCCGTTCTGGGGCTGGGTCGCAGCCCTGTTGCCGCTGGAAATTCTTGCAATGTGGCTTTATATGCGGGCTATCAGTGAATGCCCGCTGTCGCTGACGCTGCCTTACCTGGCGTTTACACCCGTTTTCAACATTGTTACCGGCCATCTTTTTCTGGATGAATCTGTCAGCGGAGCAGGGTTTGCAGGGATTCTGCTGGTGGTCTGCGGTGCCTGGTTGCTGAACCTGGATGCAGCGCGCACGGGTCGCAAGCTTGACGTGCTGGCACCGTTTTATGCCATAGCCCGGGAACGGGGTTCGCGGCTGATGCTGGGAACGGCAGCGCTGTACAGTCTTACCTCCGTGCTTGGCAAGGGAGCACTGCAGCATGTATCCCCGCAGTTTTTCGGCCCCTTCTATTTTGCGTTGCTGGCACTGGTTGCCACGACCCTGTTTGCATCACGCGAGTTGCGGAGCTGGTCTGCGGCTGGCAGGAATGTGTGGCCGCACCTGCTGGTCGGGGTCTTCATGGCCGCTATGGTGCTGGCGCATTTCTATGCCATAGCGCATGTCGAGGTGGCCTACATGATTGCCGTGAAGCGTACCAGCCTGCTGTTCGGGATGCTTTACGGTGCCTGGCTGTTTGGCGAGACCGGTCTTGCCCGGAATCTGGTGGCGGCATTGTTCATGCTTGCCGGAGTTTACCTGATCGCTGCGTGACGCCGGCACCTGGCTTCGCAGGCAGTCCGGCTCAGGGCTGCTGGCGCTTAAGTTCTTCCAGTCGGGCCAGCACCTTGTTGGCGCGGTCAATGCGTTCCTGCAATGCGTGGTTCCCGGGATCCAGTGACCGGGCCTCCATCCAGTTCTGTAGCGCCTCGTGGACGTTGTCTGCCCGGTACAGGGAATCGCCCCTCGCGACCAGTTCGGCAACCTGCCTGTCAATGGCTGCGCGCAGGCTGTCCCTGGTGGCTACGACCTCGCTGTCCTTGCTGGATGCTGCGGGAATTTGTACAAATGCCGCGCGTGCCACCTGCAGGTTATTCTGCTCCAGGGCTTGCCGGGCCTCCGCCAGCAGCACTTCGGTCTGCTGCTTCTGGCTGCGCTGTATTTTCTGTTTCTTTTTGGCCTGTTTGATCGTTGCCTTTTCAAGCTCAACCTGCTGGTGGGAAGCGCGGAGTGACTGCAGTTGTGACAACGTTTCCTGCGCCGCGGTGGAATGGTTCAGCTGCAGGGAAAGCTGCAGGCAGGTTTCCGCGCCGTCCAGGTCATTTTGCAGCAAGGCATACTCGCCGTGCTCCTGCAGCTGCCGCGAGAGTGCGACTGCTTCCTTGTCATAGCGCGAGATTTCCCAGCGCTGCCCGAGACTGGGTGGTTCGAGGTTGGTCTGCTGCTGGTAGAGGGCCTGCTGATCAAGCATGTAATTCGCACGGGTTATCAGGCGTTCGCGCTCATTGATTTTTAGTTGCTGCACGCGTTCCCGTTCCAGCGTGTGGCGCAGTTCGCGTAATTCCTCATTGTGGGGGACGCGTTGCAGCGCCACAGACAGGTTATGTACGGCGCCCAGCAGATCATTGTCGGCCTCCTGTCTGCGGGCATCTGCAACGACGATTTCCACATAGTCCATTTCGCGCGTTTTGATCAGCTCCTGCAGTTCCGGGGTGTCAATTTCAGGGTACCTGCCGGTCAGTTGCCTGATGCGTGCATATTCATTCTGTTCCAGCAGCTGCTCTATGTCTTCAGGCGAATCCTGCAGGACCCGCAGCTGGTCCATGCCCGCGCAACCGGAGAGTAGTGACAGCAGCAGGATTGCCAGTGCTGTTTTCATGAGGCTATGCATCGCAGGTGTACCCTGTTTCCCTGCAGAGGATGTCCTCGAACTGCAGGGCGATCAGTTCCTGTCCGTCAGCCGTCAGTTGCTCGACCCGGTAGGTGCTGACGGGCTGGCTGATACCGCGCAGGTGTATTGACTGGTATTCACCGGCAATCACCCGCTCCCTGACGTCGTCACGCAGGTACATTTCACGGGAAATGACGATTTCATTGCCATTGGTAATGCCACACAGGCGGGACGCCAGGTTGACGGTGTCTCCCACGACCGTATATTCCATGCGGTCCCTTGACCCCATGTTGCCAGCCAGCATGCTGCCGGTGTTGACCCCGATCCTGAATTGCACCGGGAACTTCCCCTGTTCCTCGCGCAGGGCATTTTCGTGGGCAACCAGCTTCTGGATCAGCAGTGCGCAGGACACCGCATGAAAGGCGTGGTCGCTATCAGGTTCCGGTGCGCCGAATACCAGCATCACACCATCGCCCATGTACTTGTCGACTATTCCGTGGTTGATCTCGCAGGCGCAGGTGATCAGGGTGAAGTAACGGTTCAGTATGGCTACCAGTTCTTCCGGCCGCATTTTCTCGGCAATTTGCGTGAAGCCCTTGATGTCAGCGAACAGCACCGAGCCTTCCACCCGTTTGCCGCTCAGCCCGACGTCATCCAGGTTCGACAGGATCTCGCGTGCCACGCCGGGTGAAACGTAGCGTGAAAGGGCGCTTTTTACCTGGGTCTTTTCCAGCATTCCCTCTGCCATTTCATTGAATGCCGCCATCAGCAGGCCAAGCTCGTCCTTGCGGCGCTCCTTGAATCTGAAGCTGTAGTCGCCCTGTCCGATTGCGCGGCTGGCATTGACGAGCCGGTCGATCGGCTGGGTGATGCGCCGGCCAAGGGCAAATGCCATGCCGACTCCCAGTACGATAATAAGTATGGTTGCGGCGATAATTGCCTGCAGTGCGCGGGTCGCGGACTCCCGCATCCCGGACTGGCTGAAACTGACCTGGGCATAACCGGCCGTCACTTCCTGGTAGGTGACCGGCTGGATGAAAGTCATGACACCGTGGCGGTTGTTTCCGAACAGCGAACGCCACTCCCAGTTATGCGAGGACGCGCCGGACTTGATCGCCTGCTTCATGAGACTCCGGGTTTCCGGATTCTTTTCCTCGTGCAGAATGCCTGCCTTGCTGATGATGTCGCCCTGCAGGGAACTGATCGCGGCACCAAGCACACTGCTGCCTTTCGCAAAGCTGCTGGTGGTGGTATCCAGCGCCAGGTTGTCTTCCGCAAGCAGCGGTTCCTTCGCGGATTGCGCCATCAGCCGGGCCAGGGTGGTTCCCTGCTCGATGATCTGTTCCTGCATTTGCTGTGACTGCTGCTGTATCAGGAGAATACCCAGCAGCGACATGCAGCTGACCACCAGTACAGTAATAAAAAACGACAGCTTGTAGGCCAGCGGTGTGCGCTGGACACGGTCTCGCAGCCGGCACCAGTTACGGTATATCTTCGCGCGCCCGCGCTGCCAGCTGTTCTGGTGCTCGATGACGGTCATTGACATGCAGCGCTGTATGCTGCCCCGTTCCATGTTGCCGGTGGCTGTGTTTTTCCCGTCAGGCGTCGGTATGGACATCAATGTCCTCCTGCCGCCGAGCCAATCGCGACTGCGGGCGTGAGCGTGTACAATGCGCCCTGTATTTTTCGATCTGCCACAACGGAAACAACATGACCCTGATTCGACCCTTTACCGGACTGCGCCCTGTTGATGCCCGGGCTGCAGAGGTTGTCGCGCCACCCTATGATGTGCTCAGCAGCGACGAGGCGCGTGTCCGCGCCGCTGGCCGCCCCTGGAGTTTTCTGCATATCTCCAAACCTGAAATCGACCTGCCCGAAGACACCGACCCGTACTCGGCCCAGGTGTATGCGCAGGCAGCGGCGAATCTGCAGCGCATGCTGCAGGAAAGAATCCTGCAGAGGGACCCCGAGCCGTTTTATTACGTCTACCGCCTGGTGATGGGTGAGCACAGCCAGACCGGGCTGGTTGCAGTGGCCTCTGTGTCTGACTATGACAGCAACCGGATTCGGCGCCACGAGTTCACCCGGCCCGACAAGGAGGATGACCGGGTACGCCAGATCGAGGCACTGAATGCGCAAACCGGCCCCGTGTTGCTGGCCTACCGATCGCAGGCGCATGTCGATGCCATGCTGGAAAAAGTGACCCGTGCCAGGCCCGAGGTTGACCTGGTAGCGGATGATGGAATTGCCCACAGTCTCTGGGTTGTGCGTGATGCTGCAAGCATAGGGGAAATTACCGCGGCTTTCGATGCCATGGAGGCGCTGTATATCGCCGACGGCCATCATCGCTCGGCTGCAGCATCCAGGGTTGCCGCCAGCCGCGCTGGTGATGCCCGGGCGGGATATTTTCTGTGTGTCATTTTCCCGCATGCACAGATGCAGATCCTTGACTACAACCGCGTTGTCAGGGACCTGGCCGGCATGTCTCCCGAGACCCTGCTGGCGCGGATCTCGGAGCGCTTCCAGGTGCTGCCCGAGGCCGCTGCCGTTCACCCGGACAGGCCGGGAACGTTCGGTATGTATGTTGCCGGTCAGTGGTACCGACTGGTCATCCAGCCGCAACGAATCCCGAGCGACCCGGTAGGGCGCCTTGATGTCAGTCTGCTCGCCGACAACCTGCTGGCGCCGCTGCTCGGTATCGAGGATCCGCGGCGCGACAAGCGGATCGACTTCGTCGGTGGTATTCGCGGTCTTGCCGAGCTCGAAAAGCGGGTCGACAGTGGCGAGATGAGTGTGGCGTTCTCGCTGCATCCCACGCGCATGGAAGACCTGATGGCGGTTGCGGATGCCGGCGAGGTCATGCCGCCGAAATCGACCTGGTTCGAACCCAAGCTGGCTGATGGTCTCGTGTCGCATGTGATTGACTGATAGCGGCAGGCCGCAGCATTGCATGGCTGCGTTCGCTGGCTGCATGTCGGTGTTCATGTGCGGATGCGGAACCATGGCAGCGTGGTTATGCGATCTCGCCTTCAAAGTCGTAGCTCAGGTGCTTGCTGGGTTCCTGCACGAAATTACCCTGGATAAAATCCACACCGTACTGCCAGAGCAGGGCAAGGTCGTCGGCCTCCTCGATATGCTCGGCAATGCATTTTTTCCCGTGTTCATGTGCAAGACGCACAAGGCCTTTTACCTGTGCCTGGTTTTCCTGTTTTGACGCCAGGTTGTTGATCAGGCTGCCGTCGATTTTCAGGAAATCGACCGGCAAATGATCCAGTAACTGCGGCTGGTTGCTGCGGCCATAGTGCTCAAGTGCAACCTTGCAATGAATTTTTTCCATGGAGCGGGCAAATAGCATCGAGTCTTTCAGGTGGCTGGCGGCGATGAGCTCGGGTATTTCAAAGATAATGCCGTCGCTGACCAGCCGGTAGTGATCCAGTTGCAGGTTGATCCAGTCGGGCAGACTGGCGTCGGTGAGCGTGGTGCCGGATAACTTGATGAAGAATGAAACATCACTGCCCTGTTCGCGCATTTGCGCCAGCTGTTTGAAGGCCCTGTTGATGATCCAGCGATCGATTTCACCACTTAACCCGGTTTGTTCCGCAATGCTGAAAAACTGGCCGGGCAGGATTACATGGCCTTCCTCGTCGATCACTCTCAGCAGGACCTCATAGCGTTCCCCGCTGTTGCCTTTCAGGCTGATGATGGGCTGGTAGACCAGGTAGAAACGATTTTCATCAATGGTCTTTCTGATGACCTCGTGCCAGTGCCGGTTATCATCACCTGACAGATGTTCATCGACGGCGACGCTGTGCGTATGTATCTGGTTGCCCCCCGAGGAACGGGCGACCTCGCATGCCAGGTCGGCACGGGACAGCACATCCTGGGCATTGTTCGAGTGGTCGGTAATGGCGCAGATGCCGATACTGCCGGTGGTGTTGAGGGAATGGCCGTCGATCTCCGAGACATGCGCTGCAATGTCATGCAACAGTCTCTCGCCCAGTGCCTGGATTTTCTCCTTGCTGCTGTCGTAATGCAAAATAGCAAATGCATATTCACCGAACCGCGCAGCGCAATCCTCCCGGTCGGCATGTTCTTCCACCAGCCCGGCAAGGTCTCGCAGCAGGAAATCGCTTGCGGCGACGCCGACGTTTTCACGGATCGTCTTGAAATTATCCAGCAGGATGTACACCAGCGCGCAGGCCCCGGCATCCTGTTGCTGGTTGCTGACACAGTTGCCGAGTACCCGCATGAAGTGCTGGCGATTGTACAGGCCTGTAAGGATGTCATTGCGCGACAGGGCGTCCAGTTTCTTCTCGAGTTCGGCGGTGCTGTGTCTGGGGCGGATAATGACCTGGGTGCAGGCCTCGCCATCCAGTTCCGCCGGGCTGAATTCCATGTTGCTCTCGAAGGGTTCGCCGCCGGCCCTGAGGCAGTGGATGTGCAGTGTTTCCGCTGCTCCCGGTTGCTGCTGGTAAGCTCGTAAAAAGCCCCTGAAATGCTCGTGCTCACTGCTGTTAACCATGTCGAGTATCGGGGTGCCCTCGATGTCTTCACGGGTACTGATAGCGAACAGATCCATGTAGGCGCGGTTGGCATAGACATGCATGCCGTCATGCAGGTAGGCCACGGCGTCACTCGATTGCTCGATAAACGCATGGCAGCGCTGTTCGGCTGCACGCAGTTTGCATTCAAGCCTGTCCAGGTTCCTGCGTAGTCCCAGGATTTCGACCTCTCTGGAAAAGGCTCGCCTGATTTCGTCCGGGCGGTCGTATGCAACCAGCAGCGTGGAGCCAGCCGGGTTTGCCTCGGTCATGGTGCCTTCGGGATGGATGTCGGTGACGGTAATAACCGGGAATTCCGGGTCGCGTCCGGCGAGCAGGGATTGCATGGTTGCAAAAGCGGGGGAGGCTTGCCGTGCACCGCAGATCAGGATATCCGGAAGATCTGCTGCGAGGGCTGCCTCCAGCTTGCCGGCCTCGCTGACGTGATCCAGTTTTAGCGGGTGGCCCGAGTTGCCCAGCAGGCTTGCCAGTGACTGCGCTGCACTGGCGTCTTCCTCGAAAATGAGGACGCGTAGATTCTCTCCGTGTGTCACTGCTGACCTCGCTACCTGGTTACTGCAACTTGCCGCGAAATGCGGGCTGGTTTGCCTGCATCACGGACCCCGACTACAATTTTTTCGGCACTGGCATGGAAGTCTGAAGGACTCCCTATATACTGGATGCCTGTGCCGGCACCTCCGGGATGGCCGTGAGTCGGGTGTTTCCTGCGACGCGCTCTCCAGAAGGCATGCAACCAACTGAAAATAATTGTTATTTATCTGAAACAGAGGCCGGGAGTCCGGCCTGACAACAAGTCCGGAGACAATCATGCATTCGATAACCGTCAGACCCGAAACCGCTGAAGACATCCGCGCCATTGATGTGGTCCATATCAGTGCTTTTGGCGGCGAGGCCGAGGCGAACCTGGTCAGCGTGCTGCGTGCATCGGCAACCTACAACCGTGAGCTTTCACTGGTCGCTGAACTGGGCGGCCGAATCGTCGGGCATGTGCTGCTGACCCGGGTGCCGTTCCGCAAGGATGGCGAGGAGAAGCATGTGCTGGCGCTGGGGCCGATGTCCGTGGTGCCCTCACAGAGCCACCGGGGTATCGGTTCGGAACTCATCCAGGCCAGTGTCGCGCTGGCCGGGGAGAAGGGCTACGGCGCGATTGTTGTGCTGGGGCACCCTGAATACTACAAGCGTTTTGGTTTCGTGCTGGCGAAAGACCTGCATGTGACCTGCAATCTGCCGGCACCGGAGTATGCGCTGACTGTTATGGAAATCGTACCGGGCAACCTTGCCGGGGGCGGCCACGTCGAATACCCGGAGCCATTTATAGCACTGTACTGAGCTGTTTTCCGGGCTTTGTTCTCAGGGTCCGGACTGCTCTTTATCCACCGCAGGGGTAAAGTTGTATTGTGCGAAGGTGCCGGTGTTTTCCAGTTGTCGTGTCAGGATGATGGCTTCTTTTCTGTCGTGGTCTTCGAGCGTCGAGATACAGCCGGTTCGGAACGGCAGCGAGGGCAGCAGCAGGCTGGCCGGCTGGTTGAGGGCCTTGATCTCCGGGAGCAGGATGCCCTGCAGCTTGTTGCTGATGTGGACATCGTCTTCACAGATATAGGCCCATACTGCTGTAGCGCCGGGTGCCAGCAACTGGATACCCAGTTCGAGTCCGTGCTCCGGCGTGAACTTCATCCAGCGGATGACGCCCAGTTGCCAGTTGTCCTTGTTCTCCTCCTCCCGGGGCATGATGGCAACCAGTTCACCAACCTGGGCGCTGGACGCATATTCACTGTCCCAGAGCATGCAAAAACCGCCGGCGCTCATATTCTCCATTTTCCACAACTCGACCGGGTTGGCACTGTTGCCGGCAGCCGAGTAGGCACCCCGAAATAATTTATCCGGCGATCCGGATGCAGTCCCGCTGGTGCCGCTCCTGACCCCCCCCCGCATTTCTGTACTGATGCGGGTTGTCTTTTCGAAGGTCGGGTCCTGCAGGTACTGGTGGTCGTGGATGGTTTCGGCTATTCCATTATGCTCGTCATCCTCCTCGACTGCCGGGGCCGCGGACAACTGGTGAATTGAATTCAGCCCCATGACCAGCCGGATGCTTGCATCCTGGCGGTAGCGGCTGAATTTGCGTTTCGGCATCATGCCCCAGGCGAGCATCAGCCGTTGCATGGTCTGGGCATCCCCAAGGCCGGACGCCTTGCCCTGGTTTCCTGCCTGACCGGAGATTGCCTGCTGCATCCTGTGGGCCATTTCGGAAGTATCGAGAATGCGCCAGTTGTCGCCTGCCGGCAGGTCGTCGTGCAATGCCCGATAGGCGGGTGGCAGATCAGCGCGCAGGTTGACCGCAAACAGGCCAAGTTTCTGTGTATCGTTTATCTGGTTCAGCCGGCTCGCAGTCGCCCACTCCAGCAGGCCGTTGTAGACATAATGAATCTCGTTCTGGCGCATACGGTAGGGGCAGGCGAGAGACAGCAGCAGGCACTGCTTGTAGATTGTTTCGATGCTGCTGCTGGCGGCGGCATGCAGGGTGTTGTCGGTGACGGGCAGTGTCGACAGCCGGAGTTCCTCGGCCAGTCCGAAGAGTGCGTGAATGATGCCCCACAGCCCGTCCGGATACGGAACGTAGATCTGGTAGTTGGTCAGCAAGACCTCGCTCAGGTAGCGCAGGGCCCGGTGAATGGCAGTGCACAGCAACGGGCGCTGGGCCTCGTTACTGCCGGCATCATCAACCACGATCCGGTAACCGCTGGCCATGCGGTTGCAGAGTTCGATCACCTGTTTTGCCTGTTGCAGGCTGTCAGCCTGCAGGGGCAGTTGCTTGCCAAGAAAGCCCTTTTTCAGGGCGTCGGAGACGCACATGACCGAAGTAGACAGCAGCTCGAGTGCTTCATGACGCTGCAGGGGCGGGATATCGAGCTTGTTGATCTGGTCCAGTGCGCCGCTGACCAGCTCCAGGGTTTTTCCGGTATTCAGCAGGGGCAGGTCGTCAACCCATGCCTGGATGGCCGGGGTGCTGGTATTGAAGGAGAGTCTGCCGGGTTTTTCCCGGCGTGGCAGGTCTAGATCCATTTCGATTCACAGGTTCCTTGCATGGTCTCAGGATTACAGAAGACGCGGGCCTATTGCAAGCAGTATAAACGGCTGGGGCGGTGATTCCAGTTTCATGCAGCGACCCTGCAGGTGCGTACGGCTTATCTGGCCGGGCTTCACAGTGGCGTCTTGCTGCGTTGGCCCGGAATATCACTTACGAGGCGCGGCACCAGGTAACCGGGCAAGGCCGCACGCACTGCAGCAAGCAGATCCCTCGCGGTGTCCTGGCTGACCGCAAATTGCGCGGCACCCTGCACCTTGTCCAGCAGGTGCAGGTAGTAGGGAAGGACGCCGGCTGCAAACAGAACCTCGCTTAACCTGATCAGCGTTGCGGCGTCGTCATTCACGCCATGCAGCAGGACCGACTGGTTCAGCACGGTGGCACCGGTGCTCCTGAGTTGCCGCAGCGCTGTTGTGACGGAGGAGTCGATTTCATTGGGATGGTTGCAGTGCACGACGATGACGACCTGCAGGCTTTGTTGACCGATCCATGCCAGCAGGCCCGGATCGACCCGCTCCGGCAAGACAACAGGCAGGCGGGTGTGAATGCGCAGGGTGTGCAGCTGCGGTACGGTTGCAAGCTGTTCCGTCAGTGACTGCAGACGGGCATCACTCAGTGTGAGCGGATCACCGCCGCTGAGTATGATTTCACCAATATCCGTCTGCTGCCTTAGATAGGCAAGACTGTCCTGCAGGTTTCCGTTGGTC
Source organism: uncultured Gammaproteobacteria bacterium (assembly GCA_963701455.1). GTDB lineage: Bacteria > Pseudomonadota > Gammaproteobacteria > UBA9214 > UBA9214 > UBA9214. The sequence goes on from CAVPAE010000006.1 coordinate 746,191, forward strand.
GGGTTGGCGTCACTGTACGGGAAATGCCGGCGGAAACAGTAACGGCAATGTATGGCGCAGGCACCGGTGACGGTGAGCAGGGCGCGCCCCCGGTACTTGTGCAGCAGCCCCGGTACCGGCATGGCGTCCAGTTCACCCAGCGGGTCGCAGAGGTAGCCGGGAGTTTGCTCTGATTCTGCAGCCGTCGGCAGCACCTGCAGTAACAGCGGGTCATGACGGTCACCCCGGGTCATGCGCCTGGCAAAACCCAGTGGCACCCGTAGCGGGAAGTCGCCGCCTGGCAGCCGGGTTTCCAGCTCCGCCGGGTCTATTCCCAGCAGGGCAAGTAATTCATCGCTTGAGCGGATACCCTGTGACAGCAGTTGCTGCCAGAGCGGCCGGTGTTCCGACGCCTCCATTCGGGGTATGATTACGGGCGTTTTTTCCATTGATTCAGTAACCAGGGTAGATCCAGGCGACATGGCATCTTACAGCACCAATGAATTCAAGGGCGGTCTGAAAATAATGATAGATGGCGATCCATGCGCCATTATTGAAAACGAGTTCGTCAAGCCGGGCAAGGGGCAGGCGTTCAACCGGGTCAAGATCCGCAACCTCAAAACCGGCCGCGTTATCGAACGTACCTTCAAGTCGGGCGAGTCTGTCGAGTCCGCCGATGTCATGGAGGTGGAGTTGCAGTATCTCTACAATGACGGAGAATTCTGGCATTTCATGGATCCGCAGAGTTATGAACAGCTGGCGGCCGGCGAGGCGGCTGTCGGTGATGCGGCAAAGTGGCTCAAGGAGCAGGATGTCTGCCTGGTGACGCTCTGGAACGGGACCCCGTTGCTGGTGACACCGCCGAATTTTGTCATTCTTACCGTGACCGAGACTGATCCCGGCGTGCGTGGTGATACCTCGGGCGGCGGTGGCAAGCCGGCTACCCTGGAAACCGGTGCCGTGGTCCGGGTTCCCCTGTTTATCGATATCGGCGAGGCCCTCAGGATAGACACCCGTACCGGTGAATATGTCGCCCGGGCCAAGGAGTAGCCGCCAGCCTTCGCAAGCAGGCGGGTACCTTGCCGTCATCAATGATTGACTGGAGGCCTGCGGCCTCGCTGGAGATGCTGCGGCTGCGGGCAGAAATCCTGGCTCGTATACGCGCATTTTTTTCACGTCATGAGGTCCTCGAGGTCGATACGCCGGCGCTTTCCGGGGCTGCGGCCACGGATCCCGCGCTGCAGAGTTTTGCAACGACCTACCACGGCCCCGGGCCGCGTTCTGGAACGAGCTGCTTTCTGCAGACCTCCCCCGAGTTTCCCATGAAGCGCCTGCTGGCGGCGGGTGCCGGATCGATTTACCAGATCTGCAAGGTGTTCCGGGATGGTGAATACGGCAGCCTGCATAACCCTGAATTCACCTTGCTGGAGTGGTATCGCACCGGTTACGACCACCTTGACCTGATGGACGAGGTCGAGCGCCTGCTGCGCGAAATACTGGATGAGATTGCACCGCTGTCCTGCGTCAATCACTGGACCTACCGGGACCTGTTTCGTGAGTTTGCCGGGGTGGACCCTTTCACCGTTACGGTGAGCGAGCTGCAATCCCTGTTGCTTTCCCGGCATGATGTTGCCCCGGTGGGTCTGTCGGCCGTTGATCTGGATCCCTGGCTGGATCTGATGCTGACCCATGTCATTGAACCCCGGCTGGGATCCGGACTGGTGTTTGTGCGGGACTATCCTGCGTCGCAGGCGGCACTTGCCCGTCTGCGACCTGGCAACCCATCACTTGCATCACGCTTCGAGGTATACCTCGACGGCATTGAACTGGCGAACGGCTTTCACGAGCTTGCCGACGCCGGCGAACAGCGGCAGCGCTTCATGGCGGAGTGTGGACGTCGCGGCGAATCCGGTGACGGGGCGGTTCGCATTGACGAACACCTGCTCGCGGCACTGGAGTCCGGTCTGCCTGACTGTGCCGGCGTGGCACTGGGGATCGACAGGCTGTTGCTGATCGCCGGCGCAAAGCAGGGCCTGCATGATGTTATTGCGTTTCCCTTTGACAGAGCCTGAGTTCCGGTCGCGGCATTGGGTCATGGCAGTGGCATCCAGATGCCGGCCCCGGGAGAATGACAACATGACAAAGACAGGAATAAAACAGCACGCTTCTGTGTCGGCAGCAAGTACCGGATCACATCCGTCATGCTAGCCGGCATTCGCGTCATTCTGAGCAATACCAGCCACCCCGGGAATATCGGTGCGGCCGCTCGCGCCATGAAGACCATGGGCCTGACGCAGCTGGTGCTGGTTGATCCAAAGCGTTTCCCGGATGCCGAGGCGACCGCCCGTGCTTCGGGGGCTGATGACGTGCTGGCCAATGCCCGGCTGGAGTCCGGTATCGATGCCGCGCTGGCCGGGTGCCGGCTGGTGATTGGCGCCAGTGCACGTACCCGCAGTATTCCCTGTCCGGTCGTGGATCCCCGTGAGTGTGCCCGCAAGGTATCTGCCGAAAGCCGGCAGGGCGATGTGGCCATTGTCTTCGGTTGCGAACAGTCAGGCCTGAGCAATGCGGAGATAGACCGCTGTCATTTCCTGGTACAGATACCGACCAACCCGGTGTACGGCTCACTCAATCTGGCGGCTGCCGTGCAGATCATCTGTTACGAGATTCTGGTTGCGCATCTCGGGCAGGAGGAGGGTGGCAAGGAGGTCGAGCATGCCACAGTGTCAGCCGATGAAATGGAGCGCTTCTATGCGCATCTCGAACATGCCCTTGTTGAACTGGATTTCCTCGACCCGCAGAATCCCCGCCACCTGATGCGCCGCTTGCGGCGCCTGTTCAACCGTGCCCGCCCTGACAGCAACGAGATCAATATTCTGCGCGGCATCCTGACAGCTGCGCTGCAGGGGCAGGAACGCAAGTCGTGATATGGCTGCGCCCATCCTGCGCTGACTGCCGGGTTTGTCTTGTTGTTTGCTCCGGCTGCGGCTATGGTAACAGCAAGGTTCCCTGACTGAATTCCAGGACTATGTTTAGCAGAATCCGTGAAGACATCAGCTGTGTATTTGACCGCGATCCCGCGGCGCGCAATACCTTTGATGTACTGACAACCTATCCAGGCATTCATGCGGTGATGATGCATCGCCTGACCCACTGGTTGTGGGTCCATGGGCTGAAATGGCTGGCACGCGTATTTTCCAATATTGCCCGCTGGTATACGGGTATCGAGATCCATCCTGGCGCGGTGATCGGACGGCGGTTCTTTATTGACCATGGCATGGGTGTGGTTATCGGTGAGACTACCGAGATCGGTGATGATTGCACCCTGTATCATGGAGTCACGCTCGGCGGTACCAGCTGGGACAAGGGCAAGCGTCATCCGACATTGCGGAATAACGTTGTTATCGGTGCCGGCGCAAAGGTTCTTGGTCCGATCGTCATAGAAGACGGCGTACGTATTGGCTCCAATGCTGTCGTGCTCAAGAGCGTGCCCGGCGGGATGACCGTGGTGGGGGTGCCGGGACGTCTGGTCGGTGGTGCCAAGGAACCGGATGCAAGGCGCCAGGCGATCGCAAAGAAAATGGGGTTTGATGCCTACGGTGCTACCAGTGATATGCCGGACCCGGTTGCGACCGCGGTGAACGGGATTCTGGATCATATCCACGCCATGGATCAGCGGCTGGAGGATATGTGTCGCGGGCTGAAGGAACTGGGTGCCGAAATCGGTGATGTTTCGTTGCCGAACCTCGACTCATGCCTGTTAAAGCACGTAGAAAACAAGGAAATTGATGCGGCTGTTGAGTCTGTCGCGGAAGAGGAAAAATCATCTTCCAATTCTTGACGTGTCCAGTGTGTTGTGCGACTTTTGAGCGAACCAGCTAACCAGGAAGGTCTTCGTGAAACTGACAAGTAAAGGGCGTTATGCGGTCACAGCCATGCTGGACCTTGCCTTCCATTCCGAAGCGGGGCCGGTAACACTGGCGCACATATCCCGGCGCCAGGATATTTCCCTCTCCTACCTGGAACAATTGTTCACCCGCTTGCGCAAACATCGACTGGTGTGCAGTACCCGCGGACCGGGTGGCGGATATTCCCTTGCACGACCGGCTGACGAAATTGCAGTTTCCGAGGTTGTTGCCGCTGTCGATGAGGCCGTTGACACCACGCGCTGCAGTGGTGCCACCAATTGTCACGATGGGCAGCAATGTCTGACGCATGAGCTCTGGGATGAACTCAGCCACCAGATATTCGAGTTCCTCAATGACATCAGCCTGCAGGACCTGATGGATGAACGGAGTATCCAGATGGTTGCTGCCCGCCAGGACAGCAGTGGCCGGGACTCCGGGACGCACGAAGTCCGTCTGCCGACAGGCAAATCTGACACCGAATCTGTCTAGCCTACGCGGGTTGACTGCCCGCGGCATCTCTCTTGCTCCAGTAGATACCTTTGTGGCCTTGCAGCGGCAGTATTTGCATGTTTTGCGACACCGCTCACACAGAAACCCGCTACAGGTCACGGAAGTTTGCATGTCACTGCCGATAGCATAATCAACAGTGTTACCGGTTTTTGCAGGAGATGGTTATGAACAAGCTATTTGCAATTTTGTGCCTGATTTACCTCGCAGGGGACCCGACCCTCAGTATGCTCGAGGTATTCAGCGGCACCAGGGAATACATCGTTGCTGCAGTGTTTGCGATCATCATGGTCCCCTGGGTGGTTTCACAGATCGAAAACTGACCTCGTTTGCTGGCGGCCCCGACACCGTCACTCGTGAAGTTACCCGCCAGCCGGCCCCGGGAAACCCGGGCCGGCTGTTTTTTTGCCTACAGGGAGAAGGTGAGACCGGGAACCGGTCGAGAGGCTGGCCTGGGCCAGGCGCGGGAGTGATGTGCCGGAAGGGATGGTCGTTACGGACGGCCTTGGTAACGGACCTGCTCAGTATTTCTCCCAGACCAGCAGCCTGTTGTTGACCGGCATTTCGTGGTCTGCCCGCAGTATCATTCCCTGCATTCCTGCCAGTTCATCCAGGTCCTCGAAATTCCGCAAGCCACTCCTGGCGTCGCGGTCTCTCAGCCACCGGTCAAAGTTCTGGTTGCTGCTACTGGTATATTGGTTGCCATAGTTGAAGGGCCCGTAAAGACAGAAGCGGCCCTGCCTGTCCAGCCGCGTCCCGATACCTGCAAACATGCTTTCAACGGCTGGCCAGCTCATGATGTGTGTTGTGTTGGCGCTGAATATGCCGTCGAATTGTTCCGCAGGCCACTCATCACGGCAGACGTCCAGCAATAGTGGCGGTAATACATTTGCGTGTTCGGCTTCCGCCAGCCATGCACAGATGCTGGCATGGTTTTCCTCAAGGTCGCTGGTTTGCCACTGCAGATGCGGCAGGTGCTGGCTGAAATAAACGGCATGCTGCCCGGTGCCGCTGCCGATTTCCAGTACCTGGTGCGCATTCGAGAATTCGTCTTTCAGGATCTTCAGAATGGGTGTCCGGTTCTGCTCGCAGGCTTCAGAGTACTGCTTCATATCCAGGCACCGTTTATTGACTGGGGCAATGAAAACAGGCCCGCCCTCTGTGGGCGAACCTGTTCAGGTAGTGCGGACTAGTTGATGGTGATCCGGGTCGGCTGCGGTTTTGCCTGCTTTGGAATCACCACATCCAGAACACCGTCTTTCACCGTCGCGCTGATGTTTTGCGTGTCGACGGTCTCGGGGAGGGTGAATTGCCGCATGAAGGTACCCTGCGCGCGCTCCCTGCGGCGGTATACCTGACCGTTTGTCGCGTCTTCTTCGCGACGTTCACCCTTGAGAGTCAACACCCCGTCCTCCAGGGTGATCTCGATATTCTCACGGTCCACCCCGGGGATATCCGCTGACAGCAGGTAGCTGTTTTCCTGCTCGCGAATATCCACGGCCGGAGCCTGGTTGCATTCCTGATTGGCAGCCGCCTTGCTGCGCATGTTTCCAATGTGACGATTAATCTCGTCGTTGAAATTATCAAACAGGTTGATCGGCTGGTAACGTATCAATGACATGGTCTTGCCTCCTGAATCCGGTTTGTCACAGCTGACATACCCCATACATAGGGGCGACAAGACGGCTTTCAAGGGTGAAAACCGGAAATTGGCGGATTCTGTCAGTAGCCGAGCAGGCGTGCGATCTGGTAGAAGCTGAAGCTCGCCACCCAGGCGAGGGACAGCGACCATGCCAGGCTGTAGGCGGTGAATTTCCAGCTGCGTGATTCACTCAGCTGGGTGGCCAGGGTGGACAGGCAGGGCGTATACAGCAGCACGAACAGCATGAAACTGATGGCCTGGACGGTATCCATCTGTGTCGCCAGGTAGCCGGCGAGGGCACCGCCGTCCAGGCCGGTCATCGCCACCAGGGCACCGATAACGATTTCCTTGGCCACGAAACCGAACAGCAGAATGATCGACATGTCCGGGCTGATGCCGATCGGGTCCAGCACCGGGGTTAGCCATTGACCGAGCATATTGGCGTAGGTGCCGGCACCACCGGGCGTGCTGCCTGCGGGGTAATGCGTGAGCAACCATACCAGGACCACACCCGTGACGATGAACGTGCTGGCACGCCGCAGGAAGTGGTGGATCTCGTGCCAGCCGCGCAACAGGACTTGCTTGAGCACCGGCGGGCGATAGGGCGGGAGTTCCATGACGAAGGGTTCGTCGCTGCGGTAGCGTCTGCCGAAGACCAGGGCTGTCAGGAAAGCCGAGGCAAAGCTGGCCAGGTAAAGGAAGAACAGCACCAGCGGTGCCTCGCGCGGGGAAAACAGCGCGGTGGTGATGAAGATGAAGACCTGCAGCCGTGCCGAGCACAGGGAAAACGGAATCACCAGCATGCTCAGCAAACGCAGGGCGCGGCTGCGCATGACCCGGGTACCCATCAGAGCCGGTACGTTGCAGCCAAATCCCATCAACAGCATCACGAAGCCGCGGCCATCCAGTCCCATGCGTGCCATGAGCGAGTCGGTCAGGAAGGCAGCCCGTGCCAGGTAGCCGCTGTCCTCGACCACGGCCATGAAAAAGAAGAACAGGATGATGACGGGGACAAATGAGGCGACGGTGCCGATGCCGTCGTAAAGTCCATCGACCAGAAATCCATAGAGGCCTGCCGGAATCCTGGTGGCAAGCGGTTCCAGCGCCCAGCCGCGAAAGGCATCCAGCAGGAATGCGACCGCGTCCTGCAGCGGGGCTCCCAGTGTATAGACCGCCTGAAATACCAGGAACATGGTCAGAAAAAACAGTGGCAGGCCGAGCACCGGGTGCAGCAGGATACGGTCGATTCGTTCCGTCATTTCGCGCACGACCCTGCTTGGTGCCGAGATGCAGCGGCTAGTCAGGGATTCGGCGTATTTCACCAGTTCGTCATCGGCATGCAGGTTCTGCCGCAGTTGGATTAGCGGTACCGGGCTGGACTTTCCGATAATGTCGGTAATGGTTTCGCGCGCTTCGATGAAGCCCGTTCCATGGCGTGCGCTGAGCAGTCGCACCGGGCACTTGATGCCTTCGGCCAGTGCCTTCGCGTCGATGCGCATACCCAGTTTATCCGCTTCATCGATCATGTTGATCAGGATGATCGGGTGCAATCCAAGCTTGCAAAACTGCAGTGCCATCGGGAGTTGATGGTCGAGCTGGGTGGCGTTGACGATGACGCCAATCAGGTCTACGGGGTTGTTTTCGATGAAGTCGCGGACGATCTGTTCATCGTCCGAGAAGCCGTGCAGGTCATATATTCCGGGCAGGTCGACAACTTCGACGCTCTCGCCGCCGAGCACCACGCGCGCACTCAGCAGTTCAACCGTTACCCCCGGCCAGTTGCCAACGCGTGAAGATGATCCGGTAAGGCGATTGAAAAAGGTCGACTTGCCCGTATTGGGCATGCCGACGATGGCAAGTCGTTTCACAGATGTGAGGAGATGGAGACGCGTGCCGCATCACTGCGGCGCATGATGAGATGCACGCTGCCGATGCGGATCTGCATCGGGCCAAGGCGGGAACAACGAATGACCTCGGCCTCGTGGCCGGTGCGTAGTCCCATCGACTGCATGCGCTGGCGGGTACCGTCCGGGGCATGGATGCCCAGGATCATGCCTGTCTGACCCTTACGCAGGCAGGAGAGGTTCAGTTCACCATCCGGTTGTATTTTCATGTCCACGTCATTTGTGCAATTGAGAATTGTTCTCATTATCGCCTGCATCAACATGGTCGTCAAGGCCTCTACTGCTCCGGGGGTGCCCGGATCGTTCCTGTCTGCAATCAGATTTGTATGCAGATAATTCAGCTTGTCGCGGTGATCGCGCGCCGGGGCAGGGTATGTTGCTGCTCCGGTGAGACGTTACCGATAGCCGCGCATACTGGCAACGATTATCTTTAATCATTGCAACCCCGCCTGCAGGACAGGCGGGGCTGCATCCGGGTTAATGTTCACCGTTTCCTGCCTGGAAGTTGATGGCCTGATATTTCATGGCCTCTACCGTCATGCACAACTGGACATCGTCGCTGATCAGCGAGGTCAGTGCCGTCATCCCGAACCGTGCGCGGCTGACCTTTGCGGTCGCCTTTACCAGGACCTTTTCCGCCTGGCCGTCGCTTTTACCGGATACCGGTATCAGGCTGACATGAAATATCACTGGTTTGGTCGTGCCCCGCATCGTGAGATTGCCCTTTAACTCGGCCGTGTCCTTGCTGGTCCATTCCAGCTTGTCGCTGACAAACAGGATTTCAGGATTGTTCTCCACGTCGAAAAAGTTTTCGCCCTTGATCATGCTCTTGATAAAGGCACTCTTGGTCTCGACGCTTGCCGTCCTGATGGCGACCAGTGTCTGGCCATCCTTCCTGGCGACCGGATTCAGCGCCATACCACCCTGAAATTCCTTGAATTCTCCCTCGATACGCGCCAACTGGCTGTCAACGCAGAATCCCACGCTGGAGGTGTCCTTATCGATGCGGTACAGGTGGCCCTCCTTGGCGGCCGAGAGCATCGTTGCCAGCAACGACTCGTCTACCTTGCCATCCATGAACGGCGCGCACAGTTCACCATCCTCGGCGAAACTGCTCACCGGCAGGAGCAATATCGCCCCGAGAAGGGTCAGGGTGCGTAGCAATGTTGTCATGTTCATATTGGCTCTCCCAATACATCGTATATGCGGATAAGCATATCACAATATTCTGATATAACTATGACATATCGCAATCCTTTAAGTTCCTTGTGGTGTCGACTCGAAAAAGAATAAATTACTACATATAATACAGATAGATATGTAAATTCTGGCAGGGTTGGAAATGGGGGTTTCCGGGTGCCGAGGCTTTACCAGGGCGGGGAGTCAGGAGGTTATAACCAGGTCATTTAGAACAGGATATCGGTTTCAAGGGAGGGTGATTATTGGAAATATCTATATAACTTACAGTAAGTTATCGAGTTTTAGTGTGTAATTCTCAGGATGTTTGCTGTATTCCACTGATTATTCGTAATGGGCAGGTGGCTTGCGCCCGCTGCAGCGGGGCTGCCCTGACATGGATTCCCGCCAGGATCAGAACCAGATACAGCCAGCCAGCCAGAGGCATCCGGCGGCATGGATGGCCAGCGTCTTTTCTATCGACGGTTTCAGCTCAGCGGTGTCATGGGTCGCGGTCGCGATCCTGCGTCCGTTCAGCAGTCCGAGCGGCAACAGCAGGGCAGGCAGCAGCAGCGCCCAGGGAGACAGGCTCCCGGTCATAACCGTGAGTCCGACACAGGCAAAGGCGATAACACCCAGGACCGTATAGAGACGACTGGCGCCCTGCATGCCAAGGCGGACCACCAGTGTCCGTTTCCCGGCTGCGGCGTCGCTGTGTGCATCAGGAACTTCATTGATCAGCAGAATGTTGGCTACCCAGCAACTGACGGGAATCGAGAGTAACAGTACCGGCAATTCGAACCGCCCGCTTTGCAGCCATGCCGCCCCGCAGACCGGCAGCAGGCCGAACCCGGCAGCAACCGCCAGTTCACCCAGTCCGCGCGCAGCAAGTTGTACCGGTGGCGCAGAGTAGAGTACCCCGAGACCGATGCCGGCCATGCCGAGCCCCAGGATGGTGATTCCCCGGTAGGCTCCCAGTCCGAGTCCCAGCAGCGTCGCCAGTGACAGCAGCAGCAGCCCCCAGTTGCGCATTTGCCCCAGTGTCAGGACACCGTTCTGAATAAAGCGTGATCCCCCGGTATAGGGAAAGATGCGTTGCGTGTTCAGGCGGTCGGCTCCGTTCAGTTCGTCATAGACATCGTTCAGGACGTTGGCGGCGGCCTGCAGCAGCGCAATGATCAGCAAGGCAAGCAATGCCGCGGCTATGTCCAGCCGGCCCGCGGAGTGCCAGCCCAGACTGGTCCCGGTGATGACGGCAAGTAACGAAGCGGTGAGGAACATGGGACGTGTTGCCATGAAATAGCAGCGTGCCATCCGCAACGGCGAGTTGCTTTCAGGGCCGGTCGGTGGTGCCGGTTCCGGTTGTGGCTGCATCATTCCGGGCTGACGGTGTTTTGCGCCAGGCCATAGCGTTGCCTGGCGCGCTGTTCAAAGCGCGCGATAATTTCCGGCGTCGTTACCTCGAACAGCCCGGCAAGCGCCGTTTCGAACAGGCTGCCGCCTGTTTCCAGTTCAACGGCCAGCGATACCCGGCAGCCGCCCTCCATGTGTTCCTCAAACTGCCACTGGATGTGAAGGTGCTGAAAAGGCGCCTCCTGCGTGCTGATGAGGACCTGCCGCGGGCGCTGCAGTTCAGCGCTGCTGGTGAAGGTGTGGTTCACCGGCCCCAGGCCCAGTCGCTGGCGTACGCGCAAGCGCTGCGCTGTCTGCTCGAGGATCTGGACGTCCACCCAGCCGGGAAGAAATTCCGGGTAGCTGGCGACATCTGCGGCGAGGTCAAACAATTGCTCACAGGACCAGGGCAGGGTCCGGGCAACGGCATAACGTTTCATTTGGGTCCCTGCGTTTCTGCTGGCTGTTGCTGCAGGGTGCATGATAGCGTCTTGATGAATGTCAATGTAACCCTTGGACAGAGGCGCATAATGGTAGATTTAATGCGGTATCAAGTGAGTACGCCAGGCCAGGATTTGCGGTACCTGGGCCGGGACCGATATTCGGTGCGCACGGCTGATGCGTGTGGGATACTCGTGCGTACATGTAGTCGGCCGGTCGGGTGTGAGCTCCGGTCCAGACGGTTTTTCCCAGAAGGAGTGTGGTAATGAATTCACGTATTGCTAGAAGTTTGCTGGTTGCAGTCGCCCTCGCGGCTGTTGGTGGTTCGGCGGTTGCCGGGATGAGCATGGGTTCCGGTGGCAGCCGCAACGCTGACCGGGATTCCGGGTATTACCCCGGCTATGGTGGCGGCGGCCGGGGACAGCCGTGCCGGGGTGACGGACCTTGCACCCGGGATGATTATCCTCAGGATTCCAGTCAGGGCATGCGCATGGGCAGCGGACAGGGCGGGTCCCGGCAGGAACGCAACCGCTACCGTAACCAGTATCGTTATGGTCAGGGTGGTCCGGGTTACGGCCGTGGCGGTCAGGGGTATGCACCACCTGCGCCGGCTGATGAGCAGGGTGGACAGGGTGAATACCAGGGCTACCCGCGTGGTGGTCCGGGTTATGGTCGCGGCGGTCAGGGTTATACACCACCTGCTCAGGTTGATGAGCAGGGTGGCCAGGGTGAATATCAGGGCTACCCGCGCGGTGGTCCCGGTTACGGCCGTGGCGGACCGGGTGCCGGAGGCGCTGCACCGTACTACCGCCAGGGCGGGGGCTTCTGAGGCAGGCTGAGCCAGAGCTGGCCTGAGAAGCAACCCTCTGCAGGCAGTCGCCGGCGCTGGCGTATGCCATCAGCAACCCGGCTTTATGCCTGTGGGCAAGCCGCATTGAGTGCTGGTGTTGCCGGCTCGCCCCGGTTTTCGAATGATCCCATGACTGATGGAGTGACCCGGTCACTCTCAGGAGACAGCAATGAGCGAAACCTTGATGATCCTGCCGGCCGGAAACGCTGCAGCCATAAGGCTGGTACGGGTGCCCGATGACATCGAGGCGCACGAGGCCTTTCGGCATGCGACCGGCCTGATTGCGCGTGTCGAGGAAGACAACCCGGACTACGACTGGGACGATATAGCGGCAATGCTGGAAGACCACGGTTTTGAAACGGTCGAATTCATTCTGGGGCCGGAACTGGATTTCGCCTAGCGCATCTGCCGGGCCATGTCAGTCAGGCAGTTGCGGCGCACTGCCTGTCCCGCTACCAGAAAGCAACGACCAGCCAAACCGTCAGGGCAATCAGGGTTGCTGCCAGGAAGCGATAGTCTAGCCACCATGCACCCGTATACGTTGGCTGCATGATTTCGCGGCGCCATGTATATTGCGCCACTGCTTCCGGTATTGCCGCAACAGTCAGCAGTCCGGCCAGCAAAAAGATCAGGCTGCTCACTGCAAAGATCAGCCCTGCTATCAGGGTGAAGTGCAGCTCCAGCATCCCTGTCAGCATCGCAACAAAACAGGCTGCCGATACGGCATGCCCGCCTATGAGTGTTGCCAGCGCCGCGTTGGCCCCGGCTCGTCGCCAGAATATGCCATAGAGAAAAATCACCACGACTGGTGGCACCAGGAATGCCAGCGCCGTTTGCAGGTAGTGAAACAGGCCCTCGAAGCGCCCGATAGCCGGGGCAACCAGCGCCGACAGCAGCATGACGATCACGATGACGCAGCGCCCCAGCCATGCTGTCTGGCGTGGTGACAGCCCGGGTCGCAATGGCTTGACTAGATCCAGTGTCACCAGCGCCGCGGCCGAGTTCAGGGTCGAGTCAATACTGGACATCAGTGCTGCGACCAGTGCCGCCATAACGAGACCGGCCAGTCCTGCCGGCAGCAGGGTGCCAACCAGCGCGGGGAATACCGCGTCACCCTGTGGCAGTCCCGGCATGAAAATCGCCGCCATTACGCCGGGCAGCACCATCAGAAACAGGACGGGCAGCTTCAGCAGGCCGGCAAAAAGCGCACCGCGGCGCGCATTGAGGATGTCACGTGCACCCAGCACGCGCTGCACGATGAACTGGTTGGTGCACCAGAAATAGAAACCCAGTACCGGCACCCCCACCAGGGTTCCCAGCCAGGGCAGGTTGTCATCGGCGAGCGGCAGCATCAGCGACAGATGTTGCGGCGGGGCTTCCGCCACCAGTCGCGTCCAGGAGAAATCCAGCTGGGCGAAGGCAAGTATCGCCACGATGGCGGAACCGGCCAGCAGAATTATTGCCTGCAGTACATCGGTGTAGACCACCGCGGCGAGGCCGCCGGCAGCCGTATAGATTCCGGCAATGGCAGCGAGGATGAGTGCTGCCGTCACGATGTCGAGTCCCGGTATGAACACACCCAGCACAATGGCCCCCGCGAACAGGGTGCCGGCGGTGTCGACAACGATGTTGGCGAAGATCGTCAGCAGCGAGAAGTAGATGCGGACTCGCCGGTTGAAACGGTATTCCAGGAATTCAGGCACCGTACCGATGCGCGCATCGAGGTATAGCGGCACCAGGAAGATAACAAAGAACACCAGGATGGGAGCCGCCATCCACTCGTAGTTCGCAACCGCAATCCCCCAAGTATAGGCTGCACCGGTCAGGCCGATCAGCGTGGTGCTGGAAATATTGGAAGCGAACAGGGACAGTCCGATGGGTATCCAGGTCAGGCGGCGACCGGCAAGGAACAGGTCGTCGGCACTGTGCGTCCGCCGCGCTACGCGGAATCCGATAATGAATACCAGCAGGAAGTAGATTGCGATGACGCAAAGATCCAGCGGAGTGAGCGCAATATCCTGCATCGTTGACCAATTCCCCGACAAGATTCATCAGAGGCCAATCGGGACGCCATCTTCCCGAGGGAGATCATCCCGTGCCTGTGGCCGAATTATGACACAGGGCGCTGTTCCGGCCATCGTGATGGCGCGGGTAACAACTGATCGTGGCTGAACAGCGTGGATGGCCGGGCAAAAAAATCCCCGATCGAAAAAACGGTCGGGGATGAATTTACGGAGACGAATACTTGAAATATTCGTTAGGTAAAGCATAGTCCAGAGTGACCTACGGTTAACTTACGGATTCGAGGGTTTATGATAAGTTCCATAATTTCAATAAGATAAGCTTTGCCCTTTGTGCTTGCGCCCGGGATAAATCTGCAGCCATAAACGAAAATGCCACCGCAAGGGTGGCATTTTCGTTTATATGGTGGAGGCGGCGGGAATCGAACCCGCGTCCGCAAGTACTCCGCCTTCGGCTCTACATGCTTATCCGCGTCTATTAATTTAACTGGCCGCTACCCGACGGGCAGGGAAGACAACCAGCGAGTCCGGTAAGGTTTTAACGAATCCACCCCGAACGAGCTTCATCGCGATCTTGTGAGAGTCGACGCCCGGAATCTGAACGCACAAGCACGGCTTCAGTCGGACGGCACCCTACAGGGGTTTAAGCTGCGAGTGCGTAGTTGTCGTCGTTGGCAACTATAAGTTTTGCAGCGTGTTTAACGAGGTCATTGCACCTCGGCATGCACCTAAGGTTTTGCAACCCACGTCGAAGCCAGGTCGCCCCCAAGTAACGAATAGTAAGATAGCACAGAAAGCAGAAAGTTCAGCCGGTCATTGAATTATTTTGCTGCCGGCCCCACTAATAGAAGCAGTGGATAGTTGTAACAACAGCAACCCTGATATGGGTTGCCAATTGTCAATTCAAGGAAACCGGTCATGATGCGAATTTTACTGTTTCTGGCAACCAATGCCGCCGTGCTGGTACTGATCAGCGTGGTCTTCCAGCTGCTGGGTATCGAGGGCATCCTCGCCGAAAACGGGGTGGACCTGAACCTGCAGGCCCTGCTGGTCATGTCGGCGGTCATCGGCTTTGGCGGCTCCTTTATCTCGCTGGCCATGTCCAAGTTCATGGCGAAGCGCTCCATGGGCGTGCAGCTGATCGAAAAACCGGCGAACCGTACCGAGCAGTGGCTGGTGGATACCGTATCGCGCCAGGCCAGGGAGGCGGGTATCGATATGCCGGAAGTCGGCATTTTCAACGCGCCTGAGCCAAACGCCTTTGCCACCGGCATGCGCCGCAACAGCGCCCTGGTGGCGGTCAGCAGCGGGCTGTTACAGAACATGAGTTCTGACGAAGTCGAGGCCGTGCTGGGCCACGAGATCACGCACGTGGCCAACGGCGACATGGTGACCATGGGGCTGATCCAGGGTGTGGTGAATACCTTCGTGATTTTCCTGTCGCGGGTGGTCGGTCACGTCGTCGACCGGGTGGTGTTCAAGACCGAACGCGGCTACGGCCCGGCCTATTACATTACTTCCATCGTCGCCCAGATATTCCTGTCCATCCTGGCCTCGATCATCGTGATGTGGTTCTCGCGCCGGCGTGAATTCCGCGCCGATGCCGGTGGTGCCGCGCTGGCGGGCCGTGGCAAGATGATCGGCGCCCTGCAGGCACTGCAGCGGGCGCACGAGCCGCATGACCTGCCGGGCGAGTTTGCCGCCTTCGGTATCTCGGGCGGGCTGGGCAGCGGCATGAAGAAGCTGTTCATGACCCATCCGCCGCTGGAAGAGCGTATTGCCGCGCTGCAGGCGGCGCGCTGAGATAAATCAGGCCGGCTTGCTTCCCGGGCGTTCCCGCAACGCGGGTTCGTCCGGGAACAGTTCCCGCAGGTCCGCGTGGCTCAGGGCTTCGCCCTTTTCCTCGAAACGTGCCCAGATCAACGCCCAGCGGGCATCGTCAAAATAAAATCCCGCGGGCAGGATGCATACCGGTTCACGCCGGTGATCGGTAATAACACGGGGTTCTTTCAGTTTTCCTGGCATGAGTGATGCCTTTCGTGAGCGGGTTGAAAGAGGCATATCCGTTGTTGAACAACATGCCCGGGATTGTAGTCGCTTTTTCCCGTTACTGTACGATGGCCGGGCCAGACTGAATTCTGGTTATCGACCGGGAAATTGTAGTAGCCTTGGTAATCTCCACTGGAGAAACGCGCGCTCCATACCATGTCCGGGAAAAACCATGCAGATGTCCCGTAAATCCGAGCAACCCAACAGCCTGCAGATGGAAGTCCGCCATCTCAGGGAAACGATCGAGGTGCTGCGTACCGAACTGGAAAACCTGCGGCTGGAAAGTGATCGTATTATCCAGCGAGCGATAGCCGATGCCGGGGTTGAGAACCAGCAGCTGAAGTCGACTATCAAAGTGCTGCGTGAGGAGCTGGAGAAGGTGCGTTTCGACGAGCAGGAGCACATCAACCGGGCGGTGGCTGCTGCTAATGACGAGGCCGTACAGCTAAAGGCAACGATCAACGCCCTGCGTCATGAGCTGGAGGTTCAGCGCGTCGACAACGAGGCGCATGCCAGGCAAGCACTTTCCGCGGCAAATAGCGAGATAATCCAGCTCAAGGCCACTGTGATGGCCCTGCGTGAGCAACTCGAGCAACATGATCCCGGATAGCACAGAAACGGAAATCACCGAACGCCGCCGGCCGGAGCGTGCGACCGATGCTCTGGGCAAGCGGTTGCGACATGCCGAGATGCTGCTTGACGTGCATACCCGGCTCGCAGTCATGGACACGCTTGACGATGCCCTGGAGGAGCTGGTCACCATTACCAGCTCCGAGACAGGCTCAGACCGCGTCACCCTGTTTCTGAATGACGAGGAGACCGGCGAGTTATATTCGCGGGTAGCGCTGGGCAAGATTCGCCGAGAGATTCGTGTGTTGAACAACATCGGCATCGCAGGCCATGTGTTCTGCAGCGGCGAGAGCATGATCATCCACGATGCATACTCGGAACCGCACTTCAACCGTGCCGTTGACGAGCAGACCGGTTACGAAACCGGCAGCATCATGTGTACCCCCATCCGGACGGTTAAGGGTGAAACCATCGGGGTGGCACAGTGCCTGAACAAGAAACGCGGCCAGTTCAGCGAGGAGAACCTCACGGTGCTCAAGGCGATGACCCTGCAGGCCTCGATGACCCTGAATAGCGCGCAGTTCGCGGAGCGTATGCAGAAATCCCGCGAACTGGAAAGGGAGTTCCTGGACATCGTTTCGGACGTCACGTCGGAGATCGATCTGGGTAAGGTGCTGCAGAAAGTCATGGACGAGGCAGCACGCATGCTCAATGCCGAACGCTCGACGCTGTTTCTCAATGACGAAAAAACCGGCGAACTCTGGTCCGAGGTCGGCGTTGGCCTGGACGCCGTGCCAATCCGTTTCCCCAACCACCTGGGCATCGCCGGTGTGGTCTTTAATAGTGGCAAGTCGATTAACATTCCGTATGCCTACGCCGACCTGCGCTTTAATCCGGAGTTCGACCACAAGACCGGCTATTTCACGCGTTCCATCCTGAGTGTGCCGGTAGTCAACAAACACGGCAAGACCATTGGGGTAACCCAGGTGCTGAACAAGCATGGCGGTGCCTTTACCGACGAGGACGAATCGCGCCTGCGGGCCTTTACGGCACAGGTCTCCATTGGTCTGGAAAATGCCAAGCTCTTCAATGATATCCATAACATGAAGAACTACAATGAGAGCATGCTCGAAAGTATGTCGAACGGTGTCATCACCCTCGACGAGGATGGGAGGATCGTTACCTGCAATGCTGCTGGCAGGCGAATTTTAAAGGTCAGTGCCAGGGATATTATTGGTTGCTTTGCCCGGGATTTCTTCAGGGACGCCAATAGCTGGGTCGTGGAAAAGATCCACTTCGTGGATGAAAGTCAGAAAGCCGACCTGGTAATGGACGCAGACATCGAAGCAGGCGGGAGCCGGGTTTCGGTCAATCTCACTGTCCTGCCGTTGCTTAGCGCCGCTCAGGAAAAACTTGGCACTTTGATCATGATCGAGGACATCAGCACCGAGAAGCGAGTCAAGTCGACCATGGCGCGCTATATGGACCCCGGTCTGGCGGATCAGATGCTTGAGGCCGGGACGGAGATCCTCGGTGGCAAGAGTACTCCTGCCACAGTGCTGTTCTCCGACATCCGTGGATTCACTACCCTGACGGAGGAGCTTGGTGCCCAGGGTACGGTCGCCCTGCTGAATGAGTACTTCAGCATCATGGTCGACTGTATCCAGCGCGAGGAGGGCATGCTGGACAAGTTCATCGGCGACGCTATCATGGCGGCATTTGGTATACCAATCGCGCACGATGACGACGAAGACCGTGCAGTGCGTGCAGCTATAGCCATGATAAAAAGCCTGCAGGAGTGGAACAGCACCCGGCTGGAGCATGGCAAAAAACCAGTCGATATGGGCATCGGTCTCAATACCGATGTCATCGTTTCAGGCAACATCGGCTCACCCAAGCGCATGGACTACACCATGATCGGGGATGGTGTGAACCTCGCCGCCCGCCTGGAAAGTGCCTGCAAGCAGTATGACGCACGTATCCTCATCAGTGAGAACACCTACCGTAAGCTACACGGTACCTACCGCATTCGCGAGATCGATCGTGTCATCGTCAAGGGCAAGACCGAACCCGTGGCGATCTATGAAGTCCTTGACTATCATTCCGAGGAATCTTTCCCGAATTTCATGGAGGTCGTGTTGTACTTCAAGGATGGGTTGGGGCACTACCGGAGTGGCAACTGGACCCGGGCGATCGCTGCCTTCACGGAAGCCCTCAGACTCCACCCGGCAGACAGACTCCCGCAGATGTATATCGAGCGGTGCAAGCATTTGGTCGATCACTCGCCGGGAGATGACTGGAGCGGTGTCTGGGTGATGGCCTCCAAGTAAGCCTGCAATGCTGTCTTGAGGCCATAATACTTATGGCGGCTCTGAACAAGTCCCGATTCGTCATTCCGGCGCATGCCGGACAAAAGCGCAAGGCGCGTTGAACGCCCGGAGGGCGGCCCGCAGGGTGAGCGAAGCGAATCATCCAGGAAAATCAATAAGCTGGACCCCGGCCTTCGCCGGGGTGACGACTTATTCAGGGTTTCCTTATAACTATTTTTGTTTAAACCAGATAGGTTAGGATATTAAACAGGTTTCTCAATATCAGAGGCTAACCTGATGATGAGGTAAAAATGAAAAGGCGCTTACCATAGAAGCCTGGAAGCAAACTCCATCAACAGGCCGGATGTAAGACTGCAGTCGATCCTCTTCACCAAACTCACCTGGCATCCGGGCAATGTCCATGCAAGAGCCTCCCGGGATAACCCGTAGTCGCCTGCTAAAAAGGATAGCTACATGCTTGAGAATGTCCCCCTGTTTGCCGGATTGTCGAAGGCAGCCCTGACGGAAGTTGAACAGCACGGCTCCGTCAAGTCCTTCAGGAAGGGCGCCATCGTCATCAACCAGGATGACGAGACCTATTCCCTGTATGTCATCCTGTCCGGCAGTGTGAAAGTCTTCATCAGCAGCGAGGACGGCCGCGAGGCGGTGCTCAACCACCAGGGTGCCGGTGATTATTTCGGTGACCTGGCGCTGATCGACAAACAGCCGCGGGTGGCCTCGGTCATGACCACGGAGCCCTCCACCTTCATGATCATATCGCGCGAGAGCTTCCTGACCTGCCTGTCGCGTAACCCCGAGATTGCCATCAACCTCATCAAGCCCATGACCGAACGCATGCGCATGCTGGCCCAGAACGTCAGCAGCCTGGCGCTGCTGGACGTCTACGGCCGGGTCGCGCGAGTCCTGTTGCAGCAGTCGCATGAAGAGAATGGGGAAATGGTCACCGACCGACTGACGCAGCAGGAGATTGCAGACATGGTGGGCGCTTCGCGCGCCATGGTCAGCCGCATCCTGAAGGATCTCAAGGTTGGCGGTTATATATCGATCGACAAGAAGCGCATTTTCATCCACCAGAAACTGCCGGACCGCTGGTAATGGCAAGGTCCGGGGTTGTACCGTGCAGCCAGCAAGGCCTGCGGCCAGACAGGGTGTGTAACTTACTGAAAAATATGCAATCTGGCCAAGCTGGGGTTATGCGCGGGCTGTGATTACAGCGTGATTTCCTTTCCTTGCGGAAAGGATTTGTGAGTACGTAGATTTACTTAGTTACCTAAAATAATCAACACCCTGGCAGGATACAGACTTGCTATGCCGCGGATGGTTGTCTAGGATGAAGTCGTAGTTTAAAACGTTAAACAATAATCAATAGCATGTCTGGAAGCATGTACAGGGAGGAGGGCGTCCGGCCAATGGAACCCTCGCCAAAAGAATAACTAATAGTATTGAGAGGTTCTGCCGTGGCGATGCTCAGGAATTATCCCAGCCGTTTCTTTTTGTTCATTTCCCTGCTTGTTCTGCTGGGCATCACTGCCCGGATATCCTGGACGATGCTGGCGTCCAGCGACTGGCCGATGTTCCGGGGAGATATTTTCCACAAGGGGCAGAGCCTGAATCCGGGGCCGCAACCCGTTCCGGATATCCTCTGGAGCACACCGCTGGATGGACCAATCATTTCCTCCCCCGCCATTGGCAGCGACGGGACGATCTTTGTCGGCACGGTCAACGGGAGTTTCTACGCCGTTAACCCGGACGGTTCCATCAAATGCTCGATAATTCCGGATGGTTTAGATATCTGGTCATCATCGGCGGTCGATGACACCGGGAGTATTTATGTAGGTACGCTTGGCGGGGCCCTGTACAAGATCAGCAGCGGCTGTGCCGTGCTCTGGTCTTATCCCACGCCAGGTCCTGTTTTCAGTTCCCCGGTCATCGCTCCGAATGGCAATATTATCGTTGGCAGTGGTGAGCCTGGTGGTTTGATCGGCGGTGTCCACTCCGTCACACCCGCGGGAGTCTCGAACTGGGATGTGGTGCTTCCTGGTGCGTTGATAGCCTCACCGGCAATCGATGCCTATGCCCGCGTGGTCATTACCTACAACGACGTGGGCACTGGGAATACAGTATTTGATGCCCTCGATCCCTCAACGGGTGCATCCGATATTGCACCCGTGATACTGGGGCCAACGCTGGCGGGCGGTCTGCTTTCCTCATCACCCCTCGCCGCCTTCGACACCGATCCCGGGCGTCGTTCCTGGGTGGGAGCGAACGGAATATTATATTCCGTAGCCTATGATCTGGGGTCTGCGCAATCGTCTTTAACATTTGCAGGTTTAAACCCGGACGCGACCAGCCCGGCCATGGGGCCAAGCGGCACAATCTATATTGCCGAAAGTGGGGGTGACCTCTATTCCTTCCCGCCAGGTTCGTCTGTTCCGACTGCGGCGCCGGGGAGCGTAGCTTTCGCATCCCCTGTCGTCGGATTCGATGAAACGGTCTATCTGCCTACAGGGGCCGGACTCGAAGCCTTTGCCGGTCCTACCTTGACTCCCTTGTGGCAGCTTCCCATTCCTTCCAGTTTTTCCTCGCCGGCCATCGGTGCCAACGGCGTGCTCTATGTCGGATCCGATGATGGCAGCCTGTATGCGGTGGGTAATTACGTCAGTGTATTCAACGCTGATTTCAATACGGACACCGCGGGCGGTCCGCCCAGCACGAGCCCGCCAGGTCCGCCTGACTTTGATTCCGTCGCCTTGTTAAATGAAGCCGCGGCCTCGGGAGATTTCATCCAGGTGGCATCAGGACTCGCTGACTTCACCAGCAATGCCGTTCATATTCACCGTAATGGTGCTGCCGGTAATTCACCAGCCTACAGGGCACAATCTGACACCGGTCTTGCAGACGGTACTAGTGGTGTTTACACGATTAGCTGGGAGTGGGCGCCATTGCAGGCGGGTTCCGCGTCTGGTTTCGCATGGTTGCGTGTGGCCGGCACCAAGGTATTCAACATCAATTTCAACGGCCTCGGTTATCTAACGGTTCTGGATGGCGGTGGCAACCACAATACCGGCATCAACTACACTGCAAATGTTTCCATGGCTTTTGTTGCCATCGTTGACATCGATGCAGGGACTTACGACCTCTACATCGATGGCGCCCTGGTGCTGGACAACAGCCCGTTTGATGGTGGCCTCATTACAGACATCGGCATTCGTTTAGGTATCGAAATCGGTGGAATGGCCACCGAGGACTATGCCTTTGACAATGTTCGTATGGTGGCAGGAGCTATTACAGTCGCTGGGCCCGATACAGACAATGATGGTATCCCGGATGCGGGTGACAACTGCCCGAATGATTTCAACATCAGCCAGAGTGATATCGATAGTGACGGAACCGGGGATGCCTGTGATCCAAATACGGCATTGCACGCAACCTTTGACCAGGCGGCGCTGGGTACCTATCCGTCATCGACTTACGTCTACCCGCCAGGGCCACCGGCAAATGACCGGATATGGGTCGGACTTTCGGGGACGGCAGTAGCCAACATAGTTGCCGAGACCGGTCTGGATCGGGCGATTGCCTTTGATAACCTGGACGGAGACAACCATCTGTCATCGATTCACGCGGGTGCCGATACCTCCGTAGGTGCGTCGAGCAGTGGAACCCTGATCTACCAGTGGACCGCGACAACCGATGCCAACAGCGAGGGAGAAACGGGAGTTTATACGCCACTCGGACGTGCGACGGATATCACCCTGATCGACCATGGAACGGGTACCGGTAATGTTTATTACTCCGGGAACGGCCTGGGGCTGAACGCTACAGGTGTTACCTATGTGCCCGGACAGTATGTGATCGCCAGGGTCGTAGTGGATATGCAGGCGCAGAGCTTTGACCTGTTTATCAATGGTGCTCCGATTGTATCCGGCGTGCCTTTTGTTCAGCCTGGTTCACCCGCTCCTCGCTACGGCTGTTCCCGGTCGTAAGCAGCGGTATTTACCGGGTTTCGGAAATGGTGATTTCGCTGCCTCCGGATGCCGACAGCGACGGGCTGAGTGATGACATCGAAATCGACGTCTACAGCACCCATCCCAACAATCCGGATACGGATAAGGATGGATCGACTGATGGTGACGAAGTTCTTGTTTACAACACAGAACCCGCTTGATGCGAGATACCGACGATGATCGGGTCCTTGACGGTGCCGATGCCTTCCCGCTTGATGGTAACCGAATGGTCCGATCTGATGGCGATGGCGTGGGTGACAACGGGGATAATTGCCCGGCCGATGCCAATCCGGGGCAAGAGGATATTAATGCCGACGGCATTGGCGACGTCTGCGATCCAAACACCCTGCGATTCGGCAACTTTACCCTGACTGACCCGCTTGGAGATATTTTGACTGGTGGTGCTAATGACGTCATTGCCCACTGGGACGGTTCACTGAATACCACAGCAACCGGTGACAACTTCAACATGCTCATGAAGTCTGAGTCCGATGCGCCTTTCTTTGGTTTTCCGTGGACTGCGCATGATATCCGCGTCTTCGGACCGGGCAGCTATTCCCTGAATACCTCCTGCAGCGCGGCTGAATTGCAGATTAGTACCGATCCGGCCAGCTGTGCAGGTGTGCCAGGTGGTGTTCCGTTCACGCTGACGGTGGGTCCGGGTCAGGTCGGGGCACACATGCTGATCGACTGGAATGCAAATATCATCCACACCGTCGATTGTATGGAACCAGAATGCCACGTTCCCGGGCGAACTTTATGCTGGCCCGCCTGGCACTGCACCCGATTCCCTCACCCTCTGGCAGCTGGCTTCCGCAGACGGTGATGCGGACAGCGTGCCAGGCATCGCTATGGTGGACGGACCGTTTGAGGGGTTGAGCCCCGGTTTCAACCTTGGTCGGGGAGGCACGGGTGGTCTGCTTTCCTTCTTCCCCGGGGTTGTTACCTGTGTTGATGAACCTGGAGCACAGCCGGATGCGTGCAGTTTCGGCATTGAGGTATTGAGTGGCTCGTACTTTGGTGTCGACACTGGTAATAATGGGCACGAAACCACTGATCGGATTGCCATGAGTCGTCGGTCCGGATGGTGGCATCATTCTCGGACAGGCCCAGCCAGCCACGGGCAGTCACACCGGCCTCCCGGATGGGTCCGAGTCTCCATCAATCGATGCGCCCTGGGGTTTCTTTGGCAACACCGGGATGTATCTGACCACTGCACCGGTGGTGTTCCTGGACAGCACCACGCTGGATTTCTCCGGCTGGGCAGCCACCTGGAACGGGATTGCCAATATCCCGCTGGGCGGTGATCCGAACCTGGAAGAGGATGGTGAAGCGACCATTACCTGTACCAATAATCCCTGCCAGAGCGGTGACAGCTACGTGCTTGATTACTCGGCCCATGTTCCTGCCGGGGATCCCTCGAATTTCGGGGGTGTCTCGTGGGCGATTCATCTGGAGGGCATCATTGATGGGGCCGTTGGCCCTGTCGACAGTGATGGTGATGGAGCAGATGATGATGTCGATACCAATCCATCGGTACGCGCAGCCGGATCTCATCGCATCGACCACGGCGGATGCCAGCGTTTGCCCGGGTGGCCAGTTGGCTCACAGTATGTCCGTGACCAACCAGTCGCTGAATACCAGTGCGGTTGGCACCTATGAGGCTCCCAGCCTGCCCGGTAGTTCCTTTACCTGGGTTAACCGCGGACTCGCAACATCTCCTGATGGGGTAAGCGGGCAGATTAACCTTGGATTTTTCCAGCCGAATCTTAATCTTGCCCCCGGTGCTACGTATTCGCAGAATAGTACGACAACCATCCCGACAGGCACCCCGCCGGGTAACTATTACTTTGCGGTGTACGCCGACAGCAACATTGCGTATCCAATTGATGAGTCACGGGAGGACAACAATACGGGTACCACGGCACCGGGCCAGGTCACTGTGCTGTCTCCGACCGATCCGGATTGCGGCGGAGTACCGGATACCGACGGCGACGGGATCAGCGATGACCTGGACAACTGCCCCACGGTGCCGAATGGGCCGATACCGGGACAGGACAACCAGTTAGATACGGATGAAGATGGTGTCGGCAATGCCTGTGATGCCTTCCCGGACGATCCGACTGAAACCCTCGATAGCGACGGAGACGGCCTGGGTGACAATGCCGAGGCTGCAGATGGTTCCGATCCCACCAACCCGGATACGGACCTTGATGGTATTAACGATCCGCTCGACAACTGCCCGCTAGCTGCGAATGGCCCACTGCTGGGCCCCAATAACCAGGCCGATAACGATCTCGACGGGTACGGGGATGTGTGTGATGCCGATGATGACAATGACGGCATCCTGGACGATGGCAGCGAATTCGAAGTCCCGGATGACAACTGTCCGTTCACTGCAACTACAACCAGTATGATGCAGATGAGGATAGCATCGGCAATGCCTGTGACATCTGCCCCGGCGATGCAACCGACCAGTGTGATCCGGCGACCGATACGGGATCAGCGCCCAAGCCCAAGAGTGATCCGCCACAGGACACTGACGGTGATGGCGATCAGCGACATCGACGACAACTGCCCGACGGTGGCAAATGCCAATCAGAGCCGATGGTGATGGTGATGGCGTCGGTGATGCCTGTGACGTCTGTCCGGTGATGGTATGACAATGACAGTGACGGCGACGGTTATTGCAATTCTGCCGACTTTGCCGCGCCTGCCGTGGGTGGCTGCTGACAACTGTCCCAATGATCCGAATCCCGGGCAGGGCGATGCGGACAGGGATGGTATCGGTGACACCTGTGACCTGGTAAGCCGGGGTCAGGGCACCGATGCAGATGGGGATACGGCCTACTCGATCGCCTCCGGCGGCCTGGACTGTAATGACAACAACCGGAACGTGAAGCCGGGGGCCACGGAGATCGAGAACAACGGCATCGATGACGACTGCAACCCGGCCACGGCCGATAGTGCCTACCGGATCGAGTTCACGGGCTTCAGCGGAACACAGAACGCTGGAGCAAGCGGCGTCAGCTACGATGCCTGGCTTCCGGAGGCCGGTAATGGCGCGTCACTGACGGCCCGGGTGGTTACCCCGGACGGGCCGGTGGCCGCAACGGTTAGCTTCACCTGTGACTCGTCCGCTCACCCGGGTGCGTATACCAACGACGTGAGTACGGCCGTGACGGATGACGTGAACTGCACGCCTGCTGGCAACACGCTGAACCTGGCGGTGAACGACTATGCTGCCTCAGTGACCATCCATGCCGAGGCGGTGATTACGCTAGACGGTGGTATCCCGCTGACAGTCCGCGGCGAGCGGGTGGTGCCGCGCGACGACGACGGTGATGGCCTCGCCTACGCTTGGGAGCATCCCTATGGGGACCTCGATCCGGATGCCGACAGCGACCTGCTCGATACACGCGGCGCAGTGGGTGACGGCCTGACGGTCTGGGAGGAATACCGCGGCCAGAAAGGCTTCGAGCAACTGGGAGCATCAACCCTTGATCCTGGCAGCCATCCAACCAGTGGTACAGGGGATTCAGCTAGCCCTTACGTCAATAGTGCCTATATCCCGACGGGTGCATACGGCTTCCGCCGCCTGGATCCCGGGAAACCGACCCTGTTCCTTAAATACGGCAACTTTGACGCAAGCTATCCCTTTGCCCTGGGTGCGGCAGTGCACGAGGCAAACGCCGAGGTGTTCGTGTATGACCTGGGTTCAGGTGGCACTGTGCCGGGTGAGAGCAACATCGATGTCGGTGACGATGACGCTGAATAATGGCTCGTTCGGCTACGAGGATGGCCACGTCTACAAGCGTGCGGGTATCCGCGACTTCTCCTACTCGACGCTGGGCAATTGCGGTCTGGGAGACGGCCTGGCCTACGGCGGTAACTGCTTCCTGTTCAAGCCCGCGCTCAAAAATCTGTTCGTGGACTTGATGTATCGCGACGGTGGGGGACCTGTAGGCCAGAACGATCAACTGGATCCAACCTCCGAGTACCGGGAACGAGGACAAGAACGATAACGGTATTGATGACCGTAGCAAGGGCAAGAACGAGTCGGACGCCAATGGTGTCACGAGCTTCGATGGTGACCTCTACATCTTTGGCGCCAACAGCGACTCTAATAACCAGCATTTGTCGGTGTTTAATGTCGATGGCAACGATGAAGTGGAACTGCCTGTGGTGGATACGGCTGCGGAGGTTGATCCGGCCTATGAAGTGACTCTGGCGCAGGTGGTGAAGATGATCGTTACGCATGAGCTGGGTCATTCACTTGGCGCTCATCACGATTCAGTACTGGGGGGCACGATGTACGAGTACATGACCGATTTCCGCCATGACGAGGCGTTCAGCAACGAGTCAAAATCGCAAATGAACATACATAACAATTAATAAGGGAGTCTATAGGCAGATGAGCATGCGAATCCTCAAGGTCCTGTTCGGTACCGCGACCCTGGCGCTGGCTGCGACAGGCGTGCTGCACGCCGCGGCAACCGGGCCGCTGACGCTGAAGGCGGCCCTGGACAAGCCAGCCTATGTCCTGGCTGAGCCGGTCTTCGTGACGGTGACGCTGGAAAACAAACAGGCAGGCGATATCATCGCGGCGGCCGGGCTGAGCGAGCGGGTTTTTGAACGTGACCTGGTACTGACACGGCCGGATGGTGTTGTCCTGCGGGCAAATTCACTGAAGAACGCCCAGGCCGCCGAACCTGATATGCAACCACCGGTGGATGTGCCGCCGCCGGTGCTGTGCCGGGACCCGAACAACAAGCCGGTGCAGTGTGAGCAGGTCGAGATACTCTATGGGCAGGATGACGATGCAGCGATCCGGCGGACGACAATCCCTACAGCATCGTCTATCCGGCGCCCGCTGATCCCAACGAGTCCCAGCCCCGGCGTGGATATCACGGCGAACAACGAGTTCGTCATTGACCAGACCGGCTACTGGAAGATACAGGCTGTGGTACCGGTGCGAACCTACAGCCCGCCTGTCTACAGCTATCGTGGCGTCGTTCCGTATTCCCGGCTGGTGGACCAGGTCTTCGAGGGCTTCAATACCTCCAACACCGAGCTTTTTGCTGTAACCGGTGATGCTGACGGTGACGGATTTGAATGGTATCCCGTGGACGCGCTCCACCCGGAAGACCCAGCTAATCCCGTGGACTGCGATGATACCGACGCCAGTATCAACCCTGATGCACAGGAGGTGCTGGACAACGATGTCGATGAGAACTGTGACGGCATTGTCGGGGTCACGCCCGCGGCAGAGAAGTTCGATGTGACCATCCAGGTCGACGAGCACCTGGTAGGTTCGGGAAAATACCCGTCAGTGACGACCTCTCAGATTGAGGGCATCGCCGTCAGGGCTTACGACAAGGCAGATCCCTGCGTGCAGCAGTACGATGCCAGTCGCTGGCAGCACCGGCGCCCGTTATTGCTGCAGTGCATCCCCGAGGCGGTGGAACTTACCGGTGGTGGCGGACTGGCGATGTTCCAGTTGGAGTCAGGCAATTGGTGGTTTATCGCCGTGTATCCGCCGGGTAGTTCACTCAGCGGGGGGGCTCCGGCCAGCCCGAATAACGTGGCGAGTCCGATCTACGGGGCGACCGGGATTGATAATGTCCCCGACGGTGGTGTCGCATCGATTATCAAGTTCACTCGCAATACCTCCAGTGGCAAGACGGTCCCTTCCAGCTGGAAGAAGCGCTCGGGTTCGGTACTGCTGATCGTGCAGCCAGAGTATGTCGAGTGGGACGGTACCACCGCGGAGTATCCGTTTGTGTTCGATACCGTGGGGGACTGGACGGTGACGACAGCGGTCACACCACCCGAAGGGTTTGTGGCGGACGAGACTGCGCTGACTGCCGACGTCAACTCGGAGATCGAGGCGGTACAATTTACCATCACCGATGTGGGCAGTGACTGGGTCAGTACGGATGTTGAGTACGAGGTCAAGCACAAGGGCAAGACGGAGAAAATCAAGAGCAAGATCGGTGTCAAGCTCTCCAAAAAACTGGCCAAGCAGAAGAAGTTGCCCTGGTGGGGCGATGAGTCGATGCCGGCACTGAAAACAGTTGATAAGAAAGCCGGTAAAGATGAGAAGACAACCAGGGAGAAGAAGGGTAAATGAACCGCATCCCGGTAATTCATAAGCATCAAGGCAGTTCAGTATGAGCAGTTCGCTCGCCCGCACTACGGTCCAACTTGGCTGGATTCTGGTGGCAAGCTGCTGTTGTTACCAGTCGGTACTGGCAGACAGTGCCCAGGTGTTGCCGCAGGGACGTTCCGGCGTCTTCACCAGCTATTATGATTATTTCAATATCGATCAGCGCTACGACGATAACGGTGACAAGGAAGACCTCTCCAAGGACTTCAATACAAGCCTCGACAGCACTGTGTTTCCGCTGCTGAAGTAGTGGAGGACAGTCCCCTCGGAGCGTTCATTCCCGATCCTCCTGGAATTGCGAGCTTCGGTGACACCATTGTCGATCTCGACCTTGATATCAAGATCTTCGAGCTGGAGTACTACTACGGACTCACGAACAAGCTGACTGTCGGGATCAAGATCCCCTACTGGTGGGTGGACAGTAATGTCGGTGCAACGGTGGATTCCGGAGCCGGCTTCAAGTGCGACTGTCGGTTTCAACACCCTTTGGGGTACCGCGGGTGACCCGTATGGTTCACCCGTTATTCCCCTGACACTGCCGGGCAGTCGGCCGGCAACCGATGAAGATGTCCAGGCCATGCTGGGGCCAGGCCTGTCGATTAACGATACTCCTGCCGTGCCCGGGTACGGTTATGACCGCTTCGAGACCTGGGATAACGAGGGGCTTTCCGATATTGAGCTTTCCGGACGCTACCAGTATGCCAAGTCTGAGCACTGGCGCCATGCATTTACCGGCGGGTTACGTCTGCCGACAGGCCGGATTGACGACCCGGACAACCTGGTCGATATTGCCTACGGTGGGGGTGTCTACCAACTCCTGCTGCGGTCGAACCACGACATCATTGGTTATGGCAAATGGGGACTCAATGCCACCTTCAAGTACGACATCTCGCTGGCTGATGACAAACGCACGGTACGGGTGTCCGAGGATGTTGACCAGCGCATCTCCGATGACAAGGCAAGGGTTGATGTCGACGTTGGTAATGTATTCGAGTTTGACACGACCGCGACCTACAGCTTCACGCCCCAGATATCCAGCTTTTTGCGCTATCGCTATACGTATAAATGGGAGAACAACGTCGACGGTCCGAGTAATCTGCCCATCTCAACCCTTGAGGAGGAGACCCGGATTGTGTCGCAGCAGTACCAGGTTGGTGTCGCCTATTCGACCGTATCCAAATACCTGGAAGGGAAGGCAACGGTACCCTACCGGGTGGCCCTCAGTTACCGCGATCGCTTCGACGGCAAGAATACATACGATTCACAGTACATCAAAGGGGAGTTTCAGTTGTTCTTCTAGGATGGGTTGTACAGTCTCCGGACTGGCAAGCTGGGACACCAGGGATGGCTCTGGTACCATTAAATTCTAATAAACGAGCAGGAGAGTATGAAAATGGCTATGAAATATGGAAAGTTTTTTAACAAGTTCGGTCTTATGACAATCGCCATGGCGTTTGCAGGGATGGTGTATGCGGGTTCGGAGCCGGCTCCGCCAAGTCTACCGTATCGTCTGAGTCAGCCGAGCATCAAGGGGACTCTGGTCTTCCTGCCGGCAGCCTCTTGTGGCGGGGAAGTGAGCGGATGTACGTCTGCGGATCTGATCTTCGCTGGATCATGCCAGAAAGAATCCGTGCAGGTTATTTACCCGGAGTTTCCTATTAGTGCTTTCCTTGGTGGTGGTGAAGACATTACTTCCATTACCGCTGCGGGTCTTGATGGCCGGTATCTGGAATTCTTCTATGCGAATGTGATTGCCGGTCAGAACCCTCTTCTGGCTGGTAGTTGTAGTGCAGACCCCAGCATGGCAATCACGTCGGTGAATGGCTTCGTAAACAGAACAACCACTAACGGTTTTATCAACGCAGATGTGACCCTGAAGTTTGCCCCGCCAAAATAGTTGCATTGATCGGGTGAGCCAAACAGCAATAGTCTGGTAGAACATATTATTAGAACATTGCTAGCAAAAGCCCTCCGCCATCCCCTGGCGGAGGGTCATTATTATTCTCCTTCCTTTGCCTTTGCAGTACTGCTTACAACTGTCCTCCTGGTTGTAGCGTCGGCACTCCTCTGGACGTTAAGCATCCCCGGCAGTCCTGCACCCTGGCTTGCCTGGGTGGCGCTGGTGCCTGCACTGCTTGTGTTGCGGAATTGCGGGACAGGCAGCGCCTTTCTGTATGGATACCTGTGGGGTGCTTGCTACTTCATGATGGGGCACGCCTGGATGGCGCAGGTCAGTGGCGTGCACTGGTACGACTTCCTGGCGATGGCGGTCTATTCGGGACTGTACCTTGCCATGTTTGCGCTGCTCTATGGATATCTGGTGCGAACAGCTTCATCGCTGCAGCGGGTGTTTCTGGCTGCTGCGCTCTGGGTTGTGATGGAATTTGCCTGGTCCCACGCCGGCGTCCTGGCGATGCCCATCTCCGGTATCGGCTACAGCCAGTACCAGTATCCGCTGTTATTGCAGATTGCAGGTTTCACCGGTGCCTACGGCGTTTCCTTCCTGGTGGTGATGGTCAATGCCCTGCTGGCGGAACTGATTGTGCAGCGGCGTATGCTGTGGCCGGCAGTCCCGGTGGCCGGCGGCTTGCTCGGTGTGACACTGCTTTACGGTATGTGGGCACTGCACCAGCCCGGGCCTGCCGGTTCGTTAAACATTGCCGTGATACAGGCCAATATCCCCCAGGGGCTGAAATGGAAACGTGAATACTATGCCGATCATCTGGACAAGCATATCGGTCTCACCCGCGCTGCGCTGACCAGCGGGGATGCCGCACTGGTGATCTGGCCCGAGAGTGCCGTGCCCGGCTATCCTTCGGATCTTGACGCGCCGTTTCGTGAGGTGCAGGGGCTGGGCCGTGAGCTTGGGCGCTATCTGCTGGTGGGTGGCTCGCGCCTGCCCAAGTCCGCCGACGACCGGAAACAGGGATTGTCACTCAACATGGCTTACCTGATATCGCCGCAGGGAACCGTGACCGGGCAGTATGCAAAGCACCGCCTGGTACCGTTTTCCGAATATGTCCCGATGCGGGAGTCGCTGCCCTGGCCGGAACGGTTTATCAAGAACAAGGGCAGTTTCATCCCGGGCGAGGAGCTGACGATTTTCGAAGTGGACGGCCAGCGCTTCGGTACGGCAATCTGCTGGGAAACAATACTCTCTGACCTGGTACGTCAGTTTGCACTGAAGGGTGCTGGCTTTATGGTGAACATTGGCAACGAGGCCTGGTTTGGCGATACGGTTGCGCCACACCAGTTTTTTGCGGCCAATGTGTTCCGCGCAGTCGAGAATCGCATGTCCGTGGCGCGAGCACTCAATTCGGGGGTCTCCGGGTTTATCGATCCCTACGGGCGCATCCTGGCGACGGTCAGGGAGCAGGGCAAGGAGACCTTTGTGCCCGGCTATACTACGGCCGCCTTGCCAATTGCGCCTGAACGCACCTTTTACACCCGGCACGGGGATATCTTCGCATACAGTACTGTGTTGCTTGTTCTGCTGTATTTTTCCTGCGGTATACTGAGCCGACGAAGGCCGCCCGGGTTCCGTGCAGAGACATGAACGTCGCAACAACCCTGTCCAGACTGTCGGCGCGTGATGTCAGTGCGCTTGCGGTCGCGTTGCTTGCGGTGCTGGTGGCTTTCTGGATCCTGGTTGTGTCCCTGACCCGGGTTGTCGTGCTCGTCGATGAACCATTCCCCGGCATTCTCGCCAATCACCGGCTGGTTGTAACCAACACCGGGCAATACGACTGGACCGGCTCAACAGCGGGTCTCAGGTATCCGGACAAGATCCTGGCCGTCGATGACGCCCGGGTCGACTCGCTGGACGCCTTGTATTCGACCCTGCAGGGATGGGAGCCCGGGGTGGATTTCTATTACACCATCAAGCGGGGAGATGAGACCCTGGAGGTGGAGGTGCCCAGCATGAAATTCTCCTGGGCGAACTTCCTGCTGACCCACGGTCTTGCCTTTCTGGTTGGATTTGCCTATCTCGTCACCGGCCTGATCGTATTCGTTCTGAAGTTCAACCGGCCGGTGAGCTGGGCATTCTTCTCGGCCTGTTTCTTTCTGAGCATTTATTACTTTTCGATTCCAAGCGTAACCACGCCCGGGCTGTTCGGGTATACGCGCGTTTATCTGCTCGCAAATACGTTCTTCCCGGCGGCAGCGATCCACATGTCGCTCTATTTCCCGAATCCCCGGCACGTGCTGGAGCGAATGCCTTACTTCCCGGTGGTTCCATACGTGGTCTCGGCACTGCTGGCTTTTCCGATCCTGTACCTGTACCCGGACAAGGGTTTTGTACTTTACTGGAACCTCGTGGTCATCTACATGGTGATCAGCGCCTTTACCGTGCTGCGACCGATAGTGCTTGAATTTATCCGTCCGACCTCGGTGCTGGCCCGTCAGCGTTCACGCGTCGTGTTGTTCGGCGCGGCCCTGGCATTTCCACTGCCGGCAATTGCCTATTCATCCCAGGCGCTGTTTGGATCATTCCTGGGGGTGCATGTTCACATCAATTTTCTCGGGCTTCCGATCCTGTTGTTCCCGATTTCGATTGCCTTCGCCATCGTCAAGCACAACCTCTTCGACGTTGATGCCTACATAAAGCGCACGGTCGGTTACATCATGATGACCGTGATCCTGGCAGGGGCTTACCTGGGGCTGCAATCGGGGGTGCGTTACCTGATCGATCCTGTCTTCGGTGAGGCCGCGGAGCATCTCTATCCCGTGCTGTATGCCATCATGGTGGTGTTCCTGTTCAACCCGGTTAATACAAGAATTCAGCTTCTCATCGACAAGCTTTTCTACCGCAAGGAATTCGACTTCAAGGAAGTCGTGGAGAACATCGAGGCATCACTTACCTCGGTGCTTGATATTGATGAACGCATGCGGCGTCTGGTCGACATGATAAAGGCAACGTTGTTCCTCGATACAGCCGGCATTGTGGTGTATGCGGAGGGTGCCGATACGGGCAAGACCTACTTCGCGATTACCGGTGAGGATGAATTCAGGACCTTCACCACGCGCGATATAACGATTAAGAGTGACAATCCCCTGACAAGCCTGATAGCCAGTGAAAAAGGGATTATTACCCGTTTTGACCTGGAGGAGAGTAAAAAGTACCAGGCATACAGGGACACCTGCGTTGACCAGTTCGACCGGCTGGGTGCAAGTATCGGTGTGCCATTGATACATAACGACGTATCGCTTGGCACGCTGTTCCTTGGCGATAAAATGTCCGGTAAATTCTTTACCAAACAAGATGTAGACTTGGTCAGGATGCTGAGTGCACGCGGTGCGGTTGCTATCGACAATGCGCATCTGGTCGAGCAAATGCAGAAAGAGGAGCAGGTCCGCAGCAACCTGGCACGCTACCTGTCGCCGCAGATTGTGGAGCGGGTGGTCAGCGAAGATATGCAGGTAAACCTTGGCGGTCAGCGCAAGACGGTGTCAGTGATGTTCTCCGATATCCGTGGTTTCACTACCATCAGTGAAACCTGGCCACCGGACCAGCTGGTGACCATCCTGAACGAGTACATGACCGAGATGGTGGCGGTGGTGTTCGAGAACAAGGGCTCCATCGACAAGTTTGTGGGCGATGCGATTGTTGCGGTCTTCGGCAGCCTTGTTGAACTGGAGAACCATGCCTACTGTGCCGTCAGGGCGGTGCTGGGCATGCAACGCAAATTACTGGACCTGAATGCCCGGTGGCAGCAGGAATACGGGGTTGAATTGCAGATCGGTTGTGGCATCAACACGGGTGAAGTGTTCCTCGGCAATATCGGATCGCCGGACCGGATGGAATTCACAGTGATCGGCGATGCTGTCAACCTCGCCGCCCGGCTGGAGGGTTTGACCAAGTTCTACGGGGTAGGGCTGGTGGTCAGTGAATTCACCCGGGAGGGCCTGGGTGACATGCTCTGCCGCAAGCTGGACCTGGTGCGGGTCAAGGGCAAGAACAAGGCTGTCGCGATCTATGAGCCGGTCTGTGACACGGCAGAAGCCGATGATGCGTTGCGTACCGAACTGGCCTCCTACGAGGCGGCGCTGGCGGCCTATTATGCCCAGCGCTGGGACCAGGCCGTGGCTATGTTCAGTACACTCAACAGCCAGTACCAGGAGCGCAAGCTTTACCGCTTATATCTGGAAAGAATTCAGGGTCTCCGCAGTGCCGGCTTGTCCTCCGACTGGGACGGTGTTTTTGTGCATACAGAGAAGTGACGGTTGATAAAGCACCACGCCAGACGGTTTATCAATTGCCTGTCAGCCACAGGGTGTTGCTGATGATTTAGGTTGTCATCGGGGTCTGTTTGCTCGTTATGGCAAAAGACGTGACTGGATTGGACAATCGGCTCCTCGATAATCACCTCTCTGGCAATCCTGAGAACCGGGTCTTTTGGGCAGTGTTTTTCGGCATTCCTCATAATCAGCCAGAATATTAACCAGAGCATGAGATTGAACTGCATGGTGAGCGGGACTTGTAAATATGCATGCTAATTCCGGGACGCGGACAGGAAAGACGACATTGTTTTCCGCAAATACTGAAATGCGGCGCAACGTCAAAGGCTTAATCGCCGGTCTGGCCACCGGTCTTGCCGGCGCCCTGCTGGCGCTGACGCCACTGGGCATGGATTTCGAAAAGCATATCGGGCTGGACTGGCTGTTCCAGGTCCGTGGCCCCGTGGAGCCGCCGCCGGAAGTCGCGGTGGTCGCCATCAACGAACGCGATATCGCTGGGCTCGGACTCCCGGTGTTGCCGCGGGACTGGCCGCGTTCCGTGCATGGCAAATTGATCGAGCGGCTGGTCGAGCATGGCGCGTCGGTCATCGTCTTCGACATGGACTTCCAGCGGCCGAAATCAGCCGAGCATGATGCGGAGTTCGCCCGACTCGTGGCGAATTCGGAGCGGGTGGTGCTGTTCGAGCGCCTGGACGGCAAGCGCCAGCCGATCTACGACATCAGCGGTGAACAGACCGGTACCATCTGGGTCGAGGAACTGGTGCCTCCCATTCCCGAACTCGCGGATGCCGCCAAGGCGCTGGCGCCGTTCCCGGTCCCCAAGGTGCAGGTCAATGTCTACCAGTACTGGCCTTTCAAACCCAGCGCCGGGTATGTCGCCACCATGCCGGCGGCGGCACTGCAGGTCCATGCGCTGCCGGTCCAGCAGAGCTGGATGAAACTGCTGGAGCAGGCCGGTGCCCAGGGTATTCAGGACCTGCCACGCCAGGCGGCGGGAGTCGGGCGTGCCGCCGGGGTGCGGCGCCTGATGCAGACCCTGCACGATGCCTTTGCCAGCGATCCCGGACTGGGTGCGCGTGTCCGGGACAGGCTGTCCGGTGACACAACAATGGTGGCACCTGCCGAGCGCCGCCTGATCACGGCCCTTTCCGGTCTCTATGGAGGCGGTGATAACCGCTACCTGAATTTCTACGGGCCGCCCGGCACGATCCCGAATATCCCCTACAATGTCGTCATGCAGGCCGACCCGGCAAAGGTGCCGGACTTTACCGGCAAGGTCGTGTTTGTCGGCTTCTCCGATCTCTACGATCCCGGACAGCCCGACCGGTTTTATACCGTGTTTACCAATGCGGACGGGGTGGACCTGAGCGGTGTGGAGATCGCGGCAACGGCCTTTGGCAACCTGTTGACCGACAGCAGCCTCAGGCAGGCCGGTTCCCTGGCCACAGCCGTCATTTTGCTGCTGGTCGGCCTGGTACTCGGTAGCGGCGTCTACCTGCTGTCGGCCAGCCTGGCCATCCCGCTGGCACTGCTGCTGTCGGGCCTCTATGTTGCTGCCGTGCAGTACGTTTTCAACGCGGGCGGCGTGTGGTTGCCATTGGCGATCCCGGTGCTGCTGCAACTTCCGGTTGCGCTGTTCGTCGGCCTGCTGGCCCAGTACCTGACGGAGGCGCGCAGCCGCCGGCGGTTGAAGACGGTGTTCGGGCAGTACGTGCCGCCGGAGGTCGTCGACGAGATGAGCCGCAACCCGGACGAGGAATTTTCCGTCGAGGGGGAAAGCCGGGAACTTTCGGTACTGTTCTGTGATATCCGCAGCTTTAACACCATCTCGGAATCACTGGCCGCCGACGAGCTGAAGCAGCTGCTGAATCATTTCTTCACGCCCATGACGCGCATCATCTTCGAGAAGCGCGGCACCATCGACAAGTATGTCGGCGACATGACCATGGCCTTCTGGGGTGCCCCGGTGCAGGACCCCTTGCACCGGCAGCACGCGGTTCAAGCCGCTCTGGAGATGCTGGACAAGGTGGTGGAAATGCGGCCCGATTTCAGTGCGCGCAACTGGCCGGAAGTCAATATCGGTATCGGGATCAACACCGGTATGATGAACGTCGGCGACATGGGGTCCGAGTACCGCCGCGCCTATACCGTGATCGGCGATGCGGTGAACCTGGGTTCGCGCCTCGAAGGCCTGACGAAGTACTACGGCGTCAAGCTGATTGTCAGCGAGACCACGGCCGCGGGCCTGGAGGGCATCGTGCTGCGGCGCCTGGACCGCGTCAGGGTCAAGGGCAAGAACGAGCCGGTCACTATCTACGAGCCGGTGGGCCTGTCCGACAGTGTCTCCGGCGAGGTGGTGCGTGAGGTCGAGGAAAGCGACGTCGCGCTCGACTACTATTTCGCCGGCAACTGGGAACAGGCACGTGCCGCCTTCCAGGCCCTGCGTGATGTGGCGCCGCAGCGCAAGCTGTACAGCCTCTACCTGGAGCGGATTGATTCCCTGCAGTCACAGGGCATCGGCCCCGGCTGGAATGGCGTCTTTGAACACACCACGAAATGAGAAGTGAAAAGTGTAGCCAAGATGAAGCGAAGTTAAAAGGTGTGGTAGGTTGGGCTGAACAAGGTGAAGCCCAACCTACGCGCTCTTCACTTTTAACTTTTCACGTTTCACCTTTCCTTATTATTCGTCGATCAAAAAGGTCGCCGGCGTATTCAGCGAGCCGTGGTTGAAGTCTCCCAGCAGGATGTGGCTGTTGGTGTCGCGGGCGTGAATCACCCATGAATACATGCCGCCCTTGCGCAGCAGGCCCGGCGGCAGTTCCAGTTCCGGGCGGGTCAGCAGTTTCGATGTATGTATCAGCTGGTCCTCGTTCCAGAGGTCGCGGATAAACACCTGGTAGAAATTCGCACCGGGTGCCGGCTCCCAGACAAGTTTTTCCGGGACCTCCGCCAGTTCTTCCTCGTGGGCTGGCGACTGACCGCCGGCCTGCGGCATCGAGTGCAGGATCACGTGGTCGCGGGTGATGAATACCTCGCCATTGGCCATGCGGGTGCGCGCGCTGTACCAGCCGTCTGCTGCATCCGCCGGGACGTCGAGTTGCTGGATGAATACCCGCTTGTCCGGCAGCTTGTCCCGCTTGATGGTGCGGAAGCGTTCCAGGTCCAGTTCGATCAGCAGTTCGCCGTCCGGTGTGAGTACCTCGACAGACTGGATTTCGGCGTAGCGGGGCGTGGAAAACAGTGGCATGAAGAACAGCGGCCGCCCGGGCCAGTTGCACACGTGGATGTCGAAGAAACCGGCGGGACCGTAGTGCGGGTCTGCCGTGTGGGGCGCACTGGCCCGGGCCGGTTGCAGCGACAGCAGCAGCAACGCGGCAACCATGCATGTGTTAAGGATGCTCTGAACAAGTCCCGATTCGTCATTCCGGCGCATGCCGGACAAAAGCGCAAGGCGCGTTGAACGCCCGGAGGGCGGCCCGCAGGGTGAGCGAAGCGAATCAACCAGGTAAATCAACAAGCTGGACCCCGGCCTTCGCCGGGGTGACGACTTGTTCAGAGTTGCCTTAACGGTCCTGGGCATTGGTTAACGCCTGTCAGCGGCCATCAGGCGATTGTTCGCCTCGCGCACCCGCATGGACAGGCTGCGCAGCATGCCGATACTGATCTCCGGGTAGCTCTGCAGCAGTCCCCGCAGGCGGGTTTTCTCCAGCGCCAGTACGGACGTGTCCTCGAGTGCGTGTGCCGTCGCGGAGCGTGGCAGATCATCCAGCAGGTTCATTTCACCGAAACAGTCTCCCGGTCCGAGGGTGGAGATGTAGTTGCTGCTGTCGGTATCGGCATCCAGGGTGATGCCGACCTTGCCGGAAACCAGCAGGTAGAGGTGGTCGCCCTGTTCATCGATTTCAAAAATATGATCGCCGGCGAAGAATGTCTGTTCCTCCAGGGCCTGGGCGACGTGACGCAGGTCATCCGTGGCCACCATGGAAAATATCGGTGATTGCTTCAGCAGCAACAGGCGATCGAACAGGTCAGGCACGGGAGATCTCCGCGGGCATGCCTTGCAGGGCGCGGTTGCCGCACTGGCTCAACCAGTCATTTGTGTGGCTTGCGCACCAGGCAAGCACTTCGTCGACGCGACTGAAAATGGTGGTTTCCCCTGCCGGTGCGTTGCCGGTTGCCTGTTGCAGGATTTCTCCAAGTCCCGCCACGATCTCCTGACCGGGCAGGTTTTCCAGTGCCTCGCAGGCATTGGCGATATGGCGTGTGTCCCTGCTGGTGAAGCCGGTGCGAATGATGCGAATCAACCCGGGTTCGTACAGCGGTTCCATGGCCAGCAGCACCAGTTCGATGGTCTGTTCGAGTTGCTCCTGCAAAGTGTAGCGTAATATCGAGTACCCTGTCCCGGGGTGTTCCGGGGCATGCCGGTCCATGACCTGCAGCGCTGCCTGCAACTGCCTGGCTGCCAGAGACTTGTTGCGGGCGATGTCCTCGAACACCATCCTGGGCAGGCGTTTATGCAGCAGCGACCGCAGCAATTCCTGCTGTGCCCGCAGGCTGCCGCGGTTCGCGGCAATCCATTCCAGCGCCAGTTCCGGGTGGTCCTGCGTGCTTACGTGCATAGTCTGAATGGCGGCCTTTCTGACCCGCTTGTTGCCGTCGCCGAGCGCCTGCAGCATCAGGGATTCACGTTCAGCTGCAGGCGTGAGGTGCAGGCAGGCTGCTGCTGCCTCGCGCAGGCCGGCATGTTCGCTGTGCAGCGCCCTGACCAGTTGTTGCCGGATAGCATTTGGCAATTCGTCCTGCCAGTCGCGCATGCCATGCAGGGTTCGCAGACTGAGGCTGGTCGTGTCGTATTGCAGCAGTTTAGCGAAGACGTCGCTGTAGGTGGATTTCAGTGATCGACGTTCGCTGTCATCGAGGCGTCGCAGGTCGGGAATGAGCTGCAGCGCTGCAAGTTGAGACTCCGTTTCCCCAAGCAGCAGGGTCCGCCAGGCAGCGAGCCCCCTGGCGCGTTGTGCACCGGCATTCGCATCGAGCAGGGCGGCATGGATGGCCGTGGCGCGCAGGCGTGGATTGCTGTTGTCGAACTGCTGCAACGCCTCGTCGACAGACCCGGGATCACCCATGCCGAGCCGCAGGCGCAGCAGGCTGGCGCGCAGGTGGTCGTCACCACGGCGGGCGAGATCGTGCAGTTCGGCGCCGTACGGCGAAATATCCAGGTTCTCCAGCAGGGCCAGGTAGCGGTCTGCCACGGCAGTGTCGCTGTCCGCCGCGCGTGCCAGGATGATGCCTGCCGCGCGTTCGGGAAAGGATCCGGCCAGGACCCTGGAGAAAGCCAGCGACACCTCGGGGTCGGTATGGTTGACGCCGCGCATGACTTCCTCGAACACCTCGCTGCTGCAGCCGTTCAGGTCCGTGTACATCTGCCTGTCAGGCAGGAACAGGCGCTCTTTCAGCGTTGCCAGCAGTGTTCCGACATAGGCCCGGTTCATGCGCTTGCAGGAGACCAGGTAGAGCAGGGCGGCAAGCATGCCCGGTACCAGGAAATAGCCGGGATTTTCCAGGCGCTGCATCAGGACCAGCATGCCGCCGCACAGCATCAGTGCCAGTGGCAGCACCAGCGCGACCGACAGGGCGCGGGCGCGGCCCTGCATGTAACCGGGCAGCACGTTGAAAAACATGTTCCTGACCGGGTTCCTGAAGGCCGGCATGAGGGCGTCCTTGTTGATGCTTCCCAGCAGTGCCGCCGGCAGGGTGAAACTGGAAACCAGGACGGCGAGGCTGGCCAGCGTCGTCAGCGGGAACAGCAGGTTGATGCTGCGGATGCCAAAGCGCCTGATTACCCGGTTGGTGATGAACAGCTGCGAAATCAGGGCGATGCCGCTGGTAGCCGCTGTCAGCAGGCCGAAGAACCGGGTCAGGTCCTCTTCCGATTCGAAGGTCTGGGCATAGACCCGGTTGACGCTGTAGCAGAGTACGTAGAACGCGATGACCATGAAAAACAGAGCGAACGAGGCGGCGCGCAGCAGGCTCGAATGGTAGGTGAAGCGTACCCCCTGGCTGATCTGTTCCAGGCACTCATGGAAGGGTTCCCGGGATTTTTTCGGCGCCCGGAAATACAGTCGAGGCGCCATGGCGCCGGTGCCTGATAGTGATGACGGCGAGCCCTGCCAGCAGCAGGCCGCACCACGCCAGCAGCAGGTTCTGGGTGCCGAGATGCGGTGCCCCGAACACCAGCAGCAGGCCGCCGAGGATGGTGCCTGCCTGCGCCCCGGCATAGAACAGCGGGGACAGGCGCTTGGCCTGCAGGGTGTTCATGTTCTGGTTCATGTACAGGGCGGTATGCACCAGCAATACCTCGGAGGCGACCTCATAGACGAGATAGTAGGCGGGGTAAACCAGATCGCTGGCGGCAGTCGCTATCAGCAGCCAGCAGCCGAGTACCATGCCGCCGAGGACGACGAACAGCAGGCGGAAGAATTTTTCAGCCGGGATGCGGTCGGCAAAGGCTGCATAGACGATGCTGACGGCAGCCAGCAGCAGGCTCTGCACCATGTACATCATGGGCAGGTACTCGATCCCGAGGCGCTTCAGGAACAGGGCGTCGGCGCTGCCGCGGCCCACGGCCATGCCGGCGCTGACCAGCATGAAGAACAGCAGAAAATAGGCGACGTTGCTGCGCTCACCCGCGCGGATCAGCAGCAGATTTTCAATACGTGCCGTCAATCTGTGCCAGCGCCTGTGTGTGCATCATTTCAGAAGGGAAAGGCCTTCATCGGTTTGGCAATCTGGCGGATATTTTCGCCCATGTGGCCGATGCTCAGGTTCATGTTGTTGATCTGGTTGTTCATCATCTGGATGCTGTTGGCCATGCCGGCCACGTTGCCGTTCATGTACTGGATCTGCTCGACCATGGCATGCAGGTCGGTGTTCAGACCCGCCAGGTTGCCATCCATGTTGCGCACCGAGCTGTCCAGCGCCGGCATGACGGAGATGTTTTCATTGACCAGCAGCAGGGTTTTCTGGACTTCGCTGATCGTGGCTGCAACGCTGGAAAACTCCTGCTCCATGCTGTTCATGTAACCTGACATGTCGGTCATATGCGTGGTGATCCTGGAGAAGTCCTTGGTCAGGATAAAGACCAGGTAGAAGAGGACCAGGCCCAGTATCGACATTCCGGTCATGCCGAAGCGGATGATCTGCGTGGTGCGTCGCCCGATGCGGATACTCAGTTTCTCGCGGGCTTCCATGCCCATGCGGAAATCCTCGAGGGCCTGCGCCACCAGCGCAACAGTTTCCTGCTGGTTGTTATTATTTTCCATATGGCTGTCTCCCGGGCATCATGGCCCTGTGGTTATTATGTAAGCCGGTGCGTCGTCGTGAACAGCCGTGTTGCCAGCACCTTGTTGAGGTTTCTGAATACCTTGTTTGCGATGTAGGGGTAGCGCCGGCTGAGCCGGTCGAGATTGCTCTGGGTCAGGCACAGCAGGCGGCAGTCCTCGGTGACGTCGACATCGGCGGAACGCTTTTCATAGAACAAGCCGGCCTCGCCGACCACGTCACCGCGCCCGTAGCTGGCGATGTTGACCGGACCGTCCTTGCCGGCGATCGATGCGCGCAGCGTGCCGTCGATGACAACATACATTTCATTGCCGTCATCGCCATCGTGGATGAGCCGTTTACCCTGCGGCACGCTGATGACCCTGGCCATGAGCGCGACAATGCGCGCCTGCGAGGCACGCAGGCCCTTGAGCAGCGGGATCGACTCCTGCGGGTTCTTGCCGAGGTCCAGGGTAAGTGCATCCCACAGGGTGGTGAAGCGGACCGTGGCGCACAGCGCCGGCGTCAGCAGGAAGTCGCAGAGCCAGGCGATGGCCAGTGCATAGGACGCCATGATGCCGACCTGTGCCTGCATGCGCAGTTCACTGTTCATCAGCACCAGGAAGCCCAGGCACAGGCCAACCGAGGTGAAGGTGACCGGCCGGCCAACGGCCTTCATGGCCAGCAGGGTGGCCTTGCGGTCATTCGCGTTGAGGCGCACCTCGCGGTTGAAGCGCGAGAAATAGTGGATCGTATCGTCGATGGCGATGCCCAGCACCATCGGGGCGATCAGGCTGGTGCTCGGGTTCAGGCTGAT
The DNA here is from genome assembly GCA_963701455.1 of uncultured Gammaproteobacteria bacterium. Lineage (GTDB taxonomy): Bacteria > Pseudomonadota > Gammaproteobacteria > UBA9214 > UBA9214 > UBA9214. The sequence goes on from CAVPAE010000006.1 coordinate 789,510, forward strand.
GCCGAAAAATCCCAGTGAACCGAAATAGACCGCCACCGGCAGGATGTTCGGCAACAGCGCCACAAACCCGATGCGCTGCGACATGAACATCACGGACAGGATCAGGTAGACAAACACCAGCGCCAGGCCGACGCTGCGCGCCTGGCCGACGATGATGTTTGTCAGGGTCTCGCTGATCAGCACCGGGTTGCCCGTGACAGTTGCCTTGATAGACTCGGGCAGCTGCGTCAGCCGTGCCTGGATGCGTTCGATCAGGCCCGTCATCCGGTCCGAATTGATGACCCGGGAGCGCACCACGAGGTTGGTGGTCTGGTAGCGCGAGTCGACGATCCGGTCGAGATCCTCGCTGGCGCTGAGGAACAGCAGCTGGGTGATCAGCCGTTTGTTGTCGGGAATCGTATGAAATGCCGGGTCATTGTCATTGAAGGCCTGGTTGATCAGCATCAGGTAATCGGCAATGGAGAGGGTGCCGCCGATTTCGGGCTGCTCCAGCAGCCAGGCCTGCAGTTCCTGCAGTTGCCGCAGGTTTGCCGGTTCCTTGAACGCGTCGCGGTGACTGCCCTCGAGCACGATGTAGAAATTGTTGGCGCCACCGAGCTTTTCGTTGACGATGTCAAAGCCCTTGCGCACCTCGGAGTCGCTGGCGAAGTTGGTGATGGACTCGGTGCTGACGTGGATGCGCGTTATGCCCGCCAGTGCCAGCATGAACAGGATCGCGGCTACGACAAAAATCATGTTGCGGTGTTTCAGGTCATACAGGGCGATGTACTCCACGAACCGGTCGAATCCCCGGGAGCCGGAGCGTTTCTCGACGTTTGGAATGCGTGGCTTGCGGTCGAGTACCTTGAGCAGTGCCGGTGTGAAGGTGATGGACAGCACCGTGATATACACGACCCCGATGGCGGCGAAGATGCCGAACTCCTGCACGGCGTCTATCGGGTTGGCCATCAGCGCAATAAAGCCGGCAATCGTGGTCAGGCCGGTCAGCGACACAGGCAGTATCATGTGCTGCAGCGCCTGCTGGACGATGGGAACGCCGGTATCCGGTTGTTTGCGCAACTGGTGGTATTCGGAGGTCACGTGGACTGCGTAGGAAAATCCCAGGATCATCAGCAGGGGCGGCACCAGCACCGAGATCATGCTGAGTGAATACCCCAGTGCGGCAATCGTGCCCAGTGTCAGGATGACGCCCACGGCGACGGTGAGCAGCGGTGCGACCACGCCGATCACGCTGCGGTATGCCACCACCAGCACGATCACCAGGATGACGGTGATCAGCGGCGGCGTCCACAGCAGGTCCTTGATGAGCGCTTCCGACATTGCGACCTTGAAGAAGGGGGTGCCGGTGATGTAGGTGTCGCTGCTGCCGCGCTCTTCCTCGATGATGCGCGTGATCTGTTCATGGATGCCGCCGCGCATGTATTCGAAGTCGGATATATCGTCGAAATAGATCACCAGCGCGGTGGCGTCACCTTCGGTTGAAACCAGGTTGCCGGCATAGACCGGGTTGCCCAGGACGCGTTCCCGAATCCCGGCCAGGGTGGCACTGCCGTCTTCAAGGCCACTGGCAAACGGCGAGATATCAAGACCATCGTCAACGCTGCGAATATCAACGGCATTGGCCAGCGAGAGAACGTCGCGCACGGCACTGATTTCCCCGATCCGCTGCGTCATGCGGGTCACGGTTTCGAAGACTTCCGGTGTGAATACGTCCGCTGCCGCGACTGTGATGATCAGGGTTTCATCACTGCCGAAGATGCGCCGCGTCTGGTCATAGAAAACCTTTGACGGCTGGTCATCGGCGATCAGCCGGTTGGCGGACGGGTCGATCTCCAGGCGCAGTTGCCCGGTCAGCGGGTTGACGATGGCTGTCAGTGCCAGCAGCGTCAGTAAGGTGAACAGGGAGAGGGTGAGCCAGGTATACCGCGAGACCAGCCCGGCTAATTTTTCAGTGATGCCCATTACTCGGCCAGTATGGGCGGGATTTTCTGCTGTTTCAGTTGCTCTGGATCAAACAGGGCGTCATCAAGCGGCTCACCTGTCCGGATCTCCCGGATCACCAGCCGGGTTTCCGTTTTGTCCCGGACATCGCGCATCACCAGTGCGCGTGGTACCTGGATATCGCCGACCGGCTTGATGTCGACCGGGTCGATGGTCAGTATCTTGCGGAGCTGGTGGCCACGCTCGTAGAGTTCTGTCTTCAGGGTGACGCAGGTCTGCTTGTCGATGTAGGAGGCGATCTTGTCGTAGCCGGAAGTCTCGCCGGGATAACTGTTGATGACATAGACAGGACGGCCATCCAGGACGTCATCCGGGTACTGTTCGGCCTTCAGGTCCGTCAGGATGCTGTGCAGGCGTTCGTAGTCCTCGTAGGAGAAGTCGGTTCCGAGGATGGAACTGGAAATGCGCTTGGAAGTGATCTTGCGAACCTTGAACAGGCCGGGCATGTAGATGTACATGTCGTTCTGCGGCTCGTTCTCGATAATCAGGAAGCGGGCGTTGCGCACATCCGCGGGTTCCTCGAAATGCATCAGCAGTTGCGAGCGGTTTTCGGCACCCCGTTTCCAGTAGACATTGGCCTGCAGTACCTGCTCGTAGCCGCTGCGGTCGACGGCGGTCAGCTCAATGGCCTGGACGGCCGTTGTTTTCGGCATGTTCTGCTCGGCGCAGGTCCGGACGATTTCCGGAACCTCGGCGGCGATCGTGCTGGCGGAGAACATCAGCAGCAGGAGTGATGACAGTATCAGGCGCATACCGGGTCGGCTCGGGTTCTCTTTTAAAGTCAATATGTTATTAGATTGTATGTGGAATGGCAATTAAATGGCGCACAGAGGTTACAGTATAGACTGGTTTGTTATCGCCAGAAATCAGTATATTTCCCTATGTGCCGGCATCCTTCACGCGGGGGGCGTGCACTTCACGGCCATTGATGTGTCCAACAGTTTATATGCAGCGAGCCGAAAAGGGATGCGCCCGCTACAGGAGCTGGTGATCAACATGAAGCGAACAACAACAAAAATCGCCGTCATGCTGGCATGGTTGCTGGCGGCAGGCATGCTTGCCGGGATAGCGGCGCCGCTGCGGGCTGAACCGGGAGCGGTTGCTGTCCTGCAGGAAATGACGGAATACGTGACGGGCGTGGTCCACCGGGACACCGGCATCCTCAAAGACCCGGTACGGCTGCGGGCGCTTGCCAACGAGGCCGTCCTGCCGCATGTCGATTTCGTCGCGCTGTCACGCTGGGTGCTGGGCAAGCACTGGCGCAAGGCTACCCCGGCGCAGCGAGATGCCTTCATGAACCAGTTCCGGGAAATGCTGCTGGTCACCTACCTGCGCAATGTGACTTCCTATCGCGAAACCGCGGTGCGTTTCCTGCCACTGCGCGCCGCGCCCGAGGATGACCGGGTTGAAGTGCAGGCAGAGGTCGAACCACAGGGCGCACCCGTCGTGCATATCCTGTTCCGCATGCACCGGGTTGATGACCGCTGGCTGATCTACGATGTCGCCGTTGAAGGTATCAGTCTGGTGGCGACGCACCGTTCCGGTTTTTCACAGGAAATCAGTCGCAACGGACTCGATGGCCTGATCGCCCGGCTGGCTGAAATGAATGGCGCGGCCGCAGCGGAATGTGTTGAATGCTGACAGGTTGCGTCTGGTCCAGGTGTTTTATGGCCACGGAATCCACGGAAGAACACGGAAAGAAATAACAACATCAGGGCAAAGTTGAATAAGTCGTCATCCCGGCAAAGGCCGGGGTCCAGCTTGTTGATTTCCTGGATGATTCGCTTCGCTCACCCTGCGGGCCGCCCTCCGGGCGTATCAACGCGCCTTGCGCTTTTGTCCCGGCATACGCCGGAATGTTGAATCGGGACTTGTACAGCAGTACTCTCATTAGAAGTTTTTCCGTGTCCTTCCGTGGATTCCGTGGCCATAACATCTGTCATCGATCAAGCTGAAAGGCGCTAGTGGCTGCGCATCAGGCGCTGCTTTTCGCGGTTCCAGTCACGCTCCTTGTCAGCCGCGCGTTTGTCATGACTCTGTTTGCCGCGGGCGAGGGCGATTTCCAGTTTGGCGCGGCCGCGTTTCCAGTACAGTGCCAGCGGCACCAGGGTATAACCCTTGCGTTCGACCGCACCGGTCAGCTTGTCGATTTCACGCCGGTGCAGCAGCAACTTGCGGGTGCGCGTGGCATCCGGCGTGACATGGGTTGACGCGCTCAGCAATGGCGAGATGTGCATGCCGAACAGCCAGGCCTCGTTGCCCCGCAGCAGGATATAGCTCTCGGTCAGTTGCGCCCGGCCTTCCCGCAGGCTCTTCACCTCCCAGCCCTCCAGGGCGAGGCCGGCCTCGATGCGATCCTCGATGAAATAGTCGTGGCGGGCCTTTTTATTCAGCGCGATGGTGCTGCCGCCGGTACCCGGCGTGGATTTCTTTTTTCCCATGGGCGCAGTATATCAACCCCGCCCGGAATGCGCCCTGCCGGAATCGCGCGGTTGAGATGGGGCAATATTTCGCGGACAATGCCTGAGCCTGTCCTGTTCCGGCTGCGGACAGCGGTGGTCCGGGTTAGATAGCGCAACGAGGAGACTGTTGATGACAACCGAACGCGAATCGATCCATGGCCAGTGGTCCAGCCGGCTCGCCTTCATCCTGGCCGCGACGGGTTCCGCCGTCGGGCTGGGCAATATCTGGAAGTTTCCCTATATCGCCGGTGAGAACGGCGGTGGTGCCTTCGTCCTGGTTTACCTGATGTGCATCGCGGTGATCGGTATCCCGATCATGATGGCCGAGGTCATGATCGGCAGGCGCGGACGCCAGAGCCCGATCAACACCATGCGCACGCTGGCCCGCGAGGAACATGCCAGCCGTCACTGGAAATGGCTGGGCTGGGCCGGCATGCTGGGCGGGTTTCTCATCCTTTCCTACTACAGCGTGATTGCGGGCTGGGCCCTGGCCTACGTGTTTCGTGCCGGCAGCGGGCTGTTTACCGGGCTCACGCCGGACGGGGTGCAAAGCATTTTCAACAACCTGGTGGGCGAACCCGAGCGCCTGCTGGCATGGCATACCATCTTCATGGTGATGACCATGTTCGTGGTGGCGCGCGGCATCAAACATGGTCTGGAAAAGGCCGTGCGCCTGCTGATGCCGGCACTGTTCGTGCTGCTGCTGGTCCTGGTGGGCTATGCCTGGAACAGTGGCGGCTTTCAGCAGGGCGTGGAATTCCTGTTCAAGCCGGACTTCAACCGCATCACGGGCAACGGCATCCTGATCGCCATGGGGCACGCCTTCTTTACCCTGAGTCTTGGCATGGGCGCCATCATGGTGTACGGCTCCTACCTGCCGGACAATGCCTCGATTGCAAAGACCTCGATCGCGGTGTCCCTCATGGATACGCTGGTGGCCATACTCGCCGGCCTGGCAATTTTCCCCATCGTCTTCGCCAACGGCCTGGAGCCGGGTGCCGGTCCGGGGCTGATTTTCCAGACCCTGCCGATTGCATTCGGCCAGATGGAGGGGGGTGCCTTCTTCGGTATGCTGTTTTTTATCCTGCTGGTGTTCGCCGCCTGGACTTCCGCCATCTCGCTGATCGAGCCGGCCGTGGCCTGGCTGGTCGAGAACCGGCGCATGTCCCGGGTGTATGCTGCGATGACAGCCGGAATTGTGACCTGGGCATTCGGCCTGCTGACCGTGCTGTCATTCAACTACTGGTCCGAGGTCAAGCTGCTTGCCGATATCGAGATATTCCGTGACAGCACCATCTTTGACCTGCTGGATTACCTTACCGCCAACATCATGCTGCCCCTGGGTGGACTGCTGATCGCTATCTTTGCAGCCTGGAAGATGTCGCGCGAATCCAGCATGGACGAACTGAATATGGGCGACCTGTTTTTCTACCCGCTGTGGCGCTTCCTGGTTCGCTATATCACGCCGATCGCCGTGATTATCGTGTTTCTGCATGCCGTCGGCATCATCGGCTAGCACGCCGCTTACCCTCACAGGCAGATTCGAATTGGAATCCATAGACCGCTCCGCGCTGGTGCCATACTCGCCGCAGGAAATGTTCGACCTGGTCAGCGATGTCGATGCCTACCCGCAGTTTCTGCCCTGGTGCGGCGATGCAAAGGTACTGGCCACGGAAGGCGACGAGGTCACGGCGCGCATCGCCTTTGCCGTCAGCGGCGTCAGCAAGTCGTTCACGACCCTTAATCAGCATACGCCCGGCCGCCGGATCGATATGCAGCTGGTTGAAGGGCCGTTCAGTGAATTGCGGGGGCGCTGGCAGTTCGATCCCCTCGGCGATGCCGGCTGCAAGATATCCCTGTCCCTGAAGTACGATTTTTCCAGCCGCGTGGTCAGGATGGTCGTGGGGCCGGTGTTTGGCCAGATTGCCAATACCCTGGTGGATGCATTCCAGCAACGCGCGGCAGAGGTCTATGGTGAACGCTGAGAAGATATCCGTTGAGGTGACGTATGCGCTGCCGGACAGGCAGGTCATCCTGGCCCTGGATGTTGCCGTGAACGCCAGTATCGAGGAGGTCATCCGGGCTTCCGGTATCCTGGCGCAATTCCCCGAGATTGATCTTTCCAGCAACAAGGTCGGGGTGTTCGGCAAACTGGGCAAGCTCACGGATACCCTGCAGCCCGGTGACCGGGTGGAGATTTACCGGCCGCTGATCGCCGATCCCAAGGAGGTCAGGAAAAAACGCGCCGCCGCCGGCAAGGTCATGAAGAAGGGTGCTGCCGCCCTGTCCGGGCCATAGCCCGGTTTTCTCACCGGGCGGCGTTCGCTAATCGTATTCTGTTGAAGGAGTTGGGGTGGTGGCACGCAACCAGAAAACAGTGTGTTTCCCGGAGATGCCTATCCCGGTGAGAAATCCGGGCTAAAGCTGAGCCAAATCAGACTTCGCCGGGTGTGCGGAAGGTAATCCAGTACCACAGCCGGGTAAGCAGTCCCGGCGGGACGCGCTCGTGTGGCGGGACCTCCAGCGTGACCTGGCGGGAAGGGGCGAGGGCGTCCGCGCTGATGTCCTGCGGGTGCATGCTGCCCTCGACGCGCTGCAGGGCGTCCGCCTCGAAGTACAGCGTGACATGGTCGCTGGAGGCCTCGCCGTAGCCGGGTTGCAGCAGGTAGACGTAGTCCCAGCGGTCCTGGTGGAAGACGTCTGCAATCATGGGTGAACCCATGATGTACTGGACCTGGCGGCGGGTCATGCCGGGTTTCAGCTGGTTGATTTCGTCCTGGGTGATCACATTCCCCTGCTGGACATCAATCTTGTGCACCAGGTGGAAGCCGGGTTTCGAGCAGCCCGCGAACCACAGACTTGCAATGCATGTAACAATAATGAGAAGCTTTTTCATCTGTGGATCAGCCCGGCAACATCAGCAATTAACCGGGCGCATGATACCCCAAGTTTGCCTGCATTGGCATCTATACAGGAGACTACACATTGGAATCCAGTGAGTTACGCAAGGCCGGTCTGAAGGTCACCCTGCCAAGGGTCAAGATCCTCGATATTCTGGAGACAAGCGATAGCCGCCACCATAGCGCGGAGGATGTCTACAAGGCGCTGCTCGAGACCGGCGAGGATATCGGCCTTGCCACGGTATACCGCGTGCTGACCCAGTTCGAGTCCGCGGGACTGGTCAAGCGGCACCATTTCGAGGGCGGGCAGTCGGTGTTCGAACTCGACGAGGGCAGCCACCACGACCATATCCTGTGCGTGAAGTGCGGCCGGGTGGATGAATTCGTCGACGAGGTCATCGAGAAACACCAGAAGGCCATTGCCGCCGACCTTGGCTACGAGATGACCGACCATTGCCTCTATATGTACGGAATCTGCTCAGCCTGTCGCGAGCAGTCCTGACCAGGGTGGGCTGCCCGCCGTTAACCATGCCACTTTTACCTCGCTGCGGGACTGATAATCCCTTCGCATCCGGCAGTTTCAGGGTCGTCTCTTTACCCTGGTGAAAGGCAACTGTTTGTCTGAAGCAGAACTGGCAGACTGGTTCTGTGTAAGTAAAGCTATAGAAGACGGGAGTCGGCCATAGCTGACGAGCCCGAAAACCGAAGCCGATACCCTGATAGAAACCCTGGCCTCGCAACCGGTTGATCATGTCTTTCGAGTTGCCATTCCTGTTTGTTGCCGGTATCCCGGGGGTATGCTCAATTCTGTTGCCGGCGGCGGAACCTTCATAACTTTTCCGGCCTTGTTATTTGTCGGTGTGCCTCCTGTAAGTGCTAACGCAACCAACACCTTTGCTTCCTGTTCGGGTTATATGAGCGGCGCGTATGCTTTCCGAAAGGAACTCGGGCTACAGCAGGAGTGAACTGCCTGAATACATTCTGATCAGTTTCCTTGGCGGAATTGCAGGTGCCTGGCTATTGTTGCAGACCCCGGAGGCAACATTCCGCGAAGCAATTCCCTGGCTGCTCCTGTTCGCAACATTTCTCCTTGTCTTTGGAGAAAAACTGAATGAAATTACGAGGCGACTCGCATCGCGGCATCAGCATGCATCATCGACAGGAAAGATACTGTTGCTGTGTATGCTGATCGGTGTCTGCATTTATGGAGGCTTTTTTAACGCTGGCCTTGGGATCATTATCCTGAGCTACCTTGCGCTGGCTGGTTACACAGATATCAACGCCATGAATGGTATAAAGCTGTTGATTTCATCGTGTGTATCTCTGATTGCAATCGCATTGTTTGCCTATGACGGGGTTATTGCCTGGCGTGCTGGATTCATCGTGTTTATCGGGGCGCTTGCAGGTGGATTTTTTCCAGCCCGTATTTCCCGTCATATCCCCCAGTCCTGTGTCAGAGGATTTGTGATTCTCGCGAGTTCTGTGATTACGACCTGTTATTTCTATGAAATTTACCTTGTGTAGAAGTATTACCTGCTGGCCTGTAAACGAAGTACGCAGGTACCTGGGGAACGGCGAGTAGCTACCCGTAACCGGTCCTGCAGTGATTTCTTATATAAGCTTCATTAAAAGACCTGAGTCGACCCAATCCGGTCATCCAGGGTTTGAGGGTTCATGCCGTGTTCGTACTGATTTGAGCAGAAATCCAGACTTCAAATATTTTTCGGGTTTTCCAGCAAGCAGACCCTAAGACGACCATCGCAGAATCCTCACTCAATAAGCCCCATGTAAGTATTTACCCGCACATATCAGCATTTGGTGGTGCGCATCTATGGGGTATATGGTACAAATACTTACCGTTCTATATTTGCTGCTGCAGAAACCCGGTTCGGTGAGCGCTTTACAGTACGACCAACCGATCAGCCAAGAATGAAAATAACGTTTGGCTGAATAACGAATAACATTTTATTCATCTTTCAAGCCTTCCGAAAAATAGTAACGTATTGGTGACATCTATGAAATTAACTGTGCTATGCATACGGTTCTGGCACCTGATAATTGTTACTGCACTGTCGGCCTTTGCGTCTCTAGCTCCAACCTCAAATGCCATCGGCAGCCTGACTCCCGACTTTGTCAACGAACAGGTCCTGTCCGGATTAAATCAGCCGGTGGATTTGGCGTTTCTGCCAGACGGGCGGGCCCTCATATTGTTGAAGGATGGCGAAATTGTCATAACAGATCCGCAAGCAAGCCCGCCGGTTGCCAGTACCTATATGACCCTGACCGATATTGAGAGCGCCAGCGAGCGCGGTCTGACTGCCATAGCCCTCGATCCCGATTTTGCTACTAACAACCATTTCTATCTCTATTACACCAATGGCAGCCGTTCCCGTTTCCGGGTATCTAGATTTACACACTCAGGAAATACAGCGGATCCGGGTACCGAATTCCTGGTCTGGGAGAATCCGCAGATAATTACAACGTGCTGTCACTTTGGTGGCGGGCTTTCATTTGGTCCCGATGGTGCGCTCTATCTGACCACCGGCGATACTTTCGAAGGTGGGCAGTCCCAGGACCTGAGGACGGCTAACGGGAAAGTGCTCCGCTTTTATAAAGATGGCTTGATCCCCACTGACAATCCCTTTTGGGATGGCCTTGGTCCCAATATGGATGAAATTTGGGCTCTCGGGCTGCGCAATGCATTTCGCGCGACTTGGGATTTGCCAAGTGGGCGCTTGTATATTGCAGAAGTGGGTGGCAACGACCAGTCAAGCTCATGGGAGGATATACACCTGGGGCTGATTGGCGCCAACTATGGTTGGCCGTATTGTGAGGGTTATTGTAGTGGCAACCCGGAATTTGATGGGGCTTTTTATGCTTATCCTCATTCAGGATCGGGCGCATCCATCACTGGCGGATTCGTGTACCGGGGGGCGGGTTTTCCACCCGGTATGCAGGGCGCCTATTTCTTTGCCGATTACGTTAGGCAGTGGATTCGTTATTTCACGCTCGATGCATCAGGAAACGTCGATCAACTCGGCGAGCTGGACACCGCGGCTGGCGATGTCGTTGCCTTGAAAGAAGGTCCTGACGGCGCATTATACTACCTGGACATACTGGCCGGCTCGGTGCGACGCATTGTCTATTTGCTAGCGAACCAGCGACCCACTATCGACAGTGCCATCGCGATCGATCCGCAAGGTCAGGCACCCCATACCGTCACATTTAGCGGCTCTGCAAGCGATCCGGAAAATTCACCGCTGGTGTACACCTGGATATTTGGTGATGGCCAACAGGCAGAAGGGGCGGATGTCTCACACCAATATGTCGCGAACGGCCCCTACAAAGCTCGACTTCTGGTCTCTGACGGTTCATCCAGCGTATTCTCGGATGATATCGACATTACCATCGGAATCCCGCCGTCGGCCAGCATCAGTAGTCCAGGCGAAGGCGACCTTTTCCGCGCTGGTGATGTAATTACCTACTCGGGATCTGGCAACGATCCGGACGGTGTGCTTGGTTCCAGTAACTTTGAATGGACGATTGACTTTCATCACAATGAGCACACCCATCCCGGTGAAACATCATTGCCCGGATACGGTGGTACCTACCAGATTGACGATGCTGGTCATGATTTCAGCGATGATACCGGATATATCTTTACACTGACTGTTACCGATGCGGATGGCCTGTCGGCATCCGATAGCGTTACCGTTTATCCTGACAAGGTTAATGTCACGTTCGAAACGAATCCACCAATGGACGCGTTGTTACTTGATGGCATCGCGAAAACAACGCCATTTGTGCACGACACACTCATCGGATTCAATCACGATGTGTCAGTGCCAGCTGAAATTTGCATCGATGGCACCAGTTATGTGTTCCTGGGATGGACAGATGGCGGTGCAGCGCAGCACATATTTACCGTGCCCAACGTCGATACGACCCTGACGGCGATGTTCAGCAATGCAGGACCTTGCCCCCGTGTTACCGATGGTTTACAGGTTCTCTATGAATTTTCTGCGGCGAGCGGGAGCTTCGTGCTGGACCGCTCGGGCAATACACCGGCTCTTGATCTGACGATCGAAAATACGGCAAATGCTACCTGGCTTGCTAACGGGGGGCTGTCAATAGACGCGCCTACCCTGCTATCCACTAGTGGAGCTGCAACTCGTTTAAGCAGCGCGATACAGGCATCAGGAGAGGTGACTATTGAGGCCTGGCTACGTCCCGCTGATATGTCTGGCCTGACGACCTACGATCCTGCACGCATTGTCGCCTTGTCGCAAAATGGATTTCCGGATGGGGGTAATCTGATTCTCGGTCAGACTTTTATTGATTCATCCGATTATATCGTCCGCCTGAGAACTTCCAGCTCAAATCAGTATGGTTCGCCGGATTTTTTCAGCCCAACCTATGCAGCGATACAACAACTTACGCATGTTGTGTATACACGCAATTCCAGCGGGCAGGAGAGTCTCTACCTGAATGGGGTAGAAGTCGTCCAGGGTTCCAGGCCTGGTGCGCTGAATAACTGGGGTGACTACGGGCTGTCACTCGCCAATGAGCCTGATGGGCTACGACCCTGGCTGGGGGAATTTCGTCTGGTCGCAATCTACGATCGCGCGCTCGATAACACTGAGATCGACAAGAATTTCAAGGCGGGTGCGGTCACTGGACCACCACCAGTGCCGACCTTGCCAGACATCAGTTCTCAACCGTTAGGGAAAACGGTACTTGAGGGGCAGCCAGCAAGCTTCACTGTTGTAGCTTCTGGTACTGCGCCCCTGAGCTATCAATGGGAGCGTGATTTTGTGCCCTTGACGGGCGAGACGAACGCAACACTGAATCTGGTGTCAGTATCGTTAAGCGACAATGGCGCAGCCTATCGTTGCGTCGTTAGCAACGACCTGGGATCCACTACAAGCGAAATTGCAATTCTGACAGTGACACCGGTCGATACCGACGGTGACGGGCTGCCGGACGCACTTGAGATTATCAACGGAACCAATCCAAACAGTGTGGACAGCGACGGCGACGGCCTGGTGGACGGGGCAGGGGGCGTGGTTGATGTGAATGACTACCCCGGTGGCATCGACATCGACGGTGATAGCTTCGTGGACGGGGAGCTGGATCTGGGTACCGATCCGGCGGTTTCCAATCTGGGTGATGTTGCGCCGAGAAACAGTCCGGACAACCTGATTGACCTGGGCGACCTCCTGGTGCTGACGCGCCTGGTAACCGGGGCAATCCTGCCAAGCGACCTTGAGAAGATACTGGGGGATATCAACGGCGATACCCAACTTAACACACCCGACATACTGCTGTTGCAGAAGGCGGTGTTAAACGGTACTACCCCTTAATCCTGACTTTCCAGACAAAACATCGTGCCAAATGGCAATCACCGCGATAGCGTTGCCCGCACTGTCGGCTGCAGTTTACGCATGGCGACATAAACCTCGACGATGCCATCGATTTTGCCGGCGTGTTGCTGATACAGCAGGCAGTGCTGCAGTAGGAAGCCATCCTGATTTAGTAGCAACCTGAAAACAGGATATTATCCTCGCAAGACTGGTCTTCACTGTAGCCCAAAGTCTGTTATCAGGAATGAATTTACCATTCGTTAGTCGCCGGTGTAGGGCAGGAGCTGGCCGAACTCGGTAGTACGGCGAGCCCTCATCAGACTGTTGGCGGGTATCTACTGATACGTCCGAGTTACACTCGCAAGTTGCCCTTTAGTGCACAAAAATACTGTTAATAAATCCTGTGTGTTTGATTGTGCTGACGCGACAAGCGGCTGAATGTCGTGTAGCGAAAGGTGGAGTGTACCGCCTGACCGATTTTGGTGGCAGGTGCGCTCAGGTACCTGACTTGCGTTTGCCTGGCTTGGGGCTGCGCTGACCCTGCGCCAGCATTTCCCGGGCATGTTCGCGGGTCTGCCTGGTGATCTTCATGCCGCCCAGCATCCGCGCCAGTTCGTCGATGCGTTCGTCGGCGGCGAGTTCGCGGATACTGGTACGTGTGACATTGTCACCCGCAAGCTTGCTGACCTGCATCTGCCGGTGCGCCTGCGCCGCCACCTGGGGCAGGTGGGTGACGCACAGCACCTGGCGGTTGCCGGCGAGTGCGCGCAGCTTCTGGCCGACGATCTCGGCCACGCCGCCGCCGATGCCGCTGTCGACCTCGTCAAAGATCAGGGTGGGAATGGTTTCACTGTCGGCGGAGATGACCTGGATCGACAGGCTGATGCGTGACAGTTCGCCGCCCGAGGCGACCTTGCTCAATGGCTGCACGGGTTGTCCCGGGTTGGCGCTGACCATGAACTCGATGACATCGAGCCCCTGTGCCCCCGGGGAAGTGTCGGCACGGGGCCGGACGCTGACCTCGAAGACCCCGCCCGCCATGCCCAGTGTTTGCATGGCAGCGGTGATCTGCTTGCCAAAGTTCGCGGCGGCGCGTTGCCGCTTGCGGGTCAGCTGTCCCGCGGCGTGCTGATACGCCGTCTCCAGTTCACTGAGCCGGGACTCCAGGTCCGCGCGCCGCTGGTCGCTGTGTTCAATGGCGTCCAGGGCGTGGTTGATGTCTGCCTCCACCGCCGGCAGTTCCACCGGCTTGCAGCGGTGCTTGCGGGCGAGATCGTGGAGGATGCCGATGCGTTCCTCCAGCCATTGCAGGCGCTGCGGGTCGATTTCCAGCTGCTCACTGTAGTGACGCAGGGAACTGATGCCTTCCTGCACCAGTACGGCGGCTTCGTTCAGCAGGCCGGTGGTCTCGGCAAGGCCGCTGTCGAGGCGCGCCAGTTCTGCCAGTTCGTCCAGCGTCTGGCTGAGCAGGGCATGGACCGAGTCGCCGTCATCGGCGTCCAGTCGCGCCAGCCCCTGCTGGCAGGCTTCCAGCAGGCGCCCCGCATTCGCCTGGCGGGCGTGTTCCTCGTCGAGGTTCCCGATTTCCTCGACCGTCAGCCCCAGTGCGGCCAGTTCCTGTGACTGGTAACGCAGCAGGTCGAGGCGGGCATCGCGGTCGGCATCTTCCTGGCGGGCCGCATCCAGCTGTTGCTGCGTCGTCTTCAGGTCTTCGTAGAGGGTGCGGACTTCCGCAAGCAATTCGCGGTGGCCGCCGAAGTCGTCCAGCAGTTGCCGTTGCACTGTGCTGCGCAGCAGTGACTGGTGCTCATGCTGTCCGTGGATGTCGACCAGCAGTTCGCCGATCTCGCGCAGGGATTGCACCGGCACCGGCCTGCCGTTGATGTAGCCGCGGGAACGGCCTTCGCGGTTGATGACGCGCCGCAGCTGGCATTCGCCATCCATGTCCAGCTCCTGTGACTGCAGCCAGCGGCCGGCAGCGGCATTGTCGCCGCTGTCAAAGCTGGCCGAGATTTCGGCGCGCTCGCAGCCATGTCGAATCACGCTGCTGTCGGCGCGGTCGCCCAGCACCAGTCCCAGCGCGTCGACCAGGATGGATTTGCCGGCGCCGGTTTCCCCGGTCAGCGTGGTCATGCCGGCGGCGAGTTCCACCTCGATCTCGTCGACGATGGCCAGGTTGCGGACGTGAATGTGGGTCAGCATGGCGGGCCCGTGCAGCCGCTCAGGGCTGCTCGCTCCAGCGCAGTTTCTCGCGCAGCATGGCGTAGTAGTCATGGCCCGGCGGATGCAGCAGCCGCAGTGCGTGGGCGTGCTTGCGTACCGTGACCTGATCACCGGCATCCAGCAGGTAGCTCACCTGGCCGTCGCAGGACACCTGCGCCTCGACGGTGCCGGCCTTGATGATGATGTCGATGCTGGACTCGTCGTGTACCACGATTGGCCGGCTGCTGAGGGTGTGCGGGCAGATCGGCACCACGGCAATGGCGCTCAGACGCGGGTGCAGGATCGGGCCGCCGCCTGACAGGGCATAGGCGGTCGAGCCGGTGGGGGTGCACACGATCAGGCCATCGGAACGGTTGGTGCTGAGAAAGGTCCCTTCAATATAGGTGTCCAGTTCAATCATGCGGGCGATGTCGCGCTTGTGCACCACGACATCGTTCAGGGCGGCCCCCTCGCTGAGCACTTTACCGTTGCGGATTACCATGGCGTAGAGGAGGGTGCGCTGTTCCTCGATGAATTCGCCGGCGAAGATGTGTGCCAGCTGTTCCGCCATATCTTCCGGGGAGACATCCACCAGGAAGCCGAGCCGGCCCAGGTTGACGCCGAGGACCGAAACGCCGGGTTCGGCCAGGCTGCGCGCCGCGTTCAGCAGCGTCCCGTCGCCGCCCACGACGATGGCGAGATCACAGCTGGCGGCGAGGGTGGCGCGTTCGACAATCGGGTGCGGGCTGCCGGCAAAGGCATCGGCGATAGCGTCATCGACCAGGATCTCGACCTGCATCTCCTCGAGATAGCGGGTCAGGGCGTGCAGTGTCATGGAGACATTGCCGTCCGCGCTCTTGCCGATGAGGCCGATGCGCCTGAAGTGGGGTTTCATTGGGATATCCACATGTTTCCCGGAAATTAACACGAGTCGCAGCGGTCGCCAACTGTTTGCGGCAATCCCGGAATTCTGCGGGAGAATCTTCTGGCACTCTGTTCTATGGAGTGCTAAATGTTTTATCATTCAGTCATCTCTAAAAGGGCCTGCCCAGCCAACATGACAAATCCATCCACAGAACTGTCGGAACGCGCCCAGTTGATGCTGCGGGCACTGATCGACCGCTACATTCGCGACGGTCAGCCGGTAGGTTCCCGGACGCTGGCGCGCGAGGCCGGGCTGGAACTCAGTCCGGCCACGGTGCGTAATGTCATGGCCGACCTGGAGGACCTGGGGTTTGTGTGTTCGCCGCATACCTCGGCCGGACGCGTGCCGACGGTGCAGGGCTACCGCTTTTTCGTGGACACCTTGCTGACGGTGCAGCCACTGGACCTGCAGTCGGTGGAAAAAATGCGTACCCGACTGGCCCTCGACTGGGACGGCGGACCCAAGCAGCTGATCGAATCCGTGTCCGGGCTGCTCTCCGGCATCACCCATCTGGCCGGCGTGGTGACGCTGCCCAAGCACGAACACGTCTATTTCAAACGGGTGGAGTTCCTGCCGCTGTCCGACAACCGGGTGCTCGCGGTCCTGGTGACCGGCGAGGACGAGGTGCAGAACCGTATTCTCCATGTGGAGAAAAAGTGCAGCCCCTCGGAACTGCAGCAGGCCTCCAACTATCTCAATGTGCTGCTGGCGGGCAAGGACCTCATGGATGTGCGCGCGACCCTGTTGCACGAAATGCAGGAGACCCGCTCCAGTATGAACAGCATGATGATGACGGCCATGCAGATGGCCGACCAGGTGCTGGAAAAGACCCGGGACGAGGATTTCATCATGGCCGGGCAAACCAACCTGATGGAGTTCCACGAGCTCTGCAATATCGAAAAGCTGCGCAACCTGTTCGACGCCTTCTCGCGCAAGCGCGACATCCTGCACCTGCTGGACCAGTGCATTCATGCCCGGGGCATCCAGATTTTTATTGGCGAGGAATCCGGCTACCAGATGCTGGATGAGTGCAGCATGGTGACGGCGCCATACTCCGTGAACGGCGAGATCCTCGGGGTGCTGGGCGTGATTGGCCCGACGCGCATGGCCTACGACCGGGTCATCCCGATCGTGGATGCCACGGCGCGCCTGCTTGGCGCGGCCTTGAACCAGAAGGAATAGGCCCCCATATCTGCGGTTATTGTTCGCTTGCGTGCCGGGTGCGCGCTTCCCGATTTGTTTATTTTGACTTGAGGTGTATGGGGTAACTTTATGTCTGAAAAGGAAAACACGATTGAGGTGAATGCGGAGGAAGCACCGGTTTCCGAGCCAGGAAGTGAGCCGGCCGGGGGCATGGATAGTGCCGCGACAACGGATCATGCCGAGCTGCACGCCCTGCTGGAAGACGCCCGCGGCAAGGCGGATGAACACTGGGACCAGTGCCTGAGGCTGCAGGCGGATATGGACAACCTGCGCAAGCGCGCCGAGCGTGATGTTGCCAGCGCCCACAAGTTCGCGCTGGAGCGCTTTGCGGCGGAACTGCTGCCGGTACGGGACAGCCTGGAGCTGGGACTGGCCGCATTCACCGCGGAAGGCGCCGACCCGGAAAAGCTCAGGGAAGGGGTTGAACTGACCCTGCAGATGCTGACCAGCGCCATGGGCAAATTCGAGATCCGGGAAGTGAATCCACAGGATGAGCGCTTTGATCCGGATTTCCACCAGGCCATGTCCCTGCAGGAACGCGGCGATGTGGAACCCAACACGGTGGTGACAGTGGTGCAGAAGGGCTACCTGCTGAATGAACGCCTGCTGCGTCCGGCCATGGTGATTGTCTCGAAGGCCCCTGATGCCGGCTGAATTGGCGCGGCAGGCTTGATTTTCCGGAATACCGTCCCCACATAAGGGGTAATGACGGGCAGCATTGAAGTTTATAAAGAACATACACTTACGTGGAGATTATAGAAAATGGGCAAGATTATAGGAATTGACCTGGGCACCACAAACTCCTGTGTGGCGGTCATGGAGGGGAAAGAGGCCCGGGTTATCGAGAACAGCGAAGGCGATCGCACCACGCCGTCCATCGTCGGCTTCATCGAGGGTGGCGAGGTACTGGTTGGCCAGGCGGCCAAGCGCCAGGCGGTCACGAATCCTACCAATACCCTGTTTGCGGTCAAACGCCTGATCGGGCGCCGCTTCGAGGAAGACGTGGTGCAGCGTGACATCGACCTGGTGTCGTACAAGATCGTAAAGGCGGACAACGGCGATGCCTGGGTAGAGGCGCAGGGCAAACGCATGGCGCCCCCGGAAGTGGCGGCACGTGTCCTGCAGAAGATGAAGAGTACCGCGGAGGATTATCTCGGTGAGCCGGTAACCGAGGCGGTGATCACGGTGCCAGCCTACTTCAACGATTCGCAGCGCCAGGCAACCAAGGACGCCGGCCGCATCGCCGGGCTGGATGTCAAGCGCATCATCAACGAGCCGACCGCGGCGGCACTGGCCTATGGCATGGACAAGAAGCGCGGTGACTCCAAGATTGCCGTGTATGACCTTGGCGGCGGCACCTTTGACGTATCCATCATCGAGATTGCCGACGTGGACGGCGAGCACCAGTTCGAGGTGTTGTCGACCAACGGTGATACCTTCCTTGGCGGCGAAGACTTCGACAAGCGCCTCATCGATTATCTGGCCGACCAGTTCAAGAAAGACCAGGGCATGGATCTGCGCGGCGATCCGCTGGCCATGCAGCGCCTCAAGGAGGGCGCGGAAAAGGCCAAGATCGAACTGTCTTCCAGCCAGCAGACCGACGTCAACCTGCCGTATATCACGGCCGATGCCAGCGGACCCAAGCACCTCAGTATGAAGCTGACGCGTGCCAAGCTGGAATCGCTGGTCGAGGATCTGATCGATCGTACCATCGGGCCCTGCAAGCAGGCGCTCAAGGATGCGGGACTGTCCGCCGGGCAACTCGATGACATCATCCTGGTGGGCGGCCAGACGCGCATGCCCAAGGTGCAGGAAGCGGTCAAGAACTTCTTCGGCAAGGAGCCGCGCAAGGACCTTAATCCGGACGAGGCGGTGGCCGTCGGTGCCGCCATCCAGGGCGGTGTGCTGGGTGGTGAAGTCAAGGATGTGCTGCTGCTCGACGTTACCCCGCTGTCGCTGGGTATCGAGACCCTGGGCGGCGTGATGACCAAGCTGATCCAGAAGAACACCACCATCCCGACCAAGGCGAACCAGGTGTTTTCCACCGCGGACGACAACCAGTCCGCCGTGACCGTGCACGTCCTGCAGGGCGAGCGCGATATCGCTACGGCGAACAAGTCGCTGGGTCGCTTCGACCTGTCAGATATTCCGCCGGCGCCACGCGGTGTTCCGCAGATCGAGGTGACGTTTGATATCGATGCCAACGGTATCCTGCACGTGTCCGCCAAGGACAAGGCAACCGGCAAGGAGCAGTCGATCCAGATCAAGGCTTCCAGTGGTCTGTCGGATGACGAGATCGACCAGATGGTCAAGGACGCCGAGGCGCATGCCGAGGAGGACCGCCAGTTCCACGAACTGATTGACGTGCGCAACCAGGCGGATGGCCTGATCCATGCCACCAACAAGTCACTGAAGGATCTGGGTGACAAGGTGGAAGCGAACGAGAAGCAGGAAATCGAGGCCGCGGTCGCCGCGCTGCAGGAAGCCATGAAGGGCGACGACAAGGCCGCCATCGAGGCCAGGACCGCGGAGCTGGGCGAGAAGTCCGGCAAGCTGGCGGAACGCGTCTACAAGGAACAGGCCGCCCAGGGTGCTGAAGGTGCTGACACGACGGCCGACAGCGGCGCCGCTGCCGACAGCGATGTCGTCGATGCCGAGTTCGAGGAAGTGAAGGATTCCGACAACAAGTAAACGGCTGATCAGTCCGCGCACAGGTCCCGGTTTCCGCAAGGAGGCAGGGGCCTGTCCGCGTTAAGCCAGGAGAAACGGAACCGTTATGTCGAAGCGTGACTACTACGAAGTGCTGGGTGTTTCCAAAAACGCCAGCGAGGCCGAACTGAAGAAGGCGTACCGGCGCGCGGCCCAGAAGCATCACCCCGACCGCAACCCCGACGACAAGCAGGCGGAAGAGAGCTTCAAGGAATGCAAGGAGGCCTGGGAGGTGCTCAGCGATTCCCAGAAGCGCGCGGCCTACGACCAGTTCGGGCATGCGGGTGTCGATCCGTCCATGGGCGGCGGCGCCGGTCCGGGAGCCGCCGGTTTCGGTGGCGGCTTCAACGATATCTTCGGCGATGTCTTCGGTGACATCTTCGGGGGTGGACGTGGTGGCGGCGGGCAGCGCGTCTACCGCGGTTCCGACCTGCGCTACAACCTGGACTTGTCGCTGGAGGATGCCGTCGCCGGCACCGAGGTCAAGATACGTATCCCGACCCAGGTGAGCTGTACCGAGTGTAATGGCAGCGGCGCCAAAAAAGGCAGTTCGCCGACGCAGTGCACGACCTGCGGCGGTCGCGGCCAGGTGCGCATGCAGCAGGGTTTTTTCTCGGTGCAGCAGACCTGTCCGCACTGTCGCGGCAGCGGCAGCATCATCTCCGACCCGTGTCACCAGTGCCATGGCAAGGGGCGTGTCAGCGAACACAAGACGCTGTCGGTGAAGGTGCCGGCGGGCGTCGACACGGGCGACCGGATCCGGCTGGCCGGTGAGGGCGAGGCAGGGGAAAGCGGTGGGCCGCCGGGAGACCTGTACGTCCAGATCCAGGTCAAGGAACATCCGATTTTCGTGCGCGAGGAGAACAACCTCTACTGCGAGGTCCCCATCAGCTTCACCACGGCCGCGCTCGGTGGTGAACTCGAGGTGCCGACACTGAAGGGCCGGGTCAATCTGAAGATTCCCGCCGAGACCCAGACCGGCCGGATGTTCCGCATGCGCGGTAAAGGGGTGAAACCGGTGCGTGGCGGCGCGGTCGGCGACCTGATCTGCAAGGTGAAGGTGGAAACCCCGGTGAATCTCACCCGCAAGCAGAAAGACCTGCTGCGGGAATTTACCGGCCACATGGATGAGGGCGGCAGTCGTCATAGTCCGCAGGCGAGTTCCTGGATGGACGGGGTGAAGAAGTTTTTTGACGGGCTGGCGGGATAGCGGGTTTTTCGTGCGGCCTTGCGTGGTATTTTCTCTGCAGGTTTCTGCTTCCGAGTGCAATTTAAGGTCGGATTTCGCCTTGACGGCGAGGTACTTTTCTCTTGCTTGCCCAAGAGAAAGTACCCAAAGAGAAAGGCGCCCCGGTGGCTTGTCCGGTCATAAATCTGCGATTTATGACCGGATATCCTGCGCTTCTCGGGAAAACCGCGCTCGCGCAACTCGCGATCTCGCTGCGCTCGATTACGCTCAAACAGGGCGCGAGCTTCCCCCGGTTTTCCCTGCGATGCTCGGCTGCGCCAGACGGGGCTTCGGGGTGGTATGCCTGAATCCGTTGTCTTTGCCTAACACTACTGGATCCCGGCATTCGCCGGGATGACGGGGCGTGATCGCACTCGGGAGAGCGCTCCTACAAATGAATCGGCGGGGTTGGAGCCCGTCTGGCGCAGCCGAGCATCGCAGCCATTTTGGGATTGAGCGAGCCGCCCTGTTTGAGCTGGATTTGCAAGCCGAAGGCGCGGCAAATCCTGCGAGTTCGGCAAGCGCCCAAAATGGCGAGAAGCGCAGGGAACCCGCGTAGCGGGCAAGCCTCCGGGTCCGCCTTTCTTTTGGATACTTTTCTTTGGCGGAGCAAAGAAAAGTATCTCGCCGTCAAGGCGAAACCGAACTTTAAATTACACTCAGAAGTAGAAACCTGCACGCATCCCTTGGGGTAATCAAGAGAAAGTACCTCGCCAGGCAGGGCGAAACCCGACGTGAAATTACACTCTGCCCCACGAGTGAGGCAGCACTACACGAACCGGTTAAACCCGGTTGACATAAGCCCCCGTAACTCTCACCCTTTCCCGCATTCATACTGCCGAAGAAATACTGCCATGACACGAATCGCAATTGCCGGCGCAGCCGGACGCATGGGCCGCAGCCTGATCCAGGCGGTGCACGACACCGAAGGACTGGAACTGACGGCGGCACTGGAACATCCCGACAGCACCCTGCTTGGCAGTGACGCCGGCGACCTGGCCGGCCTCGGCAGGCTGGGTGTGACGCTGGGCGCGGACCTGGCTGCTGTCAGCGGCGAGTTTGATGTGCTCATTGATTTCACCCGGCCGGAACCCACCCTGGCAAACCTGCAAACCTGCCGCAGCGCCGGGCGCCGCATGGTGATCGGCACCACCGGCTTCAGTGAAGCCCAGAAGGCGGAAATCGCAGCGGCGGCAAACGACATCGGCGTGGTGTTCGCGCCCAACATGAGCGTTGGCGTCAACCTCTGCCTGAAGCTGCTGGACATGGCGGCCCGGGTGCTGGGCGACGAGGTCGATATCGAGGTCATCGAGGCGCACCACCGCCACAAGGTCGATGCCCCGTCGGGTACCGCGCTGCGCATGGGTGAAGTGGTCGCGGCCGCGCTGGGGCGGGATCTCGCCAGCTGTGCCGTCTACGGGCGCGAAGGCCACACCGGCGAGCGTGACCGCCGCACCATCGGTTTCGAGACCATTCGCGCCGGGGATATCGTCGGTGACCACACCGTGCTGTTTGCCGGCACCGGGGAGCGGGTGGAGATTACCCACAAGGCTTCCAGCCGCATGACCTTCGCCAACGGTGCAGTCCGTGCCGCCGGCTGGCTGATGGCGCAGCAAGCCGGTCTGTACGACATGCAGGACGTGCTGGGCCTGCACTAGGGCACACCCCTGTATTTCTCGGTGTAGCCTGGATGAAGGCGTGTAACGCCGAAATCCGGGAGTGCCTCTGCAACAGCTTCCCCGGATTCCGGTCCTCCGGACCTTCATCCAGGCTACAGTCACTGCAGGATCAGGATGTCCGGGCGCGCCGGTCCACTGATTAGACAGCCCGGCCGGTTATCCAGTACAATCCAGCCCCGCAAA
Organism: uncultured Gammaproteobacteria bacterium; assembly: GCA_963701455.1. GTDB lineage: Bacteria > Pseudomonadota > Gammaproteobacteria > UBA9214 > UBA9214 > UBA9214. Next base: position 812,365 of record CAVPAE010000006.1, read on the forward strand.
GCGGTGCCCAGATCAAGTATCCATAAACGGGATGGTTCCACCGGGAACCCTCCCGTTTTCTACGTCAGAAGCGGAGGTCCCATTGAGGAAACCGGCCCTGTTGGCCCTCGAAGACGGAACCCTGTTCCGGGGAGTGGCTATTGGCGCGACGGGACAAATAGCAGGCGAGGTGGTATTCAATACCTCCATGACGGGTTACCAGGAGATCCTCACTGACCCGTCCTACGCCAGGCAGATCGTTACCCTGACCTACCCGCACATCGGCAACACCGGAACCAACCCGGACGACGAGGAAGCGGCGGATATTCATTGCGCAGGACTGGTGATCAGGGATCTGCCGCTGCTGCTCAGCAACTGGCGCAGCCAGGATTCGCTGCAGGATTACCTCACCAGCCGGGGCGTCATCGGGCTTGCCGATATCGATACCCGCCGGCTCACCCGGGTGCTGCGCGAAAAGGGCGCCCAGAATGGCTGCCTGATGGCCGGGGGACAGCTCGACGAGGCGGCTGCCGTCGCCATGGCGCAGGATTTTCCCGGCCTCAAGGGCATGGACCTGGCGCAGGTCGTGACCACGGCGGAGCGCTACGAATGGCGCCAGGGCAGCTGGTCGCTGGAAGGCGGCATGCCCGCCGAGCAAGACCCTGCCGACCTGCCTCGACACGTCGTGGCCTACGATTTTGGCGTAAAGCGCAATATCCTGCGGATGCTGGCTGACCGTGGCTGCCGCATCACCGTGGTGCCGGCGCAGACACCGGCCAGTGAAGTGCTGGCCCTCGAGCCCGACGGCGTGTTCCTGTCCAACGGCCCGGGTGACCCGGAGCCCTGCGATTATGCCATCAGCGCGATCCGGACCTTGCTGGAAACCGGCATCCCGATATTCGGCATCTGCCTTGGACACCAGTTGCTGGCACTGGCCAGCGGTGCCAGCACCATGAAGATGAAATTCGGTCACCATGGTGCCAACCACCCGGTGCAGGATCTGGACAGCAAGCGCGTCATGATTACCAGCCAGAACCATGGTTTTGCCGTCGCCGCCGACAGCCTGCCGGAAACCCTGCGTGCGACCCATCGCTCGCTGTTCGACGGTTCCCTGCAGGGTATCGCCCGGAATGACTGCCCGGCGTTCAGTTTCCAGGGACATCCCGAGGCCAGCCCCGGTCCACACGATGTCGCGCCCTTGTTCGACCGCTTTATTGAATCAATGCAACAGCGTCAGTAGCTACACAGGACAGGGGTTCCCGGAGCAGCCATGCAACAGGAATTTTCTCCCCGCGGCCCGTGATTTCTGTGGTGACAATACAATGCCCAAAAGAACCGACATACACAGCATCCTGATAATCGGCGCCGGCCCGATCGTGATCGGCCAGGCCTGCGAATTCGACTATTCCGGCGCCCAGGCCTGCAAGGCCCTGCGCGAGGAAGGCTTCCGCGTCGTCCTGGTGAATTCCAATCCGGCCACCATCATGACCGACCCGGACACCGCCGACGCAGTGTACATCGAGCCGGTCCACTGGCAGACGGTGGCGCACATTATCGAAAAGGAACGTCCCGATGCGCTGCTGCCGACCATGGGTGGCCAGACCGGGCTCAACTGCGCGCTGGACCTGGTGCGCGAAGGCGTGCTGGCAAAATTCGGCGTGGAACTGATCGGCGCCAGCCGCGAGGCCATCGACATGGCCGAGGACCGTGGTCTGTTCCGCGATGCCATGACGGAGATCGGCCTGGCCACACCGAAGGCCTCGGTGGTGCACAGCATGGAGGAGGCCCTCCAGGTGCCGGCCACGATCGGCTTCCCCGTCATTGTCCGGCCATCGTTCACGCTCGGCGGCAGCGGTGGCGGTATTGCCTACAACAGGGAAGAGTTCGGCGAGATCGTCGAGCGCGGTCTCGATCTGTCGCCGACCACCGAAGTGCTGCTGGAGGAGTCCATTCTCGGCTGGAAGGAATACGAGATGGAGGTGGTGCGCGACCGCAATGACAACTGCATCATTATCTGCTCGATCGAGAACCTCGATCCCATGGGTGTGCACACGGGCGACTCCATTACCGTGGCCCCGGCGCAGACCCTGACCGACAAGGAATACCAGATCATGCGCGATGCCTCGATCGCGGTGCTGCGCAAGATCGGCGTCGAGACCGGTGGTTCCAATGTGCAGTTCGCGATCAACCCGCAGGACGGCCGCATGATCATCATCGAGATGAACCCGCGGGTGTCACGCTCCTCGGCGCTGGCTTCCAAGGCGACCGGCTTCCCGATCGCCAAGGTGGCGGCCAAGCTGGCAGTCGGGTTCACCCTGGACGAGTTGCAGAACGAGATCACCGGCGGGGCGACCCCGGCCTCGTTCGAACCGACGATCGACTACGTGGTCACCAAGGTGCCGCGGTTTACCTTTGAAAAATTCCCGCAGGCGGAGGCGGTGCTCGGCACCCAGATGAAGTCGGTGGGTGAAGTCATGGCTATTGGCCGCACCTTCCAGGAATCGCTGCAGAAGGCGTTGCGGGGACTGGAAACCGGGGTGGATGGTCTCGACGAGGTCAACGACCTGGATGCGGATGGGGCGCTGGCGGAACTCAGGCGGGAGCTGCGCATCGCCCGCCCGGAGCGGCTCTGGAACGTGGCTGACGGCTTCCGCGCCGGGCTGTCGCTGGAAGAACTGTATGAGCTGACCGCGATTGATCCCTGGTTCCTGGCCCAGATCGAGGACCTGGTCTTCGAGGAAAGCGCCGTGCGTCCGCTGGCCATTGGCGATCTCGATGCGGCCCGGATGCGTCGGCTGAAGCGCAAGGGTTTCTCGGACCGTCGCCTTGCCACCCTGCTGGATACCACCGAAGCCGTGGTGCGCAAGCACCGCCACGAACTCGGTATCCGTCCGGTCTACAAGCGCGTCGACACCTGTGCCGCCGAGTTTTCCACTGCCACCGCCTATCTCTACTCGACCTATGAAGAGGAATGCGAGGCGGCGCCCACGACCCGCGACAAGATCATGGTGCTGGGCGGCGGTCCAAACCGGATCGGGCAGGGCATCGAATTCGATTACTGCTGTGTGCATGCGGCCATGGCCTGCCGGGATGACGGCTACGAAACCATTATGGTCAACTGCAATCCGGAAACGGTTTCCACCGACTACGACACCTCGGACCGGCTGTATTTCGAGCCGGTCACGCTGGAGGACGTGCTGGAGATCATCCACGTCGAGCAGCCGAAGGGCGTGATCGTGCAGTACGGCGGGCAGACCCCGCTGAAGCTGTCGCGTGGGCTGGAGGCCAACGGCGCCCCGATTATCGGTACCTCCGCCGATGCCATTGACTATGCCGAGGACCGCGAGCGTTTCCAGAAGATGGTGGAAAAGCTGGACTTGCTGCAGCCGCCGAACCGGGTCGCTTCCACCGCGGAAGCTGCACTGGTACTGGCGGACGAAGTCGGCTACCCGCTGGTGGTGCGGCCGTCCTACGTGCTCGGCGGGCGGGCGATGGAGATCGTCTATTCGCAGGAGGACCTGGCGCGCTACATGCGCGAGGCGGTGCAGGTATCCAATGATTCGCCGGTGCTGCTGGACCATTTCCTCGACGATGCCGTGGAGGTCGACATCGACGCCATCTGCGACGGCGAGACGGTGCTGATCGGCGGGATCATGGAACATATCGAGCAGGCCGGCGTGCATTCCGGCGATTCCGCCTGTTCGCTGCCGCCCTACACCCTCAGCGAGGATGTGCAGGCGCGCATGTGCGACCAGGTCGCGAGAATGGCGATGGAACTGAACGTCCGCGGGCTGATGAACACGCAGTTCGCGGTGAAGGGCGAGGACATCTACCTGATCGAGGTGAATCCGCGTGCCTCGCGTACCGTGCCGTTTGTCTCCAAGGCGACGGCGCGCCCGCTGGCAAAGATCGCGGCCAGCGTCATGGCCGGCAGGAGCCTCGCGGAGCAGGGCATGACCGAAACCCGCAAGCCGGCGTTCTTTTCCGTCAAGGAAGCCGTGTTCCCGTTCATCAAGTTCCAGGGGGTCGATCCGTTGCTGGGGCCGGAAATGAAGTCCACCGGCGAGGTGATGGGCATCGGCGCGACCTTTGGCGAGGCCTTTGCCAAGTCCCAGCTGGGGGCCGGCAATGCCGTGCCGGTCAGCGGGACCGCATTTCTCAGCGTGCGCAAGGCGGACCGGGACGCAGTCGCAGGGCTGGCGGCGGATCTCGTCGGCAAGGGCTTCCGGCTGGTAGCGACCCGGGGTACCGCCAATGCCATCGCCGCCGCCGGAATTGCCTGTGATATCGTTAACAAGGTGATGGAAGGCCGGCCGCATATCGTGGACATGATCAAGAATGGCCAGATTGACCTGATCGTGAATACCACCGAGGGCAAGCAGGCGATTGCAGATTCCTACACCATTCGCAGGTCGGCATTGCAGCAAAAGGTGTACTACAGCACCACCATGGCCGGCGCGCGCGCCACCTGCATGGCACTGGAATACCTGGATGCCGGCACTGTCACCAGTCTGCAGGACCTGCACCAGGAGTATGCAACATGAGCAAGAAAGTCCCGATCACCGCACGCGGTGCCGAAAAGCTGCGCGAAGAGCTGACGCGGCTGAAGACGGTTGATCGTCCCCGCATTATCGCGGCGATTGCCGAGGCGCGGGCCCACGGCGATCTGAAAGAGAATGCTGAATATCATGCGGCGCGTGAACAGCAGAGTTTTGCCGAGGGTCGTATCAAGGACATCGAGGGCAAGCTGAGTCATGCCCATATCGTCGACATCACCACGATGGACGCCAACGGCAAGGTTATATTCGGCTGTACGGTGGAGTTGATGGACGAGGACACGGAAGAGGCCATCATCTACCAGATCGTCGGCGAGGATGAGGCCGATATCAAGGTCGGCATGATTTCCGTGAATTCACCCATCGCACGGGCGCTGATTGCCAGGATGGAAGGCGACGTGGTCAGCGTCACGGTGCCGGGCGGCGAACGCAGTCTGGAAATCATCGAAGTCCGTTATATCTGAGTCCACTGCACGCGCCGCCCAGGGCGGCGCACCACGCATACCGGGCAAATGAACCTGTCGCCAATGATTCCCGCGCTGGAACGCATCCTGCTCACGCTCTGGATCGGCAGCCTGTGGGTGACCGGTTTCATGGTTGCGCCGCTGCTGTTTGCCTTGCTGGATGACCGCAGCCTGGCGGGCACGCTGGCCGGCGAGCTGTTCAGCATCACCGCCTATATCGGTCTCGTCTGCGGCGGCCTGCTGCTGGCGCTGAACGGCGTGAATTACCGTGCGCTCAACTGGCGCGGCCTGCTGCTTGCCGGCATGCTGCTGCTTGTCGTCGTCGGCCAGTTCGTGCTGACACCGATGATCGCGGGGCTCAGGGAGCAGGGACTTTCCGGTTCGCCCCGGTTCGGACAGCTGCACGGACTGGCCAGCGTGCTCTATATCATCACCAGCCTGTGCGGGTTGCTGCTGGTGGCGGCGCGGCCGGGAGAAGTCCCCAGACAATCGCGCCGGAGGACGGCGCTCCTACGGGTGCGATTAGTGGGTGTAGGAGCGGTCTCCTGACCGCGATGCGGTCCCCAGACAATCGCGCCGGAGGACGGCGCTCCTACGGGTGCGATTAGTGGGTGTAGGAGCGGTCTCCTGACCGCGATGCGGTCCTCAGGCAATCGCGCCGGAGGACGGCGCTCCTACAAGGTGCGATTAGTGGGGTAGGAGCGGTCTCCTGACCGCGATGCGGATCTCAAGCAATCGCGCCGGAGGACGGCGCTCCTACGGGTGCGATTAGTGGGTGTAGGAGCGGTCTCCTGACCGCGATGCGGATCTCAAGCAATCGCGCCGGAGGACGGCGCTCCTACGGGTGCGATTAGTGGGTGTAGGAGCGGTCTCCTGACCGCGATGCGGATCTCAAGCAATCGCGCCGGAGGACGGTGCTCCTACAAGTGCGATTGGTTCGGCTTACTCGCGGCGTTCCCGGTAGATGAGTGCGATATGGCCGACGGCCTGCACCAGTTCTGCATCCAGATGCTTGCAGAGTTCCGCGATCATCTGCCGGCGCTGCTCCCGCTCGGCACCCCCGATCCTGACCTTCATCAGTTCGTGATGCTCGAGTGACAGTTCGAGTTCTCTGAGGACGGCCGCGCTCAGTCCGGCATTGCCGATGCTGACGACGGGTTTCAGGGTGTGGCCGCGAGCGCGCAGTTCGCGCCTGGTTTTTTCCGGCAGTGACATGATGTGCTTTTCCGTGAACAATAGCCGGATTATACGGGTATACCGTCAGCGATACGCAATCCAGGATTTCGTTTGCATGGGCAGGAGCAAGAGCAGCCAGCAATGGCTGAGATCACATTTCGACGACGAGTACGTCAAGCGGGCGCAGCGCGAGGGCTACCGCTCGCGGGCGGTCTACAAGCTGGAGGAAATCCAGCAGAAGGACCGGATACTGCGCCCCGGCATGACGGTGGTGGACCTGGGTGCCGCGCCCGGCGGCTGGTCACAGTACGCAGCGCAGGTGCTGGGCGGCAAGGGCCGCATTATCGCCCTGGATATCCTGCCCATGGACGCACTGCCCGGCGTGGAGTTCATCCAGGGAGATTTCAGGGAGGACGAAATCCTTGAAGAGCTTACGGGAATCCTGGGTGAGGCCCGGGTTGACCTTGTAATGTCGGATATGGCCCCCAATATCAGCGGTATGGATGCGGTCGACCAGCCGCGCAGCATGTATCTTGCAGAATTGGCTGCAGATTTTGCGGCACAGGTGCTGGGCAAGGGCGGTGACCTGCTGTTCAAGGCCTTTCAGGGAGAAGGCATTGATGAATTTTTACGTGATCTGCGTGGTCAGTATCGAAAGGTCCTGATTCGCAAGCCAAGGGCTTCCCGCCCGCGCAGCCGCGAGGTCTACGTGCTGGGGAAGGGCCGCAGGGTAGCGAATGTGTCATAATGGCTAAAGCCATGCTTTTGACGCGCCGACAGCGAGTTGCTGCAGGGCAGCATAACTTTCAATAAACCGAGGTGCAGGATTTGAACGATCTGGCCAAAAATCTGATTCTCTGGGTAGTCATCGCCATCGTATTGATGACGGTGTTCAATAATTTCGGTCCGACGAATTCCGGGAGTCAGTCAGTCAACTACTCCGACTTCATCAATGAAGTCCAGCAAGGCCAGGTGCGCCAGGTGGAGATCGAGGGTCACACCGTCGAAGGCACGCGCAGTGACGGCACCCGCTTCGTGGTCCAGACTCCGCCGGACGATCCGAAGCTGCTGGATGACCTGCTCGGCAACAATGTCGAGGTCAAGGTGGTGGAACCGAACCAGCATGGCCTGTTGATGACGATCTTCATCAACTGGTTCCCCATGCTGCTGCTGATCGGCGTGTGGATCTTCTTCATGCGGCAGATGCAGGGTGGTGGTGCTGGCCGTGGCGCGATGTCCTTCGGCAAGAGCAAGGCGCGCATGCTGGGCGAGGACCAGGTCAAGATCAATTTCTCCGACGTGGCGGGCGTGGAAGAGGCCAAGGAAGAAGTGGCCGAGCTGGTCGAGTTCCTGCGTGACCCCAGCAAGTTCCAGCGCCTCGGCGGCAAGATTCCCAGCGGTGTGCTGATGGTCGGTTCACCGGGCACCGGCAAGACCCTGCTGGCCAAGGCAATCGCCGGCGAGGCCAAGGTGCCGTTCTTCACGATCTCCGGTTCGGACTTTGTGGAAATGTTTGTCGGCGTCGGCGCCTCGCGCGTGCGCGACATGTTCGAGCAGGCCAAGAAGCATGCGCCCTGCATCATCTTCATCGACGAAATCGACGCGGTCGGCCGCCATCGCGGCGCCGGGCTGGGTGGTGGCCACGACGAGCGCGAACAGACCCTCAACCAGCTGCTGGTCGAGATGGACGGCTTTGAGGGCAACGAGGGCGTGATCGTCATCGCCGCCACCAACCGGCCGGACGTCCTCGACCCCGCGCTGCTGCGTCCGGGCCGTTTCGACCGCCAGGTGGTCGTGCCGCTGCCGGATGTGCGCGGCCGCGAACAGATCCTCAAGGTACACATGCGCAAGGTGCCGATGGCGGACAACGCCAAGGCCGGCGTCATCGCCCGCGGCACGCCCGGTTTCTCCGGTGCCGATCTCGCCAACCTGGTGAACGAGGCCGCCCTGTTCGCCGCGCGCGCCAACAAGCGCCTGGTCGACATGGAAGACCTGGAAAAGGCGAAGGACAAGATCATGATGGGCGCAGAGCGCCGCTCCATGGTGATGAGCGAGGACGAGAAAAAGCTCACGGCCTATCACGAGGCGGGGCATGCCATCGTCGGCCGCATGATGCCGTCGCACGATCCGGTCTACAAGGTGTCCATCATCCCGCGCGGCCGGGCGCTGGGCGTGACCATGTTCCTGCCGGAGAGCGATCGCTACAGCCACAGCAAGGAATTCCTGGTGAGCCAGATCTGCAGCCTGTTCGGCGGGCGCATTGCGGAAGAACTGGTCTTCGGCGCCGACAAGGTGACCACGGGTGCATCCAACGACATCATGCGCAGCACCGAACTGGCGCGCAACATGGTGACCAAGTGGGGGCTCTCGGACAAGCTCGGGCCGCTGACCTACAGCGAGGACGAGGGCGAGGTGTTCCTCGGCCACTCGGTGGCGCAGCACAAGGCGGTCTCCGACGAGACGGCGCACGACATCGACAAGGAAATCCGTTCCATCATCGATCGTTCCTACGCCCGGGCCAGGGAAATACTCGAGGCCAATATCGACAAGCTGCACCTGATGGCGGAAGCCCTGATGAAGTACGAGACCATCGACAGCGACCAGATAGGCGACATCATGGACGGCAAGCCCCCGCGGCCGCCTGCTGACTGGGACCACTCGGCCCCGACAGCGGGTTCGGACGACTCCAGTGGTACAAGCAGTTCCGATGAATCGCCGGACTCGAAGATTCGCGGCCCCGCGGGACAGCACTAGGCCTCGCCGCAGCACGGTAATGCTGCGTCACTGAACCCACCTGTGCGATGACGGCGCCGGCCGGAAAGATTCTCGATTGCGCCGGCAAACCGCTGGATCTGTCACGACCGCAGATCATGGGGATACTCAATATCACCCCCGATTCCTTTTCGGACGGGGGTGTTTTTTTTGCGCCTGAAGCGGCGCTCGGGCATGCCCGTGAAATGGTCGCGGAGGGTGCCGCGATCATTGATGTCGGTGGCGAGTCGACCCGGCCTGGCGCCGCGCCTGTTCCGCTGCAGGAAGAGTTGCGGCGGGTGATTCCCGTCATCGAGGCCCTCTGCGCTACGCTACCGGTGCCGGTCTCGATCGATACCCGAAACCCGGCCGTGATGCAGGCTGCCGTCGCGGCTGGTGCCGGCCTGATCAACGATGTGAATGCACTGCAGGCGCCGGGCGCCATGGAGATGGCCGCATCACTCGGGGTGCCGGTGTGCCTGATGCACATGCAGGGCTTGCCGGAATCCATGCAGGAAAATCCGGCGTACGGGGATGTCGTTGCCGAGGTGCGGCAGTATCTCGGCGGTCGGGCAGCGGCCTGCATCGCCGCCGGCATTCCGCAGGAACAGATCCTGCTCGATCCCGGTTTTGGTTTTGGCAAGACGACCCGGCACAACCTGTTGCTGCTGCGACACCTGGAAGATCTGGTGGCGGAAGGCTACCCGGTACTGGTGGGTCTGTCGCGCAAGTCACTCATCGGGAACGTGCTCGGGCTGCCTGTCGATGAACGCCTGCATCCCGGGGTGGCGCTGGCGGTACTCGCCGTCTGGCAGGGGGCGGCCATCGTGCGCACGCATGACGTACGGGCAACACGGGAGGCGGTGGCCATGTGCCACGCGGTCAGCCGTGCCGGTTTAGGCACTGAAAAGCCAGCCGCTAATGTGTAACAATTGAGCTTCACGCGCGCTGCCGAACGGGGGCAAACTGCCGGAACGGCGCGCAATACGCAGACAACAAGGAAACAGACTGTGGCCAAGAAATTTTTCGGAACTGACGGCATCCGCGGCCGGGTGGGTGAATACCCGGTAACGCCGGAATTCATGCTCAAGCTGGGCTGGGCTGCCGGACGGGTGCTCGGTATCCGCAGGAATACCCGGGTCATTATCGGCAAGGACACCCGCATCTCCGGCTACATGTTCGAATCGGCGCTGGAGGCCGGGTTCTCGGCGGCGGGTGTCGATATCCTGCTGCTTGGCCCGATGCCGACGCCGGCGGTGGCCTACCTGACCCGCACCCTGCATGCCTGTGCGGGGATTGTCATCAGTGCTTCCCACAATGCCTTTGCCGACAATGGCATCAAGTTTTTTTCCGAGGAGGGCACGAAACTGCCCGACGAGGTGGAACTCGCAATCGAGGCGGAAATCGACAAGCCCATGACCACGGTGGAATCCGACCGTCTCGGCAAGGCGAAACGCGTCAAGGATGCCGAGGGACGCTATATCGAGTTTTGCAAAAGCACCATCCCCCTGAGCATGAGTCTGAAAGGGTTGAAGGTGGCCGTCGATTGCGCCAACGGCGCCACCTACAATGTCGCGCCCAGCGTGTTCGACGAGCTCGGTGCCGACGTGGTGGCCATCGGTGTTGAACCGGACGGCCTCAACATCAACAAGCAATGCGGTTCCACGTACCCGGAGCGCCTGCAGAAGATCGTGCTGGAGCACCAGGCAGACGTGGGCATCGCCCTGGATGGCGATGGTGACCGCGTCATCATGGTGGATCACCGGGGAGAACTGGTGGACGGCGACGAACTGCTCTACATCATCGCCATGTCACGCCTGCAGGGTGGCACCCTCGGTGGCGGCGTGGTCGGCACCCTGATGAGCAATCTCGGTCTCGAGCACGCCTTGCTGTCACACAATATCGCCTTTGAACGCGCCAACGTCGGCGACCGCTATGTACTGGAACGCCTCAACCTGACCGGCAGCCTGATTGGTGGCGAGTCCTCCGGTCATATCATCTGCCTGGATCGCACCACCACCGGGGACGGCATCGTCTCGGCCCTGCAGGTACTGGCGGCGATGGTGAAGTCCGGAAAGTCACTGTACGAGTTGAAGACCGGTATGCAGAAATACCCGCAGCGCATGATCAACGTGCCGGTCAGCGGCAAGGTGGACCTGGACACGGTTGCCGCCGTCCAGCAGGCTGTCAAGTCGGCCGAGCAAAGAATGGCTGGCCGGGGCCGCGTGCTGCTGCGTCCTTCAGGCACCGAGCCGGTGGTGCGTGTCATGGTCGAGGGCGAGGACGCGCAGCAGGTCGATGAAGAGGTCGAGCAACTGGCCGCGGTGGTTGCCGCGCAGACCTGAAGCCGGCATACGAGCCGGCAGGGCTCGTGGCGGGTATTGCAGCCGTGTACCGTTCCCCTGTGTTTATTGCGGAGTTTGCTGCTGCGTTGGCAGGCCGGTGCGATTGGCGTGCAGTGCCTGCATGGCAAGCTGGATAAACGCGCTGAGTTCAGCGGTGCTTTTCCCGGCGTCTGCCGGCGACTCGTCAGGGCGGTACGATTCCTGCGGATACAGCGAATAACTGCCGCTCCCGGCATTGCCGCCGGGCGGCTTGATGGTGATGCGGTCACCACGCAGCAGTGCCACGGTCGCGTCGCTGCCCGATGGTTTGATGACGCCCACACCGGGGTCATCCTCCGCCAGGGACAGCAGGTCCCTTCCCCAGCACTGGTGTACAAAGGGCTTGCCCAGCAGGCTGACAATAGTCGGAACGACATCGGTTTGCGTGGCGACTGTGTGGTTGCGTTCTCCATAGGTTGCCTGGATGCCGGGGCCGAGCAGCAGCAGTGGTACGTGGAACCGCAACAGGTCGATGTCGGACAACTGGCGGCCCAGGCCGAAGCCGTGGTCCCCGACGATGACGAACAGGGTTTCATCGAACCAGGGTGTCGCGGCCGCGCTGGCGAAGAACCGGCCAAGCGCCCAGTCGGAGTAGCGCTGCGCCGTCAGGTGTTCATCGAGCTTGCCGAAGCCGCTGACCGGTTCGACCGGCAGGGTCTCGGGCAGGGCATACGGGGTGTGGTTGGAGAGCGTCTGCAGGATTGCGAAGAAGGGTTGCTCCGAATCCAGCTGTTGCAGTTCTTCCAGCGAGCGGTTGAACATGTCTTCATCCGACACGCCCCAGGTGGCGTCGATGAAAACCGGGTTCACGTAGTCATCGCGGCCGACGAACCGGGACATGCCCTGGTTGCGGAAAAAGCCTTCCTGGTTGTCCCAGGCAAAGTGGCCGTTGTAGACGTACACATCATTGAAGCCCATGGGCTTGAGCAGCGCGGGCAGGCCGGAGAACCGGCGCTGACCCTCGGGCTGCTGCATCAGGTATTCATAGCCTGGCAGGTTCGGATAACACGCCACGGTCGCAAACATGCCCTGGTGGGTGTGCGTCCCGTTGGAGAAGAACCGGTCGAACAGCAGTCCCTGCGCCGCCAGCTTGTCGAATTCCGGCGTAATGCCGTGATCGTGTCCCAGGGCGCCGGTGAATTCGCCGGAAAAACTTTCCATGATGATGAGGACGATGTTTTTCGGGGCCTGCGGCAGGCGTACTTCCGGTGTGTGCAGGCGCAGCAGCGGGTAGTCTTCCGGTTCCAGCAGGGTGTCACGCGGTGTCAGCAGCATGTCGCGTATCATTGACTGGGCCGTCCCGGCGGGGAGGGCGGTCAGCCATTCATCGTCCTTGTTCTTGTCCGTTTCCGCCATCGCCGCCTTGGCCAGTGTATAGCTGCCGTTCAGCGCCAGGTGGTTGGCAAACACGTGCTGGCTGTGGAAGGCATCACCCCAGCGCAGTGGCGGACCGGAGCGCAGGGTGCCGCGGCCGCCCCAGACGGCGAGGAACAGGATCAGGAGAAATACCGGCACCCGGATGGCCCCGCGATAGCCGGCGACGGCACGCCGCGGCGTCAGCCGGTCAACCCGGCGCAGCACCGCGATATAGACGCCACTCAGCAGCAGCCACAGCAGCAGGTAGCGCACGACCGGGTAGCCGTTCCAGATCATGCTGGAGACCGTCCCGGCGTCTTCCTGCAGGTAGTGAAAGGCGATGCTGTTCAGCCGGGTGTGGAACTCCCGGTAGAATTCCAGTTCCGTGACTCCGGCAAACAGCGTGACGGCGCCGGTAATCCCCAGCCACAGCTGCGCCAGCCTGCGCGTCCCCAGGCCGCTGGGCAGCAGCAGCGCCAGCACCAGCGGCGCACCCAGGATGCAGGTAATGATGAGATCGAACCTGAGACCGACCAGAAAGGTTCTTGCGAGATCAACCAGGGGAATCTGTTCCGCCAGGCCGGGATTTACGTACAGCAGGATGCCGCGCAGCAGCGCCAGGATGCCGAGGTAGGCCAGGGCATAGCCAAGCAGGAACAGGGCGTCGGCCAGCAGGGGGTCGAAACCGGACCGGGCAGCGGCCGGCGGCTGCTTCAGTTCAGGCTCCATGGATTTTCAGGATGCGGGCTTTTCTCTGTTCCGCCAGGTAGTAGTTGCCATCTGCGCCGACAATGACGGATTGCGGGGAACGCAGGTGGGTTGCCAGCACCTCGATATCGCCGTGTCTGAATCGCAGCAGGCGTCCAAAGTTCGTCCGGTCCTCGGTTATCAGGATGCTGCCGTCGTCAAGGCAGTTCAGGAAGGCCGGGCTGTCCAGCCCGGTTGCGGCCGTAACTACCTGCCCATCGCGGTAGCGCGACAGACGATCCGAGGTCTTTTCGACAAAATAGATTTCCCCGCCGGGAGTCTGGCAGACGCCCTCACCTTCATGCAGTCCGCTCAGCAGGACTTCGATTTCTGCCGTGGCCGGATCGATCCGCAACAGGCGGCCATCTTCTTTCCTGTCCTCGATGACCAGGATTTTGTCGGGGCCGGCACTGGCAATGCCTTCGGCGCCGAAGGCCCCGTCCAGGTAGCGCAGGGTCCCCGACTGGTACGCGGCAAGCCCGTGGCTGCCGGCTTCATTGGTGAGGTACAGGGTATCGCCGCGCAGCAGAATGCCATCCGGCTTTTCCATGTTGCCCAGCAGCTTGTAGGCCACTCCGTGGCGGAGATGTAGCAACTCGCCCTGGCCGTGGCGTTTTTCCAGGGTCGCGTAGAGGTCACCTGCGCTGTCAAACGCAAGCGCCGAGACTTCCTCCAGGTTTTCGGCGAACACCTGGTAACGCAGGCCGGCCGAGACCACGGGCGCCCCAAAGAATGCCTGCAACAGCACCAGCGCCGCTGCCAGGGGGACAAGCAGCCAGTATGCGTAGTCTGAATAGTGGGTTGAGCGGGAGGTCATCAGCGGTTGGCTCGCAGGGGCAGGGGTTCCCCACCGGGCAGGTTTGGAAGTCGGGCAGTATGCGCGGGGATTATTAAGGCAGGCTTAAGACGGGGGCGTGGCGCATGTTTCTCGCGATCTGCGGCGGCACGGGTACCCCGGGATGTCAATTGATTTTCGGGCTGCGGATAGCTAAGCTACGCGGCTCGCTTTGAATGGAGGTCACTATGCGCCAGCCACTGGTAGCCGGAAACTGGAAAATGAATGGTTCGCTCGACAGCATCAAGCCGCTGGTCGAAGGGATCAAAGCCGGGAAAGACGCCGTTACCACGGCTGAAATGGTGGTTTGCCCGCCTTTTGTCTACATTGCGCAGGTGGCGCAGATGCTGGCAGGGACGAAAGTTGCCGTCGGTGCACAGGACGTAAGCGACCAGGAAGCCGGCGCCTTCACCGGCGAAGTGGCTCCGGGCATGTTGACCGACATCGGCTGCAAGTACGTGATTGTGGGCCATTCCGAGCGGCGCAGCCTGTATGGAGAAAGCGACGAATTCACGGCCAGCAAGTTCGCGGCCGCCCGCAAGGCCGGCCTGGTGCCGATACTCTGCGTCGGTGAACTGCTGGAGGAACGCGAGCAGGGTATTACCGAGGATGTGGTCGCGCGCCAGCTGGACGCGGTAATCAAGCTCGAGGGAGTTGCCGCCCTGGGTGCGGCAGTCATTGCCTACGAACCGGTCTGGGCTATCGGTACCGGCAAGACGGCCTCACCGGAGCAGGCGCAGGCGGTGCATGCCTTCATTCGCGGCAAGCTGGCGGCACTGGATGCGGGCGTCGCGGAAAAAGTACAGATTCTCTATGGCGGCAGCATGAACGCGGGCAACGCCGCGGAGCTGCTGGCAAATCCGGATATCGACGGTGGCCTGATCGGCGGTGCCTCGCTGAAACCCGATGACTTCCTTGCCATCGGCAAGGCCGCCAACGCCTGATCGGCGTTAAACTGACCGAGACCAAGACAAACCATGTTTTCCTTCCTGCTGGTCGTACAGATTCTGGTGTCAATTTCCATCATCGCGCTGGTGATGCTGCAGCACGGGAAGGGCGCCGATATGGGCGCTGCCTTTGGCAGTGGCTCCTCCGGCACCGTTTTCGGGGCACGTGGCTCCGGGTCTTTCCTGACCCGTGCGACCGGCATCCTCGCGGCCGTATTTTTTATCAACTGCGTGCTGATCGCCTCGCCGCTGCTGCGCGATACCGAGCGCACGGTCGGTGGTGTCGCGGACCAGCTGGAACAGCAGGTTCAGCAGCAACAGCAGGCAGAACAAGAGGCTGCCGGCGTCGATATCCCGGACGTGCCGCTTGCCGAGGCCATTGAGGCGGCAGCGCAAGCCGAGGCTGAAGCTGAAGCGGTGCTGGTCGTGCCGGATGTTGAAGTGGAAGTGGTCGAGGAAGTCCCGGCCGCCGATGACCTGCCTCAGTAGTTGCCGTTTTCCTCAGTAGTTTCAGATCCTTTACACAGCCGATGTGGTGGAATTGGTAGACACGCTATCTTGAGGGGGTAGTGGCGAAAGCCGTGCCGGTTCGAGTCCGGCCATCGGCACCAAATCAGGTATGAAGGCCCCAACGCGGCCTGCAGGCACCCTGCCCAAGCAGGGGTTTGCGGTTGTTTTCGGGAGTTCCATCCTTATTTTTTATACCCCTAAAAGTACATGTAACCAACTGAAATATATAATAATAGTGGTGCGTGCCCAACTTGACAGCAGGCACTTGCTGGCCTAGACTGCATCCTCTTTTTTCATCGCATGTCTTGACCAAGAAACTCAACCGGGCAATCGCTGCGCAAGCCGCCCTGTATGCATGAGACGCTGAGATGCTGGAAAACTATCTGCCAATTCTGATCTTCATCGCCATTGGCATCGCTGTCGGCGTGGGTCCCATCCTGATAGGTTTCCTGCTGGCGCCGTACCGGCCCGACAGCGAAAAGAATGCCCCCTACGAGTGTGGTTTCGAGGCCTTTGAAGACACCCGCATGCGTTTCGATGTGCGCTACTACCTGGTCGCCATCCTGTTCATCATTTTCGATCTCGAGATCGCCTTCCTGTTTCCCTGGGCCGTCGTGCTGGATTCCATTGGCATGTTCGGTTACATCGCCATGCTGGTCTTCCTGGGAATCCTGGTGATCGGCTTCATTTACGAATGGAAAAAAGGCGCGCTGGAATGGGAATAGAGGGTCTGCTCAAGGAAGGTTATATCACCACCACGGCCGACAGCCTGATCAACTGGGCGCGTACCGGCTCGATGTGGCCGATGACCTTCGGTCTGGCTTGCTGCGCCGTCGAGATGATGCAGGCCGGCGCTTCCCGCTACGACCTTGACCGCTTCGGTGTCGTGTTCCGCGGCAGCCCGCGACAGTCTGACGTGATGATCATCGCCGGTACCCTGTGCAACAAGATGGCGCCGGCCCTGCGCAAGGTGTATGACCAGATGGCCGAGCCGCGCTGGGTCATTTCCATGGGCTCCTGCGCCAACGGCGGCGGCTACTACCATTACTCCTATTCCGTGGTGCGCGGCTGCGATCGTATCGTCCCGGTCGATATCTACGTGCCCGGCTGCCCGCCGACCGCCGAGGCCCTGCTGTACGGCATTCTGCAGCTGCAGAACAAAATCAAGCGTACCAACACCATCGCCCGCTAGGCGGCATTCCCATGACAAGCGCCTCCCGCAAGCTCGCAGAGCAAATCCACGAACATTTCGGTGACAGCCTGCAGGCGGTCATCGACGCCGTCGGCGAAGTCACCATCGAGGTGGCCGGCGAGCACTTGCTGGAGGTGGCGACCGCGTTGCGCGACGAGCCCCGCTTTGGCTTTGAAATCCTGATCGACCTGTGCGGCATCGATTACGCGAACTACGGCCGCGACGAATGGGCCACCGAGGAGACCTCCAGCAGCGGCTTCAGCCGCGGCGTCGAGGCCGCCACCGCCGGTCGCATGAAGGCGGTGACTGACGATCTCACTCAGGAACCGCCGCGCGAGGCACGCCGTTTTGCCGCGGTCTACCACCTGCTCTCGATTGCCAACAACCGGCGCCTGCGCATCAAGGTTTACGCGCCGGACGCCGGCCTGCCCGTGGTGCCCTCGGTCATCCCGGTCTGGAACTGTGCCAACTGGTACGAGCGCGAGGCCTTTGACCTGTACGGCATCCTGTTTGACGGCCACCCGGATCTGCGCCGTCTGCTCACGGACTACGGTTTCGTCGGGCATCCGTTCCGCAAGGACTTCCCGCTGAGCGGCAATGTCGAGGTGATCTACGATGCGGAGAAGGGGCGCGTGGTGTACCAGCCTGTCAGTATCGAGCCGCGGGTGCTGGTACCCAAGGTGGTGCGTGCCGGTGCTGTCGAAGCCACTGACCTGATGGCCGTCGCGGACGCGGCGGACGACGCCGACGATGCTGCAGCGGCCGCGGAAACAACGGAATAAGCCATGCCCGAGATTCGCAATTTCACCCTGAACTTCGGGCCCCAGCATCCGGCCGCGCACGGCGTGCTGCGCCTGGTGCTGGAAATGGACGGCGAGACCATCGAACGCGCCGATCCGCATATCGGACTGCTGCACCGCGGCACCGAGAAGCTGGCCGAGAGCAAGCCCTACAACCAGAGCATCGGCTACATGGACCGGCTGGATTACGTCTCCATGATGTGCAACGAGCACGGCTATGTGCTGGCCATGGAAAAGCTGCTGGGCATCGAGGCGCCGATCCGGGCGCAGTATATCCGCGTGATGTTCGACGAGATCACCCGCATCCTCAACCACCTGCTGTGGCTGGGCGCGCACGGCCTCGACATCGGCGCCATGACGGTGTTCCTCTATACCTTCCGCGAGCGCGAGGACCTGATGGACTGCTACGAGGCGGTCTCCGGGGCGCGCATGCACGCGACCTATTACCGCCCGGGCGGCGTTTACCGCGACCTGCCGGACAGCATGCCGAAGTACGAAGCCTCCAAGTGGCACAACCAGAAGCAGGTGGACCGCAAGAACGCGGACCGCGAGGGCTCGATGCTGGACTTCATCGAGGCATTCACCGGGCGTTTCCCCGGCTGCGTGGATGAATACGAGACCCTGCTGACGGATAACCGCATCTGGAAGCAGCGCACGGTGGGCATCGGTGTGGTTTCGCCGGAGCGCGCCCTGCAACTCGGCTTTACCGGCCCCATGCTGCGCGGTTCCGGCATCGAGTGGGACCTGCGCAAGAAGCAGCCCTACGAGGTCTACGACCGCATGCAGTTCGATATTCCGGTCGGCGTTACCGGTGACTGCTACGACCGTTACCTGGTCCGCATCGAGGAGATGCGCCAGTCGAACCGGATTATCAGGCAGTGCATCAACTGGCTCAGGAAAAACCCGGGTCCGGTGATGATCGATGACAACAAGCTGGCGCCGCCGCGGCGCGAGGCGATGAAGGCCGACATGGAGGCCCTGATCCACCACTTCAAGCTGTTCACCGAGGGATTCTGCATCCCGGCGGGCGAGGCCTATGCGGCGGTGGAACATCCCAAGGGCGAGTTCGGCGTCTACCTGGTATCCGATGGCTCCAACAAGCCGTACCGGCTGAAGGTGCGGGCACCGGGATTCGCGCACCTGGCGGCGATTGACGAAATGGTGCGCGGCCACATGCTGGCCGACGTGGTCGCGGTCATCGGCACCCAGGACATCGTATTCGGAGAAATAGACAGGTAAGCGCCTGCGCGCGTGCACCCCTGAACGGCAGATCAATAACGACATGAATGCACAGACAGACACAAACGGCCTGATCAGCGCGGAATCCCTCGCGCAGATCGACGCCTGGCTGGATAAATTCCCGCCCGAGCGCAAGCAGTCGGCGGTATTGCCGGCGCTGCACATCGTGCAGGAGCAGAATGGCGGCTGGGTCAGCCGCGACCTGCTGGATGCCGTCGCCACCTACCTGGAAATACCACCGGTGCTGGTGTACGAGGTCGGTACCTTTTATTCCATGATCGAACTGGAGCCGGTCGGCCGCAACATGGTGGCGCTGTGCACCAACCTGTCCTGCATGCTGTGCGGGTCGGAAACCATTGTGGAGCATGTCGAGAAGAAACTCGGCATCAAGCTGGGCGAGACCACTGCCGACGGCCGCATCACGCTGAAGCTGGAAGAGGAATGCCTGGCCGCCTGTGCCGGAGCACCGATGATGGCGGTGAACGGCCACTACCACGAGAATCTCACACCGGCGAAGGTGGACGAGATCCTGGACGCGCTGGAGTAGGACATGACGGTACAGGTCTGTTTTGACACATTGCAGTTCGACCAGCCGTGGACGCTGGAGAACTACCTCAAGGTCGGTGGCTACCAGGCGTGGCAGAAGATCCTGCGCGAGAAGATTTCGCCGGAGCGGGTGATCGACGAGGTCAAGCAGTCCGGCCTGCGCGGCCGTGGCGGCGCGGGTTTCCCGACCGGTCTGAAGTGGAGCTTCATGCCGCGCAATGCACCGGTACAGAAGTACGTGGTCTGCAACTCGGACGAGTCCGAGCCGGGCACCTGCAAGGACCGCGATATCCTGCGCTACAACCCGCATGCCCTGATCGAGGGCATGGCCATCGCCGCCTACGCCATGGGCGCGACGGTGGGCTACAACTACATGCGCGGCGAGTTTCACCACGAACCGTTCGAACGCTTCGAGCACGCGCTGGCGGAAGCCCGCGAGGCCGGCTACCTGGGCAGGGACATCCTCGGTTCCGGGTTCGACTTCGAATGCCACGGTCACCTGGGCGCCGGCGCCTATATCTGCGGCGAGGAAACCGCGCTGCTGGAATCACTGGAAGGCAAGAAGGGCCAGCCGCGCTTCAAGCCGCCGTTCCCGGCCAATTACGGCCTCTACGGCAAGCCGACCACCATCAACAACACCGAGACCCTGGCGTCGGTTCCGGCCATCATGCGCAACGGCGGCAAGTGGTTCATGGAACTGGGCAAGCCGAACAACGGCGGTGTGAAGATATTCTCCGTCTCCGGCCACGTGAACAAGCCGGGCAATTTCGAGGTCCCGATGGGAACGCCGTTCCGCGACCTGCTGGAGATGGCGGGCGGGGTGCGCGACGGCCACACGCTGAAGGCCGTGATTCCCGGTGGTTCCTCCATGCCGGTGCTGCCGGCGGACATCATCATGGAATGCACCATGGACTACGATTCCCTGTCCAAGGCGGGTTCCGCGCTGGGTTCCGGCGCCGTGATGGTGATGGACGAGACCACCTGCATGGTGAAGGCCGCGATGCGGGTTTCGCGCTTCTACTACGCCGAATCCTGCGGTCAGTGCACGCCGTGCCGCGAGGGTACCGGCTGGATGCATCGCATCATCAAGCGCATCGAGGAAGGGCAGGGGCGCCCGGAAGACATCGACCTGCTGCTCAGTGCGGCGGGGCAGATCGAGGGCAAGACCATCTGCGCCTTTGGCGAGGCGGCCGCCTGGCCGGTGCAGGGTTTCATCCGGCACTACCGCAATGAATTCGAATACCACGTCACCCACAAGCGCTGCATGGTGGGTGCGGGTGCCTCTTCCGGGGAGGCGGCCGCATGAGTGCGCAGCCTGAAATTCCGGCGGAAGACGCCGTCAACATCGAGATCGACGGCCGTCCGTACCAGGCCCGCAAGGGTGCGATGATCATCGAGGTCACGGATGCCAACGGCATTACCGTGCCGCGCTTCTGCTACCACAAGAAGCTCTCGATCGCGGCCAACTGCCGCATGTGCATGGTGGAAGTCGAGAAGGTACCGAAGCCGCTGCCGGCCTGCGCCACCCCGGTGACCGAGGGCATGAAGATCTTCACCCGGTCGAAGCTGGCCCGGGATACGCAGAAGGCCATCATGGAATTCCTGCTCATCAACCACCCGCTGGATTGCCCGATCTGCGACCAGGGCGGGGAATGCGAGCTGCAGGACCTGGCCATGGGATACGGCGGTGACGTGGCGCGTTTCGCGGAGAAAAAGCGCGTGGTCCCCGACAAGTTCCTGGGCCCGCTGATCGCCACGGACATGACCCGCTGCATCCACTGCACGCGCTGCATCCGCATGCTGCGCGAGGTGGCCGGCAAGATGGAACTGGGTGCGACCGGGCGCGGCGAGCGCATGGAAATCGGCACCTATATCGAAAAGTCGCTGGAATCCGAACTTTCCGGCAACGTCATCGACGTGTGTCCCGTCGGTGCGCTGACTTCACGGCCGTTCCGCTTCAAGGCCCGCGCCTGGGAACTGCAGCAGCATGCGTCGGTGGCGCCGCACGATTCCATCGGTTCCAACCTGTTTGTGCACACCCGCGTCGGCAAGGTGATGCGCGTGGTGCCGCGAGAGTTCGAGGAAGTCAACGAGGTCTGGATCTCCGACCGCGACCGTTTCAGTTATGAAGGACTCTACAGCGAGGACCGTGTCAGCGCGCCGATGGTCAAGATCAACGGCGAATGGCAGACCGTTGACTGGGAAACCGCGCTGGAGGCCACGGTCAACGGCATGCGTTCCCTGATCCACCAGCACGGTGCCGACCAGGTCGGTGTGCTGGTTTCACCGACGGCCACGCTGGAAGAGATGTCGCTGCTGCAGGCCGTTGCCCGCGGTATCGGGGTCAATAACATCGATCACCGCCTGCGCCAGGCGGACTTCACCGACCAGGCGGAGGCGCCGCTGTGCCCCTCGCTGGGCGTGTCGCTGGAGGCGCTGGAGCGCGTCGATGCGGCGCTGCTGATCGGCACCAACCCGCGCAAGGACCAGCCGATCGCCGGCCACCGCCTGCGCAAGGCCGCCATCGCGGGTGCCCGGGTCATGTTCGTCAACCCGGTGGATTTCGAATTCCTGTTCGACGTGCACGCGAAGGCCATTGTGCCGCCGTCCCGCATGGCGGAGACGCTGGCCGCTATTGCCGCGGCCCTGCCGAATGCCGTTGCGACGGATGCGGTGAAGTCCGTCATTGCAGCGGCGAAGCCGGATGCCGCGCAGCAAGGCATGGCAAAGGCACTGACGGAAGCCGACAACGCGGTAGTGCTGCTGGGCAATATCGCCACGGCGCATCCGCAGTACTCCCTGATCCGGGCGCTTGCCGACGTCATCGCAACCGCCAGCGGCGCCACCCTGGGTATGCTGCCGGAAGCCGCGAACACGGTCGGCGGCTGGCTGGCGGGCGTACTGCCGCACCGCGGTCCGGCCGGCGCAGCGCTTGACGTCGCCGGGATGAATGCCCGCGAGATGATCGAGCAGCCGCGCGAGGGTTACCTGCTGTTCGGGGTGGAACCGGCACATGACTGTGCGAATCCTGCTGCCGCCAGCAAGGCGGTCGCGGATGCCGAGTTCGTGGTGTCCATCGCGGCGTTTGCCAGCGAGGCGCTGCGCAACAGTGCGGATATCCTGCTGCCGATCGGGCCCTTCACGGAAACCTCGGGCAGCTTCGTCAGCGCCGAGGGGCGCTGGCAGAGTTTTGCCGGGGTCGCCAGCCCCGTGGGTGACAGCCGTCCGGGCTGGAAGGTGCTGCGGGTGCTGGGCAACCAGTTCGGGCTGGACGGTTTCGAGCAGACCGGCAGCGAAGCGGTTCGGGACGCACTGCGTGCCGCGCTGGGCGAGATGACTTTCGACAACCACCAGGCAGCGGGGCCGGTCGCGACCGCGACGCCAGGCAGCGGCCTGGAACGCGTCGGCGACGTGGCGATCAATTCTATCGACCCGCTGGTGCGGCGTGCCAGCGCGTTGCAGCGTACGCCGGATGCCGACGCGGCCGGCAAGGCCCGCATGAACGCGGCGCAGGCGGAAGCCTCAGGCGTGAGCGGCGCGGAGCAGGTGAAGGTCAGCCAGGGCGATGCCAGCGCCGTGCTGGAACTGCAGCTCGATGCCGGGGTTCCGGATGGCTGCGTGCGCATCCAGTCCGGCACCCCGGCGGCTGCCACGCTGGGTGATGCCTTCGGGCCCATCAGCGTTGAGCGGGCATGAGGACCGGGCCATGACAGACACCGTGATGCAAAAATCCTACAAGCCGCAAATGATCGCCACCCTGCTGGCCCTGGTGATCGCAACGGCCGTGGGCGGCTGGCTGCTGGTGACTTTCTGGGAAGACATCAAGGCAATCGCCCCGCTGTATTACCTGATCAAGATTATCGTGATCGTGGCGCCGCTGATGGGCGCGGTGGCCTACCTGACCTTCGCCGAGCGCAAGATCATCGGCTACATGCAGGTGCGCATCGGTCCCAACCGGGTCGGGCCGCGCGGCTGGCTGCAGCCCATCGCCGATGCGCTGAAGCTGCTGATGAAGGAAATCATCATCCCGACGAACGCCAACCGCTTCCTGTTCGTCATCGCCCCCATGCTGTCGATTGCCCCGGCACTGGCCGCCTGGGCGGTGCTGCCGTTCACCGACACCCTGGTGCTGGCCAATATCGATGCCAGCCTGCTGTACATTCTCGCGCTGACCTCGATGGGCGTGTACGGCGTCATCATCGCCGGCTGGTCCTCGAATTCCAAGTACGCCTTCCTCGGTGCCATGCGCTGCGCGGCACAGATCGTTTCCTATGAAATCGCCATGGGCTTCGCCCTGGTCGGCGTGCTGCTGGCCGGTGGCAGTCTCAACCTGGTCGAGATCGTGCAGGCCCAGCAGGGCAGCCTGCTGCACTGGTTCTGGCTGCCGCTGCTGCCGCTGTTCCTGGTGTACTTCATCTCCGGCGTCGCCGAGACCAACCGCGCGCCGTTCGATGTCTCCGAGGGCGAGTCGGAAATCGTCGCCGGCTTCCACGTGGAATATTCCGGTATGGCCTTCGCCGTGTTCTTCCTCGCCGAATACGCCAACATGATCCTGATCGCCGCGCTGGCCTCGCTGATGTTCCTCGGCGGCTGGCTGTCGCCGTTCGAGGGGACCTGGTTCGAGTCCTGGTTTGCCTGGATTCCCGGCATCTTCTGGCTGTTTGCCAAGATGTCGCTGATGCTGCTGCTGTTCCTCTGGTTCCGTGCCACCTTCCCGCGCTATCGCTACGACCAGATCATGCGTCTCGGCTGGAAGGTGTTCATCCCGATCACCATCGTCTGGCTGGTGGTGGAAGGCGCCGCGGTCGTGGCCAACATCGGCCCCTGGTTCGATTGAGGTAAAAAGATGGATGCCCTGGGACGATTTCTGAAAAGCCTGACCCTGCGGGAACTGCTGGCGGGCATGAGCCTGACCGGCAAGCGCCTGTTCACCTCCAAGATCACGGTGCAGTACCCGGAAGAGAAGACCCCGCAGTCGCATCGTTTCCGCGGCCTGCACGCCCTGCGGCGCTATCCGAACGGCGAGGAACGCTGCATCGCCTGCAAGCTGTGCGAGGCCGTCTGCCCGGCACTGGCGATCACCATCGAGGCGGAAGAACGCGAGGACGGCACGCGCCGCACCACGCGCTATGACATCGACCTGTTCAAGTGCATCTACTGCGGCTTCTGCGAGGAATCCTGCCCGGTAGACTCGATTGTCGAGACCCGTGAATTCGAATACAGCTTCGAGACACCGCGGCGAGAACATCATGACCAAGGAAAAGCTGCTGGAAATCGGTGACCGCTACGAGGCCCAGATCGCGGCCGACCGTACGGCCGATGCGCCCTACAGGTAACCGTTATGGATTTTGAACGCATCATCTTCTATACCTTCGCCGCGATCCTGATCTTCGCGGCCGCGCGCGTCATTACCGTGCGCAACCCGGTGCATGCCGCGCTGCACCTGGTGCTGGCGTTCTTCACCTGCGCGGGCCTGTGGCTGTTGCTGGAGGCCGAGTTCCTGGCGATCACGCTGGTGCTGGTGTATGTCGGCGCGGTGATGGTGCTGTTCCTGTTCGTGGTGATGATGCTGGACATCAATACCTCGCCGCTGCGCGAGGGCTTCATCCGCTACCTGCCGGTGGGGCTGAGCGTCGCCGCACTGATCGTGCTGGAGATGTTCCTGGTCGTGCGGGCGCGCAACTTCGGCGCAGAGATCATGGCCATACCGGAGCGCCACGGCGCCGACTACAGCAATGTCCGCGAAATTGGCGGAGTGCTGTATACCGATTATGTCTACCCGTTTGAAATTGCCTCGGTGATCCTGCTGGTCGCGATTATCGCGGCGATTGCGCTCACCATGCGCAAGCGCCCCGAAACCAGGTCCCAGGATCCGGCCGAGCAGATCGCAGTCAAGAGCAAGGACCGGGTGCGCATTGTGGCCATGAAGGCGGAGAAGAAACAGTCATGATTGCCCTGTCCGACTACCTGATTCTTGGCGCGATCCTGTTCGGCCTGAGCGTGGCGGGGATTTTCCTGAACCGGAAAAACGTCATCATCCTGCTGATGGCGATCGAGCTGATGCTGCTGGCGGTGAACATGAACTTCATCGCCTTCTCGTATTTCCTCGGCGATACCGCCGGCCAGGTGTTCGTGTTCTTCATCCTCACGGTCGCCGCCGCCGAGGCCGCCATCGGCCTGGCCATCCTGGTGGTGCTGTTCCGCAACCGGCGCACCATCAACGTGCAAGACCTGGATACCCTGAAAGGATAGCGTGATGGAAAATCTCTACCTCGCCATACCGCTTGCACCGCTGCTCGGCGCCATTATCGCCGGCCTGTTCGGCAAACAGATCGGGCGTGCCGGTGCGCACACCGTCACCATCCTGGGCGTGGGCATCGCCTTCGTGCTGTCGCTGGTCGTGCTGAAGCAGTTCGCCATCGACGGCGCCGCGCCCTGGAACGAGACGGTGTACCAGTGGATGGTCTCGGACGGGGTGCGCTTCGAGATCGGCTTCCTGATCGATAACCTCACCGCGCTGATGATGATGGTGGTGACCTTCGTTTCCCTGATGGTGCATATCTACACCATCGGCTACATGCACGACGACCCGGGCTACCAGCGCTTCTTCAGCTACATCGCGCTGTTCACCTTCGCCATGCTGATGCTGGTGATGGCCAACAACTTCCTGCAGCTGTTCTTTGGCTGGGAGGCGGTCGGCCTGGTGTCCTACCTGCTGATCGGTTTCTGGTACAAAAAACCGACGGCCATCTACGCCAACCTGAAGGCCTTCCTGGTGAACCGGGTAGGGGACTTCGGTTTCCTGCTGGGGATCGCCGCCATCTATACAGCGTTCAACAGCCTGGACTATGCCACTGTCTTCGACATGGCACCGGCGCTGCAGGATGCGCCGTTCGAAATGTTCCCGGGCGTGGAATGGTCACTGATGACGGTGATCTGCATCTTCCTGTTCATCGGCGCCATGGGCAAGTCGGCGCAGGTGCCGCTGCACGTGTGGCTGCCGGATTCCATGGAAGGCCCGACGCCGATCTCGGCCCTGATCCATGCCGCGACCATGGTGACCGCCGGTATCTTCATGGTGGCGCGCATGTCGCCGCTGTTCGAACTGTCCGAGACGGCACTGGTGTTCGTGATGATCATCGGTGCGATCACCGCGCTGTTCATGGGCTTCCTCGGCATCGTGCAGAACGACATCAAGCGCGTGGTCGCCTACTCGACGCTGTCGCAGCTCGGTTACATGACCGTGGCGCTGGGTGCCTCCGCCTATGGCGCCGCCATTTTCCACCTGATGACGCATGCCTTCTTCAAGGCGCTGCTGTTCCTCGGTGCGGGCTCGGTGATTATCGCCATGCACCACGACCAGGACATCCGCAACATGGGCGGCCTGCGCAAGTACATGCCAATCACCTGGATCACCTCGCTGATCGGCTCGCTGGCACTGATCGGCACGCCGTTCTTCTCCGGATTCTATTCCAAGGACACCATCATCGAGGCGGTGCACCACTCGCACCTGCCGGGTTCCGGGCTGGTCTACGTCGCGGTGCTGGCCGGCGTGTTCATCACCGCCCTGTACAGTTTCCGCATGTACTTCCTGGTGTTCCACGGCAAGCCGCGCATGGATGACCATACCCGCGAACACCTGCACGAGACGCCGTGGGTGGTGACCTTCCCGCTGATCATGCTGGCGATTCCCTCGGTGATCGCGGGCTACCTTCTTGGTCCGGTGGTGTTCGGTGACTATTTCGACGGCGTGATTTTTGTCGCCGCGCAGCACGACGTGCTGGCGGAGATCGGCGAGCACTATCACGGGCCGGTCAGCTTCGTGCTGCATGCCTTTGGCGGCCCCGCCATCTGGCTCGCCATCGCCGGTGTGGCCACGGCCTGGTACATCTACATGAAGAACCCGGCCATCGCCGACAACCTGCAGCGGCGCTTCAGTGCCATCTACCAGCTGCTGGTCAACAAGTACTACGCCGATGACTTCAACGAGGTCGTGTTCGCCGGCGGTGCGCGCGGCGTCGGCCAGTTATTGTGGAAGATCGGTGATGTACTGATTATCGACGGCCTGCTGGTCAACGGCAGCGCGCGCGTGGTCGGCTGGACCTCCGGGGTGATGCGCAGGATCCAGACCGGCCATCTTTATACCTATGCCTTCAGCATGATCATCGGCCTGCTGCTGATGCTGTTCTGGTTTGTATTCATGTCACCGGGAGCAGCCGCATGATCGACTTTCCGTTATTGAGTGTCCTGGTGTGGCTGCCGGTTGCCGGCGGCATCGCCCTGCTGGCGATGGACGCCATGGGCAATACCGCGGCCCGGCCGACCGCGCTGGTGATATCCGCGGTGACCTTTGCCCTCAGCCTGCTGCTGTATCGCGACTTCGACATGAGCACGGCCGAGATGCAGTTCCAGGAACTGATTCCGTGGATCGCTGCCTTCAAGGCCAATTACCACCTCGGCGTCGACGGTATCTCCATGCCGCTGATCATCCTTACCACCTTCACCACGGTGCTGGTGGTGCTGGCCGGCTGGCAGGTCATCCAGCACCGGGTGGCGCAGTACATGGCCGCCTTCCTGATCATGGAAGGGCTGATGAACGGCGTGTTCGCGGCGCTGGACGGGGTGCTGTTCTACGTGTTCTGGGAAGCCATGCTGGTGCCGATGTTCCTGATCATCGGTATCTGGGGCGGGCCGCAGCGCGTCTACGCCACCATCAAGTTCTTCCTCTACACCTTCCTCGGCTCGGTGTTCATGCTGGTCGCGCTGATCTACATGTACCTGAAATCGGGCAGCTTCAGTATCCTGGATTTTCACCTGCTGCCGCTGGACATGACCGAGCAGGTGCTGATCTTCCTCGCCTTCCTGATGGCCTTCGCGGTGAAGGTGCCGATGTGGCCGGTGCATACCTGGCTGCCGGACGCCCACGTGGAAGCGCCGACCGGCGGTTCCGTGATCCTGGCGGCCATCATGCTGAAGATCGGCGGCTACGGCTTCCTGCGTTTCAGCCTGCCGATCACGCCGGACGCCAGCCATGCGCTGGACTGGCTGATCATCCTGATGTCGCTGGTCGCCGTCGTCTACATCGGTTTCGTGGCGCTGGTGCAGGAGGATATGAAGAAGCTGATCGCGTATTCCTCCATCGCCCACATGGGCTTCGTGACGCTGGGCATCTTCCTGGTGTTCACCCTGCTGGACAACAACGGCAGCATGGACGGCGCGGCGCTGGGCATGGAAGGCGGCATGGTGCAGATGATTTCCCACGGCTTTATCTCCGGCGCGCTGTTCCTTTGCGTCGGTGTGCTGTACGACCGCATGCACAGCCGCCAGATCAGCGACTACGGCGGGGTGGTAAACAGCATGCCGATATTCGCCGCCTTCATGGTGCTGTTTGCCATGGCCAACTCCGGCCTGCCGGGCACCTCCGGGTTCGTCGGTGAATTCATGGTGATCCTGGCGAGCTTCAAGGCGAACTTCTGGTTCGCGCTGCTGGCGGCCACCACCCTGATCCTGGGTGCGGCCTACAGCCTGTGGATGGTGAAGCGCGTGGTGTTCGGCGATATCGCCAACGACAACGTGCGCCAGTTGCAGGACGTCAACCTGCGCGAGTTCGGTATTCTCGCCAGCCTCGCCATCGTGGTGCTGCTGTTCGGCCTGTGGCCGGCGCCGCTGGTCGAGGTGATGCACGCCAGCGTCAACAACCTGCTGATCCACCTGTCAGCCTCCAAGCTGCCGCCGGAAGCCGGCCTGGCGCTGCTGCAGACCGTGACGCCCTGAGGTAGCCGAAATGCAATTCTCATTTTCCGAACTCCTGACCCTGGCACCGGAACTGTTCGTGCTCACCATGGCCTGCATCATCCTGGTCGTGGAGGCCTTCGTCGGGCAGCAGCGGCCGCAGCTCAGCTACAAGCTGACCCAGATCACCTTGCTGGTCGCGGCCGTGATCAGCTGGAGCATGCTCGATACGGCGCGCGAACTGGCCTTTGGCGGCACCTTCGTGCACGATCCGATGGCGGCGCTGCTGAAGACCAGCATCTTCCTGATCACCGTGGGTGCCTTCGTGTATGCGCGCAGTTACCAGTCCACCACCGGCAGCCTGCGCGGCGAGTATTACGTGCTCGGCCTGTTCGCCGTGCTGGGCATGATGGTGATGATTTCGGCGCACAGCCTGCTGACCCTGTACCTCGGGCTGGAACTGCTGTCATTGTCGCTGTACGCCATGGTGGCCTTCGACCGCGATTCCTCGCCGGCCTCGGAAGCCGCCATGAAATATTTCGTGCTGGGTGCGCTGGCCTCCGGCATGCTGCTCTACGGCATGTCGATGCTCTACGGCGCCACCGGCAGCCTCGACCTGGCGGTCATCGCCACGGCGCTGACGGACATGGACGAGCCCGGCATGGTGCTGATCTTCGGCCTGTGTTTCATGGTGGTGGGGCTGGCCTTCAAGTTCGGCGCGGTGCCATTCCACATGTGGGTGCCGGACGTCTACCACGGCGCGCCCACGGCGGTGACGCTGTTCATCGGCAGCGCCCCCAAGATCGCCGCCTTCGCCATGACCATGCGCCTGCTGGTCGAGGCGCTGGGCAGTCTCGCCGCCGACTGGCAGGGGATGCTCGTCATCCTCGCGGTACTGTCGCTGGTGCTGGGCAACGTGGTCGCCATCGCGCAGACCAACATGAAGCGCATGCTGGCCTATTCGACCATCTCCCATGTCGGTTTCCTGCTGCTGGGTATTCTTGCCGCGACGGACGCCGGCTACTCGGCTTCCATGTTCTACGCCATCACCTACGCGCTGATGGCCATCGGCGGCTTCGGCATGATCATCCTGCTGAGCCGCGCCGGCATCGAGGCCGACAGCCTTGACGACTTCAAGGGGCTGAACGAACGCAGCCCGTGGTTCGCCTTCATGATGCTGGTGCTGATGTTCTCCATGGCCGGCGTGCCGCCGACCGTCGGCTTCTATGCCAAGCTGTCGGTGCTGCAGGCCGTCGTGAATGTCGACATGGTCTGGCTGGCGCTGGTGGCGGTGTTCTTCTCGGTGATCGGCGCGTTCTACTACATCCGCATCGTCAAGCTGATGTACTTCGACAAGCCGGAGACGGAAGAGCCGCTGCAGGTCAATACCGACATGCAAATCGCGGTCAGCGTCAACGGTCTCGCCGTGCTCGGCCTGGGACTGTTCCCGGGTAGCCTGCTGGCCCTCTGCGCCAGCGTGCTTGCCTGACGGGACCTCTGAATCGCGGTCAGAAGACCGCTCCTACAGGTGTCTCCAGTGGGTGTAGGAGCGGTCTCCTGACCGCGATACCGCAATTCAAACAATCGCACCGAAGGCCGGTGCACCTGCAGGTGCTGCTAGTGGTGTAGGAGCGGTCTCCCGACCGCGATGCCGTCCTCAAACAATCGCACCGAAGGCCGGCGCTCCTGCAGGTGCTTCTATTACGTGTAGGAGCGGTCTCCCGACCGCGATGCCGCCTTCAAACAATCGCACCGAAGGCCGGTTGCACCTACAGGTGCTGCTAGCGGTGTAGGAGCGGTCTCCTGACCGCGATGCCGTCCTCAACCAATCGCACCGAAGGCCGGCGCTCCTGCAGGTGCTTCTATTACGTGTAGGAGCGGTCTCCCGACCGCGATGCCGCCTTCAAACAATCGCACCGAAGGCCGGTGCACCTGCAAGTGCTGCTAGTGGTGTAGGAGCGGTCTCCCGACCGCGATACCGTCCTCAAACAATCGCGCCGAAGGCCGGCGCTTTGTGCCCACCCCGACAAAATACTCCCACCCGACCCGTGTCAAGGGTTGTAATACGCAGACACTCTCGTTACACTCCTCGGCCGTTGATGCGGGGTGGAGCAGTCTGGCAGCTCGTCGGGCTCATAACCCGAAGGTCGTAGGTTCAAATCCTACCCCCGCTACCACTTTAGAAAAGCCCGGGTGATTCTGTCACCCGGGCTTTTTTTTCGATTCCGCCAGCCGGCAGGACGCATGCCTAATGCTGCTGGTAGTGCAGGCGGTACTCGCGCGGGCTGATTCCGGCGACGCGCCGAAACGCGCGGGCAAAATGGGACGGATCGTCGTAGCCGGTTACAAGGGCAATCTCCAGAACCATCGCGTCAGTCTCCCGCAGGAGGCGGGAGGCGACATCAAAGCGGACCTCCCCGATCAGACTGGAATATGACAAGCCGGATTCTCTCAGGCGCCGCTGCAGGGTACGGGTACTGGTCGCGGCCAGTTTAGCCGCTAGCTGGATTGGCGGACTCTTGGGCAGGCAGGCAATACTGCCTTCTATTCAATAGGTTAGTGTTTCTCTATTGTGCGGTGGGGCGAGCCAGGCTGAATTTTGCGAGATTTCCATGTAATAAACCCTCCGAACGTCTGATTTTTCCCTAACATGTCATCCCCCAAATTCCTGGGTAGGTCTCGAAAGTACTGTAGTCGGACATTCAGGCTCAAACCGCTATCGGCTGCCATCTAGCCAAGATGGAAACACAGGCAGCCCCACATGAACGAAATGTTTCGGCCTATTGTGTAAATTGACACAATAGACCGCGTCGGTACTATTACCAATAGTGCGGATTCCGCCTATTACACTGTTAGCTGTAATAATTACTGGAAATATATTTATGAAAGAAATCAGCAAATATGGAAATAAAGCGATTACCTTTATCGAGGACATCGGATAATCGAATTGCTATTGCGACTGTAATTGCAGCGTGAATATGAAGTTTCTCAAAGATAGAAGCAAACGGT
The DNA here is from genome assembly GCA_963701455.1 of uncultured Gammaproteobacteria bacterium. Taxonomy (GTDB): domain Bacteria; phylum Pseudomonadota; class Gammaproteobacteria; order UBA9214; family UBA9214; genus UBA9214. Next base: position 844,588 of record CAVPAE010000006.1, read on the forward strand.
CAACGCATTAGCGACTCGAGCTAACAAAGCGCTTGTCGGACCCTTACGTCGCGCCGCAGCAGCTTAAACGTAGACGTGAAAGAACAGGAAAAACGTTTGGATTGGCTTGGGGTATCGTTGGGCTGTACGTCTTCCTATCGAAACCTATGGAAGCGGTATTTGGCCAGATCACCGGCAACCATCCGCTCTTCTTTCTGGCCGTGTACGCGCCCGCAATCGCGGCGTTCATTCTTGTTGCCCGCTACGGTGGTCTCACAGGCCTGCGATGCTACCTCGGACGGGTGTTGCTCTGGCGCTGCAGCTCGGCTTGGTATGCCTTTCTGATCATTGGCATTCCATTGATCTTCATTGGCGGTTCCGCGCTTAAAGGGAACCTTTCCACGACACAGTTTCCGTTTGCGTCCTCTCAGGCTCTTTTCGTGGCGTTGTTCCTCGCCGCTATCAAAGGCCCGATCGAGGAGTTCGGCTGGCGGGGTCTCGCTCTTCCTCTTCTGCAAAGGAAGTTTGCTCCGGCCTGGGCTGGGCTGATTCTTGGAGTCATCTGGGGGCTATGGCACATGCCGGCTTTTTTTCTGAGCGGAACCCAGCAGAGCGAGTGGTCTGTTTTTTATTGGGGTGGGATAAGCGTCAGAGCGCTGTTCAATAGTCGCGGGCCTCGGCTTTCCCTTCTCGCTCATGATAACCGGTCGTTCCCGGGCTGTTCTGTCGGCGACTATCAATTCAGACGGCCGGATTACGGTTATAGTTACCCGAACCTGACTGGGGGAACGCCGGAGTGCAGGATACAGCCGACAGATCTGAAATGGACTTCGATTTGCCAAAGCGCGGGGAGTCGGACCAGAGTGTGCGGTCCACCTATGCCATCGGCGACGTCCAGGGGTGCTTTGATGACCTGCTGAGGCTTCTGGAGAAGCTTGACTTCGACCCGGATGTCGACCGTCTCTGGTTTACCGGGGATCTCGTCAACAAGGGACCCAACTCGCTGGAGCTGTTGCGCTTCGTGCGCGGCCTCGGCACCGCCGCTATTAGCGTACTCGGCAACCACGATTTGCACCTCCTGGCCGTGGCCGCCGGGGCTGTCAAGATCCGCAAGAAGGATACGATTACCGAGATCCTCGACGCCCCCGACTGCGAGGAACTCCTGTTCTGGCTTCGCCACCAACCGGTTCTGCACCACAGCGAGACTCTCGGTTTCACCATGATCCATGCGGGGCTTCCTCCTCAGTGGGACTGCTGGCCCGAGAACGGAGACTGTGTTGTCGGCAGTCTGTCGGTGACACAAGGGAATCATTCTCATTTGGTGCAAGCGCAGGCGATGTTCAGGGTGATTTTCCGGGCGGCTTTACCAGGGCTGGTGCGACCCCGGCGGGTATCGACTTTCTGGGGAAAAGAAACGCAGGGTCTCTGCGAAGAAAAAACGCTCGCTGCCCTGGTTGGATCCCGCGTGCCAGTACCTGCGACGGACACGGGCGAAGGTGAGCCGCGCAGCGGTCGAGAGACTGGCCTGGCATGTACAAGGGGCGCGGGAGGCGGCCGGAAGCGGCCTCTTCATTGAAGTGAAGTAAGGCTACCAGTTTCATTCCACAGCGGCGTCCGGGCACACGAGCGCTGCGCAGGGGGTCGCGTGAGCAATGAGGCAGGATCGACGCTCCGTGATGATGATGCGGATTCAACCGCGGTGGCATGCGCGTGCGCACGGGATGCCGGATGTGCGAGGCATACGGATGGCTCGGTCAGATTCCCTACAAGGAGTTGCCGCGTCCCGAGGTAAAACTGGGCAAGCGGAGCCTGAAGGGCACGTATGATGATGTGGCATCACTCAAGGGCAGGCGCATCATCCCCGGGAAGTATTAATAAGCAAGGAATAAGGATAAAGGGGCCGGATACATTTTATCACTGGGATAATCTGTTCAATATCTATCGAATAACTGCCTGCTACAGACCATGCATTCTGGAGGATAGGCCCCATGTATGAAAACCTGGCGATCCTGGCCGTATTTATTTTTTTCTACAGCCTTGCAAGCGGCGGGCTTGAACGCACGCCCATCAACGGGGCGGTCGTGTTTACCGCATTCGGCCTGGCACTCGGCCCCCTGGGTCTGGGTGTCCTGAGCCTGAGTGTGGACATGGAAGGACTGCGCACCCTTGCCGAGTTGACGCTCGCACTGGTCCTGTTCACAGACGCCTCCAATGCGAATCTCGGTGTGCTCAAACGAAGCATCGGCACTCCCGAACGCCTGTTGTTGATCGGACTGCCACTGACCATCCTGCTCGGCTTCGGTGTCGGTATGCTTGTATTCGACGGGCTGACCCTGCTGGAGGTCGCCATTCTGGCAACCATGCTGGCACCCACTGATGCTGCACTGGGCAAGGCGGTGGTGACGAATGCAGCCGTTCCGTCCAAGATTCGCGAGGGGCTGAATGTCGAAAGCGGCCTGAACGACGGCATCTGCGTTCCTATCCTGTTCGTCTTTCTCGCGCTTACCGCGGCCACGGGTGCCGAGACCAGTACCCCTGTGCTCGCGCTGAAACTGGTGGCCGAAGAGATTGGTATCGGGGTCGCCGTGGGCGTTGGGCTGACTGTCCTGGGTAGCCGGCTGCTGAAGGTGTTTGCCGCCAAGGGGTGGATCACCGAAACCTGGCGGCAACTGCCTGTTCCGGCGTTGGCCGTGGCATGCTTTGCCGTGGCGCAGTGGCTGGGGGGCAGCGGATTCATTGCCGCCTTCGCCGGCGGCCTGTTGTTCGGCGGGCTTGCGAAAGACCACAAACCCAGGCTCCTGCTTGCCGCCGAAGGGACCGGCGATACGCTCGCCCTGATCACCTGGGTGGTGTTCGGTGCTGTGGTGGTCGGTCAGTCGGTCGGATCTTTCAGTTGGGAGGTCGTGCTGTATGCCGTGCTCAGTCTCACTGTCGTGCGAATGGTGCCGGTATTTCTGGTGCTCACCGGAATGCAGCTACGGGCTGATGAAAAACTGTTCATGGGCTGGTTCGGGCCACGGGGGCTGGCCAGTATCGTGTTTGCCGTGATCGTGCTCAATGAGCACCTGCCGGGCGGCGGCACCATCACCATGACCGTGGTCTGTACCATTATGCTAAGTATTGTTGCTCACGGCCTCAGTGCGAATCCCCTGGTCGCTGCGCTCGCGGCGAGGATTAAGCGCGGCAACTGAGCTGGATCCGGACATCTTGCCCGGCAGTTCGTCATCGCGTTGATTTGAACTTATACTCACTCGTCAGAGGGAGAGGTGGTTATAGAACCTGACCAGCCACTCCGGTAACCGACGCCATAACATCACTGGCAGGAAACAAACAGCGGGCATGCGCTCGCGCATTTCGAGTCGTCGCCTGTGACGATACCGGGAGGTCCTGATGACGTGTATCAGCAATAGAAGATGGCAACTCCAGGCTTTCCACAAGCTGTTGCTGCCTGCCGCGCTCATGATTGGCCTGTTCCTGTTGCCTGCCGCCGGGTTCTGCGCTGACGCGGAAACGCAGGAGATCGTGGAACAGGCCGCCGAGAAAGCGGCTGTGAAGGCGGTTGAAAAAGCCGCGGAGAAAGCGGCAGCAGAAACCACGACCGATGTCGTTGAAAAGGCCGCAGTACTGGCAGTCGAGAAAACCGCGCAGGAAACGGCGGCGAAACAGGAGCTCAAGGCCAGACGCCCGGACGAGTGGCGGGGGCCGACCAGGGTCAGTTTTATTGTGTTCGTGCTGGATATCGACGCCATCGACGATGCCAACCAGAGTTTCATGGCGAATGTGTTCGTGAAGCTGCGCTGGAAGGATCGACGCCTTGCGAACCCGGAAGGTTCAACCCGTCAGGTCCGTCTGGAAGAGGTTTGGAGCCCGCAGGTAATACTGGCCAACCAACAAGGCCGGATTGCGCTGTCACTGCCCGAGATCGTGCAGGTTGACCCGGATGGCACGGTAACCTATCGCCAGCGCTACAGCGGGATGCTGTCCCAGCCGCTGCAGCTGGCGAATTTCCCCATGGACAGTCATAGCTTCACCATTCACTTCACCTCGGCGGCCTACAGCGCCAGGGAGCTTGAGTTCGTGGCGGATGTGTCCAAGTACGATGAAAAACTGATCGGCGGGGCGATAGCCGACGAGCTTTCCCTGCAGGACTGGACGGTGACGGGTTACGAGGCACTGACTTTGCCGTATCAACCAATCAGGGAGGTGAATGTGGCCGGGTTTGCCTTCCGCTTCGAGGCCGAGCGCTATGTCGAGTACTATTTCTGGCAGGTCCTGTTGCCGCTATCCGTGGTCGTGCTGATGTCGTGGTCGGGCTTCTGGATTCAGCGCAGCCAGGTCGGTGTGCGCATCGGGGTTGCCACAAGCTCGATATTGACGCTGATCGCGCAGCGCTTCGTGCTTGCAAGCCTGTTGCCGCGGCTGCCCTATATGACGCGCCTGGATTATTTCACCGTCGGCAGCACCCTGCTGGTGTTTCTGGCGCTGATCGGCGTGGTAACGACATCCTACCTTGGCGCCATCAACCGGGAGCCAATGGCGAAACGACTGGACCTGTGGGCACGTGGCTTGTTCCCGGCAGCCTTCCTGCTGTTGCTGGGCTGGTTCGTGTCCGGGTAATGCCTGCCCGACCGGTAACGACCAGTGCGCCGATCTGGGCGGCGCCCGTGGGCTGCGAGCTGGCAAAGACCACGAAATCTGGTGAAAACCGTGGAAATTTCAGGTCCCGGTGCAATATGATGTCGGGCAGCCGGATATCCCCGGTCCCGGGGGGCGGTTGCAAGTAACCGCCACACCCGTGATCCAGCGTTCTTTCAGAATCAACTGTCTGCATGGCTGGGATCCGGGAAGCCAGTCAGACAACAGGAGAGCACCCGTGATGAATCTTTATCGTTTATTCAGCCGCCTGGCCATGACGGCCTGCTTGCTGGCTATGGCCGTTCCGGTGAGTGCCGCGGATTCACGCAGCAGCTGACGAGTGGAAATTTGACGCGGCGGTCTACCTCTGGGCCCCGTCCATGACCATAACGCCGGACGGGGGGGATGAGATCAAGATCAGTTTCAGCGACATCCTTGATCATCTCGATATGACCTTTATGGGCGTGCTGGGTGCACGCAAGGGCAAGTGGGTGCTGTTCGCGGATGTCGACTACCTGAAGCTGTCGGATGGCCAGACTGGTTCCGCGAAGATCATTAACCGGACTATCCCGACGAAAGTTCGACGTGGAGATGGAGGCATGGATCGTGACGGTGGCCGGTGGCTACAACCTGGTGGATACCGGCAAGTACAGTCTCGACCTGCTCGGCGGCGCCCGTTATATCTCGGTGGATCTTCCCCTCAAGTTTCAGATCGGACCGGTTCCAGCGGAAGGTTACGCCCTCCGGTGAACTGTGGGACGGGATCATCGGGGTGAGAGGTACGGCAGACCTTGCTGATAACTGGTACCTGAACTACTACCTGGATGCGGGCACGGGGGATTCCTCGTACACCTGGGCGGGTGTGGCGGGATTGAACTATCAATTCCAGAAGTTCGAGGCAGGCTTTGGGTATCGTTACCTGACCTGGCATACAGACAACAAGGACATCGAGGATCTCACTGTCAAGGGACCCTACGCAGGCGTCAGGTTCTTCTTCTGAGATTGTGTACAAATCCCGGTGTAGCACGGGTGCCGGCCAAAAGGGCATAAACCCGGGGAAACCTGACGCCAACCCCGGATTCCGCGCCGCTTCATCCGGGCTACCGGGATTGTGTAGTCACAGTAATTATCGAGGAATGCTGGTCGTCCCGATGCTGTTGACGGGGAATGCCTTCCAGACAGGAGGGGCTCCATGCTGCTAAATATGACCATCGCCGCCTTGTTGATGGTGATTACCACCGCAATCCACGCCTCGGGCATGGTTTTGGTGATGCATGTGATCAAGTCGAGAAGTACACACACCAAACAACAGGTACGGCGATTACATTTGTTCTCGGTCGCGGGTGTGGTCCTGCTGATGTTTCTCGTCTCGGTGATGGAGGTGCTGGTCTGGAGTGCGACCTACCTGTGGCTGGGTGCGCTCGAGAATTTTGAACAGGCAACCTATTTTTCCATGGTCACCTTCACGACGCTGGGGTACGGTGAAATCGTTCTCTCCGAGCAATGGCGTCTGCTTGCGTCCTTCGAGGCAGCCAATGGCATCATCATGTTTGGCTGGACGACCGCTATCGTGCTTGCCGTCGTGCAGCGCGTCTACTTCAGCGAGAAATCCTGACGCGAACACGGCAGGCACACGGAACCCGCCATGCATTGGAACGCACTCCGGGGATCGTTTATGCTTGCAGCCTGCCCGGCGACGTCGGCATGACAAATTTTCCTTACCTGCGACAGACAACCCATGGAATTCGACAACGGCATCCTGCATTTCAGCCCGTTTTTTGCGGTCACTCTCGGCATCATCGTACTGTTTGTCGGTAAGCGGCTGAACGATGCCATCGGCGTGTTGCGGGAGTTCAGCATTCCCGAGCCCGTGACCGGCGGCCTGCTGTTCTCGGTACTGATTGCACTGGTCTATCTTGTCAGCGACATCGAGATCGAATTCGACCTGGGCGCGCGTGATGTGCTGCTGGTGTATTTCTTCACGACCATCGGCATCAATGCCAGTCTCAGGGACCTGCTGAACGGCGGCAAACCGCTGGTCATCCTGCTCGCGATCACCATTGCCTACATGTTCCTGCAGAACCTGACCGGCATCTCGGTGGCTTCCCTGTTCGACCTGCCGACACCGGTCGGCGTGATCGGCGGCACCGTGTCGCTGATCGGCGGGCACGGCACGGCCATCGCCTGGGCACCGCGCATTGCGGAGGATTACGGGGTCGGCAACGCCATGGAAATGGGCATCGCCTGCGCGACCTTCGGCCTGATCCTGGCCAGCCTCATGGGTGGGCCGATCGCGAAATTCCTGATTACGCGACATGACCTGAAACCGGCATTTGCCGCGCCGCTGGATGTGGGTGTCACGGAGCAGCAGAAAGAAACCGGCATCAACCACCTCGATCTGCTGGATGCGATCCTGGCCATCCACATCTGCGTCATCTTCGGCTTCATGCTCAACGAGGCAGTGGAAGACCTGGGCCTGAAGCTGCCGCTGTTTGTCACCTGCCTGTTTGCCGGCATCCTGATCACCAACCTGATCCCGAAATCCTTTCCGCGGTTCAGCGGGGCCGCCTGGCCGACCCGCAAGCCGGCCATTGCCCTGATTGCCGACGTCTCGCTCGGTACCTTCCTGGCGATGTCGCTGATGAGCATGCAGCTATGGACCCTGGTGGATCTCGCCTTGCCGATCTTCACCATCCTCGGTGCCCAGTTCCTGATCGCGGTCTGCCTGACCCTGTTCGTGGTGTTTCCCGCGATGGGGCGCAACTATGACGCCGCCGTGGTGTGTGCCGGTTTCGGCGGCATCTCGCTGGGTTCGACCCCGACCGCCATGGCCAACATGTCGGCGGTCGCGCAGCGCTACGGTGCCTCGCACCTGGCATTCATCATCGTGCCGCTGGTCTGCGCCTTCTTCATCGACATCGTCAACGCGCTGCTGATTCCCGTTTTTCCTCAGTCACTTCTGATTCCGGAACGCAGCCGATCTACAGCCAGCCCTGACTAATCACGGCGTTCTCTGTCGGGGTAAAATCACCCACAAAACCTGTGGATTGACGTGCTCTGCCATGCGTGTAAAATACGCGCACCCGGACAGATCAGGCGCTGAAACGAGCGCGCGGGAAACCGGTCAGACCCCTCCGCGGGGTTTTTTTATTCCCCGGACAGGATAGTCCACGGCATTACGCAGGGGAGGGATTGGGCTCAACGCGATAATTCCAAGAATAAATTTCGGAGTTCATGGAGTGGGCCTTTGGCCCATTTTTTGTTTCCGGGGAACAGGATGAGGCAGGACCCGCTACAAATTGGTGACATGCTGGAACCGGGTATTCGCTCACTCGGCTATGAACTGGTCGGCGTGGAATACCAGAGCGGTGGCAAGGGTGGTGGCCTGTTGCGCGTCTATATCGACAGTGCAGACGGCATCAGCGCGGATGATTGCCAGAAAGTGAGTTACCAGGTCAGCGGCGTGCTGGACGTCGAGGACCCGATACCGGGGCACTATACCCTGGAGATTTCATCCCCCGGCCTGGACCGCTTGTTGTTCCGGCCGGAGGACTTTGAACGTTTTGCCGGGCAGCAGGTAAAGCTGCGGGCAGCCAGTCCCGTTGAGGGGAGACGCAATTTCAAGGGTCGTCTCATCGGTTTGCGGGACGGGCAGGTGGTTATCGAGCAGGATGACGGGGAAGTCAGCCTGGCGTATGAACAGGTAGATCAGGCGCGCCTGGTGCCGGAATACTAGCAAGCGGTATTTGGAGGTTTCGGGAATGGACAGTAAAGAGATACTGATGGTCGTCGACGCGGTATCGAACGAGAAAGGCATCGACAAGGAAATTATCTTCGAGGCCATCGAGGTTGCGCTGGCGACGGCAACCCGCAAGCGTGGCAGCGGGGAAATCGATGCGCGCGTCGCCATCGACCGCAAGACCGGTGAGTACGAAACCTTTCGCCGCTGGCAGGTGGTGGACGAGTCGCTGGCGGAAGCCGCCGCCGAGGACGACGAGGACGTGCTGAGATTCGAATTTCCCGAGCGCCAGATCACCCTGGCCGCAGCCGAGGAACTGGAGCCGGGTATCCAGCACGGTGACTATATTGAAGAGCCGATAGAATCCGAGCCCTTCGGTCGTATCGGTGCGCAGACCGCCAAGCAGGTTATCGTGCAGAAAGTCCGCGAGGCCGAGCGCGCCATGGTGATCGATGCCTACAAGGACCGGGTCGGCGAACTGGTGACCGGCGTCGTCAAGCGCGTCGAACGCGGCAACGTCTACCTGGACCTCGGCGGCAACGCGGAAGCGATTATCCTGCGCGAGGAGATGATTCCGCGGGAAGCTGTGCGCCCGGGCGACCGCCTGCGCGGTTACCTGCGCGAGGTCAGCGCCGAGCAGCGTGGCCCGCAGTTATTCATTACCCGGGTGGCCCCGGAATTCCTGCTGGAGTTGTTCAAGCTGGAAGTGCCGGAAGTCGGACAGGACCTGATTGACATTCTTGCCGCCGCCCGTGATCCGGGTCTGCGGGCCAAGATTGCGGTAAAGAGCAATGATCCCCGCATTGATCCCGTCGGCGCCTGCGTGGGCATGCGTGGTTCCCGGGTACAGACGGTCTCTACAGAGTTGTCCGGAGAGCGTGTCGATATCATTCTCTGGGATGAAAACCCGGCGCAGTTCGTGATCAATTCCATGTCGCCTGCCGAGGTGGCTTCCATCGTGGTAGACGAGGAAACCCACACCATGGATCTCGCGGTCAGCGAGGACCAGCTGTCACAGGCGATTGGCCGCGCGGGCCAGAACGTCCGGCTCGCCAGCCAGTTGACCGGCTGGACCCTGAATGTCATGGACGAGGCCGATGCCGAGAAAAAGAGCGAGGCGGAGGCAACCACCCTGCAGAAAATGTTTGCGGAGCAACTCGATGTCGACGAGGAGATCGCGGTGATCCTGGTGCAGGAAGGCTTCTCCACCATCGAGGAAATCGTCTATGTACCCAACAGCGAACTGCTGGCCATCGAGGAGTTCGACGAGGACATGGTCGAGGAACTCCGCGGCCGTGCACGGGACGTGTTGTTGACCCAGGCCATCATGAAGGAAGAGAAACTCGGCGATGCGGAACCGGCCGAGGACTTGCTCACCATGGAAGGCATGGACGAGACGCTGGCCTTTGAACTGGCCAGCCGGGGTGTGGTTACCATGGAAGACCTGGCTGAGCAGGCGGTTGATGACTTGCTGGAAATAGATGGAATGGATGCGGAGCGGGCAGGTGCCTTGATCATGACGGCCAGGGCGCCCTGGTTCGCGGAAGAGGCGGCTGACTGACGCTTTGCAGAGGAGCAAGACAGGTAATGACTGAAGTTACAGTAAAGCAATTCGCTGAAGTAGTTGGTGTTCCCACTGACAGGTTGTTGACTCAGCTGGGTGAGGCTGGCCTGGATATTTCCGATGAGAATGCGAAGATATCCGACAGCGAGAAGACCCGCTTGCTGGAATTTCTGCGCCAGAGCCATGGCAAGCGCAGCGCCCTGTCGGTTGGTGGAGCCAGCAAGATCACCCTGAAACGCAAGACCCAGAGCGAGTTGCGCGCGAAGGTTCCGGCCGGGCGCGGTCCTGCAGGCCGGGGCGCGCTGCGCTCCGCCAGGCCCGAGACCAAGACCGTCACCGTGGAAGTCCGCAAGAAGCGCACCTATGTGAAGCGCGCCGACCTGGTTGCGGAAGAGCAGGAACGGCTGGACCAGGAGGCCGAGGAGAAGGCCCGGCTGCGCGCCGAAGAGGAAGCGCGCAACGAGGCGGTGCGCCTCGAACGCGAGGCTGCCAGGAAGAAGCAGGAAGAGGAACAGGCCGCCGAGGAAGCGCGAATCAAGGCTGAACGCGAGGCGCGCCAGCAGGCCGCAGAAGAGGCGCGCCAGCAGGCGCTTGCCGCTTCCGATACCCGCAAGCCTGCCACGGAGGAGCCGCGCAAGAAAAAGTCCGCCGATTCCGACCGCAAGTCACGCGAAGACCGGGATACCAAGTACGGCCGCAAGCAGTTGCACGTGACCGCCGGCAAGGGAGGTCGCCGCAAGCCCAAGGCCAGGTCGTCACGGCGTGTCACGATCGAGTCGACCGGCGAGCACGGCTTTGAAAGGCCGACGGCGAGTGTCGTGCACGAGGTCGAGATACCTGAAAACATCGTGGTGTCTGAACTGGCCCGGAAGATGTCAGTGAAGGCGGCCGAGATCATCAAGGCGCTGATGAAGATGGGGGTGATGGCCACCATCAACCAGGTGCTTGACCAGGACACGGCGGCGCTGGTTGTCGAGGAAATGGGTCATGTCGCCAAGCCGATGCAGGAAAACATCCTTGAAGAGGAACTGAAGCAGCAGGTCGAGGAAGTCTCCGGGGAGCGCCTGCCGCGGCCGCCGGTCGTGACCATCATGGGCCACGTCGACCACGGCAAGACGTCGCTGCTGGATTACATTCGTCGCACCAAGGTGGCGGATGCCGAGGCCGGTGGCATTACCCAGCATATCGGTGCCTACCACGTGGAAACGCAGAAAGGCATGATCAGCTTCCTGGATACCCCGGGCCACGCGGCGTTCACCGCGATGCGCGCCCGCGGTGCCGGCGTCACCGATATCGTGATCCTGGTGGTTGCCGCCGATGACGGCGTCAAGCCGCAGACCAGGGAGGCCGTTCAGCATGCCCGGGCGGCCAAGGTCCCGCTGATCATTGCAGTCAACAAGATCGACAAGCCGGACTCCGACCCGGAACGGGTAAAGAACGAGATGTCGGCACTGGAAGTCATCCCCGAGGACTGGGGCGGCGACACCATGTTCGTGCCGGTATCGGCAAAGACCGGCGAAGGCGTCGACGATCTGCTGGATGCCGTGTTGCTGCAGGCTGAGGTGCTGGAGCTGACGGCAGTGCGCGATTGTCCGGCGACGGGCATCGTGGTCGAGTCCAGTCTCGACAAGGGCCGCGGTGCGGTCGCGACGATACTGGTGCAGAACGGTGTGCTGCGCAAGGGTGACCTGCTCCTGACCGGCACGGAGTACGGCCGGGTGCGTGCCCTGTTCGACGAGAACGGCAAGCAGATTTCCGAGGCCGGCCCGTCGATGCCGGCCCTGGTGCTGGGCCTGTCGGCGGTTCCGAATGCCGGTGAGGATGTCATCGTCGTGGCGGATGAACGCAAGGCGCGGGAACTGGCCCAGTTGCGTCAGGAAAAATCCCGCGACCAGCGGCTGGCCAAGCAACAGCAGGCGCGTCTCGAAGACGTGTTCTCCGCGGTTACCGAGGGCAAGACCCCGACGCTGAACATCGTGCTCAAGGCGGACGTGCAGGGTAGCGCCGAGGCGCTTGGCGATGCACTGACCAAGCTCACTTCCGAGGAAGAGGGCGTCAAGGTCAAGGTGGTCTCCAGCGGCGTCGGCGGCATCAACGAGTCGGACGTCAACCTGGCCATTGCTTCCAACGCCGTCATTATCGGCTTCAATGTGCGTGCCGACGGGTCTTCCCGGCGCATGATCGAAGAGAACAACATCGATCTCAAGTACTACAGCGTGATCTATAACGCCATCGACGACGTCAAGGCTGCCGCCAGCGGCATGATGGCGCCGGAGATGCGCGAGCAGATTATCGGCCTGGCCGAGGTCAAGGAAGTGTTCCGCTCCCGCAAGCTGGGCGACATTGCCGGCTGTATCGTGGTCGACGGCGTGGTCAAGCGCAGTTCGCCGATTCGCGTGCTGCGTGACAACGTCGTTATCTTCGAAGGCGAGCTCGAATCCCTGCGGCGCTTCAAGGACGATGTCAACGAGGTCAAGGCGGGCACCGAGTGCGGTATCGGCGTGAAGAACTACAGCGTCAAGGAAGGCGACCAGATCGAGGTGTTCGAACGCTTCGAGGTGCAACGTACGCTGTAGCCGGTTGCGGCTGGAAACAGCAAGCCGGCACTTCCCGTTTTTCTTTCTATTGAGTCATTCTGTCCGCAGGTCTGTTTGTCATGCCCAGAGAGTTTCCCAGGACGCGTCGCGTCGGTGAACAGTTGCAGCGCGAGCTGGCGGCACTGATACGTGAGGAGCTGAAAGACCCGCGCCTGGGCATGGTCAGTGTGTCCGCGGTGCAGGTATCACGCGACCTGTCGCACGCGAAAGTGTATATCTCCGTGCTTGGCACCGAGGAGCAGACGCAGGAGTCGATCAAGGTGCTGAAGCACGCGGCGGGCTACCTGCGGCACAAGCTCGGCAAGCTGCTGCATATCCGGGTGATCCCCGAACTGCATTTTTTCCATGATCGATCGCTGGAAGAGGGTGCCCGCATGGGCGCGCTGATCAACAAGGCCATTGCCAGTGACCGGGGTAATGACGGAAGTGATGACGAATCACTGTGAATTCTGAATGAGGTGGCCGGACAAAGATGGGCCGAAGACATAGCAACCTGCGCCGGGTAAACGGCATCCTGCTGCTGGACAAGCCGCCAGGCATGACCTCCAATGCCGCACTGCAGGCAGTGAAGCGGCTGTACCGTGCGCGCAAGGCCGGGCATACCGGCAGCCTGGACCCGCTGGCTACCGGCCTGCTGCCGCTGTGCTTCGGCGAGGCCACCAAGGTTTCCGGGTTCCTGCTGGATGCCGACAAGCGCTACCGGGTTGTCTGCAAGCTGGGCGAGCGCACCACGACCGGCGATGCCGAGGGTGAGGTGCTGGAGCAGCGGCCGGTGGAGGGTGTCACCGAGGCGCGTCTGCGCGAGGTGCTGGAAGGCTTCGTGGGCGAGATCGAGCAGATCCCGCCGATGTACTCGGCGGTCAAGCACAAGGGGGAGCGTCTTTACAAGCTGGCGCGCCAGGGGGTCGAGGTCGAGCGCGAGGCCCGCAAGATTGATATCCACTCGCTGGAGTTGCGGGATTTCAGTCTCCCGACTTTCGAGATAGACGTGCACTGTTCCAAGGGGACCTACGTGCGCACCCTGGTCGAGGATATCGGTGAATTGCTGGGCTGCGGCGCCCATGTGGCTGCCCTGCGCCGGCTCGCCGTGGGCCCCTTCGATGATTCGCAAATGGTTGATATGGCAGCGCTTGAGGCCACGGCTGCGGAAAGCATGGCGGCCCTGGACAAGCTGCTGCTGCCCATGGAGAGCGGTCTGTCGCAGTGGCCGGGCGTCCGTCTCAGCGGGGATGCCGCCTTTTACCTGCGCCAGGGGCAACCGGTGCTGGTGCCGCAGGCCCCGACCGAGGGCTGGGTGCGCCTCTACGAGGGTGAGTCGCGCTTCCTGGGAATGGGAGAGATTCTCGATGACGGCCGGGTGGCGCCGCGGCGGCTGATGACCGCATCCTGATCCGGGGATGGAAACTCTTGTGGCAGGCGGTGACGGCGGTTAGAATACGCAGCTCACTAAATTCTGAAGAAATTATCAAGTAATTCTGGGAGTTTTTACATGGCTCTAGATGCCGAACAAAAAGGGCAGATCGTCAAGCAGCATCAGCGTGGTGAAGCGGATACCGGTTCACCCGAAGTACAGGTCGCCCTGTTGACCGCCAACATCACACATCTGACTGACCACTTCGCGAAGCACAAGGGTGATCATCATTCCCGCCAGGGTTTGCTGCGCATGGTAAACAAGCGCCGCAAACTGCTCGACTACCTGAAAGGCAAGGATAGCCAGCGCTACCAGGAAATCATCGGCAATCTCGGCCTGCGTCGCTAGTACGCCGTGATCTGTATGCAGTTAACCCTTTACCTTATTCACACCTAAGGAACTATGCCCGTGAGTGCAATCAAGAAGACCTTTCAGTATGGAGACCAGACGGTCACACTAGAAACCGGGGAAATCGCCCGCCAGTGCAGTGCCGTCATCGTCAGCATGGGCCAGACCATGGTGCTGGCGACGGTCGTCGGTGACAAGAACCCGATGGAAGGTCGTGACTTCTTCCCGCTCACGGTCGACTACCAGGAAAAGGGTTACGCAGCCGGGCAGATACCGGGCAACTTCTTCCGTCGCGAGGGCCGCCCGAGCGAGGCAGAGACACTGCTGTGCCGGCTGGTCGATCGGCCGCTGCGGCCGCTGTTCCCCAAGGGCTTCACCCATGAAGTCCAGGTCATCCTGACAGTTATCTCCTACGACCCGCAGATCAACCCGGATATCCCGGCCATGATCGGCGCCTCGGCGGCGATGTCGATATCCGGCCTGCCATTCAACGGCCCGATCGGTGCGGCCCGCGTGGGTTACATCGACGGCAATTACGTGCTCAACCCGACCACGGACCAGATGGCCGAGTCAAAACTCGACCTGATCGTTTCCGGCACCGAGAGCGCCGTGCTGATGGTGGAGTCGGAAGCGAAGCAACTGCCGGAAGACGTGATGCTGGGTTCCGTGGTCTTCGGTCACGAGCAGCAGCAGGTCGTGATCAACACCATTCGGGAACTGGCCGCCGAAGTGAACACCCCGGCGATGCAGTGGACGGCGCCGGAACCGAACCTGGCGATTGCCGAGGCGGTCGAGAAGGAAGGCGGTGATGCGATTACCGCAGCCTACAAGGTGGCCGACAAGCAGGATCGCTACACCCTGCTGAGCAAGGTGCGCGAGGAAATCGTCGACAAGCTGGCGAGTGACGAGGGCTTCTCCAGCGCCGAGGTCAAGGCGGCGATCAGCAAGCTGGAGAAGAAGATCGTGCGCAGCCGCATTATCGCCGGCGAGGCCCGCATCGACGGCCGTGACACGAAGACCGTGCGTCCGATCACCATCCGGACCGGTGTTTTGCCGCGTGCCCATGGTTCCGTCCTGTTTACGCGTGGCGAGACCCAGGCGCTGGTCGTGACCACCCTGGGTACCGAGCGGGATGCGCAGTTGATTGATGCCCTCTCCGGAACCACCCGCGAGCAGTTCATGCTGCACTACAATTTCCCGCCTTACTGTGTCGGCGAAACCGGGCGCATCGGCGGCACCAAGCGCCGCGAGGTCGGGCACGGCAAGCTGGCCAAGCGCGGCGTCAGCGCCGTGATGCCGGATACCGAGAATTTCCCGTATACCATCCGTATTGTCTCCGAGATCACCGAGTCCAACGGTTCCAGCTCCATGGCGAGTGTCTGCGGCAGCAGCCTGTCCATGATGGACGCCGGCGTGCCTATCAGCGCCCCGGTTGCCGGTGTGGCCATGGGTCTCATCAAGGAAACAGACGGCTTTGCCGTCCTGACCGACATTCTCGGTGACGAGGATCACCTCGGCGACATGGACTTCAAGGTGGCCGGTACCGCGAATGGCGTGACCGCGCTGCAGATGGATATCAAGATCGAGGGTATCACCAAGGAGATCATGGAGCAGGCGCTGTCACAGGCGAATGCGGGTCGCTTGCATATCCTGGGTGAAATGAACAAGGCGATCTCTGCGCCGCGCGAGGAAGTTTCCGACTTCGCACCGCGTTACATCACCATCAAGATCAACCCGGACAAGATCCGCGACGTTATCGGCAAGGGTGGTGCCACCATCCGTTCCATCACCGAGGAAACCGGCGCCAGCATCGATATCGATGACGACGGCAACGTGAAGATCGCCTCGGTCGACCTGGAAGCTGGCAACGAGGCACGCCGCCGCATCGAGCAGATCACCGCGGATGTCGAGGTTGGCACCATCTACGATGGCAAGGTCGCCAAGCTGATGGACTTCGGTGCCTTCGTTACCATCCTGCCGGGCAAGGACGGACTGGTGCACATCTCGCAGATCAGCGATGAGCGCGTGCAGAACGTCAGCGACAAGCTTTCCGAAGGTGACATCGTCAAGGTCAAGGTGCTTGAGGTCGACAAGCAGGGGCGTATCCGCCTCAGCATGAAGGCGGTTGGGCAGGACTGATGTAAACACGCAAGTGTTACCGGAAAGGGGCTGCAGAGCCCCTTTTTTGTGTCCGCCGGTAACGCCTCGTTAAGGGGATGGAAATCCTGTGCTGCTGTTGACATGATCAAGGTGCAAGACAACGGACAAGTTGTGGCGGCCGAATGCTGCCCGTGTCCGGTACCCTGTACCGGAAAGCCTGCGGCTTCGACTGCGGCGCATAAGGCGCGCTGTATGCCGCGACACAGGCATGGCAGCCATGCTTTTCTGAGGCTTGCTCCCGGCAGGTTCAGGATCGTGGTGCACGGGCTGTTGCTGGTGGTGGTTGCAGTCCTCGGCGGCTGTTCCTTCGCGCCTTCACAGGTTGAACCGCCCCCCCCGGTATCCCGGGTTCACCCCGGAACGTGGCGGCTGGTAGATGAGCAGATCTACAATGCAGCTGTCTATGCGCGGCACGAGTCCGAAGCCAGTGCCAGGATCGCGATGGAAGAGTGGCTGTTGCGGGTGCGCCAGCTTACCGAGGATGTTTTCATTCCCTGGTATACCAGTTACTGGACGCAGCAATGGATTTCAATCAAGATTTCCTGGTATGAGCTGAACGAAGACGAGGGGGAGCCTGCTCCGGAAGAACGGCTGGCCGGCTATCTGCAGGAGCAGTTCTATGCGCAGGTGCTGGAACCGGTCAGCAGTTTTGTTGATCCAGACACGGTGATGGAACACGCGACTGCCAGTTACCTGCGGGAGCTGAAAGCTGCGCTTGACCCGCTGCCGGCCAGGTACCATATCCCGGTTGAGGAATTCAATCGTCACCTGGAAGCCATACCTGCAATCGCCGGAACCCGGGTGCCGCTGCGCGACACATCCCTGTACGAGGTGCTGCAATCTGCTGCTCTGTCTGACTCGGCTGCCTACGAAGCGCTGCTCGGGCAGATAGCTGCAGTCAACGGCGGTGTTACACCGGTACCGTCAGCTGACAGGTTGCAGGTAGTGGCGAGGAGGGCGATTAACAAACTGCTCGGCACGCTGACAGTGCGCGGCGGTGCGGCGGCTGCCTCGGCCATTGTGGGTGGTTTCTGGGGGATGTTGATTTCGACCGGTTCCGCGGTCTGGGGTGTGGTGGAGCATGAGAATGACAAGCCCGTCATGGAGGCGCAATTACGTGAAAACGTCGGTGCGGCGCTGGATGTGATGTGGCATGACCTCGTTGAGGACCAGGATACTGGTGTCACAGCCCTGGTGCATCACATGAGCGCCCAGATTGAAAGTGCGGTGTTTCATCCCCTGCAGGCACCCCTGAGTCCGTACGTTCTGGAACCGGCTAAATCGCTGTTCTGATCAATTATTGGGATTTCCATTTGCGAATGACAAATTGGCAGTGCGCCCGGACCAACAAACCACAGCAAGTAACAAGAAGATATTCAGTCGCATAGACCAGCTGCTTGATCGCGGCACTAAATCACTCAGGTATTTCCGCCGAAGGTCAGAAAAGCGACCAGGGGTTGCCGTTCCCCCGCGCAATCTGTAGGACTGCAACGCAGCATAACTTGCCGTTCCCGTCAGGCAGTTTGTACTACCGAGAACGCCAATAACGGACATTCAGTAACGTCGCACCCCCGGCGGGGTGCCTTGTTATGTGTTGTTGCCTGACAGAGCGAATATAAATCAGATAGGTACAACCTTATTTGCACACGGCCCTTTCTGACCTTGGCCGACTTCAAATTCGACTGCTTGGCCATCACTGAGAGTGGAAAAACCGCCCGAACTTTGGATTTCAGAATGATGAACGAATAGGTCTTTTCCTCCATCGTCTGGAGTAATGAAGCCAAAACCTTTGTCTGCGCTGAACCACTTTACCGTACCTTTACTCATACTATATTTTCCTCTTTAAGACTACGCGCTGGTGTGTAGATGTATTCTGCTTGTCTATAACAATAATGATGTTCACCTATATGCAATATGCCAGCAATTGTTTAAAACATAACGTCAAAATAAACGGCGCCGTTCTTGATTGTCTTGTTATGTATCGTTACCTGTTGCCGCTTTATCATCGTTGGCAGGTGTCGGTTGAACGCCCTGAGATTGATTTTCGTCTACCCCAGCTTTTTGCATGCGCTTTTCTTCTTTCTTTTTCTTTTTGGCAAGTTCTTTCTGGCGCTTTTCAAAAGCGTAATTGGGTTTAGCCATTCGAATTCTCTTCTATATAACTATAAGATTTGGCTATTAGAATACTGCATTTCCCAGCCGATTGCGCTCTTTATAGTGCCTGCAATACGAGAGGCCACTGGGCCGAAACAAGACATTCGACTGGAAATCCTGGGGATTACTTGCTGAACGTCCGAAAACGCCAGGAAGCGACATTCCCCAGTTCCGCGTGGAGGTCGTAAATGCAGCAATAACTTGCCGTTCCCGTCATGCAATCGGTACTACTGAGTACAGCCATAGGTCCGGTCATTCGTAACGCTTCACATGACAGGCAGCAAAAAGCAGAGCGATGACCGAGCGGCACTTTTCAGTACCTCGATACTCAATAGAAATGCGAGATAGCTCACGCATTACGGATTTGGTCACCTCTGCTGTCGTAATAAATAGCTGGGCTGTTCAATTACAATGCCGAGCATAATGAATGCCAGTATCACCCCAAATACTTCTTTTCAGAAGCTATTTTAAGTTTACCGACTGCCATTTCTATTATTCGCACCTAACCCGCTATTTCTCACCAGCAGTATAGAAAAAGGCTGTTTTTCATGGCATAACAGTTGTGCGATCAAGAGGTTAAGCCTGAGGAGAAAAACAGCCTTATGAAGACAGAGTGTACTGCAGGTCAACTGGAATTTCACGGCCTTGGACGCCGTAGCGGTGGTGGGGCAATTCGACGGTGGCAAGATCAGTTCCGACAGTGGTGGACTGTTGCTGCGGGAAGTCGAGCAGCGCACCCATATTCTGAAGCGGCTGGCTGGGTGTTTTGAGGATCATCGGGACGCGGATCAGATTGAGCATCGTGTGGAGTCGCTGATCAAGCAACGCGTGATGGGGCTGGCACTGGGCTATGAAGATCTCAATGATCACGACACCTTGCGTCAGGATCCCGCTACTGGCATTGCTCAGCGATGTGGCTAACCCGACGGGTCAGGATCGACGACGCGCTCAGGACAAGGGCTGTGCCCTGGCGGGCAAGAGCACGCTGAACCGTCTGGAGTTGACGCCGCTGGATGCCGATGCGGCCAGTCGCTACAAGAAGATTGTGGCTGACCCTGAGGCCATGGACGATCTACTGGTGGATCTTTTTCTTGAGGCCCATGACACGGCACCCGCCGAGATCATTCTGGATGTCGATGCGACGGATGATCCACTACACGGACATCAGGAAGGCCGATTCTTTCACGGTTACTATCGCAGTTATTGCTACTTGCCACTGTATATCTTCTGCGGTGAGCACCTGTTGTGTGCACGTCTGCGCAAAGCCGACCAGGACGGGGCGGCGGGTACAGTAGAGGAACTGGCACGGATATCGAGCGCATTCGTCTAAGCTGGCCAAAGA
The DNA here is from genome assembly GCA_963701455.1 of uncultured Gammaproteobacteria bacterium. GTDB lineage: Bacteria > Pseudomonadota > Gammaproteobacteria > UBA9214 > UBA9214 > UBA9214. The sequence goes on from CAVPAE010000006.1 coordinate 864,517, forward strand.
CACGGATTATCGTCCGGGGTGATTGTGGCTTTTGCCGGGAAGACTTGATGGCCTGGTGCGAAGCACATGAGTGTCGATTATGTGCTGGGACTGCCTAAAAACAGCCGTCTGAAGGCAATCCATTGCCGAAGAAATGGCACAGGCAAGGTCACAGTATGAGGCAACTGAACAGGCGGCACGCGTGTTCAGGGATTTTCGTTATCAAACGCGCACGAGTTGGTCGTGTGAACGGCGCGTGATCGGCAAGGCCGAACATCTGGCCAAGGGTGAGAACCCGCGTTTTGTCGTGACCACGCTATCCGACAGAAGAATGGGATGCCCGCAGTCTGTACGAAGATCTGTACTGTGCCCGGGGCGATATGGAAAACCGCATCAAGGAACAGCAACTGGCGTTGTTTGCCGACCGCACGTCAACCCATGAGATGCGCTCCAATCAGTTGCGTCTGTATTTTTCCTCGTTCGCCTATGTGCTGATGCAAACGCTGCGGCGTCTGGGACTGGAAGGGACCTCCATGGCCAAGGCGCAGTGCGATACCATTCGCTTGAAGCTGTTCAAGATCGGCGCACACATCCGACTCAGTGTCCGCCGGGTCCGGATCGCCTTTTCCGAGAGTTATCCGTATGCCGAGTTGTTCCGGCAGATCCTGCATAAGCTGCAGCGCATCCCGGTGCGCTGTTAACTCAGCACTGTATCCGGCGTCAGGGAGCGCACGGTTCACCCAGTGCAGGGGCCGTTGCCTGACCCTTGAGAAGGGCTATCAAGCTGCCCAGTGCCTGAGAGACGTTCCGAGCATTACCCATTGGTCGAATTGCAGAATTCTTGCGTGGACTGGAAGCGGCTGAAGCAGAGCGGATACACCTAGAATTCCAAGCAAATTGAAGATATTACTGCCAAGTACGTTTCCAACGGCCACATCTGCGTGCCGACGCAGCGCTGCAATAACCGAAATTGTAAACTCTGGGAGTGATGTACCAACTGCTACCAAGGTCAAACCGATAACTGCCTCGGAAACCCTAAAGTGTTCTGCAATTCCGACGGCTCCCATAAGTAGCACCTGTGACCCAGCAATTAACAGCAGTAGACCAGTAATCACTGTCGTGACAGTCCATCCGACTGACTTCGGCAGAGCGGTAAGTTCTTCGGCTTCGGCTTTATGAAGTTCCGCAGAAGGTGCAGCGTGAAAGCGTTCACTCCAATAAGCCCATACCAAATAAGCCACTAAGGTCATCAAGAAAATCACTGAGTCCGCAGGTCCCAGCGCGCTGCCACCGACCAAAATCAGAAATAGTATGCTCGCCGCCACGACCGTGACAGCATCTCGGCGTAGCGCCAACGGTTTTACTGCCAGCGGAGTGATGAGCGCGCATGTTCCTAGAATCAGCAAAATATTGCCAATATTGCTACCCACGACATTGCCGATAGCAATATCCGGCCGCTGATTTAATGCTGCATCTACAGAGACCACCAACTCTGGCGCCGAGGTACCGAAACCTACGATAACGAGACCGCCAAGCAGTGGTGATACCCCGAGCCGCATGGCGGCAGCCAATGATCCTCGAATCAACGCTTCGCCGCCAACAGTGAGCAAGCCAACGCCGAGTATTAATAGGAGAAAGTTAACCATGATACAGAGCTCTTAAGCATTGAGGTTGATGAGTATAGATAGAACTCAATTGAAGGCCTGATCGTGTAATAGGCGGAATCCGCACTATTGGTAATAGTACCGACGCGGCCTATCACGCCACATAAACGTGATAGGCCGAATCATGCCAGCAACAAATTCAATAGTACAAGACACTATCAAACTCACTGGTCTCCACGAATTATGGAAACTACTTATAAAGGGATGGATTTAATGAGGGGCCGAAGTGTCTAGCTTACGAATATTACTCAACACAGTATGTCCGAGAACAGTACATTGCAGAAGTATTCCTCTGGTAAACCGAATGTCCTGTTTGGGACGTTTTCAAGACCTTAACTTATTGATGACATTAGTATTTGATAAATGTCTGGAAGGGCACTCCCTTCATTCAAACAAGAATTCTGTGCAGCAACTATCCAGGATCCCGGCAGGGATTGCCCTGGAGAGGACTTTTATTTTATTTTTGTACCTGGATAAGCTGCCCTGGAGAAGAATATGCCCCGGTATTCACTGCTCGCACCTGGACCATGGATGGCCGCGCTGATCCTGGCTGGCCCGGCCCTGTCTGCAACCGATCTCACTCAGCCCGACTGTCCGGCCCTCCAGGCCTGGGCAGCCAATCTCGCGCCCGAAGAGACCTTTACTCCGAATCCGCACCTGCAACTCAACACCCTGTTTCGCGATGAACAACTCGTCCCGCTGTTCGGTCAGGACATCCTGAGGTGGGAACGTGAAGACTTCGATGCCGTCATGGGCTGGATGAATGAATGTCGCACGGCCGCCAACAAGGCCCGCGACAAGACAACCGGCCAAAGCCTCTACGCAGCGATCAAGACAATGAAAAACGGCCTGCGTCCGCTCAAGCAGTACTGGGGCCAGCGTCAGCGTGTAGAGCAGGACGTCGAACGCATGATCAAACAGAAGGACTTCAGTGAGCTGCCTCAGCTGCTTGCACTGGCCCAGCAGGCGTTGCGTGGCGAGGATGTCAGCGCCGGGGTCAAGGCCCTGCCTCCGCGCTATCAGGGGCAGGGGCGGCAGGCCGCCGGACTCGGCGCGGCCCGCGACTACTTCTCCGAGGCCGAGCTGGCCGGGATGATCGAGCTTCTGGAGGCCCGTCGGACCGAGGCCGGTGCCACCGTTTCCGAACGCAACGAGCGTCACGAATCGCTGTTGCGCGAGATAGCCGCTGTTCCCATGGATCGCACCGGACTGAACCAGCTTAACCGCATCGCCTATCAAGCCCCGCTTGGCGAGATGACGCGTGAAGAGGTCGATAGCTACAACGCCGCTTTCCAGGCAAAGCGCAATGCCATCAATGCCAGAATACGCAGCGAACAGGTGGCCGCCGAACAGGCCCGCGCAACCCTGCCAGCTCCTGTGCAGGAACAACTGGAGGCGGTGCTCACTGGTGACTCGGTCGATAAGCTTTCGCTGCGCGGACTGCGTCCCGGCCTTGACTATGCCAAAGCCAAGGCGATGGCCCGCTCCGACTGGGGCTATAGCGAGGCCACCGGTGGCGATCTGCTCAAGCAGTTCACCACTACCCGCAAACAGCTTGCGCAATACACAGAAGAGGAACGCCGTGATGGCGGTGTGCTCGAGTTCGCGACCACGTCCGGCCGGGTCGGCGAGATCATCTTCACCGAACACTACACTGGCCCGATGAACGTCGAGGCGTTGCGCGAGGCCCTGAGCGAGCAATACGGATCACCGCAAAAGACAGGCAGCGAAGATGGCGCCACGCTGCTGCAGTGGCAACAAGGTGACAGCCACCTCAAGGTGCTGGCCGGAGATCGCATCGCACGCATGGAGCGTAGCTACCAGGGTTATCGCAGCTCGGTCGAAGTTACCCTCTGGAGCCAGGACTACAGTAACTACCTGGCGGAGGCCGAGCGTCATTGCGCCGAGTTGCGTAGCAGGCCAATGGGCGAACTCAGCGTGAATGACCGCCAGGCCCTGCTGATGGGGTGCAAGACCCCCTGAATGGTAAAACAGGAAAACAGGGAAAAGATCAGGTTGTTCTGGCACGACTTTACTGCTCGTCGATTGAAAAGCAATGACGGAGGTGACTCAGGAACACAATAGTCGCTAGTTCTTGGGGAGCGCTGATTAATTCATGTATGACGTCATTGCGAGCGTAGCGCGGCAATCTCGTAACCAGTGAATCAACCGCTTACAGATTGCTTCGTCACTTCGTTCCTCGGTAACTGCTCCATGCGTTACCCTACCTCCTACATCCATGTAGTCGTCGTAATGACGAACAAATCAGCGATTCCCTGGCTGGACCCCGGCCTTCGCCGGGGTGACGACTTATTCAGGGTTTCCTTAATAGAGTGTGCGTACTACGGGCATAGCACAGCATCGTAATTGTCCCGAAAACATGCTGAATTGCATCCGTGTGGTGTGTGAGTTGTTGGAGACAAGTCTCCGACCAATGCCCATTCCAAACGGAAAAATCCAACCTGCAAACAGCAATTGGTGCAAGGGGCGCAAGCAATATCAGAGTGGCCGCTATTGCCGAGCCTGCGTCCGTGCTACATCTGATGTATCAACCAGACAGGCAAGACTCAAGAATTACTGGATCCCGGGGTTAACGGTCTGCTGGCTTCCTCTTTTTCGCCTTGTGCACAACAGGTTGTTTTTTTCCGGGTTGCTCCAGGCGCGAGATATTGAGCGGCTGGCCGCATACCCGGGTCTTCCTGAGGTCCTGGAACACCTCCTTGGGCATGCCTATGGGCAGGTCGACCAGGCAGTAGTCCGTATGAATCTCGATATGACCGATGTGCTGGCCATCCAGCCCCGCCTCATTGGCGATGGCGCCGACGATATTGCCGGGTTTGACGTCATGCTGCTTTCCCACCTCGATACGAAAACGCTCCATATCCTTGGCGGGGCGGCCCTGTGACTTGCGCGGGCGCGGTTCATGCGGGGCCTTCCCGTCCGGCTCCTTGCGTGTGCGTGGTTTATGCTGGCCCGGCTCACTCGGTTTCTTGCGCCTGGGCGGTTCATGCGGTTGCGGTGCGCTCCGCTCCTTGCGTTGTCCCGCCCCGGCTTTGCTGCGGACGGGCTTCTCTTTTTCCGGTTTCACTAACAGCTGGCGATCACCGATGGACATCTTGGCCAGCGCTGCTGCTATCTCAATCGCCGGAATGTCGTGATCCTGCTGGTACTGTTCCAGCAGGCTCTGCATGAAATCCAGTTCACCGGCGGCCAGGGTGTCGCTGATGCTCTGTTTGAAATCGGCAATCCGCTTGTTGTTGACCATCTCGGTCGAGGGCAGTTCCAGGCGCTCGATTTTCTGCCGCGTCGCCTTTTCGATGGCGCTGAGCATGCGCTGTTCCCGGGGAGCGACAAACAGAATGGCATCGCCCTTACGGCCTGCCCGGCCGGTGCGGCCGATGCGATGTATATAGGCCTCGGTGTCGTAGGGTATGTCGTAGTTGACCACGTGGCTGATCCTGTCAACGTCCAGGCCGCGTGCGGCAACATCGGTTGCGACGAGTATATCCAGTGACCCCTGTTTCAGGCGTTCGACCATCTGCTCCCGCTGCTTTTGCGGCATGTCACCGTTCAGCGCCTCTGCCGCGTAACCCCTTGCCTGCAGCCGTACGGAAAGCTCCGTGGTGGCGATCTTGGTGCGGACAAACAGCAGCATGGCCTCGAAGGGTTCCACCTCCAGGATGCGGGTTAACGCATCCAGCTTGTGCAGGCCACTGACCAGCCAGTACCGCTGACGGATGGTTTCTGCCGTGGCGGTGCGTGTCTTTATGGAAATTTCCTGCGGGTCGCGCAAATGCCGTCGGGCAATACGCTGGATCTCTTTTGGCATGGTTGCCGAGAACAGTGCCATCTGGCGCTGCGCCGGCGTCTGTTCCAGGATCCAGTCGACATCGTCAATGAATCCCATGCGCAGCATCTCGTCCGCTTCGTCCAGCACCAGCGCCTGCAGGGCATCCAGCTTGAGTGTGCCCTTGCGCATATGATCCATGACCCTGCCCGGGGTGCCGACCACGACATGTACGCCACGCTTCAGCTGCCGTATCTGCCCCGTGTAGTCCTGGCCGCCGTAGATTGGCAGCACATGAAAGCCCTTGAGGTGGGACGCATAACGCTGAAAGGCCTCGGCTACCTGGATCGCCAGTTCGCGGGTTGGCGTGAGGACCATGACCTGGACCTGCTGCTTTGCCGGTGTTGATGCGTGACAGCAGCGGTAAGGCGAAAGCGGCGGTCTTGCCGGTGCCGGTTGGGGCGTGTCCCAGCAGGTCCAGGCCATCAAGCAGATAAGGTATGGCCTCAGCCTGAATCGGGGTGGGTGTCTCGTAGCCGACCTCATCGAGCGCAGCCAGGAACGGAGCTGGCAGTTTCAGATCGCGAAAGCTGGTGACGGGCAGGGGGGCATCTGACATTGGGAATTCCTGGTGGCGGGGAGGGGCGCGGCCATTGGTGAGGCCGGGCGGGGAAGTATAATGCCACGCCCGGTGACACACTAGCCCCGCTGTACAGACAGCCCAGATTGCAGGCGAATAACGAGATCCCCGGTTTCTGACTGCCTGCTACGCCTGCAGCATTATTTTATGCGGGATAATGCTGAGAATGATGCGGGAATATTCCTGCAGCAACTCCGGAACCAGTGCCAGGTCTGAAGACTATCCCCCTGAATTTGCGGCTTATATCAGCTGATGTTTGCTGTGTATTACTGACGAAGTCGGGAGATTCCGGGTTGGCAATGGCGCCTGGGCCGGTTGCCATGACAGGCGGAGGGTGTAAGGTTTTCCACGCTGTTTACTGATAGCCGGACAATGATTACAGGATGTAATCGCAAAGGGGGACATGCATGGATGCACGGCTTCTCGGCGGGCGAGCATATTCGTTGCTGTGGTACGGGTTTCGATGGTCCTGTTTATTGCAGGTTGGTGTTTACATCAATTTCACGTTATCCAGCCTTTCTCATGCCGGCGTAACGGGCGGCGTCAGGGGGCCGGATGATATCGATCCTCTGCGAACACCCTGGGTCTACTATGAAACCAGCGATCCCAACATCGGTTGCAGGGAATCAGAACAGGCCATTATCGATGCCTACATTGCGGCAAAAACGGGGGGGGCTGTTTGCGGTGTTGTCTATGTCGGCAATGACGGCTGGCCGACTGATCCCGATGCAGGCAGTCAATGGAAGAATGAGCGTTGTGATCCGCCGGAGTCCAGCATCCTGGATGGATATCGCTTGACGCCCTGGGCAGCAAAACCGGTTGTCAAACAGTCGGCGCGGTATTATTTCACGCAAACCATCACGCATGAGCATTGTCCTGACAATATGTTCGATATTGATGTCGACCAGGGATTTGCAAGAGTGCTTTACAGGTACTGCCCCCGGGACTACGACTTTCGGGTGCTGGTTGTGGATGGGGTTGCTGACTGGAGCAGGTATTTTTGCACGCGCGGAGTGGACACGCCGGAACGTGATCAGGAAGGCTCATGTCTGGCTGTCGGCATGATGGATGGCGGCAGTGCGATCTACCTGGGAAGCGGAAACAAGAACCAGAAAGAAACTGATTATGTCGATGAGCGTGATGCACGCTTCACGCTTGAACGCCATTACAACAGCATGAGCAGTATCTATCGGGGCGTACCGCCGGCCACGGGTATTTTCGGCGTGAACTGGAGCAGCACTTTTGAACGCAAGGTCAGGTATGTTGCGGAGCCATCCAGCCAGACTGTCGTGTTATACCGCCATGACGGTAATTCGTATTATTTCAATAACGAAAACGGTGCCTGGAAAAGCAACTCCGCCATTGATGAACAGTTAATCCAGACAGCATCCGGGTGGGAATATCACACCAGCGATGACAGTGTCGAGGTCTATGATACGGGAGGAAATCTGACCGAACTACGATATCAGAACGGTGTCGTCCACGCCCTGTCATATGACGCAGACGGGCGGTTGCTGCACGTTCATACGAATACGGGTGAATCCCTGACGCTTGCGTACGTGCAGGCTGCATCCGTCCCGCTGGTCGAATCGGTTATGGACCACGCGGGGCGTGTCTGGAAATACGCCTATGACGGCAATAACAACCTGGTATCCGTGGCAAATCCTGATGGAACGCCTGGCGATGATGCTGACAACCCCGTGCGGGTATATCACTATGAAGATGTGACTTTCCCCAATGCGCTTACGGGCATCACTGATGAAAGGGGAATTCGTTATGCCACATTCGCATACGACCCAAACAGTCACATCAAGGGGCGCGCAGTCACGAGCTATTATGGCAGCGCAGCAGAGCCGATAGATCGGGTCGATGTGAACTATAACGGTCATGACACCTATTCCGATGGCATGACTGTACGTTCGGTGACCAACAGCAAGGGTGACGCGACGACTTACACGACCATCATGCAGAACGGTGTCGCCTTGCTGCAAAACGTTTCCGGACCGGGTTGCGGTAACTGTAGCGGCGGCCAGGCCGCTTTCAGCTACGATCAGGCAACGAATGATCTGCTGCAGAGAACAGAAAATGGTGTCACGACCGAATTCGGGGATTACGATGCCAACGGTAATCCGGGCTTTATGATCGAAGCCGTTGGGACAAGTGACGAGCGCCGTACCGACTATACGTATGATCCACGTTACTTCGGCAGTATTGCCTCCCTGTCTGAACCATCCGTTTATGCAGGTGAAAAACGGGTCACGACTTATGCTTATGATGACTATGGCAACCGCATATCAGAGAGTGTCAATGGGTTTACTCCGGCCGGTTTTCCCGTAACACGAACGACACGGTACCAGTACAATGGCCCGTTCCACCAGCTTAGCCAAGTTGACGGACCGCGCAGCGATGTCAATGACATTACAACCTTCCGGTATTATCCGGATGATCCGGTTGAAGGTGTAAATCGTGCGCGACTGAAAGAGATCGAAAATGCCAATGGCGATCTCGTGCGCAGCAATCTTCGCTACTCCACAACCGGAAAGCTGGCATCTGAAGACCGTTCCGGCGGTGTTTCACTGCTGTATTCCTACTACCCCGGCAATGATCGGCTCGAATACCTGCATGAGAGTACCGCGTCCGGGTCCCGGAGTTCTCGTTGGACCTACCTCGCTACGGGGGAGGTGGAAAGCATCACCGTGGCAGAGGGCGGCCCTGCCGCAACATCCCTGACATTTGCTTACGATGCTGCACGCAGGCTTGTCCGCATCACGGATGGTATCGGCAACTACATTCACTACACGCTGGATGGTAATGGCAACCATCTTGAAGAGAAGATATACGATGCCAACGGGACGCTGCAGGATGAACTGGATGATGTCCTGGGTTATGCGCTGGCGCAGACCTTTGATGTCTATAACCGCCTGGATATGGAAGCGGTCGGATCAGGTGCGACAGGTCCGCTGGAACTGCGTGACCATGATTACATGCAGGACGGTACACTGGACAGGGAAACGGATGGTAACGGCATCGTCACGGCTTACAGCTATAACGAATTGCAGCGATTGCTTACCAGTACCCGGGACCTCGGTGGGATTAATGCCACAACCCAATATGGTTATGACTCGGGTGCAAATCTGGCTGCGGTTACTGATCCGAATAATGTAGCAACGGTCTATGTCCATGATGACCTTGGCAACCTGCTATCCAAAACCAGTCCGGATACCGGGACCACGGTATACACCCACGATGAGGCTGGCAACATCCTGAGCAGGACGGCAGCCAGTGGTACGCCAGAAGCCGTGACGCTTGCGTACAGCTATGATGCCCTGAACCGTCTGACCCGGGTCACAACCCCCAATCCTGCCGACGATGTTATTTATAACTATGATGATTGTGAAAATGGTGATAGACGCGTGTGCGGTATCTACAATGGGTACGCAAATGCATTCTGGCAGTACGACGGATTTGGAAACGTCGGCGCTCACCAGGGCATCCGCTATATCCACGATATGGCAGGCAGGCTGAAGGAGACTACTTATCCATCAGGTGCCCGTGTCGGATACGTGTATGACGTGGCAGGCAGGGTCAGTCAGGTGGATATGACCGTCAAGGGCATCACCACGATACTGGCAAGCAATATCAACTATATGCCGTTTGGCGATGCTGCTTCTATGCAGTACGGAAATGGTCATACCCTGGCGCAGGACTATGACACTGCCTACCGGCTCGTGAGCCAGGTGATTCCAGCAGTGATGCAGCTGAATTACGTGGATTATGATGCCAACGGAAATCTCAGTCAGCGTGTCGATGCTGGCACGACGCCCGGTGTGAATTACAGCTATAGCTACGATTCCCTGAATCGCCTGGATACCGCGGCTGGAGGATTCGGTTCCGACCGGGATTATGACTATGACAGGAATGGCAACCGTATCCTGGGGAATGAAGGTGTCCCTGTCAGTCTGGTTTATGAGGACGATTCCAATCGACTCGACCAGGTTGGCAGCAGTGATGTCATCCTGGATGTTGCTGGCAATACCCTGGCAAAAGGCAGCTGGAACTACAGCTACACGATGCACCACCGACTGCATACTGCCAGCGACACTGGCGGGCAGGTGGCGGACTATGCCTACAACGGCCTCGGGCAGAGAATTGTCAAGAACGTCGTTACAGGTGATGGACGACGGTTTTTGTACGGGCCGGATGGGAAACTCATGGCCGAGACGGATACGGGCGGTACGCTGCTGGTGGAATACATATGGTTAAACGGACAGGTGCTGGCCATATACCATCCGGACACAGACGAGGACGGCATCACCAACCTGCAGGAGCTGCAACAGGGCGGTGTTCCGGGAAATGCAGACAACGATGGTGATGGATTGCTGAATATCGACGAATTACTGGTTTACGGTACATCACCAGGGAATGCCGATTTTGACGGTGATGGAATTACCGATGGTGATGAAGTGGCTCAGGGAAGTGATCCGCGAGACCCGGGCAGTGTGCCGTTTATGGGTATACCCGGTGACATCAATGCCGATGGCCAGCTGAATGTGGCCGATTATCTGCTGTTGACGCAGTTTGTCCTGGGTTACAAGCTGCCATCAGCCTCAGAATCACAGGCCGCTGATATGAACCAGGATGGTGTGCTTAATGCCGGTGACATGGTGCTCCTGTCTCGAATGGTACTCAGTATCAGCTGGAACAGCCTGCTGGAGCAGTTTATAGAACAGAACCTCGCAGACATTCTCGGTAACTTCATTACATCAGCTGAGGCTGCTGTCACAAATGGGAAAATATTTTACGTTCACAATGATCACCTGGGTACACCTCGGGCGATGACCGATGAGGCTGGCAATGTGGTGTGGCGTGCCGACTATGCGCCATTTGGTGAGGCTACTATAGATGCATCAAGTACTGTGGCGCTGAACCTGAGATTCCCTGGACAGTACTACGATCAGGAAACCGGGCTGCATTATAACTATTACAGGTACTATGATCCGGGGACAGGGAGGTATATGCGGAGCGATCCTGTGGGTATCTTCTGGGTGGCTGAAGACTTCTAGTGATCCTGCGGAAACGAGTAATGTGGTCTGACTATCGTGGCGTTAGATAATCCTGCTGCGATTATGGTGCAAGCATTTGAATCGAGAGCTATTTTATGTTAAATCATAGTGCCACTAAACATGATGTACTGTCAGTTTGGTGAAAATGATGTACTGCAACTGCTGGTTAATTCATTTGGAATGTAGCTTAAGTGTAATCATGCTGGCGATGCTATTAGTGGATCCAATGGAAATGTCTGCGGCGTGGACTCAGCATCAGGTAGGAAAATCTGTATCTTTAGAGCCAATTTCACACCAAGGGAAGATATTGCTTGCCTAAGACGTCAAAGTCCGCCAATTAATTTGTTGAAACAGTCATGATGTTTGAGATATGGGAGTAAATGGTTAGAATGAATCGTTACATGTCTATAGTCTTCGTTAATATTGTGTTCTTCTAGGGTGCGTACAACATGCCATGCAAGTAAATGCATTAATAGTATGTCTGAGAGAGTTATGGGTTGCCGATGTAAGGCATTAGGGTATGTGGACGCTACGTCAGGTTATTCGGAGGCTCGTTTAATGGACGCAACGAGTCTACGCTTGCCAGAAGTGGCGATGGTGAGAAAGAACCATTCCAGGCAATCAATAGGTCAGAAAGTTACGATGGACTAATGTACCAGTACATATTCAATGGGAGTGCAGATAACTATCTTATTAAGTTCGTCATGATACAAGAATGAGTGCAGATGAACCTGAATCAAAGCCATGGTTATCAACAGACTGAAACATCGTATCAGGATGTAAGAATAGAAATATTCCTGATCCAGTACTTTGGGATTAGGCAAAAGGTGGATTCAGCGTGAACTGATAGCTTACCGGTTTGAGGGTGTACCTGTCAGTTCAAAAATCAATTGCAAGGGATTCTCTGATTGTTTCGTCATTCCGGGCGCAGCGCAGCGTAGACCCGGAATCCAGTTCTTATGTTCAACCAGTTACTGGATTCCGGCATACGCCGGAATGACGAAAGATGAATTAATCAGAGCTTCCCTGGGCAATATTGGATTGGAGTATGTGGTCGAACAGATCTATTACTTCCCCGCCGCCAAAGTCTGCGGGCTCTCCAGTAGAAAAGCATGTGTCTTGTTCTTCAGGCAGGAGAGGGTGCTGGCATCCTTGAATGTACACTGCAGATTGTGTTCCTTGCCCCAGCCGGTTTTGACTTCGTAGTTAGAGCTTACGGAACCTGTCGTAGTACTTCCAATCACCTCCTCTGAGCCGCTCTTCTTCTGTCCGGAATCATGGTCAGCACCAATTACCAGGTTCCGGTAGACGACATCAAAAGAACCGTCTTGTGCAAGATCACTAATAATAGCTTTGGTCTTGTACTTGATCGTGCCTGTTGCCGTGTCGCGTGACTGGTCATCACTGAAGCAGACGACCTTGTCAATCTTCCACCTTGCAGTTGTTGATTGCTGAAGGCAGGTAGGCAACCGGTTCATTGTCCCTGTTCCAGGAAGCAAGCATCACGTTCTCGTAGGTATACTCGGGAGCCTTTTCCTGAGGGCAGCGGCGGCTGGTTTAGCGTTCCGGGCCTGCCGGGTAGCAACGGCGGGTTTGGCTTCAGGTTCCTGACGGGTAGCAGCGGCGGGTTCGGTGTCCGGCATGACTGTTTTTACCGGCTCTGGATTCTTCTCGGCAGAACTGTCTTCCAATAACTCTGCGATATCGATCATTTCCCTGCGTGCTTCATTGAATCCTCCGTCTGCAGCCTTGCTGAACCACTCCATAGCTTTCTCGTAGTCGCGCTTCACTCCCTGTCCGGAGGCATACATCTTGCCGAGATAGAATTGTGCAGCGGGGTAGTCTTTTTCAGCGGCTTCCTTGAACAACTTGAATGCACGGGGCTGATCTTTTTTACCGTTGCCATCCGAATAGTAGATCAGGCCCAGCTTGTACTGGGCTTTTTCGTATCCCTGGACGGCGGCCTTTTCATACCAGTCGATGGCTTTTTTCATGTCCGTATCGACACCGACACCCTCCGTGTACATTTTCCCGAGATCGTACTGGCTTTCCATGTCGCCTTCTCCGGCGCGCGCCAGTGTCTTGTTGAAACGTTCCTTGTTGGATTGAATCAGGTTGAGTCTTGAGATGGCTTTCTGATTATTTTGTGCCGCTGCCTTCCGGTACCACTCGATTGCCTTGTCGCGACTTGCGGCTACGCCACGGCCGTTCTGGTACATCGCGCCGATATCGTACTGGGCATTACTGTTGCCTGCATTGGCTTCCTGGAGTTTCTCTTTGAACAGTGTTTCCCAAACGTCGTTTCCGCCAAGGCAGGCACAGGAAGTAAGCAGGAAAAGTAAACCCAGGGTTGTTCTGTGCATGATGATTGTCCGACTGCTGTAAGGGTTGTATCGGGAGCAGGTATATAAGGTGGGTATCGGACGTCTGGCCTCGCGCTTGAGTTACCCGTCGAAGGAGGTTTTTAAAACAATAAGGAATACAAATAGATAGGGATCTATCCTAAACCAGAAAATCAGGTTGTGCCGGGTGGCTGGAGACGTGGCCGGAGGTGCCGGATGACGCGTTGTTCCAGCCAGTACTGCGGGCGTACAGGATTGCAGCCGGAGACGAAGCCGACATGGCCGCCGCGATTGGATAGTTCCAGGGTAACCGCCGGACTCAGGTCGTCATCTTGCGGCAGTGCCGGGGCAGGCAGGAACGGGTCATCCCGAGCCTGGATGAGCAGGGTTGGAACCTGGATTGACTTCAGGTACTGCTTGCTGCTGGCGCTGGAATAGTAGTCATCCACGTCGCGAAAGCCGTTTAGTGGAGCCGTGATCTCGTTGTCGAAACGACGGAAGGTATTCAATTCACCAATGCGTTCAGCCGGCCAGGGCAGTTGATGGATGCGGGCTTTTCTCCTGGCTGAACTTTGAAGCTTCTTCACGAGGTGGCGCTGGTAAATACGTGACCATCCATGCTCAAGCCGCAATGCGGTCCGGTTCAGGTCGAAGGGTACCGATATCGCCACTGCCGTATCGATGCGGGCTGACTGGCCCTGCTCGCCAAGCCATTTCAAAAGGATGTTGCCGCCCAGCGAAAAACCGATAATGGCCAGCGCTTTCCCCGGCAGGCGATCCTGGATGGTGCGGACCACGAAATCGAGGTCATCGGTTTTCCCGGAATGATAGCTGTAGGGCAGCCGGTTGGGTTCGCCGCTGCAGCCTCTCAAATACATCATGCAGGCGTTGTAACCCTGTTGTGCGAGTGCTCCGAGCATGCCGCCTGTGTAGTGCGACTCGAGTGAACCCTCCAGGCCATGCAGCATCAGCACGACGCTGCCAGCGGTCTTCCCGGTCCACTCAAGGTCGAGGAAATCGCCATCGGGCAATTCCAGCCGCTCGCGCGTCAGCGGTGGCAGCCGGCGTTGCCGGAACAGCGACGGGTACAGGGTTTGCAGGTGCGGGCCCGGCAGCCACCATGCCGGGCGGAACGCACTTGGGGTAATCATTTGGCTGGTGGCCGGTGCGGGCGCTCAGGTTGCCATGCGGTTCTTCACCAGGTCATCGACCACGCTCGGGTCGGCCAGTGTCGAGGTGTCGCCGAGGGAATCCATCTCATTGGCGGCGATCTTGCGCAGGATGCGGCGCATGATCTTGCCGGAGCGCGTCTTCGGCAGCCCCGGCGCCCACTGGATGATGTCGGGTGTCGCGATGGGTCCGATTTCGGTCCGCACCAGTTTCACCAGTTCCTTGCGCAACTCATCACTGGGTTCGACGCCCTGTATCAGGGTCACGTAGGCGTAGATGCCCTGGCCCTTGATGTCGTGCGGATAGCCAACGATAGCAGCCTCGGCCACGGCGTCGTGCAGGACCAGCGCGCTTTCCAGTTCGGCCGTACCGAGATTGTGGCCGCTGACGATCAGTACGTCATCCACGCGCCCGGTGATCCAGTAATAACCATCCTCGTCGCGCCGGGCTCCATCGCCGGTGAAATACATACCGGGAAAAGCACTGAAGTAGGTGTCGATGAAACGCTGGTGATCGCCATACACGGTGCGCATCTGCCCCGGCCACGGATGGGTCATGACCAGTGTGCCTTCACCCGGGCCCTCGATCACCTTGCCCTGGGTATCCACGATCGCAGGCATCACGCCGAAGAAAGGGAGGCTGGCGGAGCCGGGTTTCATCTTCATGGCTCCGGGAACCGGTGTGATCATGTGGCCGCCGGTTTCGGTCTGCCACCAGGTATCGACGATCGGACAGCGGGCATCACCGATGGTGTGGTAGTACCACTCCCAGGCTTCCGGGTTGATGGGTTCACCCACCGTGCCCAGCAGGCGCAGGCTGTCCCGTGACGTCTTCTTTACAGGTTCCTCACCGAGGCGCATCAGTGAGCGCAATGCCGTGGGCGCGGTATAGAAGGTGTTGACCTTGTGCTTGTCGCACACCTGCCAGAAACGCGAGGCGTCGGGATAGGTCGGCACGCCCTCGAACACCAGAGAGATGGCACCGTTGGCCAGCGGCCCGTAGACGATATAGGAGTGGCCCGTGACCCAGCCGACATCGGCCGTACACCAGTAGACGTCGCCGTCATGGTAATCGAAGACATACTTGTGCGTGATCGCGGCATACAGCAGGTAACCACCGGTGGTGTGCATGACCCCCTTGGGTTTTCCGGTTGAGCCGGAGGTGTAAAGGATGAACAGCGGATCCTCGGCGTCCATGAGTTCAACCGGGCAGTCAGCGGCGACCTTTTCCGCTGCCTCGTGGAACCAGATGTCGCGCCCCTCGTTCCAGTCGATCGTGCCGCCGGTGTGGCGCACGACGATGACCGAGTGCACCTTGGGGCAGGATTTGAGAGCGGTGTCGACGTTGCCTTTCAGTGGCACGGACTTGCCGCCGCGCAGGCCCTGGTCGGCAGTGATTACGGTATGGCAGTCGGAATCCAGGATGCGGTCCTTGATCGAGTCGGGCGAGAAGCCGCCGAACACAACCGAGTGGACAGCGCCGATGCGCGCGCATGCCAGCATGGCATAGACCGCTTCCGGAATCATCGGCATGTAGATGCAGACGCGGTCGCCTTTCTGCACATTGCGAGACTTGAGCACGTTCGCCATGCGGCTGACGTGAGCATGCAGCTCCTTGTAGGTGATGTGCGCATCGTTAGCGGGATCGTCACCTTCCCAGATCAGGGCTGTCTGGTCGCCGCGCGTCTCCAGGTGGCGGTCGACGCAGTTGTAGCAGGCATTGAGCTTGCCGCCCTCGAACCAGCGGATATGTCCTTTCGTATAGTCCCAGTCGAGCACCGTGTCCCATGGCTTGTCCCAGTGGAGGAACTGCTGCGCCTGTTCCGCCCAGAAACCGGTCGGGTCCTTGATGGATCTTTCGTACATGGCCTGGTACTGCTCGGCATTCAGGAGGGCGGTTTTGGCAAATGCTTCCGGTACATCGTAGATCTTGCTGTCAGGCATTCTGTGCTCCGTGGTTGTCTTTGGCGGATCGTAATCGCCAGCCGATTATAGCCCTGCCGGGCTGCGTGCCAAATGCTGAATTATTAATCTTTGATTAATTTTCCTGACCAGGCGGCGGGTGACGGCAGGGTCCTGTTGCAGGGTATTCTGCCCGGATCCCAGTGCATGATCGCCCACTTCCAGAGTTCATCGCGACTGGCGTCCAGGGGTGAATCCGGCAGCTGCTGGTTGAGAAAGCCCAGCACGTCCAGCAGCACAACATTGTCCTTGCCCGCAATGACATCCCGGGCGAATGTCTGCTTGCTGAGCTTGTCGGCATCGGCACCCACGGCAACCGGCAGGTGCAGGTAGGACGGTGCCGGCAGCTCCAGCAACTGCTGCAGGTAAAGCTGTCGTGGTGTCGAGTCCAGCAGGTCCGCGCCGCGCACCACGTGGGTGATTTGCTGATCAGCGTCATCGACGACGACCGCAAGCTGGTAGGCGACCAGGCCGTCCGCCCGCCTGATGATGAAGTCGCCGACCTCCTGGTCGAGTTGCTGCCGCAGGTTGCCCTGCAGGCGGTCATTCAGTTCGATGCTGCGCTGCTCGGCGCGCACCCGCAGCGCGCGGGCGCGGCGTCCGGGAGGCAGGCCGCCACGGCAGGTGCCCGGATATACCAGGCCGGCTTCCGAGCGGATCGCGCTGTCGGCGATTTCCTTGCGGGTGCAGGCACAGCCAAACAGATAGCCCTTGCCTGTCAGTTCCTCCAGCGCGTTGGCATAGATGTCACCCCGCTGGCTCTGGTAGATTACCGGGCCATCCCAGTGCATGCCGAACCCATCCAGGGTGCGCAGGATCTCATCGGCAGCGCCCGGTACCTCGCGCGGCGGATCCAGGTCCTCGATGCGCAGCAGCCACTCGCCGCCGTGGTGCCTGGCATCCAGGTAGCTGCCGACAGCCGCGACAAGCGAGCCGAAGTGCAGGGGGCCGGTGGGCGAGGGCGCAAACCGGCCGCGATAGGGTACGGATGATTCGGGTTGTTGTGCTCGCGTCGTCATGGCTTGTTGCCGTCACTGCGTTCTGGCGCAAACAAGAAAGCCGGCAGGTGCCGGCTTCGTTGCAGGGAAATACAGCCCGGGCGGATCAGCCCATCTGCTTTTCCCTGATTTCATCCAGAATCTTGCAGTCGATGCAGAGTGTTGCGGTCGGACGTGCCTCCAGGCGGCGGATACCGATTTCAACGCCGCAGGCTTCACAGTAGCCGAATTCATCGTTGTCGAGATTGCGAATGGACTCGTCGATTTTCTTGATCAGTTTGCGTTCGCGGTCACGTGCGCGCAGTTCCATGCTGAACTCGGATTCCTGGGTGGCGCGGTCGTTCGGATCCGGGAAGTTGGCGGCATCATCCTGCATGTGGTGCACGGTACGGTCGACCTCTTCCATCAATTCACGCTTCCAGGTCAGCAGGATGTCCCGGAAATGCGCGATCTGTTCATCGTTCATGTACTCCTCGCCCCGTTTTTCCTTGTAGGGCGCGATACCCGGAACCGGGCCGACCTGGCTTGCAGGTTTTTTTGATGCTGATTTCCTGGCGACCGGTTTCTTTGCTGCGGCTTTCTTCGCAGGCGCTTTTTTTGCGACAGCCTTTTTCACTGCAGTCTTTTTCACGGGCGCCTTTTTAGCTACCGTCTTTTTCGCGGCCGCTTTTTTGCTGGATGCAGTCTTCTTCGTGGCAGTCTTCTTGACGACTGCCTTCCTGGCTGGGGCTTTCTTGACCGCCTTTTTCCTGGCCACGGCCTTTTTACTGGCGGTCGATTTCGATTTCACTACTTTCTTTTTGGCAGCCATACCAGACTATCTCCAAGTTTTGCCGCTATAACTGACTGTTTAACAAAAAAATATGAATTAAAACGACCCGTTAGCAGGTTTTGTTATCGGCGGGTATATCATTCAGGGGCGTTATTTATACGCCACTTTTACTATTAGTCAAGGATACCGGCCGGCCGCAAAATCCTGCGCGGACCGGCTTGAACGCAACGCCGTAAATGCATGAGAATCAGCCGCTGGCCAGGAAGCGATAAATCCATGAATACTGAATTAAGAGCACTGTTGTTTGATGTTGATGGCACGCTGGCGGATACCGAGGAGGTCCACCGCCAGGCATTCAATGCCGCCTTTGTGGAGGCCGGCCTGGACTGGGAGTGGAGTGCAGACCTGTACCATGAGCTGCTTGCCGTTACCGGCGGCAAGGAACGCATTCGTTACTACCTGGATCGCGAGCGTCCCGGTTTCGAGCTGCCGCCCGATGGCGCTGCATTTATCGCCGGGTTGCACCAGCGCAAGACGGCTTATTATGTCGAGATGCTCACGACCGGACAGGTGCCGCTGCGGCCGGGGGTCGAGCGGCTGATACGGGAGGCGCACCAGCAGGGCCTGCGGCTTGCCGTGGTGACAACGACCACGCCCGATAATGTCACCGCACTGTTCCGGCACAGCTTCGGCGCATTCGAGGAAGACTGGTTCGAACTGGTTGCCGCCGGCGGCATCGTGGAGCACAAGAAACCGGCACCGGATATCTACGAATACGCGCTGGACAAGATGGGGCTGACGGCGGAAGAATGCCTGGCACTGGAAGACTCCGAAAACGGTATGCAGGCCGCGCACGCAGCCGGCATCGATGTGCTGATCACCGTGAACAAGTACACTGACCAGCATGATTTCACCGGTGCCGCCGTGGTGCTGGACCACCTCGGGGAACCTGCCATGCCCTGCCACATGATCCAGGGTGACTTGCCTCCCGTAACCCTGGTCGATACGGAGTACCTGCGGCGCCTGCATGCGCACTGCCAGGCAGCGCGCCGGTGAAGACCGCCGGCCGCATGCAGTTTATCCAGCCGTTCCATGTCATGGCCCTGCTGGCACGGGCGCGACAACTGGAGGCTGCCGGGCGCTCCATTATCCACATGGAAATCGGCGAGCCGGACTTCGTGACGCCGCAACCGGTTATCGATGCCGGCATCAGGGCGCTGGAGGAAGGGCGCACGCATTACACCCCGGCCGTGGGGCTGACCGCATTGCGCGAACGCATCGCCGGTTTCTACGGGGAGCGCTACGGAGTCAGCGTTGAGCCGGAACGCATCGTGGTGACGCCGGGGGCGTCTGCTGCACTGCAACTGGTCATGGCGGCTCTTGTGAACCCGGGAGACAGGGTACTGATGGCGGACCCCGGCTATCCCTGCAACCGCAACTTCGTCTACCTGGTCAACGGCGAGCCGGTCGGCATTCCGGTGACGGCGGATACCGGCTACCAGCCGTCGCTGGAACAGGTCGAGGCGCACTGGTCGCAGGACACGGCTGCCTTGCTGGTGGCCTCACCGTCCAACCCGACCGGTACCCTGCTGGACGCGGATACCCTGCAGGCATTTCATAGCTTCACCAGCGCGCGTGGCCGGGCACTGGTGGTCGACGAAATCTATCATGGCCTGGTCTACGGCGAGAGGGCTCCCACGGCACTGGCCGTGTCCGAGGAAGTCTTCGTCATCAACAGTTTTTCAAAATATTTCGGCATGACGGGCTGGCGCCTCGGCTGGCTGGTCGCGCCGCTGGACATGGTGCCGGAAATCGACAAGCTGGCGCAGAACCTGTTTCTTGCGGCGCCGACGCTGGCCCAGCACGCGGCGCTGCGGGCCTTCGATCCCGACAACCTGCAGATACTGGAAGAACGCCGTGAGGCGTTCCGGGAACGCCGGGACTATTTGCTGCCCGCCCTGCGGGAGCTGGGTTTCAGCATACCGGTCACGCCTGAAGGGGCCTTTTACCTGTATGCCGACTGCAGCCGCTTTACCGATGACAGCTATGCCTTCTCGCAGCGCCTGCTGGAAGAGGCCGGCGTGGCCATCACGCCGGGAACCGACTTCGGCACCTTCCAGCCTGAACGGCATGTACGGTTTGCCTATACCACCTCGCTGGAAAACCTGCAGGAAGGCGTGCGCCGGCTGCGAGATTATTTGTAACATTTCCGTTCCCGGGTTTCGTATCCCGTGCATATCCGCAAGGCTGTCGCATGCGCGCCGCAACCGTGAATATTTTACATTTCCACTATCCACTAGTTGACAGCTTTACGGTTGGCGTTTCGATACGCTGGTGCCAGTTACAACAGGGAAGGGGATACAGGATGAATATGCGGTTACAACAACTCGATGCGGAAGGACGCGTGGATGCAGATGCATACCGGACTTATATGCTTCTGACGGTGATGATAAAGCTGGTGATGGCGCTGATTCTCGGCGTGCTGACGGTCTGCAGTTTCCTGATAGTCTGAGCGCGTGGGGCGTAGGTTGATGGGCTGAGCTTGCGAAGCCCAACGATCGGGGTCCTGTTGACCCTGCCCATGTTGGGCTTCACGTTGTTCAGCCCAACCTGCGATTGCTCATAACACCAGACCGGATATGTTCAGGTGTTTTTCTGCACCTGCGCGCTTTCCTTCAGCTCCCCGACCCACATGGCGGTTGCGCCGGCGACCGATACCGGCATGGCGATAAAGTTCAGCAGCGGGATCATGGTCAGCAGCAGGGAGCCGCCGCCGAATCCGTAGGAGAGGAAGCGGCGACTGCGCAGCAGTTTGCGCTGCGTGGAGAAATGCAGCAGGTGGTTGGCCATCGGGTAGTCGACGTATTCGATGGCCAGCATCCACGCGCTGAACAGCGCCCACAGAAACGGCGCGGCCAGGTTGACTCCCGGTATCAGGAACAGCAACCCGAGCGGGATGGCGCGCAGCACGAAGTACAGCAGTTTGCGCAGCTCCGAGACGAGGCTGGGCACGATGTCCTTTACCAGTGCCTGCCAGCCGCCGGTTTCTATGGGTTGCCCCGTCAGGTATTTCTCGACGGCCTCCGCGAGCATGCCGTTGAAGGGCGCCGCGATCAGGTTGGTGATGATGGAAAAGCTGTAGAAGATGATCAGCACGCCGAGCAGCGCGAACACCGGCCACAGCAGGTAGCGCAGCCAGTCCAGCCAGCCGGGCAGGTAACCCAGCAGCAGTTCGATGAGTGCCTCCAGCCAGTGCGTCAGGCCCAGGATGGCCGCGCTGAAAAACACCACGCTAACCAGCAGTGGCACGGCCACGTAGCGGCGCAGCCCCGGCTGGCGAATCAGCCGCAGTCCCTCGAAGATGTAATGTATGCCTGTTTGTTTTATTGCCATGTCCTGTCCAGTCTGAAATTCGTTAAGGCGGTTCTGAATGAGTCCCTGTTCGTCATTCCGGCGCATGCCGGAATCCAGAGGATCAACAATCTGGACCCCGGCATTCGCCGGGGTGACGACATAATTCAGCGTGTAGCCCGGATGAAGGCCGTCAGGCCGTAATCCGGGACAGATGCTGCTTTTCCCGGATTCCGCGTTGCTGCATCCGGGCTACGCGCTAAAAGTCGTCAGGCGTTTGCCGCCGCACGCAATGCCAGCAGGGCGGTGCCGTAGGCGGCCTCCTGGTGGTCGGCGGCAACGACCGGGATGCCCAGCAGTTGCGAACGTATTGTACGCCAGGCGCTGTTTGCCGCGCCGCCGCCGGTGCTGATGACCCGGGTGGGCCAGGGCGCGCCCAGTTCCGCGAGGCGCCGGTAGCCCCGGGCCTCGATGCGGGCGATGCCTTCCAGGATGCCCTGGAAGAAGCGGACGTCTTCCGGCGGGCGCGGTGCCAGCCCGGGTTCGAGGTCCGGGTCGTTGACCGGAAAGCGCTCCCCGCGGGCAGGCAACGGGTAGTAGTCCAGCCCGGTGAGCCGGTCGGGCTGCAGTTCCCGCGTCAGCCGCACAATGTCCGCGTCCGTGAAGTATTGTTTTAGTACCGCACCGCCGCTGTTGGAGGCGCCGCCCACCAGCCAGTCATCACCGAGGCGGTGGCTGTAGATGCCGTTTTCCGGGGCGAACACCGGCGTGTCGGAGCGCACCTTGAGCACCAGGGTGCTGCCCAGTGTGGTGACTGCCTCGCCGTGTACCGCGCCGGTGGCGATGAAACCGGCCGTGCTGTCGGTGGTGCCGCTGACGAGGCGGGTGTCGGGGGACAGCCCGAACTGCGCCGCCATGGCGGGATCGATACAGCCGATGTCCGTGCCGGCCGGCACGACCTCGGGCAGCAGTTCGTCCGGTATCGGTAACTGTGCCAGCCAGTCGGGCCAGCGCCGCGCGCCGGCATCAAAGCCGAGTTTCAGGGCATTGTTCTCGTCACTGCTGCCGAAGCGGCCGCGCAGTCGGCCGAGTACCCAGTCGGCCTGGTGCAGGGCATGGCGGGCGTTCCGGGCATTCGGTAACTGCAGTAGCCACAGCAGTTTCGCCAGGCTGGCGCTGGCACCGTGGGCGGCGCAGTCATGCGGGGCCACGGCCGCGACCTGGCGCGCGGCCTCCCGGGCGCGGGTGTCGTTGTACATCAGCGCCGGCGCCAGCGGTGTGCCCAGGGCGTCGCAGAGGAGCAGGGTCGAGGAGGTGCCGTCGACGCACAGCGCGCCGATGTCCGCCAGGGGTATCCGGGTTCCCAGCGCTGCCAGCAGGGTTTCCAGCGCCGACCACCAGACAGCCGGGTCCTGCTCGACCGCGTCACCGCTGCGCTGTGGGGATGGCAGTGGCACGCGGGCCTCCGCCACGACGTGCTGCCCGGCGTCGATGACGCAGCCGCGGCAGCCCGAGGTGCCGAAATCAATGCCGAGGTAGAGGGGCACGGGTCAGCAGCGTCCCCGGATTTCGCGATGCTTCATCCGGGCTACATAATGACATATCAGTCGCTTGCGAGGTATTGTTAAGGCAGTTGCACAGGTGTGGCAGGTTCCCAGCCGGGCTGGCGATGCTCCACCACCACGTCGGTATAGATGCCGCCGCGGACATTGAACTCGGCCCGCAGCCGCATGAAGCGGGGCTCGCAGGCAGCGACGAGATCGGCAAGCATGCGGTTGGTGACGTCCTCGTGAAACGCGCCTTCCTCCCGAAACGACCAGACGTACAGCTTCAGGGCCTTGAGTTCGACGCACTCCCGGTCCGGGACGTAGTCCAGGTAGAGGGTGGCGAAGTCGGGCTGGCCGGTCTTCGGGCACAGGCAGGTGAATTCGGGGATGCGGATGCGCACGGTGTAGTCCCGCCCCGGGTGCGGATTGGGGAAGGTTTCCAGCGACTTGGCGGGTTGTGTCGACATGCGGGAAAGATACAAGACACAAGATGCTGTATGCAACCATTAGGAAATTACATAATGGTTGTATTTCCCGGGGCCAATCTTGTAATCTTGGCTTCCATGCGTTTGTCGAAAATCAAGCTGGCCGGGTTCAAGTCTTTCGTCGATCCGACCACCATCCACGTCCCCAGCAACCTGGTCGGTATTATCGGCCCGAACGGCTGCGGCAAGTCCAATGTCATCGATGCCGTGCGCTGGGTCATGGGGGAGTCCTCCGCCAAGCACCTGCGCGGCGATTCCATGGCCGATGTCATTTTCAATGGTTCCAACGGGCGCAAGCCGGTGGGTACCGCCAGTATCGAACTGGCGTTTGACAACTCGGACGGCACCATCGGCGGGCAATACGCCGGCTACAACGAGATCTCCATTCGCCGCCAGGTATCCCGCGACGGGACATCCAACTACTTCCTGAACAACACCCGCTGCCGGCGCCGCGACATCACGGATATCTTTCTCGGCACCGGCCTGGGGCCGCGCAGTTACTCGATCATCGAGCAGGGCACCATCTCGCGCCTGATCGAGGCGAAGCCGGAAGACCTGCGCGCTTTCCTCGAGGAGGCCGCGGGCATCTCCAAGTACAAGGAACGCCGCCGCGAAACCGAGAACCGCATCAAGCATACCCGCGAGAACCTGGATCGCCTCAACGACCTGCTGGAAGAGATCGAGAAGCAGCTCGAAAAACTGAAACGCCAGTCGCGGGCCGCGGCGCGCTACAAGGAACTCAAGGAAGAGGAACGCGAGGTCAAGGCGCAACTGCTGGCACTGCGCTACAGCGCCATGCACGAACAGACCAGCGAACGCGAACGCCAGATCCAGGAGCGCGAACTTGCCATGCAGGCGGAACTGGCCGCGCAGCGCAATGTCGAGGCCGAACTGGAAAAACTGCGCGAGGCGCTGGTCGAGGCAAACGAAGCGTTCAACACGGTGCAGGGCCACTACTACAAGCTGGGCGCCGACGTCGCCCGCGTGGAACAGGCCATCAAGCACAACAAGGATTCACGCCAGCAGCAACAACAGGAACTGTTCCGCGCGGAGCAGACGCTGGACGAGATCGGTGAACATATCCGGCTGGACAGCACGCGCCTGGAAGAACTGGCGCAAAACATCGAGACCATCGAACCGGAACTGGTGGCGGCCCGCGAGCGTGCCGAGCAGTCCACGGTCGCGCTGCGCGAGGCCGAAGAGGCCATGCACGACTGGCAGCAGGGCTGGGACGAATTCAACCGTCGCATGGCGGAGCGCTCGCAGTCGGCGCAGGTCGAGCGCACGCGGCTGGATCACATTGACCGCCAGATGCAGCAGCTGGAACAACGCCTGCAGCGCATGGACCAGGAGCGGGAATCGCTGAACAGCGAGTCGCTGGAAACAGAACTGGAACAGCTCGCCAACGAGTCCGCAGGGCAGGAGACCGTGGTCGCCGGTATCCAGGTGCAGCAGGATGACGTGGGCCGGCGCATCACCGACATCCGCTCGGGGCTGGTACAGCAGGAGCGCGAGTTTTCCGCGCTGCAAAGCCTGCACCACGATACCCGCGGCCGGCTGGCCTCGCTGCAGACCCTGCAGCATGCCGCGCTCGGCCAGCAGTCCGGCAATATCAGCGGCTGGCTGACGGGGCAGGGCCTGCAGTCCGCGCCGCGCCTGGCCCAGGAAATCCAGGTCGAGTCGGGCTGGGAACACGCGGTGGAAACCGCGCTCGGTGGCTACCTGGAAGCGGTTTGCGTGTCCGGGCTGGACAACGCGGAACACCTGCTCGGCGGCCTGACGCAGGGCACGGTGACCCTGTTCGATACCGGCAGCGCGGGATCGGGTACCCGTTACGACAAGGGTACGCCGCTGGTCGGCAAGGTTACGGCGCCCTGGGGCATGGACGGGTTGCTCGACGGTATCTATGCCGTGGAGTCCCTGTCCGAGGCGCTGGCGATGCGCGCCACGCTGGCTGCACACGAATCGGTGATGACGCGCGACGGCGTCTGGATCGGCAGGAGCTGGCTGCGGGTCGCGCGCGACAGCGACGAAAAGGCCGGGGTGCTGGAGCGCGAGCGCGAGATCAATGAGCTGAGCGCGCAGACCGAGGCGCAGGCCGGCAACATCGATGTGCTGCGCCAGTCCATCGCCAGGGCGCGCGAGTCGCTGGACGAGGCCGAGGCGGACCGCGAACGGCTGCAGGCCGAGTACAGCCAGACCCATCGACTGGCCAGTGACCTGCGGGCCCGCTTCGCCGCCTGCGAGTCGCGCCTGGAGCAGCAGCGCAATCGCCACGAGAACGTGACCCGGGAATCCGAGGAACTGCTTACCCAGAAGGCCAGCGAGGCGGAGGAACATGCCAGCGCGCATACCCGCCTGCAGGAAGCGCTGCAGGCGACCGAGGCCCTGACGCAGGAGCGCGAGGAACGCACCCGGCAGCAGCAGCAATTGAGCAGCGTGCTCAACGAGGTGCGGGAACGCGCGCGCAACGATCAGCAGCAGGTACACGAGCTGGCGCTGCGGGCGGAGTCGATGCGCACCGCGCGCGAGACCACGCAGCAGGCGCTGGTGCGCATGCGTGACCAGATTCAGCAATTGACCGGGCGCCGCGATGAACTCAACTCGGCGCTGGGGCAGGGCAACACGCCACTGGTTGAGCTGGAAGCCGAACTGGAAGCGATGTTGACACGACGCCTGGAAGCCGAGGGCGAGTTGACGACCGCCAGGAAACGGGTGGAGGACATCGAGCACGGCATCCGCGAATCCGACCAGGAACGTATCCGCAAGGAACGCACGGTCGCCACGCAGCGCGAGCAGATCGACCGTGACCGCATGGCCTGGCAGGAAATCAAGGTGCGCAGCGATACCCTGCTGGAGCAGATCAACGAGTCCGGCTTCGCCTGCCAGATGCTGCTGGAACAGCTCGATGAGTCCGCCAGTATCGAGGTCTGGGCCGAGCGTGCAGAGAAACTGGAGCTGCGCATCCAGCGCCTTGGCCCGATCAACCTGGCCGCGATCGAGGAGTACGAGGAAGAATCCAAGCGCAAGGTCTACCTCGACGCGCAGCACGCAGACCTGATCGAGGCACTGCAGACGCTGGAAAATGCCATCGGCAAGATCGACCGGGAAACCCGGACCCGCTTCAAGGAAACCTTCGACAAGGTCAACGAGGGCATGCAGGAGAATTTCCCGACGCTGTTCGGCGGCGGCCATGCCTACCTGGAACTGACCGGGGAAGACCTGCTGGATACCGGCGTGACCGTGATGGCGCGCCCGCCCGGCAAGCGCAACAGCACCATTCACCTGCTGTCAGGCGGTGAAAAGGCGCTGACCGCCATTGCCCTGGTGTTCGCCATCTTCCGCCTGAACCCGTCGCCGTTCTGCATGCTCGACGAGGTCGATGCGCCACTCGATGACGCCAACGTCGCGCGCTACTGCGACATGGTGCGCAAGATGTCGGAGCACGTGCAGTTTATCTTCATATCCCACAACAAGATCACTATGGAAATGGCCAACCAGCTGACCGGTGTCACCATGCACGAGCCCGGTGTGTCGCGGCTGGTGGCCGTGGATATCGACGCCGCGGTCGAGATGGTGGCAGTCTGACCGCATTTGGGGGCATACTGCGCGGCAGTGTGCGGCAACGGTTGAATCCGGGTGATGGCGTGAACAGCTTGCCGCCCACCCTGTGCTTGTCACCACAACCAGTCAGGTAGTGAACATGGAAAATATACGCTTGATTCTCTTGCTGATCGGGGCCGTCATTGTCCTCGGTATCTACGTATTCAGCCGCATGCAGGGGCAGTGGCGCTGGCCCGGCATCAGCCTGCCGAAGTTGCCCCGGCGCAGTAAACCACGCAAGTCGCGGCTGCAGCGCAACACCCATGTCGGATATCGATGACATCGATGCCGACGTGGAACTGGATGCCGGGTTCGATCCGGATATCGACAGCATCGGTCTGCAGGTCCGCGGCGATCCGCTGGAACAGGACCATGAGCCGGCGCCCGGAAGAACCGTGATCAGGGCGCGTACAGCGCGTACCCCGGAGAAGCGGCCAAGTGCGCCCGAGAACAAGCCGCCTGCCAGCAACAGGATCTTCTCGCTGTTTGTCATGGCGCCCACCGGCGTACCGTTCCGTGGCCCGATGCTGCTGGGGGCGTTCGCCGACGCGCATCTCGAGTACGGCGACATGCAGATCTTTCATCGCAGCGAGTCGGTCGATGGCCGCGAGCAGCACCTGTTTTCCATGGCCAATATCAAGGAGCCGGGCATTTTCGACCTTGCCGCCATGGAGCACTTCACCACGGAGGGCGTCGTGATGTTCCTGCAGGTTGCGCCCGGGATGGATGCGGTACGCGCCTTCGATGCCATGGTCGAGTCGGCCATGATCCTCGCGGATGAACTCAGCGCAACCGTGTGCGATGCCACGCGCAGTGTCCTGACGAAGCAGACCATCAGCCACATGCGTGAAGAGGTGATCGGCTGCCAGCTGCAGCAGCGGGTGATAAAAACGGCGTCATGAGCGTGCCGAAAACGGTGCGCGATCGCGCCCGCGAACTGCACGCCGAACTGCACGAACACAATTACCGCTATTACGTCCTCGACGATCCGGCGATCTCCGACGCGCAGTACGATGCACTGCTGCGCGAACTGCAGGAGCTGGAGCAGCACTACCCGGAGCTGCTGACCCCCGATTCCCCCACCCAGCGCGTCGGCGCACCGCCCGTGAAGGCCTTCGGCGAGGTGCGCCACGAACAGCGCATGCTGTCGCTGGACAATGCCTTCTCCGATGAGGAGCTGGCGGACTTCGACCGCCGCGTGTGCAAGGGGCTCGACATCGAGCAGGTCGAGTATGCCGCCGAGCCCAAGCTGGACGGTCTTGCCGTCAGCCTGCTGTACGAAGACGGGCGGCTGGTGCGGGCCGCGACCCGCGGCGACGGCGTCACCGGCGAGGACGTCACCCGCAATGTCCGCACCATCAACTCGGTACCCCTGAAGCTGGTCGGCAGCGGCATTCCCGCGACCCTTGAGGTGCGCGGCGAGGTGTACCTGTCGCACCAGGGATTCGCGGAACTGAACGCCCAGCAGGCGGAGCAGGGACAGAAACTCTTCGTCAACCCGCGCAATGCCGCGGCCGGCAGCCTGCGCCAGCTCGACCCGAAGATCACCGCGCAGCGCCCGCTGGAGATGTTCTGCTACGGCGTCGGCAAGGTAGCGGGCGGCAAGCTGCCCGGCAGCCACACGGAGATCCTGGCGCGGCTTGGCGACTGGCATCTGCGTGTCTACGACGATGTCCAGCGCGTCAGCGGCCTCGCGGGCTGTACCGGTTATTACCGGCGCTACGAGCAGCGCCGCGACGCGCTGCCCTTCGAGATCGACGGCGTGGTGTTCAAGGTGGACCGGCTCGACCAGCAGCAGGCGCTGGGTTCTGTCGCGCGCGCGCCGCGCTGGGCGATCGCGCGCAAGTTTCCCGCGCAGGAACGCGAGACCGTGGTGCTCGGCATCGACGTGCAGGTCGGGCGCACCGGCGCACTGACGCCGGTGGCGCGGCTGGAGCCGGTGTTCGTCGGCGGCGTCACCGTGACCAACGCCACGCTGCACAACCAGGACGAGATCGACCGCAAGGACGTGCGCGTCGGTGACACCGTGATTGTGCGCCGCGCCGGCGACGTGATCCCCGAGGTGGTGAAGGTGAACCCGGCGCTGCGCAAAAAAGGCGCACGCCGTTTCACCATGCCGGAACAGTGCCCGGTGTGCGGTTCGCATGTCGAACGCATCGAGGGCGAGGCCGTGACCCGCTGCAGCGGCGGTCTCTACTGCGCAGCGCAGCGCCGCGAGGCCATCAAGCACTTCGCATCAAGACGCGCCATGGACATCGAGGGACTGGGCGACAAGCTGGTCGAGCAACTGGTCGACAGGGAACTGGTGCATGATGTCAGCGACGTCTACCACCTGACGGTCGAACAGTTCGCCGGGCTGGAGCGCATGGCGGAGAAATCCGCGAGCAACCTCGTCAACGCACTGGAGAAAAGCCGCGATACCACGCTGGAACGTTTTATCTACGCACTCGGCATCCGCGAAGTGGGGGAGAGCACGGCCCAGATCCTGGCGCGCGAGTTTGGCGGCATCGAGCCGTTGCTGGATGCAGATATCGAAACCCTGCAGGCCATCCACGACATCGGCCCGGTGGTCGCGCAGCGCATCGTCGACTTCTTCACCGAGCAGCACAACCGCGATGTCATCGATAAACTCATCGCGGCCGGCATCCACTGGCCGGCAGTGGAGAAACCCGAACACGCACCCCTGGCCGGCAAGACCTTCGTGCTCACCGGCACACTCTCCATGCCGCGCGATGCCATGAAGGCAAAACTGCAGGCCGCCGGCGCCAAGGTCAGCGGCAGCGTCTCGAAGAAAACCGACTACGTCGTTGCCGGCGAGAACCCCGGCTCCAAATACGACAAGGCCGTCGAACTCGGCGTCGAAGTGCTGGACGAGGCGGGCTGTCTGAAACTGTTGGGGGAATGATTTGCCAGGACCTTGTCGCCCGGATGTAGGCGGTAGAACAATGCAGGAGCAATTGTCGAGCGCAATCAGGGAATACTGATACTGCAGAATCTTCCCGGGCTACTCACTGACACAGTCATTCATTATCGCGAGTCAGATCCAGCGGACTGGTCACGCCGACACCGGGCTGGCTAAGTACATGGGTATAGATCATGGTGGTCGATACGTCCGCATGTCCAAGCAATTCCTGTACGGTACGAATGTCGTAATTCGCATCCAGCAGATGTGTTGCAAAGCAGTGACGCAGGGTATGACATCCCACCCGCTTGTTGATATGGCATGCAGCCGCCGCACGTTTGACCGCCTTCTGCAGCGAGCTTTCGTGCAGATGATGGCGGCGGACCGCACCTCCGCGGGGATCCGCAGCGAGGCGGCCTGACGGAAACAGAAACTGCCACATCAATTCACGGCCCGCATTCGGGTACTTGCGTGCAGCGCATCGGGCAGCTCCACCTCACCGAGACCGGCGGCAAGGTCACGGGCATGAAGTTGTCGAACTGCTCGATTTGCCGTGCAGGCCATCGACCAGGGTGCCAGGCAGTGGCACATAACGGTCCTTTTTTCCCTTGGCCTGATGCACATGGATACGCCGATAGTCAAAATCGACATCCTGCACCCGGAGGCGGAGTCCCTCAAGCAACCGCATTCCCGTGCCGTATAACAGTGCTGCGGTGAGGCGGTGTGTGCCCTGCAGCTGGGCAAGCAATGCGGTCACCTCGTTGCGGCTGAGCACGATCGGCAGATTGCGCGGCCGCTTTGCCCTGACGAATTCATCCAGCTCACCCAGTTCACGCCCGAGAACCTGTTGATAGAGGAAAACCAGTGCATTCAACGCCTGGTTCTGGGTGCTGGCGCTGACGCGCCGCTGGATTGCCAGGTAATTCAAAAAGGACCTGACCTCGGTGGCACCGGCTTCTTCGGGCGCAGCATCATTGCAAAACAGCATGAAACGGCAAATCCACTGCTCGTAGGCCTGCTCGGTCCGGTAGGCATAGCCCCGGCGACGGATCTCGTTGGTAAAACGAACAAGCAGGTCGTGGTGTGCAGTGCGGACCCGGTTCAGCGGGCCCTCGCATTTGCGCTCTTTCAAATAGCTTAACTCGGCGGGCGACAGTTCGCGTGCCGTGGTCGGATGGTCAATATCGAGTTGTCTGGCGGAGTCGAGCCAGTAATTCCAGTCCACCTCTGGCCGGCCGGGTTGCGAGGAGATCGCAATAGAGAATCCGTATTGCATCGATGCACTGCGGAAATTGCCAGCCCGGGAGCCGATTTTCGCGGCCTATCACCTCGAGATACCAGGCGACGTCGTCACCTGAAAGCGTCTTGATCTTGTGGCCGTTTTGCGCCTTAATGAACGCCTCGACGCGTTTCACATACCAGCGCCTTTGCTTCTCGGGAATGGAAGCTTTACGGAGGCAATCCAGGTAGTTATCGAAAAAACGCGAAGCGGCGTCAGGGATGATGGCGGGGGAGTCTGACATTTGAACCTTCCCTGTTCAAAAATAAGGGCATCCTGCCCGGAGATGGAAATGCTGCAGCCGATACTATGCCGAATCACCCAATCGAACAATAGGACGATTCCGTACTATTACCAATATTACGGATTCCGTCTATTACACTGTTCCATGGACATCGTCTGAAAGGTCTTATAAAGCTTACCCTGGAAATCCGATATGCGAGGCTCAAAAAATATGGTAAAAAGCGAAGAACGAAAGCGCAGCGACACAAGCCTGCTTCGAGTCGACAGCGCTTTCGTTCTTCGCTCTCCAATATATTTCGCCCTCACAGCCCGAATTACCATGCCAAGCGTGACGCGTTGGAGCGCTGCCATAGAACAACTCACTACAGTAGACGCACGCTTCGCGTGCGCTACTGAGTTCGAACGTTATGTTTAAAAAGACATATGACTAAACTCGCTAGGAATGGACTTCTTATTGCTTTGATTGTGGCATTCGCTGCATTAGCACATTACCAACTAAGAAGCAGCAGCACTCTATATAACTTCTTCTTCTCGCCCGCTGATCTATATAGCAATCTTGCTGAATCGGATTTTGATTTGTCCGTTAAAGGGCTGGAAAAGGAATTGAAGTTCAGTACCAAATACCCAGGAAATCACTGGCTGGCCATTCTCGTTGATTCGCCCCCGGAGTTAATAGAGAAATATCCATCAGACTTTAAGGTAAAAATACAGGCTCTGGGAGAAGGCGAAGTTCTCTCTGAATCGGTGGTGTCGGATTCAAGTTTCTGGTTTTATGGCGGAAAAAATCGTAGCGGGTTCGCACTAACCACATTCAAAGTGCCAAGCAGTCTGCCGCTTTCTCAACCACTTACAATAAAAGCTACTGTGGTAGAAGCGAGTACTGGATTCACTAAGAAATACGGAAAACAACGCATAATCATGAGCAAGTACTCAGATGAATAAACATAACAACGCATTCAAGTCGTTCGCTGTCGCTCACTGGGACGCTTCGCCGCGATGCGGCTCGCGCCCCTTAATGCAACGTTATGTTTTTCTAGAGATATCGAGCTATGAACATTAGAGAAGCGACTAAAGCAGATTGGGAAAGTATCTGGCCAATTTTCAGTGAAATAGTGTCTGCTGGAGAAACGTATGCCTATGACCCAGAAACAACCAAGGAACAGGCAGAGAGAATTTGGTTGGAAACCCCAAGAAAGGTTTTTGTCTTCGAAGAAGAAGGGATAACGCTAGGCACTTATTATCTAAAGACAAATCAGGCAGGGCCTGGAAATCACGTTTGCAATTGCGGTTATATGGTTTCCACTGCAGCAAGAGGCAGAGGGCTAGCTACCACAATGTGTGAGCATTCCCAGAGAATAGCTACAGAGCTAGGGTATAAAGCCATGCAATTTAACTTTGTGGCTTCAAGCAATGAAGGTGCAATTCGTTTATGGACTAAGCTCGGGTTTGAAACAGTTGGGCAGTTACCAAAGGCTTTTAATCATCCGTCATTAGGCTATGTAAACGCGTTAGTCATGTACAAATGGCTAGTCAAAACATAACAAGCGCCTGCAATCGGACAGTCAAACCTGTCACTCGTTTTGCCATAAACCCGGCAAAACCAGCGCCAACTTTGCCTGCCGTTGAGGCGGGCGTTAGCTGTAATAATTACTGGAAATATATTTATGAAAGAAATCAGCAAATATGGAAATAAAGCGATTACCTTTATCGAGGACATCGGCCTAATAATAATTGCTATTGCGACTGTAATTGCAGTCGGAATTGAAGTTTTCTCAATGATAGAAGCAAAAACGGTCACATTAGCTGACTTGCTGCTTCTTTTCATATATCTCGAAGTACTGGCGATGGTTGCCATGTATCTTGAGTCTGGAAAGTTGCCTGTCCGAATGCCTCTATATATTGCAATTGTTGCATTGGCTCGATACTTAATTTTAGATATGAAGAGTATGGATAACTGGCGTATGTTGGGTATTTCTGGCGCTATATTATTAATAGCAATAGCGGTTCTCATCCACAGATATGGGCATACAAAGTTTCCATATAATCAGGATAATAACAGCTAACAAAGCGCTGGTTCGGACGCTCCTTACGTCGCGCCGCACAGCTTAAACGTTATGTTCTCAAAACGGCAAGCACCGTAAACTTTCAAGGTAAGGTATGATTTTTCAAAATATAGATAAGACACACCAAGCAGAGCTTACCGAACTATTTACATCTGTATTCACCTCTTCAGAGGGGGAAGCGGAAGGAAAATTAATTGGTCAACTGGTGTCAGTATTGGCAACGAATATCGAAGATGAAGAAATAATCTGTTTCGGTGCATATGAAAATGAAACACTTATAGGATCAATATTTTACACTCTGCTTATGTTTAATGACCCAACCAAAGTATATATGCTCGCTCCTGTCGCAGTTCACACTGAACATCAAGGTAAAGGCATTGGGCAAGCACTAATAAATTATGGCCTAAATGAACTCAAAAAACGTAGTGTAAATGTTGCTATTACATACGGTGATCCGTCTTTTTACTCAAAAGTTGGATTTGAAGCACTTCCAGAAACAATCATTCAAGCCCCACTAAAGCTCTCAATGCCTTTTGGCTGGCTCGGCCAGTCTTTAACAGAACAACCAATCCCAACTTTAAACGGACGCCCTTCATGCGTTAAGGCGTTCAATGACCCTGTTTACTGGTAAATAAATGAACATAACAAAACCATTCACCGGACGCGCCAAAGGCGCGCGCCGGTGATGGTTGTCGTTATACGCTTTCACTAGTGTCCGGTTAAGAATCAAACAAATTCAGTTGGTTACAAAACACATCATCCTCGGGTCTGTAGTTGGTATCGAGAAGGTCCTTGTTTAAAGGGATTTTCTCGAAGAGGGTGAGTGAAAATATCTGTAGCAAAGTGTAGAGCGAGGCGTCCAGCTTGAGGCGCTTTTTGACGATGGCCACGAGCACGTAGACCGAGACGGCGATCCAGATTTGCGTCTTCACGGCGTTCTCCGAGGTGCCGTAGAACGCCTTGATACGCAGATGCTGCTTGATCCACTTGAAGAACAGTTCGACCTGCCAGCGGCCTTGTAGAGCTGCGCAGATGGTCAGCGCCGGCAGGGCTGAAGTTGTTGGTCAGGAACACCAGCGTCTTGCCGGTCTCGGGATCGTAGAAGCGGATGCGGCGCAGATGATCGGGATAAGCTCTGCGGCTGTAGAAACCGGACAGCGACGACGGTCTGATCGCAGATGCATGCCCGTGCTCGCGATCGACCGGCGCCGAATAGACGGCGGCGCAGTCGAGTGTTCGACTTGGCACGGGTGACGAAGAAGGCCGCCGGCCTGATGCAGAGCGTAGAGCCGCTCGAAGTCGAGATAGCCGCGATCCATGACGTAGAACGCTGCCGGCTCTCGACATCAGCAGGTCGAGCACATTGACATCGTGCAGCTTGCCGTCGGAAATGTGGATAAAGCTCGGGATGTTGCCGCGCAGGTCGAGCAGCGTGTGCAGCTTCACTGCCGCCTTGGTGCTGCGAAACGGCGCCCACGGAAACAGCGACAGGCACAGGTCGATGGTCGTCGAGTCCAGTGCGTAGACGGTGTTCGCCAGCTCGACGCCAAAGCTGTCCTCGGCGTAGAGCTTGCGGGCCTGCGCGATCAGGCGCTGCGCGAAGTCGGCATAGATGCGCCAGTCGCGCCGTTCGTTGGCATCGGCCAGCGTCGAGCGCGCGACGGTCGTGCGAATGCCCATGTGGTAGAGCTTGGCCGCCTGCGCCGAGAGGCAGGCTTCGATATCGCGCAGGCTCTCGCGGTAGGTCAGTTGCGCGAAGGCCATGCACGCGGAACTGCTCGGCGACAAGTGAGAGTGCGTACCCGGTAATCGCCGTCGTAACGATCCACGATGCGGTGGAAGGTCTTCCACGGCAGAAAGTCCATGATCTGCGCGAACAGCGTCTTGCCAGTGATTCATCGCATTCCCCTCAGCATGAAGTGCAGCCAAGGAGTGGATTTTGCCGGATTGCGATTCAAATCGGGGACACCCAAACTTGAGCGTAACGATTTGTATGCAATGATTATTTCTGTCATCTGCGCTTTCTTAACCGGACAGTAGTGATACGCTTTATGCCTAGAAGATCAGTAACAGTACAAATGCTAGAAACTGGTGAGTTAGCTGCGCTGCTCGATCAGTCTGGAGAAATTCCTGAGGGAATAATCGAAGATGAACTACTTGCTGTTATTTACAGAGCGGATCCGGCTCTTGATGATGAATCCGGTCGATTAGTGCCAGGTATGAAAAACTCTGAAATATCTCTATCGCTTCATCTCACTGAACCAGGTCCAGATGGTATTTCACCGCTCGGTGGAATTAGGGGGCAAGAGGCAATATTTTATTTGGTGCTAGAAGAACTTCAGAAGATTGGGTATGAGGTAGTAGATGGTCGCGTATAACAAGTCGCCCAAGCCGACGCGGGAAAGTATTGTGGCGCTTCGCGGAGGGTTTCTTGGCCGCGCGGCTTGGCTCAAACGTTAGGCATCATATGACTAGAGAACAAAGGGGCTTGGTGCTCTACTGGATGTTCGGAGGAGTTGTTATTCTGGTTGGAGCTAGCACATTGCTTCTAGATATCAAATTTCAAGAATTAGCTTTATTGGGTGTTTCAGCTTTTTATGGATTGGTTTCGCTGTTTCAGGACTTCTCATACTATCGAGGATACGGAAGCGGAAGACAGTTGCTTGGTAAATTTATTGAGTGTCATCCCAAATTAAAAGTATGGACAGTAGGCTACTGTGTGTTTGTATTACCGTACTTAATTTATAAGATTCAAGCTGATAATGAGGTTTCTGGAGTGTTGTACTTTTTGAGCCTTCTACTACTGATCGGGCCATTCGTATATGTATCAGAGGTTGAGCGTTTTCATTCAATGGGCGACAAGAATGCCTAACAAACGCCTCCAAGGCGACGCGGCTCCGCCGCGCGCTTGAGGCGAGGCGTTAGGCATCATATGACTAGAGAACAAAGGGGCTTGGTGCTCTACTGGATGTTCGGAGGAGTTGTTATTCTGGTTGGAGCTAGTGTAGGTCGTCATAAATAATGTAACATATAAGCTCTTGCGAAGTACTGAGGGCTTCCTATGCGAATTGCGGTAGAAATTGCTTTGTCTGAGGATGAAGTCGCTCACCTGAGCAAGTTGTCAAAATCACGTTCAGTATCCGTGCGGCTTGCAGAACGTTCACGAATTATTCTGCTGGCAGGGACGGGCATGACCAATGAAGAGATTGGCGATGAACTGGGCATTACAAGACAGAAGGCGGGCCGCTGGCGAGTGCGCTACGCCGAAAGTGGAATCGACGGTATCAGCCAGGATGCATCTCGACCCGGACGAAAACCAAAGATCAGTTCACGCAAAGTCGCGAAAGTGATTAAGCTCACAACACAAACGACACCGGAAAATGCAACGCATTGGAGCCAACGTCTGATGGCAGAGAAGGTAGGCATCAGCATGTCATCAGTGGGGCGGATATGGAAAAGTCATGGTTTGAAACCGCACCGGGTGAGTACGTTCAAGCTATCAAATGATAAAGCGTTTGCTGAGAAGCTGGAGGCTATTGTCGGCCTTTATGTGTCCCCTCCAGAAAATGCCATCGTATTGAGTTGTGATGAAAAGAGTCAGATACAAGCATTGGATAGAACACAGCCTGGCTTGCCGATGAAGAAAGGCAAGGTGGCAACCATGACACATGACTATAAACGCAATGGCACCACGACTCTGTTTGCCGCACTGAACACGTTAACAGGAGAAGTACTGGGTACCTGTACCCAGCGGCATCGACATCAGGAATGGCTGGTGTTTCTACGCAAGATCAATCAATCCACGCCCAAGGATAAAGACATTCACATTATCTGTGATAACTATGCGACGCATAAACACCCAAAGGTGAAAAGCTGGTTGAGATATCACAAACGTTTCCACGTCCATTTTACGCCGACCAGTGCATCGTGGCTAAACATGGTAGAACGATTCTTTCGTGAGTTGACTGATAAGCAGTTAAGACGGGGCGTGTTTAGCAGCGTGAAAGAACTTCAAGAGTCAGTGATGACATTCATTGAGAAGCACAATAAAGCCCCAGCACCTTACATCTGGACCAAGTCAGCAACCGACATCCTGGAGAAAGTGAAGCGCGGGAGAGAAAATCTCAATAAGTTACAGACTGTTTGACGAGGTACACTAGTGGTCCATGCGGTTAATTCTGTAACGCGTCCTTTGCGCGACCGACAGCGGCCAGGATATGACTGGCCGGTTTCGTCCACTTGAAGGGCTTGGCACTCTCGGCGTTGTGAGCCTTAATGAACCGTTCCAACTCGGCCTTCAGTTCTGGCACGCTGGTAAAGACACCCCGATACAAGGCACGCCGTTCCAGTTGCGCAAACCAGCCTTCCACCGCATTGAGCCAGGACGAACTGGTCGGTGTGAAATGCAGATGAATGCGCGGGCGTAAAGCCACCCACTCCTGAACTGCCTGCGTTTTGTGGGCACTCAGGTTGTCTACAATAATATGTAATTGCCGATCCGCCGGGGTGCGTCGATCGAGCAGCTTTAGGAACGACAGAAATGCCTTGCTGTTCGTGCGCTCTGCCACTTTGCCGATCACTTTTCCGGTCAATGTGTTGAATGCCGCATACAAGCTGGTGGTGCCGTTCCTTTTATAGTCGTGGGTGCGACTACCGATTCGGCTGGGATTGAGCGGCAATCCCGGTTGGGTACGATCCAACGCTTGAATCTGCGTCTTCTCATCCACACTGAGCACCACGGCGTTTTCCGGCGGGTTCATGTAAAGGCCGATAATATCGACGACCTTCTCGGCAAACTGTGGATCGTTGCTGATCTTGAACGTCTTCAAGCGATGCGGCCGCAGGTCTGCCGCCTTCCAGATCTGGCGAACCTGCCAGGGCGTGACATCCGCATAGCTCGCCATCAACTCAATGCTCCAGTGCGTCGCTTCCTGGGGGACCCGTTTGGTCGTCAAAAACAAAACCTTTTCCACTGTCTTCTTGTCGATGACTGTCGGGCGTCCGCTGCGCGCCCGCTCCAGCAGGCCGTCAATCCCTTCGGCTTCAAATCGATTTCGCCAGCGATGTACCGTCTTTGCCGTGGTTCTCTGAGCGGTGGCCACTTGTGTCGGTGTCATCCCCTCACTGAGCTGAAGGATGATCTTCGCCCGCATGATCTGACCATGCGGGAGCGTGGTCGAACGGCACCACTCGTTCAGCACTGCTGCATCCTTGTCGGACAATTGAAAGGTCTTGGGTAAGCGCATGCCATAGTGTATATGCCCTGAACTATTAATAACAATATTTTACGCATGAACCACTAGCACATTGCTTCTAGATATCAAATTTCAAGAATTAGCTTTATTGGGTGTTTCAGCTTTTTATGGATTGGTTTCGCTGTTTCAGGGTAATCATCCCTTTTTTAACCGGCACCAAAAGTAGACGTCATGCTGCTACCAGCATGTGTTTTGGTGGAAAGCCACCATTGGCCTTGTTGGGCCGTTCATGATTGTAGAACCAGAGCCACTGCGTAGCATAGTCCTGAACCTCTTCGATTGAGTCGAACTGGTACTGGCTCAGCCAGCTGTAGCGAACCGTTCGGTTGTAGCGTTCGACATAGGCATTCTGTTGTGGCTTGCCTGGCTGGATGAATTCCAGCTGGATGTCGTGCCTGCCCGCCCATACTTCCAGGTCCTGACTGATGAATTCCGGGCCGTTGTCACAACGTAGCCGGCCAGGTTTGCCGCGCCATTCGATGATCTGATCCAGCGCCCGGATCACACGTACGGCGGGCAGCGAGAAATCGGCTTCAATGCCCAGCCCCTCACGGTTGAAGTCATCCAGCACATTGAACAACCGGAAGGTACGACCATCCGTCAGCTGATCATGCATGAAGTCCATGGACCAAGTCGCATTCGGCGCTTCGGGCACTGTCAGTGGCACAGGTTTTTCACGCTGCATTCGTCGCTTGGGCTTGATTCGCAGGTTCAATTCCAACTCGCAGTAAATCCGACGGATACGCTTGTGGTTCCAGGCAAAACCCTTGACGTTACGCAGATAGTCCCGGCACAGACCGAAGCCCCAGTCCTTCTGATTATGCGTCAACCGGACCAGCCAGTCGGCAATCTCGGCATTCTCATCGGACAGGATCGGTTGGTAACGATAGCAGGTCTCGCTGATGCCAAAGGCCACGCAAACCAGGCGAACACTGGCACCGTATGTCGATGCCGCTTCCTTGGCCATCTCCTTGCGTCGAGATGGCCTCACCACTTTTTTGCCAGCGCCTCCTGGACCATCTCCGCCTTGAGACGCTCATCGGCATACATCTTCTTCAGCCGCCGGTTCTCGTCCTCCAGCTCCTTCAGGCGCTTCATCAGTGAGGCATCCATCCCTCCGAACTTGGCGCGCCACTTGTAAAATGCCGCGCTGCTCATGCCGTGTTCCCGGCACAGCGCCGGCACCGGCGTCCCGGCCTCGGCCTGCTTCAGAATCGCCAGGATCTGGCTGTCACTATAACGTGATGTTTTCATGCAGAATCTCCTCTTAACCTATTATGAGAAAATTCTACTTCTGATGTCAGCTAGTTTTGGGGATGATTACCTCAGGACTTCTCATACTATCGAGGATACGGAAGCGGAAGACAGTTGCTTGGTAAATTTATTGAGTGTCATCCCAAATTAAAAGTATGGACAGTAGGCTACTGTGTGTTTGTATTACCGTACTTAATTTATAAGATTCAAGCTGATAATGAGGTTTCTGGAGTGTTGTACTTTTTGAGCCTTCTACTACTGATCGGGCTATTCGTATATGTATCAGAGGTTGAGCGTTTTCATTCAATGGGCGACAAGAATGCCTAACAAACGCCTCCAAGGCGACGCGGCTCCGCCGCGCGCTTGAGGCGAGGCGTTATGTTTAAAAAACAAAAATATTGGAGCCTCTAGATTTAAATGGATACAAATACATGGTTAATAACTGTTTTTGGCATATATATAGCGAGTGTTGTCACGTACTCAATAGTATATTTCCGGTTGTATGAAAAAGATCACTCTCGTTTTCTATTTAATGAAAAGGCCATGGAGAAGCAGCATAACAACCTTATCGATAAATTAAATAAAACCACTTCAGATTCCATCAAAAACAGCCCGTTACTTTTAGATGTTTTAGGTTATTTAGAAAAGCATCAGGAAATTAAAAGTATTAAAAATAAATGGATCCTACTTGAATCTGGTAATAGCTTTAAATACAGCAGGGATGCCTTTGCACATCAAGGAGGTGCGCATGTTTTGACCACCTTAAAAATAAGAGATGAAAAAGAAGAATTGATTTTTGACCACAGATGGAACGACGTAGATGGGTTAATAAAGATAATTTCGGAACACATGTCTAGCACAGAGGCGCTAATTAAATCTTTAAGTCATAAAATAAGCACATCTGAAAACCAGTATCCTGATTTTTGGTCATATTTTGACTTTTTATATTTTAGTGTAATTAGCCAAACCACTGTTGGATATGGTGATATTCTCCCGAA
This sequence comes from uncultured Gammaproteobacteria bacterium, assembly GCA_963701455.1. GTDB lineage: Bacteria > Pseudomonadota > Gammaproteobacteria > UBA9214 > UBA9214 > UBA9214. The sequence continues at coordinate 905,873 of CAVPAE010000006.1, forward strand.
CTCTACTTTGATAAGGAAAGTCGTAATCACTCTAGTAATGCTAGGCCTACTTACTATTTGTTGTCATAATTAATCTGTCTTTTCAGGCGCAAACATAACAAATCGTTCATGTGGGAATTTTGTTACGCTGCGCTTCACAAAATCCCCATAACTCAAACGTTAGGCAGCTACCATGAGCCATAAAGGGATACATGAACTTTAACGGACTACAAAAGACTTATTGGGAACAGCAAATTGCGCGTGTAGAACGTGTTCGCGAGCAGATAGCTTCCCGACTGAATATCAGTCCCGGTCGCACCATCCCCGACACAACAGATCTTGCTATAGGCAACAGGTCGCAGATTGTCTGCAGCCATAATGTTCATCGATATTTGTGGATTCTCTAATCGTCCATCTGAGACAGAGGCAGAACAGGCAGCGTTAATGGCTGCGCTCAATCTGTTTTTTTCTGAAATGATTAAAATTGCGGAAGACTATGGCGGGACTGTAGAAAAGAATACCGGTGATGGTTTAATGGCCTATTTTGAGGATGGAACTTCAACACCGCCAGAAAATGGGCCACACAGAGCAGTCGCGTGTGCCTTAACCATGATGGCAGCTTCAGAGCATTTGCTGAATCCAATTCTTGCGAGATCGGACATCGACCCTATTCAGTTTCGCATATGCATTGATTCGGGCAACGTGACAATAGCCAAGCTTGGTGCAGCTAGACGATTCAATGCGGTAGTGGCAATAGGTACAACTGCTAATGTTGCATCAAAGATGCTCGCAACTGCCAAAGCCGGACAAATACTTCTAGGCGAGAATGTAAAAGCAAAACTGCCTTTAGAATGGCAGGTTTCTTGGGTGAAATTGCATACGTACAAGACAGGGTGGGTATTCCGTACTAACGAACAACCCTATTCCTTTTATCTGTTCGACGCACATTGGGCAAGGTTACTGTAATGGGAAATGACTCTAATGAATTGGCCTCGAAAAGCCAAATTCCAATTCCTGCTGAGCTTGAGGGTAAAAACCTGGGGACTCCTGCCCGGCAAGGGAAAAGCGGTGATGTTAGTGGGGTTGTCGCAGAATCAGAGCAATCAGATACGAAAAAAATAGATCATGTGGATAAATATGCCAAGCATCTCCACTCGTACATTCGGGAATATATATCCGCAGCTGATAAAAAGGCTTCATTTGTGTTTGCAATTGGAGCTGCACTGTTGGTGTATCTTTATGAAAAGAATCTTGCCGTAACCTGGGTCAAGGCTGTAAATACATGGACCCTTAATGAAGGGATCATCTTTTTAGCAATTATAGGCCTCGCTATATCGTGCCTTCTTTCAATTTTGGTTGTTGTCCCTTTTCTTAAAGGCTCAAGGAGAGGGTTTGTTTTTTGGGACTCCATCGCTGAATTTAGCAACTCTTCTGAGTTTTCGAATGAGCTATTTAAGCTGGGCGACTCACAGCTAACGGAAGAAATACTACGGCACTCTTACGAGCTCTCGCGCGTGTGCAAACGGAAATATCTATTACTGAACTGGTCATTAAGAGTTGGTGCAGTAGGCGCAATATGTACGTTGCTTGTTCTTGTAAAAGGGTGATAAAACGCTGCCTAACAAGGCGCCCCAGCCGGACGCTTCGCGCCGCTGGGCTTGGTCGTTAGGCATAACGAGTTAAAGTGCCAGTATATTTATAGATAGAAAAGGGCTATTACACTTATGAAATACGAAAACCCTAATGAATTACGCAAAGCTTGGCTGTCAAATGATAAAACATGGTCGCAGGCTCGTAAAAAAGAGTGGGGACGAATTAATGAAAAAATTAAGAGTCGCGCGTTCCAGTTTGTTAGAGCTCATGACAATATCAAAAGACTGAAAAGCTATTTTTTGACTGGCTTTCCGCCAGGCCCGGTTCCTAATGACGAACTAGATCTGCATAAATATTATTTTCGACCCCTTGCAGGGATTCCAGGAAATATCCTCTTTGAATGCTGGCTTTCACCCGATCACTCTAAAGAATATTTCTCTGAAGTTATTGAAAGAAACCCGGACAACCTTGTAGATAGCCGTAACAGATTTAGAAAAATGGTGCGGGATTTTTTTCCTGAAAAAGAGGGGACACTATTTGACGGGCTCGAATCGGATTTCTATCTATTGTTGGGTGGGAACAGGTGTAGAAAAGATATCGAATATCCTGATATTGATGACGATGAATATAAAAAAAGATGTCACACGCACTTTAATGAATGCCTGCCAATTATTAATCGGGTACTTTTTGCTGAGCCTGAAGACGTGAATACTAAAGATATTGCCCATTTGATGGTGGCAGAATTCATTGATAGTTATACAGGTTCATTTGAATTAGTAGTTAACCATGAATATGAAGAAGGGCTAACGTTCAAAGACTATGGTCTTGATGAAATCCGTCGTAGCCAGCTCGAACGCTGTAGTGAAATACTAAAGGCGGAAGATAAATTACACCCTCGACAGATTGAAATTGCAACGCAGCTTTTGAGCTCAATAAATGAGTTGAAATTACATGAAGAACTTGAAAAAGTGATCTCACCATATTTGATAGACACCATAAATTCGCATGATGCCTAACAAGGCAAATTCAGCTGACGCGCCAAAGGCGCGCGCGGCTGATTTGCGGCGTTAGAGGGCTGAATATAACGTCTTGACGTTATGGCGACATAGTGCTATATATTACCCCATGAGCAGTGATCCCAAACGAGCAACCGTATATTTTGATCCAGCGCTTCACCGCGCACTCCGGGTCAAAGCAGCAGAGACTGAGCGATCCATATCGGACCTGGTCAATGAGGCTGTGCAATTAAGCCTTGTTGAGGATGCCGAGGACCTTGCTGCTTTCGAAGACAGGGTGAACGAGCCCAGCTTGCCGTATGAAGATGTCGTTAAAGATCTGAAACGACGTGGAAAAATATAAGGTATCGATTAAGCGTTCTGCGGTGAAAGAAATTGAAGCCATACCGCAAAAGAAAGAACGGCAACGCATAATCCGTCGCATTGGCCAACTGGCTAATGATCCACGCCCCCCAGGTTCAAAGAAGCTATCCGGTCATGATAAATATCGGATACGCCAAGGTTCTTATCGTATTGTATACAGCATCGAAGGTAATGAGCTTGTCGTCGTTGTAGTGAAGGTGGGTCATCGGAAGGATGTTTACCGTGGCGCCCTCTAACAACTCAGCCCAGTCCGACGCGCTGACGCGCGCTGCTGGCTTCAGCCGTTAGGTGCTTATGAAAATCACCAGCTTACTTGCTTCAATTATTCTGGGATTAACCCTGGCTGGTTGCTCGGGCTCAAGCGACATTACGAATGCAGCAGAAGTACAAGAAGAACTTGATGACTTGTTACAGGTTGGAGCTTCAAAAGAGTATATTGAAGCCACGCTTGTGCGTCTGAATATTGGCCATTCGTTTGATAAGTATGCTTCACGATATCAAGGCATTATCAGGAATGCCGGCGGTCCGATGGATCATGCGGTAGTGGTATATGTATACATGGATGAAAACGACAAGCTCACAAGGGTGGAAACCCATGATTCATATACAGGGCCATAATGTTGATTACACAACCTGCGTTTTCCAGGGCTTGCTTTCACTCGGCCGATTATGTGTGCGTAAGATGAAAAATACCGGTTAGGAACTTGACTCGAAAAATTAGTTGAATCGTTTAAGGAGCACAGTTAATTGTGCCCGGACTGTTCACTCCAATCGATGCCCGTCCCTCGCGCAATTGAGTTCAATCGCTAGACCTCGTTAAAAATACTAATTGTGTCAGTACGAATTAATTTCTAGTATTGGCGATTATTCAGGCTGACACATTTTATAAACGTTCACACTATTTCATCCAGAAGGGAAATAAACATGGGAATGATTAACGAGTTCAAGCAATTTGCAATGCGCGGCAACGTGGTCGATATGGCCGTGGGTATCATTATCGGCGGTGCGTTTGGAACGATCGTCAAAAGCCTGGTTTCGGATGTCATGATGCCGCCGCTTGGATTGTTGCTGGGTGGTGTGGACTTTTCCGATCTGTTTATCACCCTGAAGGAAGGCGCCACTGCCGGGCCGTATGCGACCCTGGCGGCGGCGCAGGCGGCGGGCGCGGTGACTATTGGCTACGGCGTGTTTATGAACGCCGTGATCAGTTTCCTGATTGTTGCATTCGCTGTTTTCCTGCTCATCAAGGGTATTAACAAGCTGCAGAGCGAAAAGGAAGAACCGGCCGAGCCGACCACGAAGGATTGTCCGAAATGCTTTACTGCCATTCCGATTAAGGCGACGCGTTGTCCGAACTGCACTTCGGAAATCGGGTCTGCATAACGGCGGGGTGAATTTAAGGAGAGTGTGAACAAGTCTCGAATCGTCATTCCGGCGCATGCCGGACAAAAGCGCAAGGCGCGTTGAACGCCCGGAGGGTGGGCGAAGCGAGTCATCCAGGTAAATCGACAAGCTGGACCCCGGCCTTCGCCGGGGTGACGACTTATTCAGAGTTACCTTAAGAAGACAGGGCGTCAGTGCACATGTATTTCTGATCTTCGGGCAAATCGTGCCCTGACACTCTTTCCCCCGGTCCGCTCCGGGTCAGCCCATTGGATGCAGCGCGGGGTGGCGTATACTGGGCTGAAAGACAGGGAAAATGTCCATGCGACTGCGTCCTCAAGTCAACCTGTTAACCGGCCTCATCATCGCCATCATCCTGCTCGGGGTGATCAGCGCGGCCACGGTGTTCGTGAACGCGCGCACCTACCGTGACCTGGCGTTTGATTTCCAGCGCCAGTACATGACCCAGATGGTCGCCGCTGAATCCGCCAGCATCCTCGCCGAGGAAGATCGTAACGCACGCAATCTCGGCCTGCGCATCCAGGAGCAGGACGATTTCCTGCAGGCGTTCGACGCCGGTGACAGCGTTGCGATTTCGGCCGTGCTCGATGCACTGTACGACCAGTCAACGACCACAGCCAGTCTCGTGGATGTGGTTGCCTTTTACGTGTTCGGTAACGATTCCAGGCTGCTGGCAAGGGCAAGCCGCCTCGTGCCGGCGGCAGCGGCGGGCGGGGAAGCGCTGCTGTGTCCGGGACTGATCACCAAGGCGCGGGTGCGCGCCGGACCGATGCGCGAGAAGCCGCTGTACGAACTCTGCCTGTTTGACGGCTTGCCCTACCTGGCATCACTGCTGCCGGTCGGCGAACCGGAGCCGGGCGGCTACCTGCAGATAGTGACCGACCCGGTACCGAAACTCCTGCGGATCGGTCACCGGCTGAAGATGCCGGTGCAGATCCGCCGCACCGACGGTGCGGTCATTCATACCGCGTCCGCGTGGGTGGATGCCCGCACTGACCACGAGGTGATGTCCGAGTATGTCCTGACGGCCAATAATTCCCGGCCGGCGCTGAACATTGCCGCCCAGCGCAATGCCGACAGCCTGGTGATGCAGATCGAGAAGACCAACAACCGGCTGCTGTTCGTGGTGGGGCTGATTATTCTCGCGACCGTGGTGCTGGCGCTGTTGATGGTCAAGTTCTCGGTACTCAATCCGCTGCGCGATATCAGCTACCAGTTCCGGGTTTCCAGGAAGCGGGATGCGGCCGCGACCGATGCCGTGGCGGAGCCGGGCGGGCCGGTGAGTTTTCATGCGCTGGGGCAGCTGTACGAGACCCTGCACGACATGGCCATCCGCGATCCGCTCACCGGCACCTACAACCGTGCGCTGCTGGAGGACCGTCTGAAGCAGGTGATTGCCGAGCACCGCCGGACCCCGGGCAAGGCTGCCATCCTGCTGACAGACATGGTGCGATTCAAGTACGTCAACGATCTGCTCGGTCACCATGCCGGCGACCTGCTGCTCAAGGAGGTCGTGGTGCGCATCGGCCGGGTGCTGCGCGAATCGGACACCCTGGCGCGGCTTGGCGGTGACGAGTTCGTGATCATCCTGCCCGACACGGATGCCGAGCAGGCGATCCAGGTGGCGGAAAAGATCATCCAGTCCATGGTGCCGGAATTCGAGGTGGAGCAGAATCGGCTGTCGACGTCGGTATCCATCGGCATCGCCCTGATGCCGGAGCATGGCGACGATGTCGAGACCCTGCTGCGCAACGCCGACTATGCAATGTATTCCACCAAGCATGACCGCCGCGGCTACGCGATCTACGACCCTGCGACCCGGGAAGACATCAACGTCGACAGGATGCAGCTGGACGGCATGCTCAACGAGGACATACGCCGCAACGACCTGTTCCTGGTCTACCAGCCGGTGATCGAGTTCGGCAGCCACCGCGTCAGTTACCTGGAGGCGCTGGTGCGCTGGCGCCAGCCGGACGGCCGGGTGCTGATGCCGGGCGACTTCGTGCCCGTCGCCGAGCGCAGCGGGCTGATCCGGCAGCTCTCCGAATGGATCATCGACCGCGTCTGTCGCGAGCTTGCCATGCTGCAGCAGGACAACCCCGGGATGCGCGCCGGCATCAACCTGTCGATGTACAACCTGCATGACCTGAACCTGAAACAACAGATCCATGATGCGCTGTCCCGGCACCGGCTCCGGCCGGAATCACTGCTGCTGGAAATCACCGAGACCGGCGTGATGCTGGACCCGGAGCAGGTCATCGAGACACTGGGGGAGCTTGCCGAGATGGGGCTCAGCCTCTCCATCGACGATTTCGGCACCGGCCACGCCTCGCTGGTCTACCTGAAACGCCTGCCAGTGCAGTCACTCAAGGTGGACAAGTCGTTCGTGGTGGACATGGACAGCGACGAGGACAATTTCTCCATTGTGCGCGCCACCATTGACCTGGCGCACAGCCTCGGCCTGACGGTGACGGCCGAGGGGGTCGAAACCGGTGCGGTCTACGCGCAGTTGCGGGGCATGGGCTGTGACTACTACCAGGGGTATTATGTCGGCAGGCCGAAAGACCGCGAGGCCATCAGGGAATGGCTGGAGGAGAACAACCGGGGGAGGGTCGAGCAGGGCCGGCGCCCGGGGTGGAGCGCCGGATAGCCGCGGCCGGTATCTACAGGACAGGGGAATACAGACGATGATGAGATATTCCGTATTATTGGTACTGCTGCTGGCAGGCTGCGGCGGCGAGCAGGAGCCGCCGGCCGAGAAGCGTGGCCATGTCTGGCAGGAACAGATCAACACCATGGACAAGGCGAGGGATGTCGATACCCTGCTGCAGGATTCCGCCGCCGCGCAGCGCCAGGCGATCGATGCACAGGCACAGTAAGACTTTGCCGTTGCCTGGCCGGCGCTAAACTCCGCCGCCAGTGGCGGCACGACAACAACGCTGCCGGTTGGGGCGGTTGTCGTCGGGTAAATGAATATGACGAGAATAATGACAATAAGCAGTGGACTGGCTCGGGTGGGCAAAACGCACCTGGCGGTGAATCTCGCGCTGGAATTCGCACGGCGCGGCCGGCGTGCCGCGGTTTACCATGAGCTGGGATCCGTCACGCCCATCGAGGCCGTACTGGCCCTGCCGCATGCCGTCACGCCGCTGCGTCGCGCCACGGACGCGCAGGAGGCGAATGATTTTATTCGCCGCGGTTATCTCGGTATCGATATTCTTTCCTGTCGCCAGCCGCTGCGCGCCTGGGCCGGCCATGACGCGCAAAGGCTGGCCGCCTGCCTCGATGGCCTGCAGGCGCAGCAGGAATGCGACGACCTGCTCATCGATACCTCGGGCATGGATCCGCGCAGCCTGGTTGCCTGCTGCCGTGCCTCCGCCAGCGTCATCCTGGTCGTGACGCCGGATGCCCATTCCCAGGCAGAGGCCTTTGCCCTGTTGAAGGTGCTGGTGCTCAACGGTTATGCCGGCGAACTCTGGCTGCTGGTGAACCGCGCACCTGACGCGGAGAGCGCAGAGGAAATCCAGCGGCGTATCAGCACCCAGGTGCAGGCACATCTTGGCGGGGAGATCCCGCTGCTGTGCAGCGTGCCCGAGGATGCACGGGTCGGCAGGGCGCAGGGTTGTCTGCAGGCTTTCAGCGCGATATTTCCCGACTGCGATGCGGCTGCCGCGATCGTCAGGCTGGCCGATGTCCTGCCGCCGGGGCCGGCCACTGCCAGCGTGCATGGCGCGCTCCGCAGCTTCTGGGAACGCTTTATCGAGATCATGCAGGAACCTGTGCACCTGGCGGGAAATGCCCTGCTGCAGGAAGCTCCCGTTGCGGCATCCGGACAAGCGCATGTCGCGGCCGGTGCCGCTCCCGCGGAAATGAACCTGTTGTCGCATGCCGGCGAACTTGCGGACCTGCCGGTTGTGCTGGAGCGGGCTGCCGAATCCCTGCAAACAGCGGCGGCGACGCTGGCTGCCTTCGCGGCCCGGCTTGAAGAAACCGGCGACATCCTGCCGGAAACGCCGGCGGCGCAGCTGGAGAGCAGCCAGTTGCCAGCCGTGGTGGCGCAGTTGCTCGCGGTACTGGCTGCGGATGCGGTGCATGCGCAGGTCGAATTGTGGCTGGATAGCGCCAGCGTCGCCACCGCTGACGCTGACTGGCTGCAGCCGGGACAATACCTGAAATATACCCTGCAAATGGCGCTGCCGGGCGGTGCCGCGGAGACGCGGTTGCGGTCGCTGCTGGACGATATCCCGGTGCAGCCGGCGCCAGGCGCGGAGGAAGGCACCCTGCAGGTAATCCTGACGCCGCGGCACGATGCCTGTCTTGATGTCCTCATCAGCTCCGGTGACGGGGTACGCATCCATGCCTGGCTGCCGGTCGCCACGGCCGTACCGGCCGCGGCCAGCCTGCCGGTGGCGGGCGTGGTACCCGCCGCCAAGCGTCTGCACTAGTGACCCCTGAATAATTCATGTATCGCGTCATTGCGAGCGTAGCGAAGCAATCTCGTGACATGTGCCTCAATTACTTACAGATTGCTTCGTCACCGTGTTCCTCGCAATGACGAAATATTCAGGGGTTCCCTGGTAGAAAAAATATTTCAATCATCCGGCCGGGTGTGAATAAAATACCGGCCTGAAATTCTCCAGCGGCTTTTACCCGGGTACAGGCAACCGGCCGAGACACGTGTGAAGATGGTTTTACAGCGCAACCTCAGCGACAGGCTGTTCACCCCCGTCGATGCCGCTTCACTGGCGGTGTTTCGCATCGGCTTCGGCTGCATCATGCTGGTCGAGATGTTGCGCTATTTCCACTTCGACTGGATCCGGCGCTACTACGTCACCCCGGAGTTTCACTTCAGCTACTACGGTTTCGACTGGGTGCAACCCCTGGGCGAAACCGGCATGGTCCTGCTTTTCGCGGGGCTTGCGCTGCTGGCGTTTTTCATCGCCATCGGCTATCTCTACCGCTTCAGCATTATCGCTTTTACGCTGGGCTTTACCTGGGTCTTTCTGCTTGACCAGACCCAGTACCTGAATCACTTCTATCTCGTCATCCTGCTCGGGATTTTGTTGAGCGTGCTGCCGGCGCAGCGCGCCTTCTCCGTCGATGCCCGGCTGCAGCGCAGGCAGGGCACGGCGGAGGTGCCCGCGTGGGCGGTCTGGGTGCTGCGGGCCCAGTTCGAGGTGATGTATCTGTACGCGGGTATCGTCAAGCTGAATCCGGACTGGCTGCGCCTCGAACCCATGGCGATCTGGATGACACGCGGAGCCGAACTGCCGTTGATCGGCCCGTTGATGACGGAGCCGCTGGCCGTGGCCGCGGCCAGCTATGGCGTGATTGTCCTGCACCTGGTCGGCGCGCCCCTGCTGTTGTGGCGGCGTACCCGGCTCGGTGTGTTTCTCATCTACGCGGCCTTTCATACCACCAACCACTTCAGCTTCAACATCGGTATCTTTCCCTGGCTCACGCTGTTCGGCACCCTGATCTTTTTCGAGCCTGACTGGCCGCGGCGTGTCTGGCGGGTGCTGACCAAGCGCGCGGCAGTGGCAACGCAGGCGGATGCCGGTGATGGCGGGAACGGTGTTGCGGCGGCAACGCCGGCTGTGGCGATGGGCAGGCGCCTGGTCATCGGCCTGCTGGCCGCATGGTTTGCCTTCCAGGTGCTGGTGCCGCTGCGGCATCTGCTGTACCCGGGCAATGTCAGCTGGACGGAGGAGGGACACCGTTTCGCCTGGCAAATGATGTTGCGCGAAAAGGGAGGCACCGCGAAATTCAGCGTGACCGACCCGGCAAGCGGCCGCGTCTGGCATATCAACCTGCCGGATTACCTGACCCCGCGCCAGGCCCGGAAAATGGCGACGCGCCCCGACATGCTGCTGCAGTTTGCCCACCACCTGCAACGGGTCTGGGAACGGGAAAAGAACCTGCCGGGCGTCGAGGTGCGCGTGACGACCGCCATCTCGCTGAACGGTCGCGCGCCGGTGCTGCTGCTGGACCCGGCAAGGGACCTGGCCGCCGTGCCGCGCGACCTGCGTGCTGCGGACTGGATCCTGCCGCTGACCGAGCCGCTGCCTGCGATTACCTTCAGGCGCCTGTTTCAAGACACAATCGCGGTCAGGTGACCGCTCCTGCACGTAATAGAAGCACCTGTAGGAGTACCCTGAAGGGCATAAACGCCGCCCTTCGGCGCGATTGTTTGAGGCGCCCATCGCGGTCAGGAGACCGCTCCTGCACGTAATAGAAGCGCCTGCAGGAGCGCCGTCCTTCGGCGCGATTGCTTGAGGCAGGCAATCGCGGTCAGAAGACCGCTCCTGCACGTAATCAAGAAGCACCTGTAGGAGCGCCGCCCTTCGGCGCGATTGCTTGAGGTCAAGCCCATCGCGGTCAGAAGACCGCTCCTGCACGTAATAGAAGCACCTGCAGGAGCGCCGTCCTTCGGCGCGATTGCTTGAGGCGCCCATCGCGGTCAGAAGACCGCTCCTGCACGTAATAGAAGCACCTGCAGGAGCGCCGTCCTTCGGCGCGATTGCTTGAGGCAGCCAATCGCGGTCAGGTGACCGCTCCTGCACGTAATAGAAGCACCTGCAGGAGCGCCGTCCTTCGGCGCGATTGCTTGAGGCAGGCAATCGCGGTCAGGTGACCGCTCCTGCACGTAATAGAAGCGCCTGCAGGAGCGCCGTCCTTCGGCGCGATTGCTTGAGGCAGGCAATCGCGGTCAGAAGACCGCTCCTGCACGTAATAGAAGCGCCTGCAGGAGCGCCGTCCTTCGGCGCGATTGCTTGAGGTGCCCATCGCGGTCAGGTGACCGCTCCTGCACGTAATAGAAGCGCCTGCAGGAGCGCCGTCCTTCGGCGCGATTGCTTGAGGCGGCAATCGCGGTCAGGTGACCGCTCCTACACGTAATAGAAGCACCTGTAGGAGCGCCGTCCTTCGGCGCGATTGCTTGAGGCAGGCAATCGCGGTCAGAAGACCGCTCCTACACCACCAGGTGCACCTGTAGGAGCGGCCTTTGGCCGCGATCGCTTTGCTGGTTGCCTGTTGAGAACTAGAAGCGGTCGCTTCCCGTGCGGCCCAGGTTGTTGATCCTGCGCCTGCCCAGCAGTTTCAGGAGCAGGTTGCGCAGTGCGCGCAGTACCGGGTACAGCAGGCGCGACAGTCGCGCCGACCTGAACAGCCAGTAGTTCAGACGGTTGAAGATGCCGGAGCGGGTGCTGAGCAGCGCCAGGGCGTGTATGGCGTCGGCGCCGTAGTAGAGCTGGTCATCCAGCTTGAGGACCATCCCCTGGTCGATATCCAGACCGTGTGCGGTAATCTCCTGCAGGATGTCACTGTGCTCGCGGGCGTTGACGATCTGGAGTTCGCCGGCGGCGGCACGGATACGCACCGCCTGGCAGTAGTTGTGGCACACGGGGCACTCGCGGTCGTAAACCAGTAGCACCTGCTTGCCTGGCATATCCCGGATTCGGTTTGCCTGAGGAATTGCGGTTGCGTCGGGGCGTGGCGGCTGGCGGAGTTCTTCCGCCAGCCGCGAACCCGGTCTGACTATTCCATGATTTCGATGCTGGCCGAGTTCTTCAGTTCCTCGACGTGCTGCTGCAGCTGCTGGTTGGCGAGCAGCATTTTCAGGCGGTCCTTGACGTCCTCGAATGGCGGCGGGGTGCTTTCACGGGAATCATCCAGGATGATGACGTGCCAGCCGAACTGGGTCTGCACCGGCTCCTTGGTGTACTCGCCCTTTTCCAGTTGTGCCGCGGCCTCCGAGAACGGTGCGACCATCTGGCCGGCGCCGAACCAGCCCAGCTTGCCGCCGCTGCTGCCCGACGGACCGGTGGATTTTTCCTTGGCCAGTTCCGAGAAGTCCGAGCCCTGGTCGAGCATCACGATCACGGCCTTGGCTTCATCCTCGGTTTCAACCAGGATGTGACGGGCATTGAATTCCTTGCCCGGTTTGCCCACCTGGGCGTCGTAGAGTTCCTGCGCGGCTTCATCGGTGACCGGGTTGCTGTTCATGAAGTCCTTGATCGCGGCACCGGCCAGTGCAGTGCGCTCCTGCTGGTCCAGCGCGGCGACGACCATCGGCAGCGCGTTGAGTCCCTTGCTGATACTTTCCTGGCGCATCAGCTCCAGGGAAATCAGCTCGTTCAGCACGGCTTCCTGGTCACTGTCTTCCGGATTGGTGCTCTGGCTCTTGCGCATTGCGCTATAGACATCCAGCACGGACTGGGTCAGCGGGGTGCCATTGACGGTAGCGATCACAACGCCTTCCACGACCGGCGCAGTGGCCGCAGGCGCGGTGGCATCTGTCTGTCCAGCGGATGGCAGCTTGTCGCAGCCGGCAACCAGGGCCAGCGCGGCGAGTAACGGTAAAGCGTGACGATAGTTCATACAGTGTTACCTTTCAGGGTTTGTGGATTGGAATTCACCAGGCGTTGCGGCCTGGATGCTGAGAGCATGGATGTCGCGCTGCATCATATCACCGAGGGCATCATAGACCAGGCGGTGCCGCTGGATGAGCGGCTTGTCCTGAAACGCGGCGGCAACGATGTGCACGATGAAATGGCCGCCGCCGCTCGCGGCACCCGCGTGTCCGGCATGTTTGGCGCTTTCGTCGATAATTTCCAGTGATACCGGCTGCAGGGCCTCTGTCAGGCGGGTGCGGATCCGGTCGATGCGTTCGCTGGTCATGTCAGGGCAGTACCTGCTTGAAGGGTTTGACGGTGACCTGTGCATACACACCGGCGGGCACGTAGGGATCGGCATCCGCCCATGCCTGGGCATCTTCCAGCGAGGCAAACTCCGCGACCACCAGGCTGCCGCTGAAGCCGGCCGCACCGGGATCGGGGCTGTCGATGGCCGGGTGTGGGCCGGCCAGCACCAGGCGCCCGGCCTCCTGCAGTTGCTCGAGCCTGGCCAGGTGAGCGGGGCGCGCCTGCAGCCGGTCGGCCAGGCTGCCTTCGCGATCCTCGCTGATGATGGCGTACAGCATTAATCGCCGCCCTCCGGTGATTCCATGTAGCGGCTGAGATAGAACGCCTGGGCGAACACGAATACCAGCGTCAGTCCCATCATGCCGAACAGCTTGAAATTCACCCAGGTGTCTTCGCTGTAGTTGTAGGCGACGTACAGGTTCAGCAGTCCCATGAACGCGAAGAACAGCGTCCATGCCCAGTTGAGGCGTGCCCACACCGGTGACGGTGCGGAGATGGCGTGTCCCATCATGCGCTCCACCAGGGGACGCTTGCCGATGAACTGGCTGCCGAGAAAGGAGATGCCGAACAGCCAGTTGACAACGGTTGGCTTCCACTTGATGAACACCGGGTCGCGCAGCGCGAGGGTGAGGCCGCCAAACAGGACCAGGATGCCCAGCGTGATCAGGTGCATCTTTTCGAACTTGCGGTGCTTCAGCCAGTATGCCCCGGTTTGCACGAAGGCGGCGCCGATGGCCACGGCCGTGGCCACGTAAATGTCGTACAGCTTGTACGCCAGAAAAAACAGCAGGATCGGAAACAGGTCAAAAAGAAACTTCATCGCAAATTCATTTTGTAATAGAGGAAGCCAGCCAATTCAGTGGCTTGCCGGTGTTGCATCATAGTCTTTTTAGAATGTGGTTGAAAGCATTGTGCCAGCCCGGCATCAGTCGTTCGGTTAGTCAGGGAATCCACGGAAAAGTTTCGGGCGGGTGTTATTCCTTACCGTGTTTTTCCGTGGATTCCGTGGCCATGCTATCCCGTGATCTAGTGCAGGGCGCGGTTAACCGTCCACTGGCGATGGTATTTCTCCATCACCTTGCGCACCTGCGCCGGGTAGTCCAGCGCGTCCATCTGCTGCATACCCTCGGTGAAGAAGCGCCCGGCATCCTCCGGGAGCTTGCTGGTGAGCACCGCAAAGGCCTGTTCCATGAGTTCGGGATTGTGGCTGCGCGTGGCGATGATGCTCTGGTTCAGCAGCAGCACCCGCCAGGGTCGTCCCGGGTTCACTTTCTCCAGGTCCTGGCTGATCATCGGGGCAACGGCCGCCACGATGCGGTTGATGACGTGGCTGAGGGCCTCGAGCCTGGGGGGTTCCCGCAGGTTATTGGCCAGCAGCGCCAGCGCGTCTACCACCGGTTCCAGGGTGTCGATGCGCCCGCCGTGGTCAGCTACCCACAGGGCAATGTTGATAGAGACCAGGGCGAGCGCCTCCTGGCGGTCGTCCAGTCCGGCCTTTGCGGCCAGCGTCGCCAGGGCCTCCTGCAGGCGCAGGGCATATTCCCCGATCTCGGTAATATCCGCGCTGTCGCGCATCCGGTCCGCACGCGCGTCGGACTCGATACGTGCCATCACATCCAGCAATTGCCTGAAGGCTTCCACCAGCGAGGAAGGATCGGTTGCGTCCTGTGCCGCAGGTGCAGCCGTGGCGGCGGCCTCGATACAGGCCGGCAGCAGGGTGTCCAGCAGGGATTGCAAGTCCGCTGGCCTGCCTGTCGGTATTTCCATGGGGTAGCAGCTCCGGAAAATATGGCTGCATATGGTACCGCTTTCGTGGCAGGCCCGCGAGCCGTGAAACCCTCTCGACTATGTGTTTAAGCCCCCCTGGGCAGGCGGCTTCTGTAGAATACCGGGATGTCCCTGAGTTATGACCTGCACTGCCACTCGCTGGCGTCCGACGGCACCCTTTCCCCGGCCGGGGTGGTGGCTGCTGCGCACGCCGCGGCGGTGGACGTACTGGCCCTGACCGACCATGACACCACGGCGGGGATCGCCGCGGCCACGGAGTCTGCGCGGCCACTGGGTATGCGGCTGGTGCCGGGCGTGGAGATCTCGACCAACTGGGGTTCCCAGACCGTGCACGTACTCGGGCTGGGAATCGACCCCGACTGCGAGGCCCTGCAGGTCGGGCTGGCGGAGCTGCGTGCCTTCCGCGACTGGCGCGCCGTGGAAATCGGGCACCGGCTGGCCCGTGCCGGCATCGGCGGTTGCTACGAGGGTGCGCGGCGACTGGCGCAGGGCAGTATCGTGAGCCGAACCCATTTCGCGCACCACCTGGTTGCCACGGGGCATGCCGCCTCGGTGCGGGACGTGTTCAAGCGCTTCCTGGTCAACAACAAGCCCGGCCACGTTCCCGGCCGGTGGGCCGAGCTGGAGGCGGTCATGTCCTGGATCGCGGCAGCGGGCGGTATGGCTGTTATTGCCCACCCGGCCCGTTACAATATGACCGCCAGCAAGCTGCGCCGCCTGGTCGGTGAATTCCGGGAGTGCGGCGGTATCGGCATGGAGGTCGTGTCCGGCAGCCACACGCGCGACAATATCATTGCCATGGCGGCACTGAGTCGCAACGAGGGGATGCTGGCCTCGAGCGGTTCGGACTTTCATGGCCCGGAAAATCCCTGGGTCAGGCTGGGGCAGCTGGCGGAGATGCCGGCCGGCTGCCGCCCGGTCTGGGAAAGCGAGCACTGGCTGAACCCTGCCGGCTGCAGGCAACATATAAACAACTACGCATGAAGGATTAGACAGGTCAATTGATTCGGGTTAAAAGTATCCGCCCCGCTACGGTTGCCGGCCGGGTATTTACGCGGCAACCCCCACAGCCACTACCCGAACACGCCGATCGAGTTGCGCCCATGAGCCAGTATTTCCAGATCCATCCGGTGAACCCGCAGCCACGCCTGATTTACCAGGCCGTGGAGATCCTCCGCAACGAGGGCCTGATCGTGTATCCCACCGACTCCAGTTATGCGCTGGGCTGTCACGTGGGAGACAAGCGCGGCATGGAGCGGATTCGTCGCATTCGCGCGCTGGACAGCCGCCACAATTTCACGCTGGTGTGCCGCGATCTCTCGGAGATTGCCACCTACGCCAAGGTGGATAATGGTTCCTACCGCCTGCTGAAGTCACTGACGCCTGGCCCGTATACCTTTGTCCTGCGTGCTACCCACGAGGTGCCGCGGCGCCTGCAGAACCCCAAGCGCAAGACCATCGGTATCCGGGTTCCCGATAACCCGATCGCGCACGCGCTGCTGGCGGAACTGGGTGAGCCGATGATGAGTTCCACGCTGATTCTGCCGGGACGGGACATGCCGGAGACCGATGCTCAGGATATCCGGGAGCGGCTTGAACACGATGTGGACCTGGTGATCGACGGCGGCAACTGCGGCTTCGAGCCGACCACGGTGATCAACATGAGTGACGCCGTGCCTGCGCTGTTGCGCCAGGGCTGCGGCAGTGTCGAGGGTTTTCTCTAGAGACACTCTGGTTTATTCATATATCGCGTCATTGCGAGCGCGATGTACCGGGAGAAGATGAGGCCGGGAACCGGTCGAGAAGCTGGCCTGGGCCATGTACGAGTGTCGCGGGAGGCATGGACGCCGGGAGCGACCAGCGAAGCAATCTCGTAACCAGTGAATCAACGAGTTACAGGTTGCTTCGTCACTGTGTTCCTCGGTAACTGCTCCATGCGTCGCCTAAGGCGCCTACTGTTGGTACTCTACCTCCTACATCCATGTAGTCGTCGCAATGACGTATAAATCCTGGCATGCAATCAACGGACACAAGGTTATAATCCGCCGATGCTTGATCTCAACCTGGTACAGAAAATTGCGGTCTGGATCGTCCCGGTGCTGCTGGCGATCACGGTTCACGAAGTTGCGCACGGCTGGGTGGCCAGCAAGCTGGGTGACAAGACCGCTTTCATGCTGGGCCGGCTGACGCTGAATCCACTCAAGCACGTTGATCCCATGGGCACGATCCTGATACCCGGGATGCTGCTGCTCCTGCAAACCGGATTTATTTTCGGCTATGCGAAGCCCGTGCCCGTTACCTGGCAGAACCTGCGCAATCCGAAGCGGGACATGGCGCTGGTCGCGGTCGCCGGACCGGCTGCGAACCTGCTGATGGCCATCGGCTGGGCGTTGCTGATGCGTGTCGGGCTGCTGCTGGGTGAGCAGGGCATGGCCCTGATCTACATGGGTGTTGCCGGCATTTCCATCAATACCATCCTGATGGTGCTCAACCTGCTGCCGCTGCCGCCGCTGGACGGCGGGCGCGTCCTCACCGGCCTGCTGCCGGGGCCGTGGGCATACCGCGTCAGCCGCATCGAGCCGTACGGTTTTTTCATCCTGATCGCGTTGCTGGTCACGGGCCTGCTGGGCCTGATACTGTGGCCGCTGATCAGCATGGTCATGGCCCTGCTGGTGCCGGTGTCCGGCCTGCCGGCGCAGCAATTCCAGTTGCTGCTGATGACACTGATGGGTGGATAGGAGATCGTTTTGGGTAGTGTAGAGACTCACAGCCGGGTGCTTTCCGGCATGCGGCCGACCGGGCAGTTACACCTCGGTCATTACCACGGTGTGCTCAAGAACTGGGTGGCGCTGCAGCAGGAATTTGACTGCTTTTTCTTCGTGGCCGACTGGCATGCGCTGACGACACATTACGAAGAGGCGCATATTATCGCCGACAGCGTCTGGGACATGGTGATTGACTGGCTTGCCGCCGGCGTTGATCCGGGCAAGGCCAACCTGTTTATCCAGTCGCAGGTCCCGGAGCATGCCGAGCTGCACCTGCTGCTCTCCATGGTCACGCCACTGGGCTGGCTGGAACGGGTGCCCAGCTTCAAGGACCAGCAGGAAAAGCTGCGGGAACGCGATCTCGCGACCTACGGGTTTCTCGGCTACCCGCTGCTGCAGAGCGCCGACATCCTGATCTACGGCGCCGACAAGGTGCCGGTAGGGGAGGACCAGGTGGCGCATGTCGAGCTGACCCGCGAGGTCGCGCGCCGCTTCAACCATATCTACGGACGCGAGCCCGGTTTCGAGGCGGCCGCCGAGGCGGCCATCAAGAAGATGGGCAAGAAAAACGCCCGCCTGTTCCGGGAGCTGCTGAAACGCTACCAGGAGAAGGGAGACCACGAGGCCGTGCCCGTGGCGCAGGCCCTGCTGGCGGAACAGCAGAACCTCGCCCTGGCGGACCGCGAACGCCTGCTGGGCTACCTGGAAGGCAGCGGCCGCATGATCCTGCGGGAGCCGGCGGCGCTGCTGACGCCGGCCTCGAAAATGCCGGGACTCGACGGGCAGAAGATGTCCAAGTCCTACAACAATACTATCAGCCTGCGCGAGAATCCCGCTGCCGTGGGCGAGAAGCTGCGCACCATGCCGACCGACCCGGCGCGGGTGCGGCGCACCGATCCCGGCAACCCGGACATCTGCCCGGTGTGGCAGCTGCACGAGGTCTATTCCGGCGCCGAGGTGAAGGACTGGGTGCGCAGCGGCTGTACGTCCGCCGGCATTGGCTGCCTGGATTGCAAGCAGCCGATCATCGACAGCATCCTGGCGGAGCTCGAACCGCTGCAGGCGCGCGCCCGTGAATTCGAGCAGAACCCGGGCCGGGTCCGCACCATCCTCAACGAGGGGACCGAGGCGGCGCGGGAAGTGGCGCGGGAAACGCTGGAAGAAGTGCGCAGCGTGATGGGCCTGAGCTACACCTGAACCGCCCGCAATAATTACGGCAAACCGGGGACATCCCGTTGAAAATAGGTTAGTATCGCCCGGACGATGCAAGTCGTCCCTAGGCTACGACGCGGTCACCACGTACCAGGGAGTTACATGAGCGAAAACCAGAGTTGCGAAGTCACGCCGGATATCCAGCACCAGGAAGAACTCCCCCTCGCCGTTGTCCAGGGCAGGGTCCTCGAAGCACTCCCCAAAGATCTCTACATCCCGCCGCAGGCGCTGGAGATTATCCTTGAGTCCTTTGAAGGGCCACTGGATCTGCTGCTGTACCTGATCCGCAAGGAGAACCTCGATATCGTCGACATCCCCATCGCCGATGTGACCCGGCAGTATGTCGTATACATCGAGCTGATGCAGGAGATGCAGCTGGAGCTGGCAGGCGAGTACCTGGTGATGTCCGCGATGCTGGCGGAGATCAAGTCCCGCATGCTGCTGCCGCGGCCACCTGCAGCGGAGGAGGGCGAGGAAGACGATCCGCGTGCCGAGCTGATCCGCCGGCTGCAGGAATACGAACGCTACAAGCAGGCCGCCGAGGACGTGGACGCCTTGCCACGGCTGGGCCGCGATGTCTTCCAGGCACATGCCCAGGCTCCCGATCAGAAGGTTGTCAGGCTGCCGCCGGAAGTGGAGTTGAACGACCTGGTTGCGGCCTTCCAGCAGGTCATGCAGCGGGCCTCGATGTACGCCCACCATCACGTGCAAATGGAATCCCTGTCGGTGCGCGAGCGCATGTCCATTATTCTCGGCAAGGTGAACTCGACCGGATTTACTGCATTCACCGACCTGTTCACGGTTTCCGAGGGCCGCATGGGCGTAGTGGTCTCCTTTCTCGCGGTGCTGGAACTGATGAAGGAATCACTCATTGAACTGACACAGTCGGAGCCCTATGCCCCGATTCATGTCAAAGCCGCGACCCGCATCGAGGATGCCCCGGTATCCGTGCCGGAAGAGCCAATGGCGGAACAGGCAAGCGCCTGAGCAAGGGTAGAAAGCAATGGAAACAGAACAGCTGAAAACGGTCATCGAAGCGATCCTGCTGGCTGCGGGACGTCCCCTGACACTCGACCAGCTGCTGGCAATGTTCGAGGAGCAGGAAAAGCCGGAGCGCACGCAGGTGCGCGAGGCCGTGGCGGCGCTGCAGGAAGATTATGCCGGCCGCGGCATTGACCTGGTCGAGGTCGGCAGCGGCTACCGCATCCAGGTGCGCGCCAGCATGCAGCCCTGGGTGTCCCGGCTGTGGGAGGAAAAACCGGCGCGTTATACGCGCGCCCTGCTGGAGACCCTGGCACTGATCGCCTATCGCCAGCCGGTCACGCGCGGCGAGATCGAGGATGTCCGCGGCGTCAGTGTCAGCAGCAACATCATCAAGACCCTGCAGGAGCGCGAGTGGATCCACGTCGTCGGTCACCGCGAGGTGCCCGGCCGTCCCGCCATGTACGGGACTACCCGGCAGTTCCTGGACTATTTCAGCCTGAAGACACTGGACGAGCTGCCCTCGCTGGCGGAACTGCGCGACCTGAACGAGATCGGGCGGGAGCTGGAGTTCGACATGGCGGATATCCCCGGCTTGCAGGTGGAGGACGGCGACGCGGAAGAACCGGCGGAAGCTGCCGCCGAGACCGAGGAATCCCTGCCGGTAGCGGAACCGGCTGTCGGCGAGTCCGGCGCCACCATTCATTAGCGGCTGCATTCGCATGCGGCAGCTTGCAGCGGCGGTGTCCGACCCTCGGTATTCACTGCCTTATGGCGTTGCTATCCCGTTAACTCCTTCTCCCATCGGAGGGTGTCGTAAAAGTACCCTCTCCCTGCGGGAGAGGGTTAGGGTGAGGGGATAAAACAGGATAACCGCCTGATTTTATATCCCCTCATCCCAGCCTTCTCCCGGAGCACCCAAAGAACGGGCATAAAGGAGAAGGGGATACACCCTTTTACAACACCCTCCAACGGGAGAAGGAATTCTCTTTTGTTTCGACTAGTGGGTCGTCATGTCCTGTGCTTCAATATCATCGTAATCAGCTTTGTATATATGATGTTTCTGGATTTCAATACAACTTAACGGAACAGCAACGACCATATGATTATCAATCCCGCCTGTTTTTTCACGACGCGGCACGCCTGCACGCGCTCGCCGCGTCAGGCCGCTAGCGGCGTCGCCCGCTAGTCCCGCTCCCATGGCCGAACGACTGCAAAAATTCCTGGCACAGGCCGGTTACGGCTCGCGTCGCGAGATCGAGAACTGGATTCGTGAGGGCAGGATCAGCGTGAACGACAAGCCTGCCGAACTGGGGGTCAGCGTTACCGCAGACGACCGCATCCGGGTTGATGGCCGGCTGGTTGCTGCCGCGAGTACGGAGTCGCGGCCGCCGCGAACCATGGCCTACCACAAGCCGGCCGGGGAACTGACGACCCGCAAGGATGCCGAGGGCCGTCCGACCATCTTCGACAACCTGCCGAAGATCCGCAGCGGCCGCTGGATCAGTGTCGGACGGCTGGATTTCAATACCGCCGGCCTGCTGCTGGTCACCACGGACGGCGAGCTGGCCCATCGACTGATGCATCCCTCGTGGCAGATCGAACGGGAATACGCGGTGCGTATCCTGGGCGAAGTGGAGGATGCCGTGCTGCAACGCCTGCAGGAGGGGGTCATGCTGGATGATGGCATGGCCGCGTTTGCCTCGATCAAGGATGCCGGCGGGCAGGGCGTCAATCACTGGTATCACGTGATCGTCAGGGAAGGGCGCAACCGCGAGGTGCGGCGCCTGTGGGAATCGCAGGGGCTGCAGGTCAGTCGCCTGATCCGGATCCGCTTCGGCCCGGTCGAACTTCAGCGCAGCCTGCGCGCCGGACGCTTCCAGGACCTGACGCCGCAGGAGCTGGCCGCCCTGTATGCGGCCGTGAAGCTGCCCGTGCCGGAGGCGCCGCCGCGGCGGCGCAAGGCGGAGGCCAGGTACGGCCGCCGCCGGCGCTAGGGAATCACTGATTAATTAATTCACGTGTCTCGTCATTGCGACGAACGCAGATTGTAGGTTGGGCTGAACAACTGAAGCCCAACATGGCAAGAATCGACGGAATTCCCGCTCGTTGGGCTTCGCAGGCTCATCAACCTGCGTGCCTGGCATACGGGCGGTGTCCATGCAAGAGGTCCCTTGTCCTTGCTGAAGATCGACCGTCGCAGGTTATCGCCGCTGTTTGCCACGCTGTTGCGCACCTGGGGGCCCCAGCACTGGTGGCCCGGTGAAACGCCCTTTGAAGTGATGGTGGGCGCGGTGCTGACGCAGAACACCGCCTGGACCAATGTCGAGAAGGCGATCGCCAACCTGGTCGCGCGCGACTGGCTCGATGCCGACCGGATTGCAGGACTGCGGCAGCGGGACCTGGCGCGGTGCCTGAAACCCTCCGGTTATTTCAATATCAAGGCACAACGCCTGCAGGCATTCTGCCGCTGGTACCGGCAGGCGGGCGGCTACCCGGCGCTCGCGCGGCTGCCAACGGCGGAACTGCGCGAGGCGCTGCTGGCCGTCAAGGGCATCGGGCCGGAGACCGCCGATGACATGCTGCTGTATGCCTTCGACCGGCCGGTTTTCGTGGTCGATGCCTACACCCGCCGGTTGTTCTCACGCTTTGGCCTGTGCAGTGGTGACGAGCCCTACGAACAGCTGCGCAGCGCCGTTGAGACGGCAATGGGCACCGACGTCGACGCATTCAACGAGCTGCATGCACTGATCGTGCGCCATGCCAGGGAGGTCTGCGGGTGCGGCCGCGCTGCGCTGACTGCGTGCTGGCCGGACGCTGTCCCGCGGCGCATACCGCCGTCGGCTGACTCCCCTGCGGACAGAGGGGTTTTGCCTGCTATTCCCGCGGTCTCTGCTAAGATCATTCTGTCAGACACCAATCCGGACACAATGGTGAAGCGCATGCTGCACAAGATCCTCCGTTACCTGCTGGCAATTCCCTTGCTGCTGTTCCTGAGCGGTGTACAGGCGGAACCGGTATCGCCGCCGACCGGGCTGGAAGCCGGCATGATCAACCCCGGTTACGAGGAAAAGCCGGACTGGTTCGTCAACTCGTTCCTGGATATCCGTGAAGATGTCAGTGACGCGGCCGCCGCGGACAAGCGCGTGCTGCTGTACTTCTACCAGGACGGTTGTCCCTACTGCAAAAAACTGCTGGATACCAATCTTGCACTGAAGGATACCGAGACCCGGATGCGCGAGCATTTCGCGGTGATCGCCATCAACATGTGGGGCGACCGCGAGGTCACCGGTTTCGCCGGCGAGTTGACCACCGAGAAGGCCTTCGCGCAGTCGCTGCGGGTGATGTTCACGCCGACGCTGCTGTTTCTCGACGAGGCGGGGAGCGTGGTACTGCGCGTGAATGGCTACTACCCGCCGCACAAGTTCAACGCGGCCCTGGATTATGCCGCGCGCCATGACGGCAAGGACCCGGATTTCAGGACCTGGTTTGCGGCGCAGGCAACGGCACCTGCCAGCGGGGTGCTGCACCGCGAACCCGCCTGGCTGTCACCCGAGGCGAACCTGGCCGCGCGTCCGGGCGGGCGGCCCCTGCTGGTGATGTTCGAGCAGCAGGACTGCGCGCCCTGCGATGAGCTTCATCTGGATATTCTCAAGCGTCCGGCAAGCCGTGAGCAGCTGGCGCGGCTGGATGTCGTGCTGCTGGATATGTGGTCGCAGGAACCGGTGGCCCGGCCGGACGGCAAGACCGGCAGCGTGGCTGAATGGGCGCGGGAGCTGAACGTGCAGTATGCGCCGACACTGGTGTTCTTCGATGCCTCCGGTACCGAGGTCTTCCGTACCGAGGCCTGGCTCCGGTCCTTTCACATCCAGTCCGCCATGGATTATGTCGCCTCGGGAGGCTACCTGGAGCAGCCCGATTTCCAGCGGTTCATCGGTGCGCGCGCCGATGCCCTGGAAGCGCAGGGGATTCACGTCGATTTGCTGGACTGAGATGTTGCTATCGCGGTCAGTACCCAAAGAACGGGCATAAAGAGATCGCTTCTAAACCTGCTAGTTTAACTGTAGGAGCGCCGCCCTTCGGCGCGATTGTTTGAGTTCGCAATCGCGGTCAGTACCCAAAGAACGGGCATAAAAAGACCGCTCCTACACCTGCTAGCCCACCTGTAGGAGCGCCGTCCTTCGGCGCGATTGTTTGAGGCCGCAATCGCGGTCAGGAGACCGCTCCTACAGCAGGTCCGCGGCGCTCAGTTGCTGGCCGGTGATGCCCTGGCTGTCGGGGCCGAGCAGGAACAGGAATGGTTTGACGACGTCCGCCGGTTCCGGCAGTGAATTGCGGTCTTCATAGGGATAGGCCATGCGCCGCAACGCGGTGCGCACCGGGCCCGGGTCCAGGCTGTTAACCCGTATCGGCGTATTCGCTTCGAGTTCATCCGCCAGTATCTGCATGAAGCCCTCGGCGCCGGCCTTGGAGACGGCATAAGCGCCCCAGTAGGCCTTGCCGTGGCGGCCAGCGGCGTCGGCGGCAAACACGATCGAGGCGTCCCGGCTTTGCTGCAGCAGGCCGAGACAGGCCATGGTCAGCAGGTAGGGCGCATTGAGATTGACCTGCAGCGTCTCGAACCAGAGTTCGTGCTCGAAATTGGCGAACGGCACCAGGGCGCCGAGGTGTGCCGCGTTGTGCACCAGCCCGTCGAGGTGGCTGAATTCCTTTTCGATGGTTTCGGCCAGCGTGGCGTAGTCATCCGGCGTGGCGCCCTTGAGATCCAGTGGATACAGGGCGGGCTCGGGATGACCGGCGGCGGTGATTTCGTCGTAGGCCTGCTCCAGTGCACGCACGTCACGGTCCAGCAGGATGACGCTGGCGCCATGCGCGGCGCAGGCACCGGCGACGGCGCGGCCAATGCCGTTGGCGGCGCCGGTGATCAGGATGACCCGGTCGTGCAGCAGTTCGGGGGCGGGGTTCCAGTCATGCAGGGTGTCGGGGATGGCGTTCATGCGGGCGAATTATACCCGGGTTTGCATGATTCGGGCGGCTAATATGTTGTCCCGGCGACACTGACCGGCTGTACGGTTACCGGTTGTGGCACAATAACAGGACCCGATTAAACAGGCTGGACCATGCTCAAGAATATACCCCTGTTCGCGGACCTGGATGACGCCGAGCTGGAATTCCTTTCGCGCCGCGCGGTGACGCGGAAGTTTCCACGCAACGCCGTCTTCATGACCGAGGGGGATTACAGCGATTCCCTCTATTGCATCCTGTCCGGCCGGGTGAAGGTCTACCTGAACGATGACGAGGGCAAGGAAGTGATCCTGAATGTCCAGGGACCGGGGGAATATTTCGGGGAACTGGCCCTGCTGGATTCCGGGCCGCGTTCCGCCTCGGTCATGGCGCTGGAGAAGTGCCGGCTGTCGGTGATTTCAAAGGCCGATTTCGAGGAATTTCTGGACAATCATGCAGCGGCACAAAAGAAGATCATGCTGGGCATGGTCAAGCGCCTGCGGGCGCTGACGGAGAACGTGCGCACGCTGGCACTGCTGGATGTCTACGGGCGGGTGGCACGGGTATTGTTGCAACTGGCCAGGCCGGTCGGCGATGTGCTGGTGATCAATGAGGAACTGCGCCAGCAGGATATCGCCAATCGCGTCGGTTCCTCGCGCGAGATGGTGAGCCGCGTCCTGAAAGACCTGCGCGAGGGCGGTTATATCGAGATCGACGAAAACCGCCACATCGTGATCAAGGAGAAATTGCCGGCGGGGTGGTGACCGGTATCGGTTGCTGCAAGTTTCCCCGATCGTGAAGTTATGCTTCCGTCCTGTAGGAGCACCCTAAAGGGCATAAACGCCGTCCTTCGGCGCGATTGTTTGAGGTTCGCATCGCGGTCAGAAGACCGCTCCTACACGCAATAGATGCACCTGTAGGAGCGCCGCCCTTCGGCGCGATCGTGCAAACATCCATCGCGGTCAGAAGACCGCTCCTACACGCAATAGATGCACCTGTAGGAGCGCCGTCCTTCGGCGCGATCGTGCAAACATCCATCGCGGTCAGAAGACCGCTCCTACACAACCAGAAGCACCTGTAGGAGCGCCGCCCTTCGGCGCGATTGTCCGGGTCTGGTATCGCGGTCAGGAGACCGCTCCTACAGGAGGATGATTGCAACGATGGAGTTTGCCGGGTCCTAGAAACAAACCCACTGGCCCTGAAACCAGAAGCAGAGATGTCCCGGACTGTGTTTGGTTGCGGCCATGACGATGATGTCCGAGTGGGGTGGTGCAGGGGCCGCCGGTGCCTTTCCCGCGTCGCCTCCGCCGATCTTTTCGATGCCCACGATCTTGCCTGTGGGGTCCATCTCGAACTCGATCTGGAATTTCACATTTCCGCTCATGATCTCCTCCCTGCTGCTTGCCGGTAGATTGCCGCGCCCGTTACTCCGGGGCGACGCAGTGCTTTGCAGCGGCCGTGGTGGGCCGCTGGCTCCTGCTTTATTCTGTCTGCCGAGCTGTGGACTCGGCCGGTTCGTCAGAACGCCAGGGTAATGCGCCCGTAGACGAGCCGTTCCGGATAGATTCGCGGGTTGAAGGGATCGGTATCGACGAAGTTGAACGATTCGTCGAACAGGTTGCTGACACCGACACTGACCAGTCCACGGCGTTTCGGCAGGCGATAGCCCAGCGCGGTATCCACGATCCAGAAATCTTCATCCTGTTCTTGCAGTCAACGTACTGCCCGGCTGTATCAGCGAAGTCACCTGTCTGGTCCATGTAGCTGGCCTTGAGTTTCGCGATGTAGCCGTCGGGGATGAAAATAATTGATGCTCAGGGGGAGCTTGTTGGTCCGGACCCGGGTTGCCTCCAGTTCACCGGTGAAATCGTCGGTACGCGCAAAGCGCTCGTACTGGTATTCCGCCCCGATGGACAGGCGCGGGTGTGGCGTCCAGAGGAGGTAGGCCCGCCCGAAGCGCTCCTGCCAGTCGGATTCAATCACATCCGGAACCGGTGTTACCTGGATGCGTGGAACATCGAGGTCACGCCAGGAGTATTCCATGCCTGCCGCGAGGTCGGGGCTGAATACCTGGTCGAGCGCCACGCCGTAGCGCTTTGTCACGGTACCTTCCGGATCATCGTAGAACTGGTTGAAGCCCGCGACCTGGGTCGGTTCCACGGTCTGGTTCGAGATCAGGCTGCGCTTGACCGTGCGAAAGGCGGCGGCTCGCAGGGTGGTGTCGGGGATGAACTCCCAGCTCAGGCCGAGCTTCGGATTGAACTTGTTGACATCGTGTGTGAGTTTGTCGGTCGAGGTGATCGGGAACGGAATAGCATCCAGGTTGGTGACCGAGTTAACCGTCTTGTCGTTCTCAAAATCATCGTAGCTCCCGCCAACTGTCACGGTCAGGTTGTCGCGCGGCAGGTAATAGGTATAGATATAGGCGTTCGCATGGGTGATGTCATCGTGTTCTGTGGCTGTTATGTCACTGAACAGAAATTCGTCACCCATGAAGGAGTTGTCGATGACACGTTCATTTCGCTTCCTGTCTGCATCGAAGTAGCCGATGCCGCTGATCAGGTTAAGCGATTTACTTCGCCACAGATGCTGCAGTTCCGATACATAGCCATCAACCGGCCCGTCCAGATCAGCCGTATAGAGTGATGCAATCTCGGAATGCAGATTCTCATCACGATCCTGACGTATATAGGACGCGATGATTTCCGAGTGGGGGGTGAATTTATGATTCAGGCCCAGCCGTGCGGTATCGGTATCGATGGTCCTGCGTTCATTTGATCTCATAAAGTTCGGGTCTATATGCAGCTGCAGATCACCGCCATCGCTCTCGAGATGCCGTACCTCGGCCTGGAGGCTGGTCTTGTAGCTAACTGCCGTCTGCACGAACAGGTTGTAGACCGTCCTCGTTCTGGTCGCCGTTGTCCTGGTAGCCGTCGGTTTCGTAATGGAACTGGCCCGCGCTCCAGGACCAGTTGTTGTACACGCCGCTTTGTACCAGGTCATCGCCCAGGGTGTCGTTGCCCCCGGCGAGAGCATTGGCCTGCAGGGCAAGGCGGTTGCGTGTGAACAGTGGATTGAACTCCAGGAATGCCGCATCTGACGGGCCGGCATTTTCCAGGATGAACAGGTCGGTCTCGGCCAGTTGCGGTTGCACCGGTGTCAGGTTGAGGGGCTGCAGCAACTGCGATTGCAGCAGTTCGCTAACGCGGGCGATCTCGTGGCGCGGCTGGGAAGAATAACTATCAGCCAGCAGGCGGTGGGCGGAGAAATTGGTCGGGTCGGTGTTGACCGACTGCCAGCCCTCGACCAGGGCGCGTTGTTCGAAGCCGAGGTCACGTGTAAATCCGTGCAATGCTGGCGCTGCGTGTCGCCAGGTCGGAATCCAGTTCCAGGCGGGAGCGGTAGACCGCGCGGTTGTCGTTCAGCTTGATGGAGGTCTGCAGGTCATGCAGGGCCTCGACGGGGCGGTTCTCCGTCTGCTTGCGGATGGCGTCGTAGAACCACGGCGTCGGATCGTTGGGGTCCAGTTTCCGGGCCATCTCGTACTGGGTCCCTGCCAGCCTGTCGCGTTTTTCCTCGTAGTAGGCCTTGCCCATGTAGCTGCGGATCAGGGAATTGCCCGGGTCCAGCGCCACGGCGACTTCGATTTCCTCGCGGCCGGCTGTCAGTTCGCCGCGGCGTATCTTTGCCAGCCCGAGGCCGAGGCGGGGCAGGGGCGCGGCCTGGTCGAGTGCGATGGCCTTCTCGAATGCCGCCGTGGCCTCGGGCAGCCGGATTTCCGTCAACCAGGCGAAGCCCAGTACGGTCTGGGTGTGGGCAACGTTCACGTCCAGTGCCACGGCACGTTCCGCTGCATTCACGCCCTGGTCAAGGTCGCCCACGGAGAGCCACAACTCCGCCAGGCGTGACCAGGCGAGCGCATTGCCAGGTTGCTTGCGGACGGCATACTGCAGGGTGGCGAGCGCGGCAGACAAGTCAAAGTGCGCCTGTTGTGCATAGGACAGCGCGATTCTGGCCGTGGCGGATTCCGGTGCGGCCTCCACTGCACGTGTCGCCAGTGCCAGCGCGGAATCCTTGTCGTTCAGGGTCAGGGCGATAATCGATTGCAGTGCCAGTGCATCGCTGTTGCCGGGGTCCTGCTGCAGCAGCATGTCGAGCAGGCCGCGGGCGGCATCGACCTGGCCGACGTCAAGCGCCTGCGCGGCCTGTTGCAGCGTGGTGTTGCCGGACGTCAGCACCGGCGGGTAATACAGCGTCCACTGAACGGCATCACGGGGGCGCACCAGCACCTGCTTGAACGGGGCCATTCCGGCCTGCGCGATAGCCTGCTCGCCGTCAGCCACTGCGACATCGCCTGCAGCGGACTCGACCCGGACCCGGCCTTCATAAACGGTCACATCCGTCTGGTTCGTTGCGACCTCGACCAGGAACTCCGTGCCTTCGATGGCAGCATTGGCAAACGGGGTGATGACTTTCAACGAGCGCGGATCGCGGCTGATAAGGTGGGCCGCACCTTTCAGCAGTTCCAGCCAGGTCGAGCCATCCGTGGTTTCCGCGGGTGTAAACACGATGGAGCTCGACTGGTCCAGCCGGATAATGGTTTCCGGGTACAACTGGATGGCAACCCGGCTGTTCGCACCGGTACGCAGCGGCATCGCCGGGACAGTACTCCTCTTCCCGGGTTGCCGCCTGCCAGTCCGTTTCACCGGCATAGCGGACATCCAGGGGGCCTTGTATAGAGACCGCACGGGCGATGCTGGATTCGCAGCGCTCTGCTGCAGTGATGTGTGGTGAGGCGAATGCCAGTGCGAGTTGCAAGCCGATACAGGTGATGGAATAACGCGTCGCTGAAAAGTCAAAGAACTCTCTCCCCGAAAAAGCCCGGCATTGCGGGCGATTATCATGTTGTTTAGCCATATACGTAAAACTACGTAGTACTAAGTAGTTTTACGTATATGGCGCTATTTGTAGTGTTTGTGAGGAGTACTTTAAGTGTCCTGCGCTGGAAAACCAACCCTGTGAACAGGAGTTTTGCTCGATTTAAGGAGTCTCTGAACAAGTTATGATTCGTCATTCCGGCGAAGGCCGGAATCTAGGGAAATCAACAAACTGGACCCCGGCCTTCGCCGGGGTGACGAATTGTTCAGGATTTCCTTAATGTGGATCAATTGACCGGGATCATTTGAGATCCATGCGAATCATTCCGTCCTGGTCAGGCGGCGGTTGCAGGCGGCAGCGGGCCAGGAAAAAACGCAGCACGCCGTCGCGATCGTTCTCCTTCTGCAGTGCCGAAAATATCGATTCAGCCGTGTGCCGGTCGCCGGCACGAAACGCGGCGAGTCCCTCGGCGAAGCGCGCCAGGTAGCCACTGCGGCTGGCTGCTTCCGGGTCGGCTTCGGTACCCAGCAGTTCATGGATCACCACGGGGCGGGATTTACCTGAAAGGATGAAGCTGCCCAGCTCGCGTGTCTGCAGGCCAGCGACACCGGCAAGGACTTCCGCGCTCAGCAGGATTTGCGTTCCCAGGTGTGAATTCAGCCCCTGGATGCGCGTGCTGGTGTTGACGATATCCCCGACGGCCCGGTATTCGTAATGGTCCACCGCGCCGATGTTGCCCAGCAGGATTTCTCCGCTGTGCAGACCGATGCGTGTCTGCAGGCAGTGCCGCATACCTGCGTTTGCAGGCGCATCCAGGGCGCGGTTGATCTCCAGGGCCGCCTGGATCGCCTGACGCTGGATAGCAGGTTCCCGTTTCACCGCCGCCCAGATCGCCAGCATGGCATCGCCCACCACGTCGGAGATAATGCCGTTGTTGTTGCGCACCGGTTGAAACAGGGTTTCGTAGTAGGCATTCATTAATTCACCCAGCTCCGCGGGCGGCATGGCTTCCGACATCCGGGTGTATTCGTAGGCATCGGTGGACAGACAGACCCCGTGCATCAGTTGTCCGGCTGCCTGGGTATCGGCGCGCTTGCTGGCAAGTTCGTCCACCACCTGCGGGGGCAGGTACAGGCCGAAAGCCGAGCGGATGGTTTCCCGTTCCCGGTTGACGTCGAGGTAATGCCACAACAGGGCGGCGAACAGGGCCAGCGGCAGTTGCAGTCCCAGCGGCATCAGCAGCGGCAGCCACACTGCCGAATGGCTGAACAGGAGATGGCTGCCGCCGAGGTAGAGACCCGCAAGGCCAATTCCCGCCAGGATCGCCGGGACAGCCGGCAGCAGCCGTACCAGTGCACCTGCCAGGACGCCCCATGCCAGCAGCAGGCCATAGAAAACCGGTAACGGCAGCGGGGTGACGGGCAGGTCTTCCAGCAGGTTGGCGAATGCCGTGGCGGCGATTTCCACCCCGCTCAGGTTCAGTCCGTTGTCCTGTGAGAACACGGTGTAGAACTCATCCAGTTGTTCGGGGTGCAGGCGTTCCGAGTAACCCACGAACACCGCCTTGCCCTGCAAGTCGGGCAGCCCTGTCTCTCCTGGCCGGGTGTTCCCGGGCGCCAGCAGGCGTGCGTAGGGAATGGTGGTAATGGTTTGCGGCGGTCCGTAAAAGTTCAGGTAACGGCTGTCCGGGCCGGAATACAGGCCGAGCAGTGCCAGCAGCAGACCATGCTGTTTCGTGTCGGTGCTGAATGCCCCACGCAGCGCAGTTGCCAGGTCCGGGTTTGCCGCAAAGGTTGCGCGCAATGCCTGTATTTCATGCACCAGGCCGGCTCCAGGCTGACTGCCGGATGTGGCCGGTTTTCGAGCAGGCGCCGTGGCCAGGTCGGCAACCCGTGCCTGCAATTCGGGAATGGCCGCAGCCGTATGCAGTTGCAGTGCGACCACCGGTTCGCTCGGCAACTCGCCGGTGCCGCTGGTGAAGGCCCAGTACTGGCTGACCCTGACCGGGTAGACCGGCAGGGGGAAGGGCGCTATGGCACGGGCCGCCGTGGCAAGTTCCTCAACGGGCGGCAGCAGTTGCTGGGTGATCATCTCCCCGGTGTACTTGCCGGTTGCATCAAACAGGCGGGTGATATCCTTGCGGGTATAGGCGAACAGGACCACGCGATTGGCATCCCTGATGGCCTGCGCCAGCAGCCGGTCTTCCCCGGGTCCCCGTGCTTCCCTGAAAAAGATATCGAGTGCGATGACCGATGCCCCGGCAGCGGCAAGCCGGTTTACCAGTTGCGCATGGATGCTGCGCGGCCACTGTGCAGGTTCGTTTGGCAGCCCCAGGGCCTGCGCGGAGAGCTTGTCGATACTGACGACGATGACGTCTTCAGGCGGCGCGCGGGTTCCCCGCAGCTTGAACAGCAGGTCGAGGCCGGTGCTTTCCTCGAGCGCGTGCATGCCGGGCAGGCTGCTGACAATCACGCCAAACAGGCCGGTGAGGACTCCCAGCAACAGCGCCTTTGCCTGTCTGGTCATCAGGATGAGCTGTTTCAGGGTAGCGTTTCGTGAGAATCAATAATGGGACAGAAACAGGGGGATGACAAGCAAACCCTTGATGCTGCAGGCAGTCGGGTATGCAGTTCTACGGTGCGGTTGCTTAAGTCCGCATCGCGGTCAGTACCCAAAGAACGGGCATAAAGAGACCGCTCCTACAGCCAATAGTTGCACCTGTAGGAGCGGCTTTCAGCCGCGATTTGCGCCTGCAAAACCGGACCAGAAGATCACCAGCGGTGAATTCCAGGAATGGCATGAAATAGTCATTGCATCCTGTAATTCATGGGGTGAAATGGGTTGTCAATCCAGAATATATGCAACTGACGAGTTCAGTTTTCCGACTGGCAGCACTGGCACAGGTCTGCCAGGTGCACAAGTTCTACCAGCGAGTTCGTCCTCATCTTCTTGTTGACATTGGCGCGGTGTACCTCGACGGTGCGGATACTGAGTCCGAGATTCTCGGCAACCTTGCTGTTGGACATGCCGGCAACAATATGCTCCATCACTTCCCGTTCGCGTTCGCTCAGACTGCTGCATCTTTGCTGCGCCAGCTCCCTGAGTCGACGGGTCTCATCGAGATCGTTCATCCTCTTGAAGGCAGTTTCCACGGTCTCCAGTAACGCTTCGTTACCGACCGGTTTCTCAAGGAAGTCCATGGCTCCGGCTTTCATTGCCTTGACGGAAAGCGCGATGTCACCACTGCCTGATATGAAGATAACGGGCAGTTCGATACCAAGACCATTGAGTTCCGCCTGCAGTTCAAGTCCGGACATGCCACCGAGGTAATGGTCCAGTACGATGACGGCGCGGCTTGCGTCATTGACGGCATCGAGCAGTTCGCTGGCGGTGCTGAATTGCAACACATCGTAGCCTTCACGCTCAAGGAACAGCCCCAGCGCATCGCGTATCGCGGGATCGTCGTCAACCAGATAAATCCTTTCTGACTGTCCCATTGCCTTTCCCCGTCCGTTCGCTACTGAAGCGTTGCCCTGCAGGCCAACTATCTGCAGTGGTTCCGCCATATCCCGGTGCATGGCCATCCCTGGCGGGCCATCCGTGGATATCCTCCCTGATATGACAAGCATAGGTAGTATTGACGCGCAGGCGTATGAACAAATCACGCGGCAGCTGTGAATTATTCACACGGATGACCGGCGGCGGCCGGAAGGGGAAAGGCGTGGCGGTTGCGTGGTCTGCGGGCTAGGCCCCGGCCTTGCCGTGCTGCGGCCCGGTATCGGCTTCGCTGGTATCGCAGCGTGACTCCACATGCCGCGTGGCACGCTCGATCTGCTCTACCTTGGGGGGCGTGTTGCTGCCGGTGACGCCCAGTTCGGCAAACTTGCGCGCCCCGGGAAGAACGCGGGAATCATAGGAACCAACCGCCTTGTTGAAGGCGTCGACGCTGTTGTCGAGGCTGCGGCCCAGTCGTGCGAGGTGGTCGGCGAAGGTGGTCAGGCGTGCATACATCTCCTGTCCCACTGCCTGGATCTCCTCGGCATTCCGGGCCAGCGCCTCCTGCCGCCAGCCGTAGGCGACGGCGCGCAGCAGGGCGACAAAACTGCTGGGGGTGGCAAGGATGACGTGGTGTTCCAGTGCGTCCTCGAGCAGCGCGGTGTCGATTTCGAGCGCGGCGCTGAGGAACTGGTCGCCGGGGATGAACAGCACCACGAACTCGGGGCTGTGCCGGAACTGCTTCCAGTAGGCCTTGCCGGAAAGCTCCCTGATGCGCTGGCGCACGTTGCGCGCATGCCGCTCCAGGTGCTTGCTGCGTTGCGCATCTTCCGTGGCTTCCACGGCGGAAAGATAGGCATCCAGCGGGGTCTTGGCATCCACGACGATGTCGCGCCTGTCAGGCATGCGGATCACCATGTCCGGGCGTTGCTGGCCGGATTCGCCGGCCACGGTCGGCTGCTCGGTAAAATCGCAGTGCTCCACCATGCCCGCCAGTTCGGCGAGCCGCTTCAGCGTCAGCTCGCCC
Source organism: uncultured Gammaproteobacteria bacterium (assembly GCA_963701455.1). Classification (GTDB taxonomy): domain Bacteria; phylum Pseudomonadota; class Gammaproteobacteria; order UBA9214; family UBA9214; genus UBA9214. The sequence continues at coordinate 940,080 of CAVPAE010000006.1, forward strand.
CACTGGCCGCGCACCTCGGGTCGCCGCAGGGCCTGCACCAGGTTGCGGGTCTCGCCCTGCAGCAGTCGATGGGATTCGGCGATAGTCTCGAGGTGCCGGGTGAGTGCACCCTGCGCCTCCTTGCGCTCGTTCTCCATGCGGCGCATTTCCGACTCGGTTTTGCCGAGGGCGTCCTGGATGGGTTTCACCAGTCCCTCGATCGCCTGCTCCTTGCGGTTGAGATCACTCTCCGCGCGGATCTGGAACTGCTTCATGTTCTCCCGCGCAAGCTGCAGGAACTGGTCGGTGTTGTCCCGGAGTGCATTGCCTGCCAGCCGGCTGAAGGTGTCCTTGAGGGTGCGGGTGGTTTCCTCGAAGGTGGCCTCGCGCGCCACGGCTGCCTTGCGCTCATAGTCGAGCTCGACGAGCAGGCGCTGGTACTTGTTACGCAGGCGGTTGAATTTCCGGTTCTCGATCAGGTAGGCCGTGAGTGCGCCAATTTCAAGGGAGATGACGACAACCAGAATCAGGAAGGTGATTTCATTAACGGCCATGGCCCGGATCATACCATCGAAGTCGCAGGCGTTTTGTTGTGCGGGAGAGTCAGATAATGCCGCGGGTTTCAGTCCGGTCGAGCCACGCCAGCAGGTCGGCGGGTGCGTCGATCATGGCGTCTGCCTCCCATTCCTGTGGCCGGTCATTGTCCTGGAAATAACCGAACAGGGCGACCAGGGTGTACATGCCGGCTTTGTTTCCCGCCTCGACATCACGCTGTGCATCGCCGACATAGACACAGCGCTGCGGTTCGCTGCCGGCAAGCGCGCAGGCGTGCAGCATGGGTGCCGGGTCCGGCTTGCGTTGCGCCAGTGTGTCACCGCTGACGACACAGGCGGCGCGCTGCAGCAGCCCCAGGTCACTGAGCAGCGGGTCTGTCAGCCAGCCAGGCTTGTTGGTGACCACGCCCCAGTTGAGGCCGCGTGCCTCCAGGGTGTCGAGTACCTCGGCCATGCCCGGGAAGGGCCGTGTGTGCGTGGAGATGTTCGCCCGGTATATTTCCAGCAGGCGCTGGCGCAACGGCTCGATGGCGGGGTCGGATGCCTCCAGCTGGAAGCCGCGACGCACGATGGCGACGCCGCCGTGCGACACGGCTGGCCGGATGGTTTCGAAGGGAAGTGGTTCGCGGTGGTTTTCCGCGAGCACCGTGTTCAGTGCGGCTGCGAGATCCGGTGCCGTGTCGAGCAGGGTACCGTCGAGGTCGAACAGGACGGTCTGGATGCCGCCGGGCACGGGTCAGGCCTTGCGAAAGCAGGCAAGGTAGTTGACGGAGACATCGCCGCCGAGGCTGTACTCCTGTGTGAGCGGGTTGTAGCTCATGCCGGTCAGGTCGGTCAGTTGCAGGCCGCAGTCACGCGCCCATGACTCCATCTCGGAAGGGCGGATGAACTTGCTGTAGTCGTGCGTGCCCCTGGGCAGCATCCGCAGCAGGTATTCGGCACCGACCACGGCGAACAGGTAGGCCTTGGGGTTGCGGTTGATGGTCGAGAGAAATACGTGGCCATCATCCTTGATGAGCTGTGCACAGGCGGCAATGACGGCGGCCGGGTCCGGCACGTGCTCCAGCATTTCCAGGCAGGTCACGGTGTCGAAGTGCCCGGCCCGGGTCGCTGCGACCTGTTCCGCGGTCGCCTGCTGGTAGTCAATCTCCAGCCCGGATTCGTGCTGGTGCAGCCTGGCGACCGCCAGCGGTGCCTTGCCCATGTCGATACCGGTGACATGCGCGCCGCGCAGGGCCATGCCTTCGGTGAGCAGGCCGCCGCCGCAGCCGACGTCGATGATCTGTTTGCCGGCCAGCGGGGCAAGCCGGTCGATGTAATCAAGGCGCAGCGGGTTAATGTCGTGCAGCGGCTTGAACTCGCTGTGCGGATCCCACCAGCGTCCGGCCAGCTTTTCGAACTTGGCTATCTCGTCGTGATCGACGTTGTGTATCGCTTCGGTCATGGTTCTGCAGGTTATGTTTGGTGAGTGGATTGAATGCGGTCTCTCCAGCCGCGGGTGCGCGCGAGGATGTCGTTGCCGTCCAGCGTGGTCAGGCGGCGCTCTTTCAGCAACTGCCGGCCGGCCACCCAGACATCGGTTACCTGCTCGCGCCCGCCAGCGTACACCAGCTGGGATACCGGATCATACACGGGCTGGGTTTCCGGGGTATCCAGGTTGACGGCGGCCAGGTCCGCCCACTTGCCGGGCTGCAGTGAACCGGTTTCCTCGCCCAGCCCCAGCGCAGTGGCGCCATTCAGGGTGGCCATGCGCAGCACCTCGTGTGCCGGCAGTGCGCTGGCATCTCCGCTGGTGCCTTTCGCCAGCAGCGCGGCGGTGCGCATCTCGCCGAGCATGTCGAGGTCGTTGTTGCTGGCCGCGCTGTCGGTGCCCAGCGCCACGTTGACGCCGGCGGCAAGCAGCGCCTGCACCGGGCAGAAGCCGCTGGCAAGTTTCAGGTTGGACTCCGGACAATGCACCACGTGGCCGCCGGCAGCAGCGAAGGCGGCAATTTCCGCGCTGCCCAGCTGGGTCATGTGGACGGCGATCAGTGCCGGGGAGACCAGTCCGAGATCATGCAGGCGGGCGAGGGGACGCTGGCCCGTGAGTTCCTCGGCCTTGTCGACCTCGTCTGCCGTCTCGTGCACATGCATGTGAATGCCGATCTCCAGCTCGTCGGCGAGGACGCGAATGTGCTGCAAAGGCTGGTCGGATACCGTGTAGGGGGCATGTGGTGCAAACACCGTGCTGATCAGCGGATCGCCGCGATAGTTGTCGTGCACGGCGAGGCCCCTGGAGATGTACTCGCCGGCGTCGTTTGCCCACACCGTGGGAAAATCGATCACGATCAGGCCGACGCTGGCGCGCATGCCGCAGGCGGCCGCGGTCCGTGCCGTGATATCCGGGTAAAAATACATGTCGTTGAAACAGGTGGTGCCGCTGCGCAGCATCTCGGCGATGGCGAGTTGCGTGCCGTCGTGGACAAACTCCTCGTTTACCCAGCGTGATTCGGCTGGCCAGATATGCCCGTTGAGCCATTCCTCCAGCGGGATGTCGTCGGCCAGTCCGCGCAGCAGCGACATGGCTGCATGGGTATGCGCGTTGACCAGTCCCGGGATCAGCAGGTGGCGATCCAGGTGGTGTTCAGTGTCAGCGGTATAGCGGGTATGTGCCTCGACAGTCGGCAGGATGTCGAGGATGCGGCCTTCCTGAATGGCAAGGCTGTGATGTTCGTAAAGGGTCGCTGCCGGTTCGACCGGGGCAATCCAGCGGCAATGGATGAGGGTATCGATGTTGTTCATGCGGTGATTTCAGGCGGCATGCAGCACGGTACTCTCCATGGTTGCGAGACAAAAAAATGCCCGCCACCCGGTAGCCGGGTGGCGGGCAGGCATTACTTCATGCGGCTGGATCAGTTCTTCGGCGTTTTGACACCGACACTGATATCAACACGACGGTTCTGGGCACGGCCTGCCTTGGTGCTGTTGTCTGGCCACCGGCTCGGATTCACCCTTGCCGCTGACATCGATGATGCCCGCATCGATGCCTTCGCTGACCATGTAGTCCTTGACGGATGTGGCACGACGCAGGGACAGTGCCTGGTTGTACTCTTCGGTACCGATGCTGTCGGTGTGACCCACCACGTTGATGTCGATCACCTGGGCACCCTGGCTCTTGATCTGGTCGTCAAGCGCTGTGATGGCTGCCTTGCCTTCCGGCTTCAGGTTGGACTTGTCAAAGTCGAACAAGGCTTCAGCCTTGATGGTGGAGGTTGTATAGACCGGAGCGGCGGGTGCCATCGGTGCTGGTGGCGGTGCTTCAACCACCTCGAGGCCGCAGTCCACGGTCATGTCTTCGGCCTTCCAGAAACCGGTGCGAACGCAGTTGCCCGCGCTGTCCGTCACGTAGTGACCGTTGGCATCGCCGACGTAACCTGCGCCAGCCTTGCCGGCTTCATGGGCTGTAACGCTGCTTGCGAACAGCAGTCCGGCAGCAATAGAGGCGACTATTCCTCCGATTTTATAGTCGTTTTTCATGTGTAACCGCTCCTGTGGGATGTTGATAAAAAGTCTATTTGCTCGTCTTGCCAGATTTGCTGAGATTGTACTCTAGATCACAGTTCAAGTGATTGAAATAAGGTTATCATTGCACGTTGCGCACTTTACAATCCTCATTGCACAAATGCAACAACAATTTTCAAAAAAACCACAAATTCGCAAATTGCGTAGCTAAAAAACAACAAATGCGATCAGGGTTGTCATGTCTGGCCCCGTTAATAGAGATTATTGTCATTACTTATCAGTAGCATAGATATGTTTAGCCGCGCAAGAGATCGGCGGGGTCGGCATGTCGTATCCGGAATGTTAAACCAGCCCCATCAGGACGGTTTTTTCCGCTGGAATCAGTAGAATACCCCGATTACACCGGTTTCGGGAACCCATGCAAAGCCATGAATGACCAGAATGACACTGTTTCAGCCGTCCGCTGGACGGACGCCGGCCTGCGCTTGCTGGACCAGCGCCGCCTGCCGGATGAAGAAAACTACCTGCAATTTAATGATGCGGCGGCGGTGGCCACCGCGATCCGGGACATGGTGGTGCGCGGTGCGCCGGCCATCGGTATCACGGCGGCCTATGGCGTGGTACTGGCGGCCAGCCGGCATGTCCTGGAGTCCCCGCAGGCATGGCAGGCCGGCGTGCTGCAGGATATCCAGGTCCTGGCAGCTGCGCGTCCCACGGCGGTGAACCTGGTCTGGGCGCTGCAACGCATGCAGCGCCGCCTGGCAACGGCCGGTGATGAGCCGGTCGCGGCGTTGCTCGACGAGGCCAGGCGGATTCACGCCGAGGATATCGCCGCCAACCGGCAGATGGGCGAGGCGGGTGCTGCGCTCATTAACAAGGGCAGTGCCGTGCTGACGCACTGCAATGCCGGGGCGCTGGCGACCGGTGGTTACGGGACCGCGCTGGGCGTGATTCGCAGTGCCTGGGCGGCGGGGAAGCTCCGCCAGGTCTACGCGGATGAAACGCGGCCCTGGCTGCAGGGTGCCCGGCTGACGGCCTGGGAGTTGCTGCGCGATCAAATCCCGGTGACCTTGCTCAGCGACAGTGCGGCATCTCTTTTGATGCAGCAGCAACGTGTGCAATGGGTGATCGTCGGGGCCGACCGGGTGGCCGCCAACGGTGATGTCATCAACAAGATCGGCACCTATCAGCTGGCGGTTGCCTGTCGCTACCACGGGGTGCGCATGATGGTCGTTGCGCCGCTCTCCACGCTGGACAGGGACATGCCGGACGGGCAGCAGGTCACGCTCGAGGAGCGTTCGCCCGACGAGGTCCTGCAACTGGCCGGCCGGCGGATCGCTGCGCCCGGGGCAACAGCCTGGAACCCGGTATTCGACGTCACGCCTGCCGGGCTGGTCGATTACCTGGTGACGGAAGCGGGCGTGGTGGCGGCACCGGACAGGGAAAAACTGGCCGCGCTGCCTGTGGTGCAACCCGACCTGAAATAGCCGGCCAGGGATACGTGTTTTCTTTGGCAGGCGGCCTCAGCGCCCACGGAAAGCATTATTTTTCGGCTGTAGTGGGGGAGGCGACTATGTTAAAATGCGCGGTCTTTGTTGCTTGCGGCTGCCTCAAACGCCACCTGCAGCGCCCGGTCACCTGAACAAGGAAGCGCACTTCACTCCCAAATGAGCGATTTCGCAAAAGAAATACTGCCCGTCAATCTCGAGGACGAGATGAAGCAGTCCTACCTCGATTACGCCATGAGCGTGATCGTGGGACGGGCATTGCCGGATGTGCGTGACGGTCTGAAGCCGGTGCATCGCCGTGCGCTCTTCGCCATGAGCGAGCTGGGCAACGACTGGAACAAGGCCTACAAGAAATCGGCGCGTATCGTCGGTGACGTCATCGGTAAATACCACCCGCATGGCGATACCGCGGTGTACGACACGATCGTGCGCATGGCGCAGCCGTTCTCGCTGCGCTACATGCTGGTCGACGGCCAGGGCAACTTCGGTTCCGTGGATGGCGATTCCCCGGCCGCGATGCGTTATACCGAAGTCCGCATGGCGCGGATAGCGCACGAGCTGATCGCCGATATCGACAAGGAAACCGTCGATTTCGTTCCCAACTATGACGAGACCGAGCACGAACCTTCGGTCTTCCCGACGCGTTTACCGAACCTGCTGGTCAACGGCTCTGCCGGTATTGCCGTGGGCATGGCGACCAACATTCCGCCGCACAACCTGACGGAAATCATCAGCGCCTGTCTTGCGATTATCGACAATCCCGAGATCGATATCGACGGACTGATGGAATACGTGCCGGGTCCGGATTTCCCGACGGCCGGGATCATCAACGGTGTGCGTGGCATTCACGAGGCCTATCGCACCGGGCGCGGCCGCATCCAGATACGGGCGCGCAATCACGTCGAGACCGACGAGGCCCGTGGGCGGCAACACCTTGTGTTTACCGAGTTGCCCTACCAGGTGAACAAGGCGCGCCTGCTGGAAAAGATCGCCGAGCTGGTCAAGGACAAGAAGATCGAGGGTATCTCCGGCCTGCGCGACGAGTCCGACAAGGACGGCATGCGCATGGTCGTGGACCTGAAGCGTGGTGAAGTGGCGGAAGTGGTGCTGAACAACCTCTACCAGCATACCCAGCTGCAGAATGTCTTCGGCATCAACATGGTGGCGCTGGTCGATGGCCGCCCGCAGCTGCTGAACCTGAAGCAGTGCCTTGAGGCCTTCATTCGTCACCGCCGCGATGTGGTTACCCGGCGCACCGTGTTCGACCTGCGCAAGGCGCGCCAGCGGGCCCACATCCTGGAAGGCCTCGCCGTCGCGCTGGCCAATATCGATGAGGTGATCCGGGTCATCAAGTCATCGCCCAACCGCGCCGTGGCCAAGGAGGCCCTGATGGCCCGCAGCTGGGAACCGGGGGCGGTGACCGACATGCTGGAACGCTCCGGCAGCGATTGCCACGCGGCCGGATGAACTGGAAGAAGGTTACGGACTGGTGGCCGATGGCTACCGTCTGTCCGAGGCACAGACCCAGGCCATCCTCGATCTGCGCCTGCACCAGCTGACCGGGCTGGAGCAGGACAAGATTGTCGACGAATACAAGGAACTGCTCGACCTGATCGACGAACTGCTGGCCATCCTGCAGAATCCGGAGCGCCTGATGCAGGTGATTCGCGACGAGCTGACCGAGATACGCGACCAGTTACGGGGATGAGCGCCGCACGGAAATCCTCACCGACCATCTCGATCTCACGCTGGAAGACCTGATCACCGAGGAAGACGTGGTGGTGACGCTGTCGCATGCCGGCTATGCAAAATCCCAGCCGCTGTCGGACTACCGCGCCCAGCGCCGTGGCGGCCGCGGCAAGAGTGCGGCGGACGTCAAGGAAGAGGATTTCATCGACAAGCTGTTTATCGCCAGCACCCACGATACCATTCTGTGCTTCTCCAGCCGCGGCAAGGTTTACTGGCTCAAGGTCTACGAATTGCCGCAGGCCGGCCGCGCCGCGCGCGGCAAGCCGATCGTGAACCTGCTGCCGCTGGAGGCGGACGAGCGCATCAATGCGATTCTGCCGATACGTGATTTTTCCGACGGACCACTACGTGTTCATGGCGACGGCGCTGGGTACCGTGAAGAAGACGCCGCTGGTGGATTTCTCCCGCCCGCGTGCCAACGGCATCATCGGCATCGACCTGCGCGACGAGGACTACCTGATCGATGTGGCGATCACCGATGGCACCCAGGACATCATGCTGTTCAGCAATGCCGGCAAGGTGATCCGCTTCCGCGAGGCTGACGTGCGTGCCATGGGACGCACCGCCTGCGGCGTGCGCGGCATCAAGCTGCAGTCAGGTCAGCAGGTCATTTCCCTGATCATCGCCAGCGAGAGCCCGGTACTGACCGCTACCGAGAACGGCTATGGCAAGCGCACCCTGGCCGCGGACTACCCCGTTTACGGCCGTGGTGGCCAGGGGGTCATCGCCATCCAGGTTACGGAAAGAAATGGTGCCGTTGTGGGCGCTGTGCCTGCTGACGAAACGGACGAAGTCATGTTGATCAGCGGCGGCGGGACACTGGTGCGCACCCGCGTCAACGAGATCTCCGTGATGGGCAGGAATACCCAGGGCGTGCGCCTGATCGCCCTGGATGCCGGCGAACAGCTGGTCGGTATCGAGCGCATTATCGAGGATCGTGGCGAGGACGAAGATGCCGACGATGCCAAAACGAATGAGGAAACATCAGAATGAAGGTAATTGAGCATGCCTGATATCTATAACTTCAGTGCCGGACCGGCGATGCTGCCGCGGGCAGTGATGACGCAGGCGCGTGATGAACTGCTGGACTGGCACGGCAGCGGCATGTCGGTGATGGAAATGAGCCATCGCAGCAAGGCCTATCTTTCCATCGCCGAACAGGCGGAGGCCGATCTGCGTGACTTGCTGGCGATACCGGACAACTACAGGGTGCTGTTCCTGCAGGGAGGTGCCACCAGTCAGTTCGCCATGGTCCCGATCAACCTGCTGCGCGGCAAGGGTGGTGCGGATTACATCAATACCGGCGCCTGGTCGAAGAAGGCCATCGGCGAGGCGCGCAAGTTTTGCGAGGTTAACGTCGCCGCCACGGGTGAAGCCGGCAATTTCAGCACAATCCCCGCATTCGAAAGCTGGCAACTCGATTCCAGTGCCGCCTACGTGCACTACACACCGAACGAGACCATCGGCGGTGTGGAGTTCCACTGGATACCGGAGACCGGAGAGGTGCCGCTGGTCGCTGACATGTCATCGACGATTCTTTCCCGGCCAATCGATGTATCACGCTTCGGACTGATCTACGCCGGGGCGCAGAAAAATATCGGCCCGGCCGGGCTGACCGTCGTCATCGTGCGCGATGACCTGATAGGCAAGCCGCTGGCGGGTACGCCGACGATGTTCGACTACCAGGTGCATGCCGACAACGCGTCGATGTACAACACGCCGCCGACCTACGCCTGGTATCTTGCCGGCCTGGTGTTCAAGTGGCTGCTGGGCCAGGGCGGCCTGGATGCCATGGCGGAAATCAACCGGCGCAAGTCGCAGCAACTGTATGCAGCGATCGAGGCGTCGGACTTCTACAGCAGCCCGGTGGATGCGGCGTGCCGCTCCTGGATGAACGTGCCGTTCACACTGGCGGATGCCGCGCTCGACGCCGCTTTCCTGGAACAGGCAGGGCAGGCCGGCCTGCTGAACCTGAAAGGACACCGCTCCGTGGGCGGTATGCGTGCCAGTATCTACAATGCCATGCCGGAGAGCGGCATCGCCGCGCTCATCGACTTCATGGGCGAGTTCGAACGGACGCACGGCTGAGCGCTGTTGCGGGCATGAGCCCCGCGGCAACTTCCTGAATTATGACTGCCTGACATAGAACCCTAATGCAAAAAATTCTCACGCTGAACAATATCGCACCCGCCGGGCTGGAACATTTCCCCCGGGATACCTACGAAGTGGCCTCCGAGATCCAGCATCCGGATGCCATCCTGCTGCGTTCCTTCAATATGCACGACATGGAACTGCCGCCGTCGGTCAAGGCGATCGGTCGTGCCGGTGCCGGCGTCAACAATATTCCCGTCGAGCGGATGAGCGCCGCCGGCATCCCGGTATTCAATGCACCGGGCGCGAATGCCAACGCCGTCAAGGAACTGGTTATCGCCGGCATGCTGCTGGCCTCGCGCAACATCTGCCAGGCATGGGATTTCGCCCGTTCCCTGGAAGGCGAGGATGTAGCTATTCACAAGGCGGTGGAGTCAGGCAAGAAACAGTTCGTCGGTTTCGAACTGCCGGGCAAGACACTGGGCGTCGTCGGGCTGGGCGCGATCGGTGTCCAGGTGGCCAACGGCGCCCTGGCGCAAGGCATGCATGTCGTCGGGTTCGATCCGGGTATCACCGTGCGCCGCGCCTGGGAAATGTCCTCCGAGGTGCGCCAGGCGGCGAGCATCGAGGAACTGCTGACCCACGTGGATTATGTGAGCTTCCATGTGCCGCTGGTGGACGAAACCCGCCACATGATCAATGCGGAACGGCTCAAGCTGATGCGGGACAATGCCATCATTCTGAATTTCGCGCGCAACGGCGTTGTCGATGACTCGGCCGTGGTTGCCGCGATTGATGCCGGCAAGATCTACGCCTATGTCTGCGATTTCCCGAGCAACCTGCTGAAGAACCATCCGCGGGTGATCGCGCTGCCGCACCTGGGCGCTTCCACGCACCAGGCCGAGGTAAATTGCGCCATCATGGTGGCCGAGGAAGTGCGCGAATTCCTGGAAAACGGCAACGTCAGGAATTCCGTGAATTTCCCTGAAATGATGATGCCGCGCAACACCGGCTACCGCCTGGGCATCGTCAACAGAAATGTGCCCAACATGCTGGGGCAGATATCCACCTGCATGGCCAGTTCCAACCTGAATATTCTCGACATGCTGAACAAGTCGCGCGGTGACCTGGCCTATACGCTGGTGGATGTTGATACGCCGGTCAAACCGGATTGCCTGGCCAGCATCGCCGCGATTGAAGGCGTGCTCAACGTCAGGGCGTTATAGCAGCCGGTTATGGGCGACGACAGCAAACTCGATGAGCTGCGCGAACGCATCGACAGCCTGGATGAACAGATCCAGGCGCTGATAAGCCAGCGGGCGGCCTGCGCCCGTGAAGTCGCGGCGGTAAAACTTGCCGCCGGCGAAGACACGCATTTCTACCGTCCCGAACGCGAGGCCGTCATCCTGCGCCGCATCGGCGAGCGCAATTCCGGTCCCCTGCCGGACGCGGAAATGGTGCGCCTGTTCCGCGAAATCATGTCGGCCTGCCTGGCGCTGGAAAAACAGCTCACCATCGCCTATCTCGGGCCGGAAGGCACCTTCACCCAGGCGGCCGCGCTGAAACAGTTCGGCCATTCGGTGCAGACACTGGCACTGAACGGCATCGGGGATGTGTTTCGCGAAGTCGAGGCCGGGGCCGCGGATTACGGCGTCGTACCGGTGGAAAACTCCACCGAGGGTGTCATCAGCCACACCCTTGACCTGTTCCAGTACTCGCGCCTCGGCATTTGCGGCGAGGTTGAGCTGCGCATTCACCATCACCTGCTGGCGCAGCGCAGTGATGTGAAAATCACCCGGGTGCTGGCGCACCAGCAGGCGCTGGCACAGTGCCGCGGCTGGCTGGAGCTGAACCTGCCCGCTGCCGAGCACATTGCGGTCGGCAGCAATGCCGAGGCGGCGCGACTGGTCAGTGAAGATGAATCCGCTGCAGCCATCGCCAGCGATACGGCGGCGGAGCTCTACGGCCTGGTGATCCTGGAGCCGAATATCGAGGACGAGCCGACCAATACGACCCGCTTTCTGGTGATCGGCATGCAGGTGGCAGCGCCCAGCGGCAATGACAAGACCTCCCTGCTGATCTCGGTGCGCAACCGGCCGGGCGCCCTGTATCGCATGCTGCGACCGCTGGCCGACCACGGCATCAGCATGACCCGCATCGAGTCCAGGCCCTCACGCCAGGCCATGTGGGAATATGTCTTCTATATCGATGTGGACGGGCACCGTGAGGATGCCGCAGTCGCCGCTGCGCTGAGTGACCTGGAACAGGAGACCTTTGCCGTCAGGGTGCTGGGGTCATATCCGAAATCGGCTGTCTAGAATCGTGTGGACTACGACGCTACCTGCTACAGGCTTGAGAGAGTAAATGCTGATGGCTGTCGCGGATAACCACTTTTTCGACCTGGCGGCACCGGGTGTCGCGCCAGTTGCGGCCCTACCAGCCGGGCAAGCCGGTCGCGGAACTGGAACGCGAATACGGGATTCGCGATGCCATCAAGCTGGCGTCCAACGAGAATCCCCTGGGGCCAAGCCCCCTGGCAGTTGCCGCGGCGCAGGCCGTGTTGCAGGACATCGCGCGCTATCCCGAGGGCAGCGGCCACACGCTGGCGCAGCGGCTGGCGGAAAAACATGTGCTGTCCCGGGAATGCGTAACCCTGGGCAATGGTTCCAATGACATCCTCGACCTGGTTGCACGGGTGTTCCTGACGCCGGAGCATTCCGCGGTTTACTCGGAGTATGCCTTTGCTGTCTACCCGATAGCGGTGCAGGCCGTTGGCGCGCAGGCCAGGGTGGCTCCCGCTCACGACGGCAGCCGCGGTCCGGCGTACGGCCACGATCTTGCCGCGATGCAGGAGCAGGTGGATGACACGACCCGCCTGGTCTTTATCGCCAACCCCAACAACCCGACCGGGACCTGGCTGGCGGAGCCGGAGCTGGAAGACTTCATCGCCAGCCTGCCGGCACATGTCATGGTGGTGGTCGATGAGGCGTACTTCGAGTACGTGGGCCACGCCAGCTACCCGGATACCTCGCGCTGGCTGGAACGGTTTCCGAACCTGATCGTGACGCGCACCTTTTCCAAGGCCTACGGACTCGCCGGCTTGCGGGTTGGCTATGCGCTGTCGCATCCGGCCGTCGCCGACCTGCTGAACCGGGTGCGGCATCCCTTCAACGTCAACCTGGTCGGCCAGGCCGCCGCGCTCGCGGCGCTGGAGGATAACGAACATCTCGACAAGAGCATTCGCTGCAACCATGAAGGCATGTTCCAGTTGCTGACCGGTGTTTCCCGGCTGGGGCTTGCCGCTATCGAATCGGCCGGCAACTTCCTGACCCTGGATACCGGGCGCGCCGCGCTCGAGGTCTACAACGCACTGTTGCAGGAAGGCGTGATCGTGCGCCCGGTCGCAAACTACGGCATGCCGCAGCACCTGCGCGTGACCATCGGGCGTACAGATGAGAATGCGCGCTTCCTGGCAGCGCTGGAAAAGGTGCTGGCATGATCGAGCGACTCTGCATCATCGGTGTTGGCCTGATCGGCGGCTCGCTGGCGCGGGCATTGCGCGAGGCCGGCTATTGCAGGTCCGTGGTGGGAGCGGGGCGCAACCCGGAGAATCTTCGGCATGCCATCGAACTGGGTGTTATCGACAGCTATGAAACCGATCTTGCCCGGGCGGTAGCCGGCGCAGACATGGTGCTGGTCGCGGTACCCCTGGGTGCGATGGAACCCGTCTTCAGCGCAATTCGGGGACATCTTGCCGATGGCGCCGTGCTGACCGATGCCGGCAGCGCCAAGGTCAGCGTCATCGAAGCGGTACGGCGGGCATTCGGGGAAGTGCCGGAGAACTTCGTGCCAGGGCACCCGATCGCAGGTATCGAGCAGAGCGGGGTGGCGGCCTCGCTGCCGGACCTGTATCGCAATCGCCGGGTGATCCTCACACCGTTGCCGGAAACCGCCGCCGCTGCCACCCAGCGGGTGCGGAGCATGTGGGAGGTGGCCGGCGCGGAGGTGGTGGACATGGAACCCGTGCATCATGACGCGGTGCTCGCGGCAACCAGTCACCTGCCGCACGTGCTGGCGTTTACCCTGGTGGAGAGCCTGGCGCGGCTGCAGGACAAGGCGGAAATTTTCGAGTATGCGGCCGGCGGATTCCGGGACTTCACCCGTATCGCCTCCAGCGATCCCGTCATGTGGCGCGATATCTGTATCGCCAACGGGGATGCGATCCAGCAGATGATCGAGCGCTTTATCGGTGACCTGCAGGTGCTGGATCGAGCCGTGGAGGCACGCGATGGTGACCGTCTGCTGCAGATTTTCGCGGATGCCAAGGCGGCTCGCGACCGCTTTGTGCACAAGTAACCCGGGGTACGCTCATGAGTGAACTGCGCTTTCATGCAACGCCCGGCGGCTGCCTGACCGGCCGCCTGCGGGTGCCCGGCGACAAGTCGATTTCACACCGTTCCATCATGCTGGGTTCGCTGGCCGAGGGGGAAACCCGGGTCAGCGGTTTTCTGGAAGGTGAGGACAGCCTGGCGACACTGGCGGCGTTTCGCGCCATGGGCGTGGATATCGAGGGGCCGCAGGCCGGCAGGGTGCGCATCCAGGGGGTGGGTCTGCATGGCCTGACCGCGCCCGCCGATGCGCTGTACCTGGGCAATTCCGGGACCTCCATGCGGCTGATGTCGGGGCTGCTTGCCGGCCAGGCATTCGATACCACCCTGACCGGGGATGTCTCCCTGTCGGGACGGCCCATGCAGCGCGTGGTGCGGCCACTGACCGGCATGGGGGCGCGTATTGATGCGACAGCGGCCGGGACGGCGCCGCTGCGGATACACGGCGGCGCGGCGCTGACCGGCATTGACTACGACATGCCGGTTGCCAGCGCGCAGGTGAAATCCAGTGTCCTGCTGGCCGGGCTGTATGCCACCGGGACAACCTGTGTGCGCGAACCGGCGCCGACCCGCGACCACACCGAACGCATGCTGGCGGGGATGGGTTATCCGCTGCGGCGTGAACCCGGGCGGGTTTGCCTGGATGGCGGACACGGGCTGCACGGTATTGAAATCGATGTCCCGGCGGACATTTCCTCGGCGGCATTTTTTCTGGTAGGTGCCAGTATCGCACCGGGTTCCGACCTGGTGCTCGAACATGTGGGCATGAATCCGACGCGCACCGGGGTCATCGATATCCTGCAGCGCATGGGTGCCGCGATCGAGGTGCGCAACGCACGCGATGTCGGCGGTGAACCGGTGGCCGACCTGCATGTCCGTTCGGCACCCCTGCGGGGGATCGATATCCCGCCCGAACTCGTGCCGCTGGCGATCGATGAATTTCCCGTGATCTTTGTCGCGGCGGCCTGCGCGCAGGGCAGGACCGTGCTGACCGGTGCCGAGGAGTTGCGGGTCAAGGAAAGCGATCGCATCCAGGTGATGGCGGATGGCCTGAAGGTGCTGGGCATCAATGCGGTCGCAACCGCGGACGGTATGCAGATCGAGGGTGGTACGCTCGGCGGCGGCTGCGTCGACAGTCACGGCGATCATCGCATCGCCATGGCGTTCACCATGGCGGCACTGCGGGCGCAGGCTGCCATAGAAATTCGTGACTGCGCCAACGTGAACACCTCGTTCCCGGATTTCGTCGGCCAGGCACGCCACGCCGGCGTCAACGTCGAGACAGCTCGAGCTGAGATTTCTATGCACGTTCCGGTTATCACCATCGACGGCCCCAGCGGTTCCGGCAAGGGCACGATCAGCCAGTTCCTGGCGGAGGAACTGGGCTGGCATCATCTTGACAGTGGTGCGTTGTATCGACTGCTGGCCTATGCCGCGTTGCAGGAATCCGTGGCGCTGGATGATGCCACGGCGCTGGCGGCGCTGGCCGGTCGCCTGCAGGCACGCTACCGTTTGCCGACACGGCAGAATCCGGAGATCCTGCTCGATGGCGAGGATGTTGGCGAGGCCCTGCGATCCGAGACCTGCGGCAACGCGGCATCGCAGGCGGCGGCCCTGCCGGCGGTGCGCCAGGCGCTGCTGGAATGGCAACGGCACTACCGCCAGTCACCCGGTCTGGTCGCTGACGGACGTGACATGGGAACGGTGGTTTTTCCCGATGCCGACCTCAAGCTGTACCTGGTGGCGCGTCCCGAAGTGCGCGCCCTGAGAAGATATAACCAATTGAAAAAAAAGGGAATAGAGGTGGATCTGGCGGAGCTGGTTAGCGCGGTCGAGACCCGCGACCGGCGTGATTCAGCACGCGAGGCATCCCCCCTGAAACCCGCCGGGGATGCACTGATCGTGGATAACAGTGACCTGGATGAATCCGAAACCCTGCGTCTCATTCTGGACGCCGTCCACAGGGTTGTGTAAAAAACCCTATACAATGAACTAGATACAGTTATACTATTCACTTTCGCCGGATCGGGATCTGTATTCCGCTCCTTACTTTTAACCAGACTTGTCGCGATCTTCCCGGAGATTGCGGCGCATAGATAGCGGGCCGTGTTTAACGGTCCCAGGAAGTTTTCCCCCATGACCCAAAGTTTTGCTGAAATGTTTGAAGAGAGCCTCGTCAACCAGGAGTTGCGTCGGGGTGCAGTTGTAATCGGGACAGTTGTTGATATTCAGTCAGATAGTGTGATTGTCCATGCCGGTCTCAAATCGGAAGGTGTGATTCCGATCGAGGAGTTCAAGAACGCCTCGGGTGACCTTGAAGTTCAGGTCGGTGACGAGGTTGAGGTTTCCCTGGAGGCCATCGAGGATGGTTTTGGCGAGACCCGCCTTTCCCGCGAGAAAGCGAAACGTGATCAGGTCTGGCGTCGTCTGGAAAAAGCGTTTGAAAACGAGGATATCGTCAAGGGTGTTATCAGCGGCAAGGTGAAGGGTGGTTTCACCGTGGATATCGAGGAGATCCGTGCATTCCTGCCGGGCTCCCTGGTCGATGTCCGTCCGGTGCGCGATCCGGTCTACCTGGAAGGCAAGGAACTGGAATTCAAGGTCATCAAGCTGG
Organism: uncultured Gammaproteobacteria bacterium; assembly: GCA_963701455.1. GTDB lineage: Bacteria > Pseudomonadota > Gammaproteobacteria > UBA9214 > UBA9214 > UBA9214. Next base: position 956,464 of record CAVPAE010000006.1, read on the forward strand.
ACCAGCGTCGCAACAATGTCGTGGTTTCACGCCGCGCCGTTGTGGAAACCGAGTTCAGTGCCGAGCGCGAAGCGCTGCTGGAAAGTCTGCAGGAAGGCATGACGGTGAAGGGTATCGTGAAGAACCTCACCGATTACGGTGTGTTCGTGGACCTCGGCGGTATCGATGGCCTGCTGCACATCACGGACATGGCCTGGAAGCGGGTCAAGCATCCTTCTGAAATTGTCAACGTCGGTGACGAGATCGACGTCAAGGTTCTCAAGTTTGACCGGGAACGCAACCGCGTTTCTCTGGGCATGAAACAGCTGGGACAGGATCCGTGGGCGGACCTGGCACGTCGCTACCCGGCCAACTCGCGGCTGTTCGGCAAGGTGACCAACATCGCCGACTACGGTTGTTTCGTCGAGATCGAGGAGGGCGTGGAAGGCCTGGTGCATGTTTCCGAAATGGACTGGACCAACAAGAACGTCAACCCTTCCAAGGTCGTTCACATCGGTCAGGAAGTCGAGGTCATGGTGCTGGACATCGACGAGGAACGCCGCCGCATCTCGCTGGGTATCAAGCAGTGCTTCCCGAACCCCTGGGATGAATTCGGCGCGACCCGCAACAAGGGTGACCACGTCAAGGGCACCATCAAGTCGATTACGGATTTCGGCATCTTCATCGGTCTGGATGGGGAAATCGACGGTCTGGTGCACCTGTCGGACATCTCCTGGCATGAGCCGGGCGAAGAGGCCGTGCGCAAGTTCGCCAAGGGTGACGAGATCGAGGCCGTCGTGCTGTCGGTCGATCCCGAGCGGGAGCGTATCTCGCTGGGCATCAAGCAGCTGGAAAAAGATCCCTTCTCGAATTTTGTTGCTGAACACAGCAAGGGCAGTGTCGTTACGGGTACTGTCAAGGAAGTCGATGCCAAGGCAGCCATCATCGACCTGGGAGACGGTGTCGACGGTACCCTGCGTGCCTCGGAGCTGTCCCGCGATCGTATCGAGGATGCCCGGACCGTGCTGAACGTGGGTGATGAAGTCGAGGCCAAGTTCATGGGTGTCGACCGCAAGAGCCGCGCCATCATGCTGTCGATCAAGGCCAAGGACTCCGATGACGAGGCCGCCATGATGCAGGACTACGGCTCGGGTTCCACGGAGGCAACGACGAATCTCGGCGATGTGCTCAAGCAGCAAATGAATGGAGATGACTAGTCAGCCGATAGCCTGATGCAGGCGATCACGGCTGATTCATCGAGTATGACTGGAACGGAAATCTAATCCGGGTTGGTGGATAAAATGACAAAGTCTGAATTGATCGAGATACTTGCGGCGAAAAACGGACATCTGAATCACAAGGATGTCGAGTTGGCCGTCAAAAGTCTTCTTGAACAAATGAGCTGGGCACTCGCAACCGGACAACGGATTGAAATCAGGGGGTTCGGCAGTTTCTCGTTGCATTACCGTCCACCGCGCATCGGCAGGAATCCGAAGACCGGAGAATCTGTCGCGCTGGCAGCCAAGCATGTGCCGCATTTCAAGCCGGGCAAGGAGCTCAGGGAGCGGGTCAATGCCGGTCTCGCACGTGAAAGGGAATTGTTATAGCGAGACTTGCCTCGAATACGCCTCCGGTCCTGACAGTGACGCCATTGCCGGAAGTGACATCGTCTCCTGTTGTAACCCGATCATCCGGGGCACCCGCCAGTTTGCCGGCAGGTGCCCCGGCTTTTTGTTTGAACGTCGGCAGCACCCGGTTGCGGCCTGCTGACAGGCTGCTGCAGGCAACTGTGTTGCCGGGAGCAGCGCATACCGGTTCGCTATCATGCTGACGCTTGATCTGCTCTGGCTGCTGTTGCCCGTTGCCGCGGCCACTGGCTGGATGGCCGGGCGCCGCAACCGGGGGAAACCCGGTAGCTGTTCTGACTCCATTCTCGGGCCTGAATACATCAAGGGGTTGAACTACCTGCTCAACGAGCAGCAGGACAAGGCCATTGATGTCTTCATCCGCATGCTCGAGGTCAACAGTGACACCGTCGAGACTCACCTCGCCCTCGGCAACCTGTTCAGAAAACGGGGCGAGGTAGACCGCGCAATCCGCATCCATCAGAACCTGATCGCACGCAGCAGTCTCAGCTCCGAGCAGCGCAACGATGCCTTGCTGGAGCTTGGCGAGGATTACATGAAGGCCGGCCTGTTTGACCGTGCTGAAGGGTTGTTCAGCGAACTGATAGAGAACAACGTCCATGTCTCCAGCGCATTGCCGCTGCTGCTTGATATCTACCAGCAGGAAAAGGACTGGGCCAGTGCGATCAGGATTGCGGAGCAGATGGGCATTGTCAGCGGGCAGCCGTCCAGGTCAATCATCGCCCAGTTTTACTGTGAACTCGCAGAAAATGCGCGCGCTCGCGACAATATAGAGGAGGCGTGCAAGCTGCTTGAACAGGCCAGTGAGTTCGATCCCTACTGCGCGCGCGCGCGCCTGATCCGCGCTGTAATCGCGAGGCAGCAGGGCGAGTACCGGATGGCACTGGCTGCCTATGAACAGGTGGCGGAGCGCGACATTGAATTGCTGCCGGAAATTCTGGATGACATGTACGCCTGTCACGTGGAGCTCGGAACACTGCCCGTGATGATCGACTATCTGCACAAGGCCGTGTCACTGTATGCCGGCATCACGCCCGTGCTGATGCTCGCCGACATCATGAGCAGCGAGAAGGACGACAGGACAGCCGCCGCTTTTATTTCCGGGGAACTCGGCAAGCGTCCCTCGGTGCGCGGGCTTTCACGCTTCATCGATCTCAGCCTGGCCAACAGTGAAGGTGCAGCCCGGGAAAACCTGCTGATCCTGAAAAACATGACCGACAAGCTGCTGGAAAACAAGCCGGTCTACAAATGCCACGATTGCGGGTTTTGCGGCAAGGCATTGCACTGGCAGTGCCCGGGCTGCAAGCACTGGAATACCGTCAAACCGATACACGGCGTCGAGGGCGAGTAACTGATGAATTTCCCGGAGGATGAGTGAATGAGCACGGCGGAGAAACCCGAACCCAGGGTAATCGTGGCCCTGGACTACCCTGACCGCACCGCGGCCCTGGCGCTGGTCGAGCGACTGGAGCCGGGGTCTATGCCGGCTGAAGGTAGGCAAGGAACTGTTTACCCGTGCCGGGCCACAGCTGGTCGAGGACCTGATTGCGCGCGGCTTCGAGGTGTTCCTGGACCTGAAATTCCACGATATTCCCAATACGGTGGCCAGCGCCTGCCACGCCGCTGCGGACCTGGGCGTGTGGATGCTGAATGTCCATGCGCTCGGCGGGGAGCGGATGCTGCTGGCGGCGCGTGAAGGCTGCGCAAGGGCAGGGCACAACCCGTTGCTGGTCGCGGTTACCATTTTAACCAGCATGGATGCGCAGGACCTCGCAGCAGTCGGTCTTGCCGGGTCGCCGGAAGACAATGTGCTGCGGCTCGCAGCCCTGGTGCAGCGCTGCGGTCTCGACGGTGTGGTTTGTTCCTCCCGCGAGACGGCTGTCCTCAGGGAACGGCTCGGGCCGGACTTCACCCTGGTGACGCCGGGCATCAGGCCGGCCGGCAGTCAGCAGGACGACCAGCGCCGCGTCATGACGCCGCAGGAGGCCATCAGCAGTGGTGCCAGCTATCTGGTGATCGGCCGCCCGGTGACCCAGGCTGACGACCCGGTCAGCGTTTTGCGTACAATCAATTCGGAACTCGCCGCTTTGCAATAGCCTGCCTGTACGGCATCTTCCCTGGTGTGGTGTTCGCATGCAGTGATCCTGGTGCGGATACCGCAGGTAACAACATATACAGGGAAAGTCACCAACAGGAGGCAGGAATGCATTATCTCAAATGGTTTTATCTCATGCTTGTGCTGCTCATGGCGGCGCCGGTGTCGGCCGGTCCGGTCGACATCAATACCGCGGATGCCGCCACGCTGGCGAGTGCCATTAATGGCGTCGGCGAGAAGAAGGCGGCGACGATTGTCGAGTACCGCAACACCCACGGACCGTTTGCCAGCGTGGACGATCTGGCCAGTATCAAGGGTATTGGTGCCGCCACAATTGACCGCAACCGTGACAACCTGACGGTTGTTTCACCCTCCAGGTAGTTCTGCATCCCCGCCATCCCGGTTTGACCAGGATGGCGGGGGATGTCTCTACAGTCTTCTTTCCGTCTCGACAATACTGGCTCGGTCTCTTGCGAAGCCTGTTTCCTGTGTGCATGCCTATTGCTGTCAGGATGCGGTACGATAGCTCCTGTTGACGGCGACATCCCGGAGGCTCTGCGCCTGCCGGATTGTCAATTTTTCAACTGCGAAGCCGATGTTCCTGTAGGTTGGGGAAGGTGGTCTTCTCCATTGCTTGATTGCCAGGGAAACGAAAAATGTCATTGTATCCAGTCATTCTATCCGGGGGCTCAGGGTCACGACTGTGGCCGCTCTCGCGCGAACATTTCCCCAAGCCCCTGCTGCCGCTGGTCTCGGAGCTCACGCTGCTGCAGGAAACCGCCTGTCGCCTGGATCCTGTTCCCGGACTGGGTGATGCCGTCTACGTCTGCAACGAGGAGCATCGTTTCCTGGTTGCCGAGCAGGTGGCACAGCTCGGAAAAAAACCGGCAACCATCATCCTCGAACCGGAGGGCCGCAATACCGCACCGGCCCTGACGCTTGCCGCACTTTATCTCGTGGCGCGCGACCCCGATGCCATGATGGTGGTGATGCCCGCGGACCATGTCATGACGGAGCCGCAGCGGTTTGTCGATATGGTGCAACTGGGCAGCGTCAGCGCGCAGTCAGGTTCGCTGGTGACGTTTGGCGTGGTGCCGGATTCCCCCGAAACCAGCTATGGTTACATCAAGCGCAACGGTGAACTTGAGGGAGGTGCCGCCTACACGGTGGCGAAATTCGTCGAGAAGCCGGACCTGCAGACCGCCATGCGCTACGTCGATGCCGGTGACTATTACTGGAACAGCGGTATCTTCCTGATGCGCGCGGATCGCTGGCTGGAGGAAATCGGCAAGTATCGTGCCGATATTCTGGACTGCTGCCGCCAGGCGCTGGAGCAGGGCGCCGAGGACAGCGATTTTCTGCGGGTCCAGAAAGCGGCATTCACCGCTTGCCCGAGTGATTCGATCGACTATGCCGTCATGGAAAAAACCAATCGTGCCGTGGTGGTGCCCATCAGTGCCGGCTGGTCCGATGTCGGTGCCTGGTCGGCGCTGTGGAATGTCTGCCCGCGGGACGCGGATGGCAACGTCATCCAGGGTGACGTGATTGCGCAGGATACGCATAATGCCTTCCTGGTGGCCCAGCATCGCTGCCTCGCCACGGTGGGCATGGAGAATGTCATCGTGGTGGAGACATCCGATGCGGTGCTGGTCGCGAACAAGGACAAGGCGCAGGACGTCAAGGAAATCGTCAAGCGGCTCAAGGAAACGGGCCGCAACGAGCACAAGTTCCACCGCAGGGTCTATCGTCCCTGGGGTTCCTTTGAAGGGATCGATGCCGGGCCACGCTTCCAGGTCAAGCGTCTGAGTGTCAAGCCCGGCGCGCAACTCTCCCTGCAGATGCATCACCATCGCGCGGAGCACTGGGTTGTCGTGAAGGGAACGGCACGGGTCACCTGCGGTGAACGCATCTTCAACCTGCATGAAAATGAATCGACCTACATCCCGCTCGGCGAGCGACATCGTCTGGAAAACCCGGGAAACATTCCGCTGGAGGTGATCGAGATCCAGTCGGGCAGTTATCTCGGGGAGGATGACATCGTTCGTTATGACGATGTCTATGACCGGGTGCAGAAAAACTGATACGGAAAGCTGATAGCAAGGAATCACTCTAAATGGACAGAAAAATCAGGAAGGCGGTATTTCCGGTTGCCGGACTCGGCACCCGGTTTCTGCCGGCCACCAAGGCCAATCCCAAGGAAATGCTCACGGTCGTAGACAAGCCGCTGATTCAGTATGCAGCGGAAGAAGCGGTCAATGCCGGCGTCGAGGAACTGATTTTCGTAACCAGCAGCAGCAAGCGCGCGATCGAGGACCATTTCGACAAGAATTATGAACTCGAGTCCGAGCTGGAAAAGCGCGGCAAGACCGATTTACTCAGGATCGTTCGGGAAGTCGTGCCGGCAAATGTAACCTGCGTCTATATCCGCCAGCCTGAGGCGCTGGGGCTTGGCCATGCCGTCCTGTGCGCGCAGCCGGTTGTCGGTGACGAAGCCTTCGCGGTGATTCTTGCAGACGACCTGATTCACTGCGGCCGCAAGTGCGTGCTCGGCCAGATGATCGCGGTCTTCAATGATCGCGATTGCAGCATTCTCGGTGTCGAGGAAGTGCCGCCTGACGAAACACACAAGTACGGCATCGTCGATCCCGGAGAATCCGACGGGCGCATCACCCGGGTGCGCAATATCGTCGAAAAGCCAAAGCCGGCGGATGCCCGCTCCAATCTCGGTGTCGTGGGGCGCTATATCCTGACACCGGCGATCTTCGACCACCTGCGGGGAATCCCGCGGGGCGCCGGCGGCGAAATTCAGCTGACCGATGCGATTGAGCGGTTGTTGCAGGATGAGCCGGTACTGGCCTACCAGTTCGCCGGCAAGCGGTATGACTGCGGCAGCAAGCTGGGCTACCTGCAGGCGACCGTGGAATATGCGCTCATGCACCCCGAGCTGCGCGACGAGTTTGCCAAATACCTGGCGACGGAATTTGGCCAGCACGTGGAACAGCCGCTGCGCAGCGGCAATTGCTGAGCTGGATCTGGCTGATTTACTTAGAATGGCTCCCCGGGACGGAGTTCGGCCAGCAACTGGAACGGCCGTTGCGCCGGGGCAATTGCTGAGCTGTATCAGGCGGAATTTCCGGGCATGGCTCGCCTGGAAGGATAAATCCGGGGGCTGGTGCGAGCCGCAGGGTGAGCGAAGCGAATCATCCTGGGGAATCAACAGGCTGGACCCCGGCTTTGGCCGGGGTGACGACTTGTTCAGGCTTTCATAACTGTCATTGAACGCGCCTTTGATGCGTGTGCAGGCACTCCGCGGTTATCGATAAACGCGGTCAACCACCGGTCATATCTTGTTGTGACCCGGCTCGGCAACGACATACCAGTGAGGTGAGCGTCCCCAGCGTACGGCATACGCCTTTTTGACGCTGAAGCCCGCCGCTTGCAATTCTGCCTTGAAAACCCGCATCGGAATCGGAATCCTGTCGACAGGCTGGCGGTTTTTGAGGCGGTTCTTCAGCTTGCGAAACATCGCGCTCAGGGAAAACGAGTTGAAAAACGAAATGATTACCGGGCCGCGGCTGATCCTGTGCAACTCTGCAAGCGCAGCCTTTCGGGTCTCGCTTTCGGTGAAATGGTGAAATAGCCGGTTACAGATCACGGCATCGAACGCCTTGTCCTCGTAACCGGTGTTCATGATATCCCTGACCTCAAACGTTACATCGAGGTCGGCCTGATCTCCGCGAGTCTCAAAGCTCTCGCGGGCTGCGGCGACCATGCCGGGTGCACTGTCCGCACCCGTGACCCGGAAACCCCGCTCCAGCAGCATGGCGGTGAGCCGTCCGGTACCACACGGAAGGTCGAGCACATGACTGCCTGCCGGGATATGTTCCAGCGTACGAAGGATACAGCGCATCTCATAACGGTCGCGGCGACTGCTGGCACGGTAAGTTGCCGGGTAGCGGTTGTAGGTGTTTTCCAGGCCAAATCTCTGTTGCGCGAGTTTGTAGGATTTACCGGTCACATGTATTGCCTCGAATGTTGCTTTTGCCATTGTAACTTTCGGTGTGCAATCGCCGTAAGGTTAGCAGTTCCCCCTTAAGCAGAACTTAAGGTGTCCTCCGCATTCACAGATACCTGGTGGGGTCTTGTTTTGACGTTGAGGCAGGGATTCTAACCCTGGGAAGGTCACCCTTCAACGGTTTTCAGGTACGTTCCCGGTTATACAGGCCTGTCCTGTCTTGTCCGGTATTGTCCTTTATAATCGAGCTCTGAAGTGGTCAGGTCCTGCCCCGGTTTCGTGGACACACTGGAAATGGCGATGTAAATGCCAGCAGGTGTGCCATGAGAAGAACGCGGGGTCAGAAACGCTGCAGTGTGGTTTTGACTGGCGGATCGGGGCGATAAAGGGTAGCAATTTGAGCACACCATGCGTGTAGAAGGTTATCGGAGAGACATTGACGGGCTGCGCGCTGTAGCCGTATTGCTGGTGGTTTTATTTCACGCAGGATTTCCCGTTTCCGGAGGTTTTGTTGGTGTAGATATTTTCTTTGTGATTTCAGGTTACCTGATTACAGGGATTCTTGTCCGTGAAATGTCTCAACAAACGTTCACTTATAAGGCCTTCTACAAACGCCGTATCAAGCGACTGATCCCTGCCTTGCTGGTCGTATTTCTGGGCTCGACTTTATTGGTCTGGAATTTTCTGTTACCGGAACCTTTCAAGGATTTTGTAACAAGTATTCGTTATGCATTTTTAGGAATCAGTAACTTCTATTTTCATGAACAGACTGCAGATTATTTCGCGGCAGACGCCGGGGAACTGCCTCTGCTGCATACGTGGTCTTTGGGAGTGGAGGAGCAATTCTATGTAGTATGGCCGCTATTGATGCTGGCGTTGTTAGGCATGTCGCGGCATGTGTCTGTCAAGTTGATCTTGCTGCTATTGCTTGTAAGCCTGGTGATATTTTCAGAGTGGATGGTACAAACGGTGCCGGAAGCGGCTTATTTTATGCTTCCTGCGCGGGCTTTTGAGTTATTGATGGGCGGGGTAGTGAGTTTGGGCCTGTTATACGAGCGTATCAAGCCGCCTGCATCTGCCTTTTCAAGTGGTCTGGCCAGTACCCTGGGTCTGGCGCTCATTACAGGATCAGCTTTTGGCCTGAAACATGGAAGTCCATTCCCCGGGTTCCATGCGGTCTGGCCTTGCATGGGTTCGATGTTGATCCTGTGGGGAGGTAGTAACGGCCATTCAAATCCTGTCAAGCGCGTGTTGACCTGGCGTCCGGTAGTTTTCATTGGTCTTATATCTTATTCCTTCTATCTCTGGCACTGGCCGCCCGTTGCGCTGGCGCATTATCTCAATGTCGATCTGACTCCGCTCAGGAGCGGGTTGCTTGTTCTCGGAGCAGGTGTCCTGTCCTGGATTACCTGGCGTTGGGTTGAAAACCCTTGCAGGGCTGTCCAATGGAGTTTTGGAAAAACCTTTGTAATTATGATTCTTGTGCCGATGATCGGTCTCTTCCTGTTTATCAAGCAGGTTCGGGATGGCGACGGCTTGCCTGGCCGTTTGTCACCGGGGCTTCAGGCTGTTGCTAAATCAGTGGCGCAGGAAAATACCGGTAACAACAAGTTTAAAGAGTGCTTTTTTGGTCAACATGTTGTCTACGATGGTGTTTGTCTGACCGGCGCTCCTTTGGAAAAAGGGCAGTTTCCTGATTTTATATTGTTGGGTGATTCGCATGCAGGCAGCGCTGCTGGTTTTTTTGAATTTATGGCTGAGGATGCGAGACTGACAGGATTGAATATCACGCGCACGTTGTCACCCTTCCTGCTGGAAACAGATAAGTATAAAAAAGATAAAATTCAGCCTGAATTTCGCAAAATCTGGTCTGAAGTTTTTGAGTATACCCGGGGGGGGTTCGATGGTTTTCTGGTTTTAGCTGCTCGTTGGTCCCGCTACATGGGTGAAGACAATTATTTTAAACCAGGATTTGAAGAAGCCATTGACCATACCCTCAACGTTTTGAAAGCAGCAGGTATTCCGGTTGTAGTCTATCTGCAGATTCCCGAATTGCCTGCCTATCCTTCCTCGAGTTGCCGGGTTGCTGAATATCTGGAAAACAGCTGGATCAATACGGGTGACAGGTGTATTGACAAAGGAGGCAGCTACCCGCTTTCACGATTCCAGCGTGAACAGTCACACGTCAGCAAACTATGGTCTGCAATGGCGAGACGGCACCCTGAAATCAGGTTCATAGACCCTAAATCTGCAATATGTGACGGTGAGAGATGTTTAAATACATTGCAGGGTGAGCAGATCTACATGGATCCGAATCATCTGTTCTATTCAGGGGCCAGGATGGTGGCATCACGTTATTTGAAGATGTTCTCCAACCCGCTGCAGAATACCGCCTTGCTGGACAATAAAATTGACGATGTCTGGAAATGAGTATGTCCTGCGGACCGGGATGGCTGTCCACGATCTGGCGAGGCCGGGAGAAGGGGGGCCGTGACTCGCAGCACCGGCCCGGTGACTTATGGTCTTTTGGTCCGCTCTCTATGCTGATCGATGGGTCGTAAGCCGAAGAATTTGAATGG